>NZ_JACXZC010000010.1 GCF_020281205.1 Empedobacter stercoris
AATTTTAATGTTCATTTTCATTCCTGATTTTTTACATTTACTTTAATAGATTGAAGCTCGTCTGCAAATCGTATGTCAACTCTACAATTAAGTCTTTTTTCGTTAGTTTTTTTGACTGTTCCCCGAAGGGCATATGAATACAGACAATAAAAATAGATAAGTAATGAATAAAAAAATGAAAATAAAGAAAAGGAATACCTGAGCCACACCGTGGCTCCTCCTTTTAATTTCAAATGTTTTTTGGATGAGTTTCCCCGAAGGGCATATGAATACCGATAATTAAAATAGATAAGCTATGAATAAAAAATGAAAAAGAAAGATTGAATTAACCTTAATAATAAGATTTGTTAAAGATCTCTTAAATTTTAGTTAACCTCTTATTGTTTAGTGTACAATAATTTTGGGCTTCAAATAAACATACATGAAACTCAATTTATTTCAATTATCAGCAGTAGTCTTTACGATAGGGGCTTCAACAGCAGTCTACGGACAAGGTGATTTAGCAGGAATTGCTGGAAAGATAACCGATAATGAAGGATATGACTTGCCACAAGTAACTGTGATCGTCAAAAACGAATCAACAGGTTTTACCACTTCAACAAAAACAAATGAAAAAGGAGAATACAACCTCAAGCAGTTGCCTTTGGGTTCCCCTTATACCATTACAATCCGTTCTGATGATCATGAAGATGAGGTGTTAACAGGGTATAGTCTTAATCAAGGTGATTTGATTTGGGTCCCATTCAAATTTTCGAACGGCACAACAGATTTATCAGAAGTAGTTGTTAATGGACAAACGTTAAAAAGTTCAATCAAACAAGTAGGTGCTTCAACTTCTGTATCGGCAAAAGATTTGCAAACATTACCTGTAAATGGACGAAACTTTACCTCGTTAATTGATCTTTCTCCATTAAGTAATGGTTCGAGTATTGGAGGACAATTAGCTTCTTCAGTAGATTATACGATAGACGGAATGTCTAATAGAGGAACAATAGCTGGAGGCTCTACCTCTTCTTCTTATTCAATTTCAATGGAAGCCATTCGAGAGTTTAAAGTTGTGACCAATGAATACGATGTGACGAATGGTCGTGCTGGGGGAGGAACAATTAGTACAGTAACCAAATCCGGAACGAATAAATTAGAAGGAAGTGCTTTTCTTTATGGACGTGCCGATTGGTTATCGAGTCCATATGATATACGAGGAAATAAACGCGATAACGAATTTTCAACTTTTCAATATGGTTTTTCATTAGGTGGACCAATAAAGAAAGATAAAGCACATTTCTTTGTCGCTTGGGACAGACAGGTAGATAAACGCCCTTTATTTATTGCGAATATTAATAACCCAAGTGATGAAGCGGTGTATAACGTAACGCAATCAACATTGGATCAATTTTTATCTATTGCAAGAGAAAAATATGGAGTGTCAAATAATCCTCAATTTGGAGCATTTGATAAAAATAAAGATACAAATGCCGCATTTTTACGTATTGATTGGCAATTAAATGCCCGAAACTTATTGACATTACGTAATAACTTTGTTCACGAAAACGATAAACTTTCTGAAGGGGATAACACCTCAATCAATATGTACGAATCGTATATTGATAGAAAAAAAACAGACAACAGTTTGATGTTATCGTTAAGAACTGATTTTAATAATGACATTACTAATGAACTGAAAGTTCAACATTTTTTTGAGCATCAGAATATTATTCCATCAAGTGAATTGCCTAGCCAATCTATTCCGCGTGCAATTGTAGAAAGTGTAGGATCTCAAATAGGAGAAAAAACTCATTATACGAATATACAATTAGGAGGTCAACGATTTTCACCTGAATGGTTCAAAGGAAATGTGATACAATTAGTTGATAATGTATATATTAATAAAAACAATATTAAGTATACGTTAGGAGGGGATTTTTCTTATTATCATATGAAAAATGTATATGGAAGTGAAATGAATGGTCGTTTCTATTTTACTGGAATGGATAACTTCAAAAACATGACGCCTTATCGCTATGCCCGTGAAATTCGCTTAACAGATGATCCTTCAACTGTTATTAATCAATTATCATCAGCAGTTTATGGTCAATTGGAAACAGAAATTTTACCTGGCGTAGACTTAATGGCTGGTATTCGTTTCGAAAATATGCAATATTTAAATGCAGCCAATTATAACGAAGTTGCAGATAAACAATTGGGCGTACGAACAGATCACAAAATCAATA
This sequence comes from Empedobacter stercoris, assembly GCF_020281205.1. Taxonomy (GTDB): domain Bacteria; phylum Bacteroidota; class Bacteroidia; order Flavobacteriales; family Weeksellaceae; genus Empedobacter; species Empedobacter stercoris. The sequence goes on from NZ_JACXZC010000010.1 coordinate 2,232, forward strand.
CATGGCAACTACAACCACGTTTCCAATTAACATGGGATATTAATCAGAATAGAAAAGATTTTGTAAAATTTGGTGGAGGTATTTTTGGCTCTTCATTAAATCCATATTCAATGATTAACAACATGTTGTTTGATGGAACAAAAGTAGCAGCAGTAGATATAGTAGGCGATTTAGTTCCTACACCCGATTTCATCGATTATAGACAAAACCCTCAAAATGCACCAGGGAAAGATCTTTTTAACAACCCCAATATAGAAAAACTAATTACGATTAATGCCAATAGCAAAGATGCGAAAGTACCTACGGTTTACAAATTAAACGCCTCTTATAATCATTTTTTTAGCGACCGATTGAGAGTTGGAATTAGTGCTTATGCGAACTGGGCACGTAACAACTATATGTACGTTGACCGTAATATGGTAGACGAACCTTTTTTTAGAATAAAAGAAGAAGCTAATAGAGGAGTTTATGTACCTGCGTCAACAATTAACCCTACAAATGGTGCTGCCAATTGGGTTAATGGACGTAAAACACATGAATTGGGTCGAGTTTTAGAGTTAATTAGTGATGGTAAAAAAGACCAATACGCAATTGTGTTAGACGGAACATACCGTTATTTTAAAGACGGACAACTATCCGTATCGTATACGTGGAACGATTCAAAAGACAATACGTCTTATAATGGAAATGTTGCCAACACAGCAACACTAAGCTTAATGGTTCCTGAAGATCCTCGAGATTTAAGTAAAATGAATTATTCGGATACACATTTTCGTCACAAGTTAGTGGTGTATGGGCAATCTCCAACTTTTTGGGGAATGACAGCAGGAATCCGTTTTAGTGGAATTGGTGGAACTCGTTACTCATTGGCTGTAGGTGGAAATATGAATGGAGATTTTGTTAATTCAAATGATTTGGCTTATATCTATGATCCTAATTCAGCTGCTACACCAGATTATTTGAGAAAAGGAATACAAGCTATTTTAGATAATCCAGAAGTTGAAAAGCATACAAAAGATTATATTCGAAAGAGTTTCGGTAAAATCGCAGAACGTAATGGAGGAATTAATGGATTTGCAGGAACATTTGATTTGAGATTGGCTAAAAAATTCAATATCGTAGAAAAGCATCGTTTTGAAGTTGCAGTAGATATTTTTAATGTCGCTAACTTAATGAACAAAGATTGGGGAGTAGGTCCAAAAATTGGTAAACAAAATATCTATTCCATTAAAAGTTTTGACGTGGATAATGAACGATTTGTTTATAACGTAAATAACAATACAGGAAAAACAAATTATGTCTTCAATCCTTACCAAATTCAAATAGGTTTCCGCTATAGTTTTTAAGAAGTAGAAATGAAAAAAATACATTTATGGTTTGTGCTATTAGCTACAGTTACTGTGGCTAATGCGCAATTAAATACCGTTAATATCAAAAATTTTGAAGACTTGAAGTCTTATTTCAAACAAGATCAATCAAAACCAATCATTATCTCAGGACATAGAGGAGGTATGATGCCGGGTTATCCAGAAAATAGTATTGAAGCTTTTGAAAAAACACTGTCGATTATGCCTTCTTTTTTTGAGATAGATCCTCAATTAACAAAAGATTCGGTGTTGATCCTTATGCACGACGATACTTTCGATCGAACGACAACCTTAAAAGGAAAAGTAAAAGACTATACCTATGCTGAAATAAAGAATGCAAGGTTAAAAGACCGAGAAGGAAATTTAACTGATTTTAAAATTCCTACCCTTAAAGAAGCATTGGATTGGAGTCAAGGAAAAACTATTTTTCAATTGGATAATAAAGGTGTTCCGTATGCAACCTATGTAAAGTTTTTGAAAGAAAATCCTTATCCAAATGTGGTGTTGGGATTGAGAAAAGATGAGGAAGTGGCGTATTACGCCAAGCATTTAAATCATGTATTGTTTATGAAACCTTTTCATACCATGAAAGATGTTAAGAGTTTTGAACAACTGAATGTCCCTTTTAATCGCGTAATTGCATGGGTAGGAACCGCCATAAAAGAGGAACAAAAAGAAATGATCGCGTATCTAAGAGATAAAGGGGTCATGGTGATGATTGCGATTGCTCCAACCTCAGATAAATTACCAACTGATCTCGAACGAACAAGAGGATATATTCAACATTTAATTACGCGTCCCGATATTATAGAAACAGATTATCCTGCTCAATTTATTAATTGGTAATGATATTAACAAAACGATGAGTTGTTTACTATTTTAAAAAAAATCGTTAGAATAGAGATGAATTTAATTTTTTGAATAATAAGCTAAAGTAAAAAGTTAAATCTGATTAAAATTGATTCTTTTACTCTAAATTTGCAGAGCAAAAACAACTATAAAAATGGCAAATAAAATATGGCTTTCCTCTCCACATATGGGGGGCACCGAATTAAAATACATACACGAAGCATTTGATTCTAACTGGGTTGCTCCACTTGGTCCAAACGTTAATGGATTTGAAGAAGATTTAGAAAACTTTTTAAATGCAGACGTTAAAGTTGCAGCTTTATCTGCAGGGACAGCAGCGATCCATTTAGCATTAATTGAATGTGGAGTTTCACAGGGCGATGAGGTAATTTGCCAATCGATGACATTTTCTGCTACGGCGAACCCAATTGCTTATCAAGGAGCAACACCTGTGTTTGTTGATTCGGAGAAAGAAACATGGAATATTTGTCCAATCGCTTTAGAGGAAGCAATCAAAGATAGAATAGCAAAAGGAAAAACACCAAAAGCTATTTTAGCAGTTCATTTGTACGGAATGCCGTATAAAGTTGATGAAGTACATGCGGTTGCAGAAAAATACAATATTCCAGTGATTGAAGATGCTGCCGAAGCATTAGGTTCTACATACAAAGGAAAAGCCTGTGGTACATTCGGACGTTTTGGGGCATTATCGTTTAATGGGAATAAGATTATTACTACTTCTGGAGGAGGAGCATTAGTGTGTCAAACAAAAGAAGATAAAGATAAAGCGGTATTTTTAGCGACTCAAGCACGTGATAATGCACCACATTATCAACATTCGCATATTGGATACAATTACCGTATGAGTAATATTACGGCTGGAATTGGACGTGGTCAAATGGAAGTTTTAGCAGATAGAGTTGCCGCTCGTCGTGCGATGAACAACTTCTACCAAGCGTTATTTGCTGACATTGACGGTGTAACAGTTTTTGTTGAGCCAACATCAGATTATTTCTCTAATCATTGGTTATCTGCGATTTTAATCGATTCAAAAGTAGCCGGTAAAACGCGTGAAGATTTACGTTTAGCATTCTTAGAAGATGAGATCGAATCTCGTCCTTTATGGAAACCAATGCATCTACAACCTGTTTTTGCAAATTCACCTTATTATGGTGGTAAAGTTGCCGAAGAATTATTCGAAAATGGCTTATGTCTACCTTCAGGTTCTAACTTAACAGATGCAGAACGTGAACGAATTGCAGCAAAAGTGAACGCAGTTTTCGGAAAATAATTTCATCCAAATAATAATATTAAATCCTCTTAAATTCATTAAGGGGATTTTTTTATGAAACAAAATCATACAATTTGATAGAAGAAAAAAGAGTTATTAAAGAAAAGATATTTCGATACAATTTTCTTTTTCTAAGAACGAAGATTACTTTATGTGACAGCAAGTAACAAAAGCGTAAAACATAAAAATGTAGTTAAGGTTGAGATTCTTCGACAAGCTAAGAGTGACAACTAATTTAAGTATTGAAAAAGGAATTAAAAATCCGACGATTTAGAATCGAAATGTAATTCAACTCTAAATTATTGAAATTAAAAAGTTGGAGTGTTTGAGAGAAGCGAGTTGCCAACTTTATGGAAATAATTTATTTAGTTGAATCATTGAGAGACTACTGTCGGCATCTTTTTTTGTTTCGTTTTTTTGGATGAGCAAAAAAATGAAAGGAAGAAATGAAAATAAAGAAAAGGAATACCTGAGCCATACCATGGCTCCTCCTTTTAATTTCAAATTTTTAATTTCAAATGTTTTTTGGATGAGCTTCCCCGAAGGGCATATGAATACCGACAATAAAAATAGATAAGTAATGAATAAAAAAGTGACAGAAAGTATTTTACATTCATTTTTTCCTTGATGAAAAAACGAATCAAAAAAATCAAGACCGCGATTTTCGACGTTCAATTCTCATCTCACGCACTAAAAAGATTAAATGATTCGCATACGCTCACTAATCTTTTTTACGTTCGTTTCAATGGATTGAAGCTCGTCTGCAAATCGTATGTCGACTCTAAAATTGGTTGTTAAAAGTGGATGAGGTTAAGATTCTTCGACAAGCTAAGAGTGACAACTAATTTAAGTATTGAAAAAGGAATTAAAAATCCGACGATTTAGAATCGAAATGTAATTCAACTCTAAATTATTGAAATTAAAAAGTTGGAGTGTTTGAGAGAAGCGAGTTGCCAACTTTATGGAAATAATTTAGTTAGTTGAATCATTGAGAGACTACTGTCGGCATCTTTTTTTGTTTCGTTTTTTGGATGAGCAAAAAATGAAAATAAGAAATAAGTATTACCTGAGCCACATCGTGACTCCTCCTCTTAATCTCAAATGTTTTTTTAGATGAGCTTCCCCGAAGGGCATATGAATACCGATAATTAAAATAGATAATAATGAATAAAAAAGTTTTACATTCATTTTTTCCTTGATGAAAAAACGAACCAAAAAAATCAAGTCTATGCTTACAAGTCGGTCAATAATGGCTATTCGCTAAATGCTTTAAATCATTCGCATATAAAATGCGAAAAGTAAATCATTTTTAACGCTCTTTACGCCGAATTGACGCTCGACTCTTCAGCAAGGACGGTTTATAAATTAGTTGTTATAAACGAATTCGAATGTTTAAAAAGGAATTAAAAATCCGACGATTTAGAATCGAAATGTAATTCAACTCTAAATTATTGAAATTAAAAAGTTGGAGTGTTTGAGAGAAGCGAGTTGCCAACTTTATGGAAATAATTTATTTAGTTGAATCATTGAGAGACTACTGTCGGCATCTTTTTTTGTTTCGTTTTTTTGGATGAGCTTCCCCGAAGGGCATATGAATACCGACAATAAAAATAGATAAGTAATGAATAAAAAAGTGACAGAAAGATTCTTCAAAAAATTTTAAACTCGGAGCCTATCTTAGTTTACTTAAGCACATTCTCTTTCTTATAAATTTAATCTTTTTTTATTTTTAAATCTAAATGAACTTGTCGAAGAATCTCAATTATTCGTCAGTCCGAGTGAAAATCTGTGATTTTTGTATCGAGAACTTAGACGAATTCCCATACTACTTATCGATACAACTTTCTTTTTATAAGAACGAAAATTACTCTATGTGACAGCGAGAAAGAAAAAAAACAGACGATATATTGTATTTTACAAAGAGTTTTAGTTGAATACAGATAAAAATACAGGAAAAATTTGTTATAAGGCTATTAACCTTTAAATTTGTGTTTAAATTGATCAGAAATTATGATTGACCAAATCAAACAATATATTGAAGAAGTAAAAAACTTCCATTCGACGAATGCTTCTGAAATAGAAGAGTTCAGAATTAAATTTTTAGGTAAAAAGGGAATTTTAGCAGACTTGTTTACACAGTTTAAGTCTGTTCCAAATGAACAAAAAAAGGAATTTGGTCAAGTTGTGAATGAATTAAAAACATTGGCAACTGAAAAATCGACTGTTCTTAAAAATGAAATCTCAAACGAAGGAAAAACAGATACTTCTTTAGATTTAACTCGTCCAGGAGAACCTTTTACTTTAGGGTCTCGTCATCCTATCAACATTACAAAAAATCGTATTATCGAGATTTTTAATCGTATTGGTTTCAGTGTTTCTGAAGGTCCAGAAATAGAAGATGATTGGCACAATTTTACAGCGCTTAATTTACCTGCGCATCACCCAGCACGTGATATGCAAGATACTTTTTTCATCGAAAAAGATCCAGATATAGTGTTGCGTACCCATACATCATCTGTTCAGATTCGTCACATGGAAAACAATCAACCACCAATGCGTTTCTTAGCGCCAGGGCGTGTTTACCGTAACGAAGCTATTTCATCTCGTTCGCATATGATGTTTCACCAAATCGAAGGTTTATATATTGATGAAGGTGTTTCTTTTGCCGATTTGAAACAAACGTTAAGTTATTTCACAACAGAATTATTTGGTAAATCTGAAATTCGTTTACGTCCTTCTTATTTCCCTTTTACTGAACCTTCTGCTGAGGTTGATGTTTATTGGGGATTGGAAACCGAAACAGATTATCGTATGACCAAAGGAACTGGTTGGTTAGAAATTATGGGATGTGGTATGGTTGACCCAAATGTTTTGCGTAATGTCGATATCGATCCTGAGAAATATTCGGGTTATGCATTTGGAATGGGAATCGAACGTATTGCTTTGTTGTTGTATCAAATTGGAGATATCCGTTTGTACACAGAAAATGACAAACGTTTCTTAGAGCAATTTCAATCAGAATTATTTTAAAAGAGTTTATAGAAAACAAAAAATCCACTCAATTGAGTGGATTTTTTGTTTATCTGAAAAAGAATAGTTTTTATTCTTCGTCTTCGTCTTGATCAGCATCCTTAACAGCATTACGAGAAGTACGAATAGCTACTACTACTGCGTTATCTGGATGTGCGAAAGTATACTTATCATTTTTCAATGATTCAACATACAATTTGTTACCGATTCTCATTGGTGTGATATCGATTTCGATTTCATCAGGTAAGTTTGCTGGAATAGCACGAACTTTTAATTTACGCATGTTGAAACGTAAAACCCCACCAGCTACTAAACCACGAGCACGTCCTACTAAACGAACAGGAACTTCCATTGTTACAGCTTTGTCATCACTCAATTGGTAGAAATCTACGTGTAAGATTCTATCTGTTACTGGGTGAAATTGGATGTCTTGTAAAATTGCTTGAACTTTAGCACCGTCAGCTAACTCGATCGTCACAGTGTGAGCTTCTGGAGTATAAACTAATGATTTGAATGATTTTTCTTCAGCTGAAAAGTGGATAGGTTCTCCAGAACCGTAAACCACACAAGGTACTTGTTCAGCATTACGTAGGTTACGTGTAGCCACTTTACCTAAGTCTTCTCTTTTTACACCTTGAATTGTAATTGACTTCATAATAATATGTATATAATAAAAATAATTTAAATTTAAGCTAAATCATTAGATAACAAAACGTTGGCTAATAGATTTATTGCTGTGTACTAAATGCATAACATCAGCAAAAAGCGGAGCGCAAGATAACACTTTTATTTTAGTTGTGCTATTATTTTTTAATGGAATACTATCAGTTATAGCAATTTCCGTTAACATCGAGTTCTCAAGACGCTCATAAGCAGGTCCTGATAAGACACCATGAGTAGCAATTGCACGAACAGATTTTGCGCCTTTTGACATGATTAATTCTGCTGCTTTTGCTAAAGTTCCAGCTGTATCAATCATATCATCTACTAAGATAACATTCTTACCTTCTACCTCTCCGATTAACATCATGCTATCAACATGATTTGCAATTTTACGTTCTTTGTGACAAATTACAATATCTGCATTCAGGTATTTTGCATAGGTATTCGCGCGTTTTGCACCTCCCATGTCTGGAGAAGCGATACAAATATTATCTAAACCTAATCCTTTGATGTACTCTACAAAAATGGTAGAAGCAAACAAATGATCAACAGGGATTTCAAAAAATCCTTGAATTTGATCGGCATGTAAATCCATTGTCATTACACGTGTAGCACCTGCTGTCATTAACATTTTTGCTACTAATTTTGCTCCAATTGGCACACGGGGTGCATCTTTACGGTCTTGACGAGCAAAACCAAAGTAAGGAATAACGACAGTAATACTTTTTGCAGATGCACGTTTTGCGGCATCACACATCAAAAGTAATTCCATTAAATTGTCTGTTGGTTGCATTGTAGAACCGATTAAGAAAACACGAGCTCCACGAATAGGTTGTTCGAAAGCAGGTACGAACTCTCCGTCGCTAAATTCTACAATTTTAGATTTACCAAGTTCTTGACCATAATAATCGGCAATTTTTTGTGCCAAATCTACTGATCCTCTTGTTGAAAAAAGAAATGCTGATTGTTCCATTGTTTGTTTTGGGAAATATTTATGCAAAAATAATTTAAATGATTCAAAGATAGTATAAGAAAAACGAAAATTAATTTCGGCACAGTTATTGAATTATTTTTAAATACGTTAACAATATTTAAACAATACATAACCTAACTACACATATTGATTCGTAACGAATGATGAACTTATTATTAAAATTAAATATACCCTCATGAAAAAAATTTCATTTTTATTAAGTGTAATTGGGTTAGGTGTTTTTGTGAATGCGCAAGAAACTACCGAATCCACTAACCATAATAATTATAACAAATGGTCTATAGAAGCTCAAGCTGGAGCTAATAAAGCGATTAGTCCATTTACAGATGGATACTATAATGAAACACCAAGTTTTTACAACGCAAATTTTGGAGTTCGTTATATGTTTAACAACAAATTCGGTTTAAAATTATCTGGTGGATACGATCGTTTGAAAGAAGGAGAAGGTTCTGAACACTTTAGATCTAATTTCTATCGTGTCGATTTATCTGGAGTTGCGAACTTGGGACGTATAATGGACTTTGAAACATGGACAAATACAATTGGGTTATTGGCTCATGGTGGAGTTGGATATGGTTTCATGAACAATGATGCAACAAAAGGAGAATCTTCAGGATTATTCGATGACAATACTGAAATGGGATTAATCTCTTTCGGTTTGACACCTCAAGTTAAGTTGACAGATAGACTAGTTCTAACAGGTGACTTGTCATATACAAAAACGATGCGTCAAAAAACGACTTGGGATGGTCAGTCTTCAGATCCTATTGCTAACAGAGGTTTTGATGGCTCTTTATGGAACGCAACATTAGGATTAACATTTTATTTAGGTAAAAATCAAAAACACGCGGATTGGGTGTATGAACCATCTCGTGCAGATTTAGAAGAACGTATTGCAACCATTGAACAAATGTTAAAAGATTCTGATGGAGATGGTGTTGCTGATTATTTAGATCAAGAACCAGATTCAGCTCCAGGAGCAGTTGTTGATACTAAAGGTGTTACAATTGACCACAATGGGAATGGTATTCCAGATAATATTGAAGAATACATCAAAGAAAATGCTGGAGGAAATACAACAATCGTTAACGATGCTGATTTCTTAGAGCAAATGATCAACTCTGGTATCATCAATGTTTACTTCGATTACAATTCTGATAAACCATACCAACAATCAGTTGGAGGTATCAAATTTGTATCTGAATACTTAAAAGCTAAACCAAATGCTCAAATTGATATTTTAGGTTATGCTGATCCAGTAGGAGGAGATGCTTTCAATAAAGACTTGTCTCGTAGAAGAGCAGAGAATGTAAAAGCTATTTTAGTTAATCAAGGCGCTAACGCATCTCAATTAACTACAGTTGGTGAAGGACAAGACAAAGACTTCAAAAACTCTCAAGTTTCATCTCATCAATTAGCAAGAAGAGTTGTTTTCAGAGTAAAATAATTTTTCTAAAATAAAATATTAATCAGGGGTAGATTTTTCCAATTGCGGGCTGTCTATTCCTGATTTTTTTTTATCTTTACCATCACTTAAATTACTATAATATTGAATCCCTTTAATCAACACTTTAATACGCCAAGATGGGTAGTATTAGTGATAGACATATTAATTGTTTTGGTCAGTTACATTCTAAGTAACTTTATCCTAAACAGTTTTTTAGACACATTTAGTGTAGAACGACTTTTTTATAAGTTACCTTTCGTAACATTTGTCTATGCGTTGTGTTTTATCTATTTCAAAACCTACAAAGGTGTTGTAAAGAAAACGGGTCTAAAGGATGCGGAAAATGTCTTCGTGTCTAATGCTACAGCATTCTTAATTTTATTTTTCATCTCATTTGTTTTTAGACAAATTATTGAACAGAATTTACCTGACACTTCTGGTTTAATGTATGTTTTTAGAATGTCGTATTCTGTAATTTTTGTCCATTTATTTATCACCACAGTTATTATGGTGATTGCAAGATTGTACTATAAATGGATTTATGATTATTTCTTTTCGAAGAATAAAGCTGTGCAAAGAATTCTAATCTATGGAGCGGGAGATTCTGGACTAATTACGAGAGATATTCTGCAAAACGACACACAATTTAACTACAAAGTCATTGGTTTTATTGATGATAACACCTCTAAGGTAGGAACTTTTATCGATGGAGTGAAAATATATTCTATTCATGATATCACTGAAAAGTTCATCGATAGAAATGATATCACTGAAGTCATTATTTCTATTCAGAATATCAAAACCAATCAATTGTTGAAACTTTCAAAATCAGTTGAAGATTTACCTGTTAAAATTAAAATAATCCCTCCAATTTCCAATTGGATTGACGGAACTTATAAACCAGCTCAGATCAAACAATTGAAAATTGAAGACTTATTAGGAAGAGAATCTATCCAACTAAACAATCCCATTATCAATAAAGAAATTAAAGGTAAAATTGTTTTAGTGACAGGGGCAGCAGGGTCTATTGGGAGTGAAATTTCACGACAAATTGCTATGATGGATTTTGATCAATTAATTTTGATTGATCACGCCGAATCAGCTTTGTATGATATACAACAATATTTAAAAAACGACCTATCTGAGGACAAACAAAATAGAATAGATTACATTGTTTCAAGCGTACGCGACCGAAAACGTATGTTAAGTTTATTTGACAAATATCGTCCACAAATTATTTTCCATGCAGCAGCCTATAAACATGTTCCGTTGATGGAAAAATTTCCTTACGAAGCTATCAATACCAACGTTTATGGTACTAAAATAGTAGCTGATTTGGCAAACGATTTTGGTGCAGAAAAATTTGTAATGGTTTCAACAGATAAAGCGGTTAATCCGACAAACGTGATGGGAGCAACCAAACGTGTTGCAGAGATTTATGTTAATTGTATTAATGAAAAATCGAAGACCAATTATATTGTCACTCGCTTTGGTAACGTTTTAGGATCAAATGGATCAGTTATTCCTTTGTTTAAAAGACAGTTAGAGTATGGAGGACCTTTAACGGTTACTCATCCAGATATTACCCGTTTTTTCATGACTATCCCTGAAGCATGTCAACTTGTTTTGGAAGCTGCAATTATGGGAAAAGGAGGAGAGATCTTTGTGTTTGATATGGGAGAGTCTATTAAGATTATCGACTTAGCTAAACGAATGATTCGACTAAGTGGGTACAAATATCCTGAGGAAATTGATATAAAAATTGTAGGTTTGCGTCCTGGTGAAAAAATTTACGAAGAATTGTTGGCCAATGGTGAAAATACCGTAAAAACTCATCATGAAAAAATTATGATTGCAAAAGTAAATACAGCTAAATGCCAAAATAATAAGCAATTAATCGAAGAGCTATGCATAATGTCATCAACTATTGAAAAACATGAGCAAGTCCTTGAATTAGTAGCAAAAATTAAAGAAATTGTTCCTGAATTTATTTCACAAAATTCAGAATTTGAAAAACTTGATAATGTAGTATATGAAAAATAAAATTTTCCAATTTTTATGCGTTCTTTCTTTCATCGCCTTTACATCGTGTGGTTCGAGAAAAGATATTGTTTATTTCCAAAATCAAGAGCAATTAACAACAAGTTTTGAACAATTTATTCCTAAAATACAACCGACAGACCAATTAGCAATTATAATTTCTGCAGCAGATGCCACTGCAACAGCTCCTTTTAATCAAATGAGTACTATTCAGACTACAGCGAATAGTAGTACGATATCTCCTTACAGCCCAACTTATACCGTTGATGAGAATGGAAATATTAGTTTACCAATGGTGGGCAATGTGCAATTGGCAGGTCTAACAAGAAGTCAAGCCATTGAAACGATTAAAAACAAAGTCAGTCAATATATTGTTAACCCAGGCGTAAATGTCAATTTCGTCAATTTTAGAATTAGTGTTTTAGGAGAGGTGTCTCGTCCTGGAAGTTTTATCGTACCGACAGAAAGGATTACCCTTTTAGATGCTTTAGGAATGGCAGGTGATTTGACTATTAAAGGGAAACGAGAAAACGTAACGGTGATTAGAGAAAGTAATGGAGTGAAAGAACGTTATAATGTTGATTTAACTTCTGAATCTGCTCTCAATTCTCCTGTTTATTATTTAGCACAAAACGATGTAGTGTATGTTGAACCAAATTCTGCACAAGTTTCTGCATCAAAATTTACACCTAACTATTCGTTATGGATTTCGATGGCAGGTGTTATTATTTCTGTAATTTCTGTTTTAACAAGGTAAGATGAATCAAATTAATAATTCGACAAATAACTCTTCTTTTGAAGAAGAAGAGAATATTAATCTTAGACAAGTTTTAGAGCAATATTTATATTATTGGAAATGGTTTGTTTTGGGATTAATCGTAGCCATTATAGGGGCGTTATTTTATTTAAAATATACACAAAAACAATATCAAGTTTCTGCAAAAATCTTATTAAATGAGAAAGAATCAGCGGCGGGTGAATTAGCCGGTTTGGCAGATGCAGCAACTATCTTTGGTACGAGTTCTAATGCAGAAGTTGGTGACCAAATCGAAATTCTGAAATCAAGACGTTTAATTTCTAAAGTGGTTGAACAAAATAATTTCAATATTCGCTATTTTAGTGTTGGTAGAATTGCTGAAATTGAAACTACTGCTGCTGAATCGCCTATCAAAATTTTGTTTTTGAATGAAGCAGATAAATTGAAAGAAGATTTAGCTGAACAACTGCATGTTAAAATAGAATCAACAACCAAATTTCAACTAACGAACAGGAAAACAAAAGAATCCAACACCTATTCTTTTGGACAAAAGATTAGTACCGATTTTGGTGATATCATTATTAGTCCAAACAAAAATATCGTAAAGAGTGTTGATGCTGAGTTGTTAATTCAATTAAATTCACTAGATCAAACTGTAAACTATTATAAAAATAAAATTCAGATTGACCCCAATTCAGATAAAAATTCTAAAGTTGTTAACTTTAACTTAGTTGGAACAGTACCGAAAATTTCTAAAAAATTCATCAATGATTTGATTAATCAATACAATTTAGATCTTGTTACAGATAATAATAAATTGACTGAAGCTACTTCTAAATTTATCAATTCGAGGTTAGATATTGTTACAGGCGATTTACAAGGTGTTGACAGAGATTTAGAACGCTATAAATTAAGCAATAACATTACTGATGTTACTTCTGAAGCGAATATTTTCTTACAAAATGCATCAGATAATGAAAAGAAATTATTAGAATCATCTACTCAGCTACAATTAGTTGATTATATGAATTCAGCTTTAAATTCGAACAAAACAGATCTTTTGCCAACTAATATTGGGTTACAAGATCAAACAATTGCATCACAAATTGCTTCGTATAATGAATTGGTTTTAACGAAAGAAGATATGTTAAAATCTGTTACAAACGAACATCCAAATGTGGTTAAATTACAGGAGCAAATTAGCGATGTTAAGAGTAATTTAAAAAATAGTTTGCGTTTGTATCGAAATAATACTCAAACGACTTTAAATACAATACAGACGAAACAAAACCAAATAGCAAGTAAAATACAAAAAGTACCAAGTCAAGAACGTGGTTTTAGAGATATATCGAGACAACAACAAATCGTAGAAGCTTTATACTTATTCTTATTACAAAAAAGAGAAGAGAACGAAATTAAAGCTGCTGCAACACCAGACAATATTAAGGTGATTGATTTTGCTTATGATTCTAAAATTCCAGTTTCACCTAAAAAGAATATTATCTTATTGGGAGCAATGATTTTAGGTTTGATTGTTCCGTTTTCAATTATTTACATTTATAAGTTATTAAATAATAATGTAAACTCAAAAGAAGAAGTGGAAGATGCAGTAGGTGCTCCAATAGCTGGACAAGTTCCGAAGAGCGATATTACAATTATAGAACATAATGATAGTTCGAGTACAGCAGAAGCGTTTAGAATTTTAAGAACAAATGTCAATTTCTTATTGAAAAATTCGACTGATCCCAAAGCAATTTATGTTACATCAACCACAAGTGGAGAAGGTAAAACTTTTGTTTCAACAAACTTGGCTCAAATTTTAACGATGTCTGGTAAATCAGTTTTATTAATTGGTGCAGATATTCGTAGTCCAAAAGTATTGGATTACTTAACTATAGCTGATCAATACAGAAATAGACAGGGGGTAACGGAATATTTGATTTCTAATGATATCAGTGTTGATGACATCATCATTAAACACCCTGCCGATTATAAATTTGATGTGATTTATTCAGGACAAATTGCGCCTAATCCTTCAGAATTATTAATGAATGGTCGTTTTGAAGAGATTATAAATTATGGAAAAGAAAACTACGATTATGTGTTGGTTGATACAGCACCAGTAAGTTTGGTTACAGATACGTTGTTAATTGCAGATAGCGCTGATATTACGATGTATATAGTACGTGCAAACTATTTGGATAAACGTATGTTGACGATACCACGAGATCTTTACAAAGAGGATCGACTTCAGAATATGACTATGGTGGTGAATGACGTTGACTTTACGAAAGGTTACGGTTATGGCTATGGTTACGGCTATGGTTATGGAGAAAATCATAACAAAGGCAATTCATTCTTGAGTAAATTATTCAAAAGAAAATAACCCTAAAAACTCTGCTTCATCGAAGCAGAGTTTTTTTATTTCTGATTTTTTTCAAAATTATTTTTGATACTTATCATTTTATGATTCGTAAAAACTATCTTATCTTAGTCGATAAATTAACACCTCTTTAAGACAATCAAATAATTATGAGTTCGTACGAATATTATAACTTCCCGATTCAGTTGATAAATGGTTTTTTAGACGATTCTAAAAAAGTTTTGATTGATATTTCACATTATTGTATTTATCGTGTTTTTATTGATAATTTCGAAAAATATTCAGGTTCTTTTACTGGTTATCAAAAGGCTTGTGACGATTTCGGAATTGAGTTTAAGAATGTGGCTGCTGCCTATCAAAATGGTAAAACCTTATACGAAGCAACAATTGATAAAAGTCCAATGGTTGGAATGACTTCTGAAATGTATTGGGATTATATGACGAATGAGAAGTCTGAATTTGAGAAAGTTTTATTGTTAGGAGATTTAGCGTTTAAGAGTATTTTAGGTGCAAAATCTTACATAAAATTGGATAATAAATATTGGTTTAGTCGAATGGATGGTTCAGTAAAATCGATTGCAAAAGAGGATATTTCTCCGAAATTACAACGCTATTTGAATGAATATCAAACCAAAAAAATCAAAAATCAATTGATTGCGAATTGGGGATTGGCTTCCTATTCTCGTTACAACAGAGGTTTCTATGTGAGTTATAAAATGACATTAGATGATTTGGCTTATCATGCTGAAAAGATTAGAAAATCTACACAAGATAAAAAAATCAAAAATGATGTGAAATCTGCTCACGAAAAAGCCTTAGAACGATTAGAAAAAGAAAGTAAAATGAATTAAGATTTATTCTTTATAAAAAAGCAAAAGTCCATCAATCATGATGGACTTTTTATATAGCGAATGTTATAACCTATATTTCTTTTACTGTAATAATATTTACAGGACAAGCTTTTGCTGCTCGTTCGCAGTTGTCAGCGATAGAATGATCAGGATCTTTTAACGTATGAAATCCTTTTTTATCAATTGCTTTTAATAAAACAGATTTACCATCTTTTTTAGACATTCTGAAACGTTCTGGAGCTAACTCATAACAATAGTTGCATCCGATGCATTTATCGCGTTGTAGCGTAATAATGACCATGATTTATTGTTTTATTAATGTGAGTAAGCACCTTCTTCAACACTATTTTGTTGCGTTCCTGGTTCTTCTACTTTTACTAATTTGTATAATTTATCAGAAGGACGAATTCTAAATTCCATCGGAATTGTAATCGAATCACCTTTCTTTGCTGTATCAGATTTTACATCTTCCACCATCATTTCTGTAACCACCATTTCTTTGGCTCCAGTTGTTGGTCCAGTCACTAAAATTAAATCTCCTACTTTCAAATCATAGGCATCAATCACAAACTGTCCGATACTTGGTTTAGGGAAGAAATGAACACCTTTTCCAATGTAAACTTTTTTCTGTGTTGCCATAGAACCTGGAACAGCAGACCATTCACCTAATTTTTGACCTAAATAATAGCCAGACCAAAAACCACGATTATAAACGGTTTGTAATAATCCCATCCAGTAATCTACTTTTTCTTTCGAATAAGTTCCGTCAGCAATCGAATCAATCGCTTCTCTGTATGCACGAATAACAGTTGCAACATACTCAGGCGCACGTCCGCGACCTTCTATTTTCAATACTTTGACACCTGCTTCAACCACTTCGTCTAAGAACTCCATTGTACAAAGATCTTTAGGTGACATCATATATTCATTATCCAATTCGATTTCGAATCCAGATTCTTGGTCGATAACGGTATATTTTTTACGACAGTTTTGTTTACAAGCACCACGATTTGCAGATGAATTGTGCGAATGTAAGCTCAAGTAGCATTTACCCGAAACAGCCATACACAATGCTCCATGTCCGAAAATCTCGATCTCTACTAAATTTCCGCTTGGTCCACGAACGTCATCTTTGATAATTTGTTCACAAATCTTGTTCACTTGTTTCAAACTCAATTCACGCGATAATACCATCGTATCAGCAAACATTGCGTAGAATTTTACTGTTTCGATATTCGTCACGTTAATTTGTGTCGAAATATGAATCTCAATTCCAATTTGTCTTGCATAAGCAATAACTGATTGATCCATTGCAATAACCGCTGTAATTTTAGCTTCTTTTGCTCTGTCCAATAAGTTTTTGATTAAAGATAAATCGTGATCGTATATAATTGTATTTAAAGTAAGGTAAGAACGCACACCTTTTTCTTCACAACGTTTTACGATTTCTGGTAAATCGTCCATTGTAAAGTTGATTGATGCTCTCGCACGCATATTCAACTGCTCAACTCCGAAATATACAGAATCAGCTCCATTATCTAAAGCCGCTTGTAACGATTCGAAATTCCCAGCAGGAGCCATCAACTCCATTTTTCCATCTTTGGTCATACGAAAATTCTGATTTTAAGGTGCAAAGTTACAAAAAAATTACAAGTGACTATGTTATTTATAATCAAGTTAAATTTCAGAGAATGAAGAAAGTTATTTTGTCGACTATTTTAAGTATAGGGTTTTTAACCTCTTGCGCATCAACCAAACAAATGCAACAAGGAGAAGAGTTGTTAACAATTGCTCCAGAAACAAGAGATTGCTCCAATGGTGTTGCTAAAATGCAATGTATGATGGTAAAATATACTGATGTTGACGAATGGCAATATTTTTATAATACGATTGAAGGGTTTACGTATGAACCAGGATTTGAATATCAACTTATCGTTTCAACAACTAAAGTAGAGAATCCACCAGCGGATGCATCTTCTATCAACTACAAATTGGTGAAGGTTGTGCGTAAAAAATCAGTAACATTGAACTAATTTGAACTTTATTTCAAAGAATTTCGATTAATTTTGTCACATGTTAATAGAAAGTCTTCAAAATCCAAGAATTAAAAACTTGCTAAAATTGCAAGAAAAATCAAGAGAACGTAAAAGCCAAGGTTTGTTTATTGTGGAAGGTACGCAAGAAAATGAGCTGGCTTTAAAAGGTGGTTACGAAGCTGTTGAAATTTATATTTGTGAAGATATTTATAACCAATCATTTGATTTTGGTCGAGCAAAAGTGTTTACAATTACCAAACAAGTTTTCGAGAAGTTAGCTTATCGTAAATCTACGGGAGGAATTATTGGTGCTTATAAAACAAAGTCATCCACTTTAACCGATTTACAATTACCAGAAAATGCTTTGGTGGTCGTCTTAGAAGCGGTAGAAAAACCGGGTAATCTTGGTGCTGTTTTACGCACAGGAGATGGCGCAAAAGTAGATGCCGTTATTGTTTGTGACGAAACGGTCGATTTTTTTAATCCTAACGTCATTCGTTCTTCTGTTGGTACATTGTTTACAAATCAAATAGCATCTGCAAGTAAAGAAGATGTTTTGGCATTTTTGAACGCTCATTCTATTCAAGTCGTTTCAACATTTTTGAGAGAAGAAACGAAAAACTTATATGAAACAGATTTTACAAAATCTTCAGCGATTATTTTAGGAACTGAAGCAACTGGATTGTCAGATTTTTGGGCAGATCATTCTGATTCGTTAATTAAAATCCCAATGTTAGGTTATGTGGATTCGTTGAATGTGAGCAATGCTGCAGCAATATGTGTTTACGAAGCAGTTAGACAAAGACACTAAATAAAGGATTTAAAAGGTGAAAAATAAAAGGATGTAAAATTTAATAAGATAAATTTGTCCGACTTAAATTTTGTTGTATATTTGTAAGGTAATTTATAATGAATAAAGGAATTTAATGTTTTCAAAAGCGTGTGAATACGGCATAAAAGCTTGCGTTTTTATCGCACAAGAATCTGTAAAAGGACAAAGAGTTAATTTGAAACAAATTTCGAATTCTATTAATTCACCTGAAGCGTATACAGCAAAGATTTTACAACAATTAGTAAAAGCTAATGTAATTTCTTCGGTGAAAGGAAAAATGGGAGGTTTCCAAATGGATGCAACACATTTAGAAGATATCAAATTGGTTCATATCATCAAAGCGATTGATGGAGACGGATTGTATCATAGTTGTATTCTTGGTTTGGTAGAATGTGATTCAGAAAAGCCTTGCGCTTTGCATAGTAGAGTTTTTGCTATTCGAAATGATTTGAGAGCGATGTTAGAAAGAACTTCGATGTTCAATTTAATTGATGACCTTGAGAAAGGATTAGCTTTCCTTAAACATTAAATAAAAATTACCAATAAATAAGATAAAACTATCCGAGTATCCGAATTAAAATATTAAGAAATGAAACTAGCCATAGAAATTCCTCAAACTAACCCATCACATTTAACTTATTCTTTAGGTTTAAATTTGAATGAGGCTTGTGCAAGACATCATAAAACCCTGTTTTTTTGTTGGAACATTAGAGCGGGAATTGACAAGGGAATCGAGATGCAGCGTATTGTAGATTATGTTAGCTGGTACGGAAAAGAAGTGTTGTTTCGTAAATTTGAAATCGAAGAACAATTTCTTTTTACCATGCTGGATGAGGATCATTATTTGGTAAAAAGAGCACTTAAGGAACACAGACGTTTGAGACGTTTGTTTAAAATAGACACTAAAAATCCGATGAAAAGTTTGATTTATATCGAAGAAGAATTGGATTTGCATATTCGATTCGAGGAAAAGCAAATGTTTCCAGAATTCGAGAAAAATGCAACACAAAAAAAGTTAAAAGTAATCAATGAACAGTTTAATTCACTTTTAACTAACACAGATTGGAAAGATCAATTTTGGTTATAGATCTCTCATAACTAAAAATTTTTACTTATAATTTTTTAGATGATTTTTGAAAAGAAAAGCTCGATTTTGCAGGTCGAGCTTTTTATTTACACCAAAATAATCAAACCAAAAAGGCAAGCTTTATATAGCTTGCCTTTTCTTTTGGAAATTATTTTATTTCTTCACTTTTACTTCAAAAATTTTATCCCAAAGTTTACCAGTTACGAGCATATTTCCGTTGTCTTTGAACGCAATACCGTTCAATTCTTGTGCTTGCGGATTACCTTGTTTACCTTTCAGTTCTGCAAAATTAAATTCAGCTTTTACAGCACCTGTTTGCGGATCAATTACCACAATATTACTATTATCTGCGTGTCCAGATTTTAAGTACACGTTGGCGTAAATGAAACCATCGTGGTATTCAATTTCATTCAAATAACTATACGGTTGTTGGCTATCAAAAGCTTGTATGGTTCTAAGGTAATTAAAGTTATCGTCAAAGAAATGAATACGTTGAGAGCCCTCAGTTACAGCCAATTCTTTTCCGATAGTTGTAATTCCCCAACCTTCAATTATTTGTGCCGGCATATCTAATTTCTTGACTTGATTAAAGTCCAAATCATATTTGTAAATTGCACGATCTTGCCATGTTAATTGATAAATAAAACCATCTAATTCTGTAATACCTTCTCCAAAAACATCATCTTTTATTTGGTACAATTTTGTCGGTTCCGTTGCTCCTAACTTATATTCAATCAGGCGTGTTTTTCCATCACGAAGTCCTGTTCCTTCGAAAATATTTCCATTCTTGAAATAAAACCCTTGTGTAAAATAATCGTTGTTGTGTGGATAGCTACCAACTATTTCATACGACCATTTTGCAGCAGGTTCATTTGCATAAACCACAAATGTAAAATCGCGTGAATTTGTTTCTTCTTCACCGTTGTAGAATCTCAAATTAACAGTATGATTTCCTAATCCAATTGTTTTTCCATCAATTGTAAAATTAGCAGGCACTTCTTGTCCATCGACAGAAACCACAACTTTCGTAATTCCTTCTAAACTTGTCAAAGGAATATCGATTTTATCTCCAATTTTATATTTGTTTTGTTCTATTTTCGATACAATCTCAGTGATAGCTGTGTTATTTTTTCCTGAAGAATCTTTGCACGAA
This sequence comes from Empedobacter stercoris, assembly GCF_020281205.1. GTDB lineage: Bacteria > Bacteroidota > Bacteroidia > Flavobacteriales > Weeksellaceae > Empedobacter > Empedobacter stercoris. Next base: position 23,012 of record NZ_JACXZC010000010.1, read on the forward strand.
AACAATAAGGAAGAGAAAACAGTGGCACAAACTGATGCAGCGATTAAATATTTTTTCATTTGATTTTTTTTATGTTTTTATAAATTAGGTTGCTAATTATAGTACAAATATATCTATTTTGTTCGATTCGGATTATCTTTCACAAAAGCACCCCAACCTGAATATGAACTTGATGTTCCTGATGTTTTTCCCGAATTTAGATAATGACAAACTGCAACAGCAAGTCCATCTGTGGCATCCAAACGCTTTGGAATTTCCTTCAGGCCAAGCAAATGTTGCAACATTCCTGCTACTTGTTCTTTAGATGCATTTCCATTCCCAGTAATTGCCATTTTAACTTTTTTTGGAGCATACTCAACAACTGGCATATCGCGATGCAAACACGCCGCAATACAAACACCTTGTGCACGCCCAAGTTTTAGCATAGATTGAACATTTACACCAAAAAATTGCGCTTCAATGGCCAGTTCATCTGGATGATATTGATCGATAATGGCCAAGGTTTTTTCGAAAATCATTTTTAATTTCGTTTGTTGATTCGGAAGTTTATGCAACAATAATTCATCTAATGTAATTAATTTCATCTTGTTGTTTTTGACTTCAATCAAACCAAAACCCATCACCATTGTACCAGGATCAATCCCTAAAATAATCTTTTCCATTGTTGCGAAGATATTAAGATATTCTCAAAATTAAGCTGAATTGTGTTTTGCATTAATTTGGTATAATCGAAAATCTCTACACATAAAGTTTTCGATAATTTGAATTCCTTGTATAAGATTGTCCAAAATTTCCCATATTCCGTATCGTTTTTCATGTAATTATTCAAGGGAAACGTATTTTTTAGGAATAAATTTACTGGTTTTGAGTTAATTATCCTATAAAATTTACGGAAAACAAAAGAGAATCTAAGTTGATTCTCTTTTGTTTTTATTTTCTATTTAAAGCGATTAATGGTTCTATAAATTCTCTTGTATTGGATAATCTCGGTACTTTATTTTGACCACCTAATTTTCCACGAGAAGACATCCATTCTATAAATAATCCTTTTCTCGCACAATGAACAATAGGACGATTAAGCGTCATATTATTGTAACGTTTTGCTTCGTAATCGGAATTAACTTCTTGCAATCCTTTGTCTAAACAATCAATAAATAGCTCAAAATTTTCAGGTTCTTTATCAAATTCAATCATCCATTCGTGTGCACCTTTTTCTTTACCTTCCATAAAAACTGGACCAGCACTGTATTCAGAAATAATAGAATTCGTTTGCTGGCAAGCTCTTTTCAACGCTTCTTCTGCATTTTCGATCATTAATTCTTCTCCAAATGCATTGATATAATGTTTTGTGCGTCCAGAAACAACGATTCGGTGTGGATTTGTTGAAGTAAAGCGAACCGTATCACCAATGATATAGCGCCATAATCCGCCATTAGTGGTAATGACTATTGCATAATTTTTTCCCACTTCAACTTCTTCAATTGTTAAATAATGTTGATTTTCTGAACCAAATTCTTCCATCGGGATAAATTCATAAAAAATACCATTGTCCAATAATAACAATAAATCTTTTTTATGCAATTGATCTTGAATTCCAAAGAATCCTTCCGAAGCATTGTATAACTCGAAATAATTTAAATCTTTTTGAGTGATTAAATTGTAATTTTCAGCATAAGGTGTAAAGTTGATTCCTCCATGGAAAAATACCTCCAAGTTTGGCCATAATTCGTCCAAATAGTTCTTTCCCGTTTCAGCTAATAATTTGTTTAATACAACTAACATCCACGATGGAACTCCTGTTAAAGAGCCGACATCTTCGTTTCTTGTTGCATTAATAATGGCATCCATTTTTACATTCCAATCTGACATCAACGAAATCTCACGATTCGGGATGTTTTTCATTTCGGCATAAAAAGGTAAATTATCAATCAAAATAGCTGATAAATCACCAAAACGTGTGTCGTATTGTTGATAAAGTTCACTACTTCCTCCAATTCGAAGATTTTTATGCATAAAAATATCCGTTTCGGGATATGCATTTAAATATAACGCAAACATTGTTTTTCCAGCTGCATAATGACAATCTTCTAACGATTCATTACTAATCGGGATAAACTTACTTTTGGCATTTGTCGTTCCCGAAGATTTAGCAAACCATTTTATTTTTCCATGCCAAGCTACATCTTTTTCACCTTTTCTTGCTAATTCGATATAAGGCTGAAAATCTTCATAATGTACAGCAGGAACTTGTTCTTGAAATTTCTGAATAGATTTAATTTCATCAAAATGAAATTCCTTTCCGTAAATAGTCGATTTGGCTTTTTTGATGTTTTCAAACAACACACGTTCTTGCGTACCAATTGGATTTTTGATGCTTTCTTCGATAACATTCATTCTGCTACGCATCATAATTTCCATAATCTTATTGACTATTCCCATCCGTTAAAAGTTTTGTAGATTTACACAAAATTAATTAAACTTTTTTAGCAATATGCAGTTTGAAGGACAAATTCGTAAAATGACAACTGAAAATGGAACTCCTATAAATTACTATTGGAATTTCAAGAATGATTTTATCGTGATGAATCAATTGTTAGGAAAAAAAATCAAGATTAGCTTTGATCATTACGAATGTTTGAGTTGCCACGAGGATAAAGAAATTTATCAGATGGGATATTGTAAAAATTGTTTTTTTACAGTCCCAGAAGCTAACCCAAGTGTCATCAATCCAGAACTTTCTACCGCACATTTAGGAATTGGACAACGTGATTTAGAATTTGAAACAAAGTTCGAATTGCAACCGCATATTGTTTATTTAGCGAATTCATCTGGTGTTAAAGTTGGCGTGACACGTTTAACGCAAGTTCCAACACGTTGGATAGACCAAGGTGCATCAGAAGCAATTATTATAGCGCGGACAGATAATCGTTATGAAGCTGGAATGATAGAGGTTTCCCTAAAAAATGTAATTGCTGACAAAACAAATTGGCAACGTATGCTGAAAAATGAGGTACCTGAAATTGATTTGTATCAACACTATCAAACCATTAAAGAGGAGGTTAACCCAGATTTTAGACAGTTTTTAGTCGAAGAACCAGAAGTGATGAAATTAGATTATCCTGTTTTATCCTATCCTGAAAAAGTGAAATCATTAAATTTGAAAAAAACGCATGAAATAGAAGGGGTTTTGAAAGGAATTAAAGGTCAATACTTAATTTTTGAAGACAATACAGTTTTTAATGTACGTGGGCACGAAGGATTTTATGTGAATTTTGAAGTGTAACGTTAAATAGAAATAATTCAATAAATAATCGATTTTCTTGTAGAGTCGATTTTTTTATTCCTTTATCTTATTGATTTTAATAAAAATACTTGTTTTTAAATTTATTTGTTATTACATTAGATACAATCATTTAACACAAAAAAATATTGAATTATGAAAGCAAGTGCATTATTTATGGTTGGCGGGATTTTGGCTTTAACAGCATGTAATAAAAAATCAGATTTACCAGATTATAAAGTGAAAGAGGCAATTTTAGACGTTTATAAATACAGAGCCGATAAACCAGATTCGTTGTTTGCTAAAGTTGAAGGTGTGAATGTTGATGATTTGAATGCAGTTGTGAAACAATATGGACCTGTAGACATCTATAATTTTGAGAAAATGACTCCGCTACAAGACGGTGATAAAACGGTTTACGAAGCAGTTTATAAAGTATCTTTTAAAGGAGCAGAAGGAACAGAAACGTTTAAAGTAAAAAGAGTAGATAAATTGGACGGAATTGTTGTTGGCTATGCAAGTGATGTGAAACCTGTATCAACACCTGCAGATTCAACTGCAATGGTGAAAGATTCTGTGAAATAATTTTAATAAAAATGAATAAATAGTGTTGATATTTTAATATAATAGCTATATTTGTTATCAATAATGAAACAAAACGGATTAAATACAATTATTACGATTACTTCGAGTGTACACACTTAGAAGAATCTTTTTATGTATTTTAATCTTTAATATAATGCAAAGCATCTTCTAAAAATTAGAAGATGCTTTTTTTATTGTCTAAAATTATTAATGTATGAAAATTTTAAAATTCGGAGGATCATCAGTTGGCACTGTAGATAGCATTCGCTCTGTAGTAGAAATTGTTAAAAAGGAAAAGCAACAGAATCATCAAATTATTTTGGTTGCATCAGCTATTTCCGGAATGACCAATTTATTGACCAAAATGTCCGAAGAGGCGTCTTTGGGGAAATTTAATGAAAAAGACTTAGAAAATTTTCAACATACGCATTTTGAAATTGTAAAAACATTAATTGAAATCGCTGATCAAAATCCAACATTAACAAAGTTGAAATTATTAATGAATGAGTTGGAGGATCTTTTGCAAGGTGTAGAAATACTGAAGGAACTTAGTCTTCAAACAAAAGATTTGATTGTTAGTTTTGGAGAGAGATGTAGTGTATTATTGTTAGCAAAGGTATTGGATCAAGAAGTCGGAAATGCAATTTCAGTTAATGCTTCAGACTATATTTTGACAGATAATCATTTTGGTCATGCAAATGTTTATGAAGAAATTACTTATCATAATATTCAACAATTAGTTCAACTTCATCAAAACAAATTGTTAGTTGTAACAGGATTTATTGCAGGAAATACAGAGGGGAGGGTGACGACTTTAGGACGTGGAGGCTCAGATTATACAGCCGCTTTATTCGGCGCGGCATTAAACGCCGAGGAAGTAGAAATTTGGACAGACGTAAATGGAATGATGACAGCAGACCCTCGTTTAGTTAAAAAAGCATTTTCATTGGATAGCTTGTCGTATACCGAAGCGATGGAATTGTCGTATTTCGGAGCAAAAGTGATTTATCCACCAACGATGTCTCCTGCTTTCAAGCTAAAAATACCGATAGTGATCAAAAATACATTTCAACCAGATTTCAAAGGGACAAGAATTCAGTTTCACTCAGAACCAACAGCTTATCCTATAAAAGGAATTTCGTCGATAAATAATGTTGCTTTAATCAATGTAAAAGGAAGTGGATTGATTGGTAAATTAGGTTTTAGCGGCAGGTTATTTTCGTTATTAGCTCAACATCAGATCAATATTATTTTGATTACGCAATCTTCTTCTGAGCATAGTATTACACTTGCTATTCATCTTGATGAAATCGAGAAAGCTAAAAAGTTAATTGAAGAAGAGTTTGTCTTAGAGATCAAAGCAAAGTGGTTAGAGCCAATTGAAGTGGAAGAAAATCTTGGAATTATTGCAATTGTTGGTGAAAATATGAAACAAACCATAGGTGTTTCGGGAAAATTATTTTATGCACTCGGAAGAAACGGAATCAATGTTCGGGCAATTGCACAAGGTTCTTCGGAGTACAATATTTCAGTAGTTATAAATGAAAAAGATGTCTCAAAAGCCTTAAATGCTGTTCATGATGCATTTTTCAATCACCTAAAGAAGACCATTCATGTTTTTAATGTTGGTGTAGGGAATATAGGTTCTACTTTCTTGAATCAACTTGAAAAACAGAAAGATTTTTTAGCAAATAATAATGATATCGAAATCAAATTAATCGGATTGTCGAATTCGAAAAAGATGATGTTTAATGAAAATGGCATTTCTTTTTCAGATTGGAAAAATGCTTTAGATGATTCTAAGATAGACGCAAATTTAGATCAATTTATTGAACAAATGAAGCAACTTAATCTTCCAAATTGTGTTTTTGTAGACAATACTGCAAGTGCAGAAGTACCTAAATATTATAAACGAATTTTTGAACATAATATTTCGGTTGTTACTTGTAACAAAATAGCAAACTCATCTTCGTATGAGTCGTATAAAGAGCTGAAAAATACAGCAAGAAAATATGGAATTGATTTTTTATATGAAACCAATGTTGGAGCAGGATTACCAATTATTTCTGTGTTGAAAGACTTGAGAATGAGTGGTGATGAAATTCTGAAAGTAGAAGCGATTTTGTCAGGAACAATTTCTTATATCTTCAATCATTTCAAAGGCGAAAAAACGTTTGCAGAAGTCGTGAAAGAAGCACAAGAATTAGGTTATACAGAGCCCGATCCTCGAGACGATTTGAGTGGAATAGATTTTATGCGAAAAATGTTAATTCTTGCCCGTGATAATGGTTATCAAGTAGAAGCAGAAGACGTAATTATTGATACGATTTTACCAAAGTCTTGTTTAGAAGCAAAATCTGTTTCAGATTTTTATCAGGCTCTTGAGTTGGAAAATGATTTTTTTGAAAAGATTAAAAAGCAGGCTGAATCTGAACAAAAAGTGATACGTTATATAGGAGTGTTAGAAAATGGAAAGATTACGATTTCATTAGAATTGGTTGATGCTCAACATCCTTTTTATTCACTTTCGGGAAGTGATAATATTATTTCTTTCACAACAGAGCGTTACAAGGAAAGACCATTAGTCGTGAAAGGTCCTGGAGCGGGAGCTGAAGTTACAGCCGCTGGTGTTTTTGCAGACTTAGTTAACATTAGTTCAATAAGATAAAATAGAAATTATATGTTTCAAGAAGTTGTTATAAAAAATAAAATTAATTCAGATAAATTTTTACAAGAAGTTCATGTATTTGCGCCTGCAACTGTTGCAAATATGATTTGTGGTTTTGATATTTTGGGTTTTGCAGTTGATGAACCTGGTGATGAGGTGATCATGAAAAGAACAGATAAATTAGGAATAGAAATTCTACAAATAACAGGTGACGAAGGTAAATTACCATTAGATGCAATGAAAAACACGGTATCTTATTCGGCTTGGAAATTATTAAGTGATTTGGGATTGAATGAGTCGTTTGGATTATCCATAGAATTGCATAAGAAAATGCCAATTGGTAGCGGATTAGGGTCGAGTGCTGCGAGTACTGTTGCAGGTGTTTTTGCGTTGAACGAATTGTTGGGAAAACCTTTGTCGAAAGATGAGTTATTACCTTATTGTATGGAAGGAGAGCGATTAGCTTGCGGTTCGGCACATGCAGACAATGTTGCGCCTTCTTTGTATGGAGGAATCACGTTGATTCCTTCTTATCAACCACTCTTGGTGCGTTCTCTACCCGTTCCAAAAGATTTAGTTGTTACCTTAATTTATCCGAAAGTAGAAGTACCAACCAAGGAAGCGCGAAAATTAATTAAGGATAAAGTTCAGCTTAAAAAGGTGATTAATCAGTTAGGAAATGTTGCAAGTTTGATTGCTGCGATTTATGAAAATGATTACGATGAAATTGGTCGTTCGATGCAAGATGAAATTATAGAGCCTCATCGTTCTTTGTTGATTCCTTATTTTGATGAAATGAAACAAATTGCCTTAGAAAATGAAGCATTAACTTTTGGGATTTCTGGCTCGGGACCTACTGTTATGGCACTTTCTAAAAATAGCTTAGTTGCTGAAAAAATAGAACAATTGATTCATGATTTTTTAAATTCTAAACATATCGATCACCTCACATTTGTCTCAAAAATAAACACTCAAGGACCATATTTAAAACACTAAATCATGAAATTATATAGTACAAATAATCATCAAAATATAGTTGATTTTCAGCAAGCTGTTTTTCAATCTCTTCCAGAAGATAATGGTTTGTATATGCCTTTATCAGTAGAAAAATTAAATCAGGATTGGATCAAATCAATTCAAAATTATTCGTTTCAAGAGATAGCGAAGAAAATTAGTTATGAATTATTAAAGGCAGAATTTTCTGAAAAAGAAATCAATGATTTAATTGATGAAGTCATTAATTTTCCAGCACCGTTGGTTTTTTTGGAAGAAGATTTGGCTGTTTTAGAGTTATTTCATGGCCCTTCTTTTGCCTTCAAAGATTTCGGCGCAAGATTTATGAGTAGAGTTATGGCTCATTTTTCGAGGAAAGAAGATCAATTATTGGATGTTTTAGTCGCAACTTCTGGTGATACAGGAGGAGCAGTTGCATTAGGATTTTTAGGTGTTGAAGGAACGCGAGTAACAATTTTATACCCAAAAGGTAAAGTTTCACCAATACAAGAACTGCAACTAACCGCTAACGGTAATAATATTAGAGCGATCGAAATTGAAGGAACCTTTGATGATTGTCAAGCATTGGTTAAGCAAGCATTTTTGGATAAGGATTTAATCGGTAGATTGAACTTAACGTCTGCAAATTCGATTAATATTGCACGATTAATTCCTCAATCTTTTTATTATTTCGAAGCTTTTGCAGAAGCTAAACGAAAAGGGTTTGAGAAGATATCATTTGTTGTTCCAAGTGGAAATTTTGGAAATATTACGGCTGGAATTTTAGCTTCGATATTAGGTTTAGAGGTGAAACAATTTGTGGCAGCAACAAATGCAAATGATACAGTTCCTCATTTTTTAGAAACAAATACGTATTCTCCAAAATCTTCTGTGCAAACATTATCGAATGCGATGGATGTCGGAAGTCCAAGTAATTGGGTTCGTGTGATGGAGTTTTTTGAGCACGATCTACACGTATTAAAAAAGAAATTGCTTTCGAAATCTTATTCGGACGATGAAACCTTGAAAGCAATCAATGAAATTCATGAAAAGTATAATTACATTGCTTGTCCGCATACCGCTATTGCGTGGTTAGCAGCAAAAGAATATCAAGCAACAAAGAAAGATAAAAGTGAAGTAACCGTTTTTCTATCGACAGCTCATCCATGTAAATTTCCAGACGTGTTTCCTGTGCATCTTCGAGATAAAATTATTGATCCAAAAGAAGTAAAAGAATTGAAATTGAAAAAATCTTTAAAGGTTGAAATGAAGAATAATTTTTCTGAATTAAAAGAGTGGTTGATAAGGAATAATTAGATTCAAGGATAAAGTAATTTTAAATTATTTTGTTCATTCCAAAGACATATTCTAACATAAGAATATGTCTTTTTTATTTTTAATTGTATCTTGGTATTGATTTATGAAAAAGAATAATGTATAGTTTGAACTATTTTAACCAAATAAATTTTAAATTTTTTATTGTTGTATTGTTACTTGGATTTTGCATAAACGCACAAGAGAAAACAAAATCAAAAAATCCGACTGAAAATAAAATAATATTTAAATAAATCGTTTGAACTTGTAGGAGAGGATTTAGATTCTGCGCTTTTGTATAATAAAATAGCAGAAGATCTCATACAACGTTTACCAGAAAACACCAATCACTTTTCACTTTATAAGAACCTGGGAACCATTTATCTTGAAAAAGGAAATTTACCAATTGCTTTAGATTACTTATTGAAAGCGGCTAAAATAGTAGAGGTACAACTTAAAAAAGAGCCAAATAATCAAACTTATATAGCTTCAAAAATAGATGTATTAATTGTAATCGGTAATTTGGAGTTACGTCAAAATAATTTTGACGAAGCATTGTCTTTTTATAATAAAGCAAATGCTGAAGTTAAAAAAGTTAAAGATCAAACCAAACATACTCAATTAAGATAGGCTTTGGCAATAGGAAGAAAAGTTGGAAGTACAGAGTCGATATTACATTCGTTAGAATCTTTGCGAACACTTTATGAGCATACAAATAACGACAAACTTGCTTACCGTTATTTGAAAGAGTTAACAAATTTGAAAGATAGTTTGTTTAACGATCAAGCTGTTAAAAAATGGCTCAGTTGGAGTTGAATTATAAATTGGATCAACAAAAATGATGTATTTATTAAAAAAGAATGAATTTTTGAATACCATTGCCGAAAGGTTAACAGAAATAAAACGTAAAACTTTGCCTGAGAATCAAAAAGCTATTCAAAAGTTAATTGTTGAAATGCGTCAGAAAATAGACGATGATATTTGGAATGAATTTGAAGCGTATTTTACGAAAGTTAACCCAGAATTTTATTCGAAATTAAATCAATTATTTCCAGACCTTACACCAAACGAAAAAAAATTGTGTGCATTTCTTCGTCTTAATATGTCGACAAAAGACATCTCGTCGATTACGTATCAGTCGGTTAATAGTATTGCTGTTTCGCGTTCACGTCTTCGTAAAAAACTCAATATACAAGGAGAAGATAAAAAATTGATTAATTTCCTTTCTAATATATAAATGATACTAAATCAGTGTTTTGTAAAATAATGTATGATTAATGTAATAGCAAATTAAATTATTGTATTACTTATGTAAGGTAGTTTTCGTAACAGATTTAAAAATCAAAAAAGATATTTGTTTCAATATTAATGAACACTAATATCAAATTTATGAAATTTAAACATTTACTATTTAGTACGTTATTCGTTACAATTGCGAATAATGCAAACGCACAAAAATTTATTAAAACAACTTCAGTAGAAGAGTACTTTAACTTAACAGGCGTTTCAAAATGAAGGTAAAATGGTGGGATATCCTGCTTTCACAATGTCTTATTATATTTGGACGCCAGAAAGCGGAGATATGCAAAACATTGGCGGAGTTGGAGCAGGTCAAGGTTTTGGAGGACAAGCAAAATTTTCGAACGACGGAAAGTTTTTGTCTGGAACAAGTATCAATGAAGAAACGGGATTAGGAGAAATATCGCGTTACAATGTAGAAGCCAAAAAATGGGAAACATTAGGAAGCTTAGGGTTTAATAATGATTATAGTACGGGGTCTGGATTTAACATTTCAGGAGATGGGAAAACTGCAGTTGGCGGAGGCTGGGTAGAAGGTTCGAGAATGTACGCAATCGTTTGGAATGAAAAAGAAGGTTTAATCAACTTAGGGACATTAGTCGAGAAAAGAAATACAAGAGCAACTGCTGTTAGCGAAGATGGTGGTGTAGTTGTTGGTTTTCAAGAAAATAAAGGAGGAGATAGACTGGCTACAATTTGGAAAAAGAATCCTGTAGGAGGTTATTTTCCGAATATATACATTTACAAAGATCCAAAAGGAGATTATAATATTTTACCAGAAATTACTGCTGTATCAGGAGATGGTAAATGGGTAGGTGGTGTGAATAGTATAGCGTCACCTAATGTTTGGATTTGGAGCGAAGAAAAAGGATTGGTAGATTTAGGATCTTTGGCGACATCAGGAAATTATATAACATCTTGGGTTACTTCTATCAACTATGATGGATCTGTTGTTTTAGGTTATACAATTTCAAAACAATGGGTAGATTCTGCACCAGTTTACACACCATTTATTTGGACAAAGGAAGAAGGAATAAAGGATTTTAATGATTATGTAACCAATACATTAAAATTTGATTTAAAAGGTGATCAAATATTTGTCCCTACTATGTTATCTGCAAATGAAAAATATATTGTAGGTTGGGGATTAGATGGAACTTATATTAAGGTATTTAGAATACAACTTCCAAATTTATCAACAGATGAAATACAATCATCAGAAAAAGCAACTTTATATCCTAATCCAGTAACCAATGTATTGAATATTGATGCAAAAGAAGATATTTCTGAAATCAAAGTTTACAACATGGCAGGACAACAAGTTTTATCGAAAGAAGTTCGTTCTAAAAATCCTAAAATTGATATGTCAACTCTAAAAGCAGGGGTTTACGTAGTAGAAGTGACTTCAGATTCTAATACAACAACGCACAAAGTCATCAAGAAATAGTTTTATCAAGTAGTTTGAATTTTTAAGAGGATAGTTTTCTATCCTCTTTTTTTATCCAATCATTAAAGAAAATAAGGTGCTGTCTGTGTTGAGGTATTGGTAATCAAAATGATGGTTTTCTAATCGATAAATTAAACCTTCTAAATCTTCCTTCTTCTCCAATTCAATTCCTACAATAGCAGGTCCGGTTTCTTTGTTATTTTTTTGAGTATATTGAAAATAGGTAATATCATCGTTTTCGCTTAATATATCATTTACTAATTCTTTTAACGCTCCTGCTCGCTGAGGAAAACTGATAATAAAATAATGTTTTAAACCTTCGTATTGTAAACTACGTTCCTTAATCTCTTCCATTCGGGTAATGTCGTTGTTGCTACCACTTAGTAAGCAGACAACAGTTTTGCCTTTGATTTCATCTGCAAAAAAATCTAAAGCAGAAACACTCAACGCGCCAGCAGGCTCTACAACAATAGCATCCTCGTTATATAAACGCAAAATAGTAGAACAAACTTTTCCTTCAGGTACAGTGCATGTTTTTGCTAAACCCTCGGAACAAATTTCATAGGTTTTTTCACCCGCTTTTTTTACTGCTGCGCCATCTACAAAAGGATCTATTTTAGCCAAAGCAATAGTTTTATTTTGATTAATAGCTTCTGTCATACATGCTGCCCCACTTGGTTCTACACCAATTATTTTGGTATTGGGACTTAACGTTTTTAAAACAGATATGACACCAGAAGCTAAACCTCCACCTCCAATTGGAACAAAAATATAATCGATAGGTATATCGCATTGCGCTAAAATTTCTAATGCAACAGTTCCTTGCCCAGCAATGACTTTTTCATCATCGAATGGGTGAATGAAAGTACTATTTTCTTCTGCGGATAATTGATGCGCATAAGCCGAAGCGTCATCAAAGGTATCTCCATGTAAAATGATTTCGATTTGATTTTTTCCAAACCATTTTACTTGTTTTATTTTTTGTTGAGGGGTAGTAGTTGGCATTACAATTTTACCTTTAATACCCAATTGATAGCAGGAATAGGCAACTCCTTGTGCGTGATTTCCGGCACTTGCACAGATCACACCATTCTCTTTTTCTTGTTCGGTTAACTGAACAGTTTTATTGTAAGCTCCTCTTAATTTATAGGAACGTACAACTTGCAAATCTTCTCGTTTTAAGTAGATATTGGCTTCAAATTGACGGCTCAAATTTTCGTTATAATCAAAAGGCGTTTTTTTTGCAACTCCTTTTAGGTTGACTTGAGCTAAATTGACTTCGTCAAGTGATACACCTAAGGTTGTAATTTTTTTATCTCTAAGTTCGTTTGTCATAATTCACTATTTCTTAGTTATTTTAACCTATTGTGCATTTTGATAATTTTAGCAATAAAACCGTCAGTTCGAGTGGAATTCTGTAGAGAGAACAAGATGTTAGAGCTTAAAATTCTATTCTCGATACAATTCTAATTCAAAATGCATAAGATGTTTAGTTTAACTATGCTGTTTTTATAGATTTCATTGCTGTCATATCTTGTCGAAGTTTCTTTCCTACGATTTCGACTGCATGGTTACGTAGAACATCATTAATATGTACTAATTTTGCATTGTCAACAGCATTGTCTTTTCCTTCGTTGAAATTTTTTCCGACAACATCTACGTTTACTTTTGTCATAAACTCTTTTAACAATGGTTTACAAGCTTGGTCGAAAAGATAACAACCGTATTCTGCTGTATCAGAGATTACACGATTCATTTCGAATAATTTTTTTCTTGCAATTGTATTTGCAATTAAGGGTGTTTCGTGCAAGGATTCGTAATAGGCAGATTCAGGTTTAATTCCAGCTTCTACCATCGTTTCAAAAGCTAATTCAACTCCAGCGCGAATAAAAGCAACCATTAATGTGTAGTTGTCAAAGTATTCTTGTTCAGTAATAGTTGCATCACCTGCAGGAGTTTTTTCAAATGCAGTTTCGCCAGTTTCGGCTCTCCATTTTAATAAGTTTTTATCATCATTTGCCCAATCTTCCATCATTGTCTTACTAAACTCACCAGAAATAATATCATCTTGATGTTTTTGAAACAATGGACGCATAATGTCTTTTAATTCTTCTGATAATTCAAACGCTTTAATTTTAGTAGGATTACTTAATCGATCCATCATACCGCTAACACCTCCATGTTTTAAGGCTTCTGTAATGACTTCAACTCCATACTGAACTAATTTTGAAGCGTAACCAGCATCAATTCCATTTTCAATCATTTTCTCGAAAGAAAGGATAGAACCGGTTTGTAAAAGACCACATAAAATGGTTTGCTCTCCCATTAAATCAGATTTTACCTCAGCAACAAATGATGATTTTAAAACGCCTGCTCTATGACCACCTGTTCCTACGCAATATGCTTTTGCTTGTTCAAGTCCTTTTCCTTTGGGATCATTTTCTGGGTGAACCGCAATTAAGGTAGGAACTCCAAAGCCTCTTAAGTATTCTGCACGAACTTCAGAACCAGGGCATTTTGGAGCAACCATGATTACCGTGATATCTTTACGAATTTGCATTCCTTCTTCTACGATATTAAATCCGTGAGAATATAAAAGTGTAGCATCTTGTTTGATTAGAGGCTGAATGGTGTTGATTACTTGCGTATGTTGTTTGTCAGGTGTTAAATTCGCAACAACATCAGCATTAGGAATTAATTCTTCGAAGGTACCGACTGTAAAATTATTGCTTGTTGCATTTTTCCAAGAGTCTCTTTGTTGTTCAATCGCTTCTTTACGAAGTGCGTATGAAACATCTAAACCGCTGTCTCGTAAATTTAATCCTTGATTTAATCCTTGTGCGCCACAGCCTATAATCACAATTTTTTTACCTTGTAATGCTTCTGTGCCTTTAGCGAATTCTGTGTTATTTAGAAATTCTGCTTGTCCAAGTTGGTATAATTGATCTCTTAATGATAATGAATTAAAGTAATTAGTCATGTTGTGTTTTTTATAAATTTTTTAATCGGGTTATGTGTAATTACATTGTGAAAACTGATTTTCCTTGGTTTAGGAATTCATTTTCTATAATTTCTTTCGATGGTTCGTCTTTTTCGAATTGTAACAATTTTTCATGAAAACCAGCGCTTGCTTTTATAATGGCTATTCTTGCACCTCTTACAAATTCTATTAAACCATATTTTGTCAATTCATGTGTAAGATTATCAATCTCTTCACGATGACCAGCTGTTTCAAAAACTGTATAGTCATTTCGTATAACCACTGTATTTGCACCATATTGACGTAATAACCGTTCTACGTAAGCTTTCTCTGCGATAATATGGGTAGGCACTTTGTATAAAGCTTGTTCTTGCCAGATTAATTCGTCGTTATTATTGTAATAGGCTTTTAGAACATCTATTTGTTTTTCAATTTGCATACAAAGTTTTCGAACAACTTCTTCAGACTCTTCAATCACAATTGTAAATCGATGTACATTTTCTATTTCTGATGGAGAAGTGCTTAAGCTTTCAATATTAATTTTTCTACGGGTAAAAATTCCTGTAACTCTACCCAAAATTCCGATTGAATTTTCTGTATATAACGTAATTGTATATTCTTGTTTCGAGTTCATAATCATTTATTTTAATCTTATTTCAGAAACGCTTGTGCCTTGTTCTACCATAGGAAATATATTGTTTTCTTTTCCTACGACTACTTCCAATAGATAAGAGCCGTCATGCTCTAACATTTCTTTTAATGCCTTTTTCAACTCATTTCTTTGATCTATTTTTTGACCTTCTATTTCGTATGCTTTTGCAAGAGCAACAAAATCTGGGCTCGTGATATCGACGAAAGAATAACGTTTGTCGTTGAATAATTCCTGCCATTGGCGAACCATTCCTAAGAAACTATTGTTGAGAATTAGCATTTTCACTTTTGCTCCGAATTGCATAATAGTTCCCATTTCTTGTAAAGTCATTTGGAAACCACCATCTCCACAAACCATGACGACATCTTTTTCCGGTGCTCCATACCATGCTCCAATTGCTGCAGGCAGTCCAAAGCCCATCGTTCCTAATCCGCCTGATGTAACCATGAGTTTAGAATCTTTAAATTTGGCATAACGACAAGCGGACATTTGATGTTGTCCAACGTCTGTGACAATTACAGCTTGTCCATGCGTTAATTCATTTAAAGTGTTAATGACTTCAGCCATAGACATGACATCTGATGTTGGATAAAATTCTTTTTGAATGACTTCTTTATGTTCTTCTTTTTCGAGATCTCTAAATTCTCTTAACCAATCAGGATGTTCTTTTTGATGAATCAAATTTGTTAATAGCGGAAGTGTTTTTTTACAATTGCCCCAAACAGGTACTGTAATCTTTACATTTTTACCAATTTCTGCTGGATCAATATCAAGATGAATGACTTTCGCTTGCTTTGCATATTTGTCTAAACGTCCCGTTACACGGTCGTCAAACCTCATCCCTATAGCAATTAAGACATCACAATCATTTGTTTTAACATTAGGCGCATAATTACCATGCATCCCTAATAAACCAACATATTGTGGGTGATCTGTATCTAAAGCACTAAGTCCCATTAAAGTTGTTGCGACGGGAATTCCAGATTTCTCTAAGAAATCCTTTAATTCTTGCTCTGCTTTTCCAAGAATAATTCCTTGACCAATTATTGCAAATGGTTTCTTTGCTTGATTAATGATTTCTGCAGCAGCATAAATATATTTAGATCTTATCTCTGGTTCTGGTCTATAACTACGAACATGCGTGCATTGTTCATATTTTCTCTTCTCGATAAGTTGAATTTGAGCATTTTTTGTAATATCAATCAATACAGGTCCTGGTCTTCCAGATCGAGCAATATGAAATGCTTTTGCTAATACATCATTAATTTCTGCTGCATCTGTAATTTGATAATTCCATTTGGTAATCGGATTCGTAATATTAATGACATCTGTTTCTTGAAATGCATCTGTTCCTAAAAGAGAAGCGTAAACTTGTCCTGTAATACAAACAATAGGATTACTATCAATCATGGCATCTGCTATTCCGGTTACTAAATTTGTTGCTCCAGGACCACTTGTAGCAAAGGCTACACCTACTTTTCCTGAAGTTCTTGCATAACCTTGAGCAGCATGAATACCACCTTGTTCATGACGAACTAAAATGTGCTCTAATTGATCTTTGTAATCATACAAAGCATCATATATAGGCATAATTGCTCCACCAGGATATCCAAAAACGGTTGTAACTCCTTCACATAATAAAGCGTTTATAATAGCTTGAGAACCTGATGTTTGATTTTTATTATCTGTCAGTAAGACATCCTTCTGAAGCGTTTCTAACTTGTTTTGCGTATTTGTATAAGATTCCATTTTTTACTTTTAATGTAGGTTGTTTCCAATTGTTTTTTCGTTCAGCTAAAGTTTTTTCATCCACCAATAAATTCAGTTGTTTTTTATTGATGTCAATTTCGATGAGGTCATTGTTTTCTACCAAAGCGATAGGGCCTCCTTCGAAAGCTTCTGGTGTAATATGACCGACGACAAAACCATGCGTTCCGCCACTAAATCGACCATCTGTAATTAACGCAACTTTATCTCCTAATCCTGCACCAATAATGGCTGAAGTTGGTTTCAACATTTCGGGCATTCCTGGTCCACCTTTAGGACCTTCGTTGCGAATCACAATTACACTTCCTTCTTTTATTTGTAACTCTTCGATTGCTTTTAAAACTTCTACTTCACTGTTGAAAACTTGTGCATTTCCTTTAAAATAAAATCCTTCTTTACCGGATATTTTTGAAACAGAGCCTTTTGGAGCTAAGTTTCCGTACAACATTTGTAAATGCCCTGTTTCTTTGATAGGCTGTTCTAATGGAAGAATAATTTTTTGCTTAGAGAAATCCAATTCTTCTATATTTTCTAAATTTTCTGCTATTGTTTTTCCGGTTACAGTTAAACAACTTCCGTCAATCAGATTTTCTTTTAGCATATATTTCATCACAGCCGGAATTCCACCAATTTTACTTAAATGTTCCATCAAGTATTTTCCACTTGGTTTCAAGTCTGCTAAAACAGGTGTTTTATCATTAATAGCTTGTATATCATCTAATGATAATTCAATATCCATTGTAGCTGCAATTGCTAATAAATGAAGTACAGCATTTGTACTGCCTCCTAAAACTACAATTACTTTTATCGCGTTTTCTAAAGCATTTTTTGTGATGATATCACTTGGTTTGATATCTTTTTCTAAGAGATTTTTTAAAAATTTTCCTGCGGTCAAGCATTCATTTTTTTTCTCTTGACTTAACGCAGGATAGGATGAAGAATAAGGTAAACTCATGCCTAAAGCTTCGATTGCAGCAGCCATTGTGTTCGCAGTATACATTCCGCCACAAGCACCAGGACCAGGACAAGCATTCTGAATAATTCCACAAAAATCATTATCATCAATTTTTCCATTTAATTTTTTCCCTAAAGCTTCAAATGCAGAAACGATGTTTAATTCTTCTTCTTTGTAATGTCCAGCAGCAATTGTTCCTCCATAAACCATAATAGATGGACGGTTTAATCTTCCCATTGCCATGATTGATCCTGGCATATTTTTATCACAACCTGGAATTGTAATTACACCATCGTAAAAGTGTGCCGCACAAACGGCTTCTATAGAATCTGCAATAACTTCTCTACTTACCAAAGAGTAACGCATTCCTGAGGTTCCGTTTGTGATTCCATCACTAATTCCGATTGTATTAAATTTTAATCCAATCAAATCTTCATCCTTCATTCCATCTTGTACCAATTGCGCAAACTGGTTCAAGTGCATATTACAAGTGTTGCCATCGTACCCCATACTTGCAATACCGATTAAAGGTTTTTTTAAGTCTTCGTTAGTTAGGCCAATCCCATGTAACATAGCTTGCGACGCAGGTAAAGTGTCGTCTTGTGTAACGGTTCGGCTGTGTTTGTTAAGTGCTTGCGAATTGTTCATTGTTGTGTATTTGTTAATGTGTTCATTTAAAATCATAAAAAAGCCACCTTGTAATAAGGTGGCTCATAAAAAAATCGTTTAAAAATTTGTCATAACACCACCTTTCCTAATCGTAAGATTAAGACCAAAATAATAATGATGATAATGACAAATGAATGTTGCATAATGCTGTTTTGTATCTATTTTTCTAAAATTGTTTAAACTAAAAAGCCACTTCGTTAAGAAGTGGCTTTTTTAGTTATTTCGTATGTACACAACTAATTACCACTCCTTGGAATAAGAATGACTAAAATAATCAAGTTGATAATGTTGTGAACTAATTTCATTTTTTATTTTTGATGAATCAAAGCTAAGATTAAATTTTTTAACTTAGCTCAACTTTTTTTATAAACTTTCCGAAAAAAATTCATTAATTATAAATTCGCATTATAATATTGCTTTTTTTGAAGATTATTTAAAAATAAGTTTATATAATTTTATATTTACAAAACTTTGGAACAGAAAACTATTCACAACGTTTTTAGCTTATACGATTCTTCAGATTTCGTACAGAAGCTTATTGTCAATTTTAAAAATAATCTACATCATAAAGTTAACATCAAAGGATTTTTAGGTTCTGGATTAAGCATCCTAACGGGACATTTATATGATCGCGTTGCTCGTCCAACCATTCTAATTTTTGATGACAAAGAAGAGGCAGCTTATGTACTGAATGATTTAGAAACTTTATTTGATAAAGAACAAATTCTATTTTTTCCTTCTTCTTATAAACGTCCTTACGAGATAGAGGAAGTGAACAATGCAAATGTGGTCATACGCACAGAAGTATTAAATGTGCTTTCGCATTCAAAGCGACCAAAAATTATTGTGACCTACGCAGAAGCCTTGTCCGAAAAAGTGGTGACGAAAAAAGCATTGACAACAAATACCTTAAAAGTAAAAGTTGGAAATGATTTAGGGATTGATTTTTTGACAGAAATATTAGCGTCTTATAATTTTCACCGAGTAGATTTTGTCTCCGAACCAGGTGAATTTTCGATTCGTGGAGGGATTATAGATGTTTTTTCGTTTTCCAACGAACATCCATATCGTATTTCGTTGTTTGGAGATGAAGTTGAAACAATCAGAACATTTGATATTGAAAATCAATTGTCAATTGCGACAACAAAAGAAATTACGATTATTCCGAATCTTGAAAGTAAATCAATCAATGAAAAACGCGAAAGTTTTTTAGAATATATACCAAAAGATAGTTTGATTATCGCTAAAAACATTTCAGTTTTAGCAAAACAAATCAATCGGAATTTTGAACAAGCCGAAGCTGCTTTCTCAGAACTGAAAGGTGAGATTAAACAAGCTGAACCGAATCAATTATTTTTGAATGAAAATGGTTTTCTTCAACAAATTTCAACATTTGGAGTGATCGAATGTTCGATGAAATCTTATTTCGAAACAATTGAAGAAATTGAATCACCTTTTAAGCCACAACCAAGTTTTAATAAACAATTCGAATTATTGATAGATGATTTGAATGAACATAAAGCGGAAGGTTTTAAAAATGCACTGATTTGTTCGAACGAGAATCAAATCAAACGTTTCGAAGAAATTTTTGATGATATCGGAAAAGAAGTGTCGTATATTCCAGTTTTAGGATCTATTTATCAAGGTTTCATCGATGAAGAAATCAAATTAACGTGTTATACGGATCACCAAATTTTTGGACGTTATCATAAATTCAATCTTCGTAATTCATTTTCGAAAAAAGAAGCCATCACGCTTAAAGAAATCAATTCGTTGCAAGTGGGTGATTTCGTGACGCATATCGATTATGGAATTGGAAAATTTGCTGGATTAGTACGTTTAAATAACAATGGTGTTATGCAAGAATCGATCAAATTGATCTATCAAAACAATGATATTTTGTATGTCAACATTCATTCGTTGCATAAAATTGCCAAGTTTCGAGGGAAAGATGGACAAGAACCAAAAATTTCAAAATTAGGTTCGCCTGCTTGGAAAAATTTGAAGAATAAAACAAAAGCAAAGGTCAAAGAAATTGCTTTTGATTTAATCAAATTATACGCTAAACGGCGTGCAAGAAAAGGATTTTCGTATTCACCCGACACGTATTTGCAAAATGAATTGGAAGCTTCTTTTATTTATGAAGATACACCCGATCAATATAAAGCAACGCAAGATGTAAAAGCTGATATGGAATCGGAGCGTCCGATGGATCGTTTGGTTTGTGGTGATGTTGGTTTCGGGAAAACGGAAGTAGCGATTCGAGCAGCAATGAAAGCTGCTGTAGATGGAAAGCAAGTTGCAGTTTTAGTACCAACAACAATTTTAGCTTTTCAGCATTTTAAGACGTTTTCAGAACGTTTGAGAGATTTACCTGTTAAGGTCGCTTATCTTAATCGATTTGTTACAGGAGCGAAGAAAAAGACCGTTTTAGATGGCTTAAAGTCTGGTCAAGTGGATATTGTGATTGGTACGCATCAATTGGTTAATCCAAAAATCGAATACAAAGATTTAGGTTTATTGGTTGTTGATGAAGAACATAAATTTGGTGTTGGAGTAAAAGATAAATTAAAAACACTTCGCGAAAATATTGATACATTGACGTTAACGGCTACACCAATCCCTCGTACGCTTCAGTTTTCGTTGATGGCTGCGCGTGATTTATCAGTGATTAAAACGCCACCACCAAACCGTCAACCAGTCGATACGCAATTGGTAGGATTTAACGAAGAGGTTTTTCGTGATGCAATTATGTACGAAATGCAACGAGGTGGACAGGTTTATATCATTCACAATCGTGTGCAATCGTTAAAAGATATTGCTGGAATGGTACAACGTTTAGTTCCTGATGCGCGTGTTGCTACTGGACATGGGCAAATGGAAGGGAAAGAATTAGAAGCTGTTTTACTCGATTTTATTGATGGACGTTACGATGTTTTTGTTTCCACAACGATTATCGAATCGGGATTGGATGTTCCGAATGCCAATACAATTTTAATCAATGATGCGCAAAACTTCGGTTTAGCCGATTTGCATCAAATGCGTGGTCGTGTAGGGCGTAGTAACCGCAAAGCATTTTGCTATTTGGTTGCACCTCCGTTGTCTGTTTTAACCGATGAGGCTCGTAAACGTTTGCAAGCAATTGAACAGTTTTCAGATTTAGGTTCTGGATTTAATATCGCGATGAAAGATTTAGAGATACGTGGTGCAGGAAATCTATTAGGTGCAGAACAAACTGGATTTATGATGGATATTGGTTTCGAAACGTATCAAAAAATCTTAAATGAAGCCATTGAAGAATTAAAAGAAACGGATTTCAAAGATTTGTTCGAAGATCAAAAAACGGGAGAAGTAAAATCCTATGTTTCGGATGTGCAGATTGATTCGGATTTGCAAATTATGTTCCCAGATGAATATATAGAAAGTTCTGAAGAACGTTTATTGTTGTACAAGGAATTAGCTGATATTGAGACTGAAAATGAGTTAGAAACGTTTAAAAACAATTTGATTGATCGTTTTGGTCAATTACCTGTTGAAGCTGAAAATTTATTAGAATCTATTCAATTGAAATGGATTAGTAAAAAATTAGGTTTCGAACGATTGGTCATGAAAAAAGGCGTGCTTTTGGCTTATTTTATTAATAAACCACAAAGCGAGTTTTATCAATCAGATGAATTTAGAATAATTTTAAATAACGTTCAAAATAACCCTAAAAATATCAGTTTTAAGGAAAAATCACCTAAAAAAGGAGAAGAATATCCAACATTATTACTGCGATTTGAACACATACAAAACGTGCATGAAGCCTTACAAAGTCTACAAAATTTATTAATTCATTAACATTTTTTAGTTTTAATTAGTAATCTAGTAAAATATGCAAGGAGAATTAACCAAGTTGTTAGTTCTCCTTTTTTAGTGGAATAAACTTAAGTACCGATATAGATAAATTGTATTATATTTATCATATTAAGAATCGCAACTCATTGTAAACTAATAATCATAAATAATATGGTAATTTATTATTATTTTTATCGATAAAATATTAGTTGGAAAAACAGTAAAGTAGTTATGGACACAGCATCAAGTTATATTCCTATCCTCATTCTTTTTGTCGTTGCTTTTGCATTCGTAGCGGGAACTATCATTGCAACACATTTGCTTGGACCTTCGAGAAAGACAGATGAAAAGTTAGAGAATTTCGAGTCAGGAATAGAAAAAGTAGGAAATGCAAGACAGCCATTTGCCATTAAGTATTTCTTAGTTGCGATTTTATTCGTGTTGTTCGATGTAGAGGTAATTTTCTTTTACCCTTATGCAGCGAATTTTAAAGAATTAGGTTGGGAAGGATTTGCAGCAGTTGCAACATTCGTTGGATTATTCTTCGTGATGTACTTATATGTACGCAAAAAAGGAGCTCTAAACTGGGAAAAATAGAGCATTTTAAAATCTAAAATAATAGTATAATGATTCATAATAAAAGACCAGTAACACACAATACCAACGTGAAGATCGTTGAGTCTCCAGGTGGTTTTGAAGGTGAGGGTTTTATGGCGATGCAATTATCAAAAGTAGTTGGATTAGCCCGTAAAAACTCAATTTGGCCTTTACCATTTGCGACAAGTTGTTGCGGAATCGAGTTTATGGCGACAATGGGTTCGACATACGATTTGGCACGTTTTGGATCTGAACGTTTGGCTTTTACGCCACGTCAGTGCGATTTGTTGATGGTAATGGGTACAATTTCTAAGAAAATGGCTCCAGTTCTGAAGCAAGTTTATATCCAAATGGCAGAACCTCGTTGGGTTATTGCAGTTGGAGCTTGTGCAAGCTCAGGTGGTATTTTCGATACATATTCGGTTTTACAAGGGATTGATGAAGTAATTCCTGTAGATGTTTATGTGCCAGGTTGTCCACCTCGTCCAGAAGCAATTATTGATGGCGTAATGCGTATTCAAGAATTGGTAGAGTCAGAAAGCGTTCGTCGTAGAAGTAGCGATGAATATCAGCAACTTTTAACAAGTTATGGAATTAAATAAGTCGAAATAATGGACAATTCATTTATAAAAGACCGTTTGGTTCAAAAGTTTCAAGAAAACATCGTTGGATACGAAGAACACTTTGGTGTTTTGACAATTCATGCAAACAAAGATTTCAATCTGAAAATTCTTCAATATTTATACGACGAAGAGCTATTAGCATTTAAATTCTTGAAAGATTTAACGGCGATTCATTATCCAAATAATGTTGGAGAAGAATTAGTTGTAACTTATTTAGTCTATAATATGTACGAGAATGTTGAGGTTCGTTTAAAATTTGCTTTACCAATCGAAAAACCTTCGATTTTTACAGCAACTAAATTATTCGAAACAGCAAATTGGTTAGAACGTGAAGCGTATGACTTTTTCGGAATTGATTTCGTTGGGCATCCAAATTTAATTCGTGTAATGAACGTTCCAGAAATGGATTATTTCCCTTTACGCAAAGAATTCCCATTAGAGGATCAGACGCGTAAAGATAAAGACGATGAGATGTTTGGTCGTGGAGGAGATTTCAATTATGGAGGTTTTAATGTAAAAGCAAATTAACCATGGGAAAAGAGAAAACTAAAACAAATAAACATCTTGATCTTCCAGACGGTTCTTTAGAAAAAAGCACAATAACCTTAAACTTAGGACCTACGCATCCTGCAACACATGGGGTATTTCAAAATATTTTAGAGATTGATGGTGAAATCATCAAATCGGCGGTTTCTACAGTTGGGTATATTCACCGTGCTTTTGAGAAGATTGCTGAACGTAGACCATTGTACCAAATTACACCTTTAACAGACCGTTTGAACTATTGTTCGGCACCGTTGAATAACTTGGGTTGGCACATGACAGTTGAGAAATTTGTTGGAATTGAAGTTCCAAAACGCGTTTCTTATTTACGTGTCATCATCATGGAATTGGCTCGTATTGCAGATCATATCGTATGTAATTCGATTATGGGAGTTGATACAGGAGCATTTACAGGATTCCTTTATATGATGAAATACCGTGAGTTAATTTATGAGATTTACGAAGAAATTTGTGGTTCTCGTTTAACAACAAATATTGGTCGTATTGGAGGTTTTGAACGTGATTTTTCTGAAACTGCTTGGAAAAAAATCCATCGTTTCGTAAAAGAATTTCCAGATGTCTTAACAGAGTTTGAGAACTTATTTTTACGTAACCGAATTTTTATGGATCGTACACAAGGAGTAGGAGGAATTTCTGCTGAGCGTGCATTAAATTATGGTTTCACAGGACCAAATTTACGTGCGGCTGGTGTAGATTATGATCTTCGTGTAGCAAAACCTTATTCACGTTACGAAGAATTCGAATTCGATATTCCAGTTGGTACAACGGGAGATTGTTACGATAGATTCTTAGTTCGTGGTCAAGAAATGTGGCAAAGTTTAAGCATTATCAAACAAGCAATTGCAAAGATTGATGCGTTAGAAGGTGAAGAAGCTACAAAATACCATGCCGATGCTCCAGATTTCTATTTACCACTTAAGAAAGATGTATACACAAAAATGGAAGCGTTAATCTATCACTTCAAAATTATTATGGGAGAGGTAGATATGCCTAAAGGAGAAATTTATAATTCGATAGAAGCTGCAAATGGCGAATTGGGTTATTATTTTGTTTCGGATGGTGGTCGTTCACCTTATCGTTTACATTTCCGTAGACCATGTTTCATTTATTATCAAGCTTATCCAGAATTAATTCAAGGTTCTATGATTTCTGATGCTATCATCACAATGAGTAGTCTTAATTTGATCGCTGGAGAATTAGATGCTTAATAAAAATTATTAAAAATGGCAGTTCAATTTTCAGAAGAAACACAACAAAAAGTAGATAAAATCATTGCACGTTATCCAGCAGATAAAAAACAAAGTGCCTTGATACCTTTACTTCATGTCGCGCAAGCTGAATTTGGTGGTTGGTTAGACACACCTCATTTAGATTATGTAGCAGAAGTATTGAATATTTTACCAGTAGAAGTATATGAAGTAGCTTCGTTTTACTCGATGTTTAATTTAAATCCTGTTGGGAAATATGTGTTAGAAGTTTGTCAAACAGGACCTTGTATGTTAAGAGGTTCGGACAAAATTATCGAACATATCAAAACTAAATTAAATATAGAAGCTGGTGGAACTTCGGCAGATGGGCTATTTACCCTAAAACCAGCCGAATGTTTAGGAGCATGTGGGTATGCACCAATGATGCAGTTAGGAAAAACTTATCGTGAGAATTTAACGATCGAGAAAGTGGACGAATTATTAGAGGAATTGAAAAAATTAGCATAATGGGACAAAAATTACTGTTAAAAAATATTGATGTTCCAGGTATTCGTCATTACCAAGCTTACCGCGAAAATGGTGGGTATGCAAATGCTGAAAAAGCATTTAAAATGACAACAGACGAAATCTTAGAAGAAGTAAAAACTTCTGGTTTAAGAGGGCGTGGTGGAGCAGGTTTTCCAACTGGAATGAAATGGAGCTTTTTGGCAAAGCCAGAAGGAGTTCCAAGACACTTAGTGGTAAATGCTGACGAATCTGAACCAGGAACGTTCAAAGACCGTTTCTTGATGGAATATATTCCTCATTTATTGATTGAAGGAGTTTTGATTTCATCATTCTGTTTAGGTTCTAATACATCATTTATTTATATCCGTGGTGAATATGCGTGGGTTGCAGAAATTTTAGAAGAAGCAATCGAGGAAGCAAAAGCTGCAGGTTGGTTAGGTAAAAACATCCAAGGAACTGGTTTCGATTTAGAAATCTATGTTCAACGTGGAGGTGGAGCTTATATCTGTGGTGAAGAAACAGCATTGTTAGAATCGTTAGAAGGTAAACGTGGAAATCCACGTCTAAAACCTCCTTTCCCAGCTGTAAAAGGATTATGGGGAAGACCAACGGTTGTAAACAATGTAGAAACAATTGCTGCTGTAGTTCCAATTATTGAAATTGGAGGAGAAGCCTATTCTAAAATCGGAGTTGGTCGTTCTACAGGAACAAAATTAATTTCTGCTTGTGGTAATATTAATAAACCAGGTGTTTATGAAATTGATATGACGATTACGGTTGAAGAATTTATCTATTCAGATGAATATTGTGGAGGAATTCCAAACGGAAAACGCCTTAAAGCATGTATTCCTGGAGGAAGTTCTGTGCCAATTGTTCCTGCAAACTTATTGTTAAGAACTGCCGAAGGTAAACCTCGTTATATGAATTACGAAAGTTTAGCAGAAGGAGGTTTCCAAACAGGAACAATGATGGGGTCTGGAGGATTTATCGTGTTAGACGAAGATCAAGATGTTGTTTATCATACCTATACATTAGCTCGTTTCTATCGTCACGAATCGTGTGGACAATGTTCACCTTGTCGCGAAGGAACAGGTTGGATGGAAAAAATCTTGAAACGAATCGATGAAGGAAAAGGTAAAATGTCAGACATCGAATTGTTATGGGATGTGCAACGTAAAATCGAAGGAAATACAATTTGTCCATTAGGAGATGCAGCGGCTTGGCCTGTTGCAGCGGCAATTCGTCACTTCCGTGATGAGTTCGAATGGCATATTAACAATCCAGAAGAATGTTTGACGCGTAATTTTGGTTTAGCACATTATGCTGATCCAATCGAAATAAAAGAAACCGCAAATTAATACGAAGATGGCAGAAGAAACACCATTATTTAAAGTTACCATCGATAACGAAACGATTGAAGTACCTGCGGGAACAACGATCCTTCAAGCCGCTCGTATGATAGGTAAAGAAGTAGCACCTCCAGCGATGTGTTACTACGGTAAATTAGAAAACACAGGAGGAAACTGTAGAACATGTTTGGTAGAAGTATCAAAAGGGAGTGAAGCAGATCCTCGTCCAATGCCAAAATTGGTTCCATCTTGTCGTACAACGGTAATGGACGGAATGGTTGTAGGCAATAAAACGTCTGAACGTACTGTTGAGGCACGTAAAGGAATTGTTGAATTATTATTAATCAATCACCCTTTAGATTGTCCAGTGTGTGATCAGGCAGGAGAATGTAAATTACAAGATTTAAGTTACGAACACGGAGCAGAAGCTACGCGTTACGAATTTGAACGTCGTACATTCCCAAAAGAAGATTTAGGTCCAAACATTCAGTTGAACATGAACCGATGCATTTTATGTTATCGTTGTGTAAAAACGGCGGATCAAATCACAGGTTGTCGTGAGCATGGCGTAATGAATCGTGGAGATCACGCTGAAATTTCGACACATATCAACAAAAGTTTAGATAACGAATTTATTGGAAATATCATTGATGTTTGTCCAGTTGGCGCATTAACAGATAAAACGTTCCGTTTCAAAAACCGTGTGTGGTTCCTGAATCCAGTTGATGCACATCGCGATTGTCCTACTTGTTCTGGTAAAGCGCAAGTGTGGTTCCGTGGAAATGAAGTTTTCCGTGTAACAGCTCGTAAAGATGAATTTAACGAAGTAAAAGATTGGATTTGTAATACGTGTCGTTTTGATAAAAAAGATATCAACGATTGGACGCTTGAAAAACCATCAGAAGTTGCAAAAGATTCTGTTATTCGTCAAGGCCATTACTTTGAGAATAAAGTGGAACCAAAAGAAACACTTCCAGAAGTAATTAAGCGCGATCCAAAGATTTTATTAGATATTCATACGGTTTCTGAAGTAAATGAACCAAATCGTGATTTATCTAAAATTGATGGACCAGCAACAAGTAAAGATTTTAAAGATTAATCATTCGTAAATAAAATTAACAAAATGACAGAAGAATTTATTGCTGATGCATTAGAAAAGTTAGCTTTAGTAGGCGTAATGATTGGTTTTGCATTAGTTGTTGCCATGTATTCTACTTGGGCTGAACGTAAAGTTGCAGCATTTTTACAAGATCGTATTGGACCAAACCGCGCAGGTATTTTTGGTTTATTACAACCACTTGCCGATGGGTTAAAATTATTCTCGAAAGAGGAAATCACACCAAAAGATTCGAATAAGTTTTTATTCATCTTAGGTCCATCTTTGGCAATGATTGTTGCTTGTATGACAGGTGCGGTAATTCCATGGTCGACACCTTTCGAAATCGGAGATCGTGTGGTTGTTCCGCAAATTGCGGATGTTAACATTGGGTTTTTATACATCTTAGGTGTATTGAGTTTAGGTGTATACGGTATTATGATTGGTGCTTGGGCATCGAATAACAAATACTCTTTGATGGGAGGTTTGCGTGCAGCTTCGCAGATTATTTCCTACGAATTACCAATGGGAATCGTGTTGATCACAATTTTGATGATGACAGGTTCGTTAAAACTAAGTGATATTGTACTTTATCAACAAGAACATGCGTGGTTTATACTATTGCAACCATTAGGATTTATCATTTTCTTGGTGTGTTCGTTCGCAGAAACAAATCGTACACCTTTCGATTTACCTGAAGCAGAAAATGAATTAATTGGAGGTTATCACTCAGAGTATTCGTCGATGAAGATGGGATTCTTCTTATTCGCAGAATATATCAACATGTTTATTAGTGCGGTGGTTATTTCTACCATCTATTTTGGTGGATACGATATCCCATTTGTAGACGATGCAACGTTAACAAATGCAATTGGAATGAATGGAACGGCAATTCTTAATTTCCTTTCATTATTCGCAAAATCTTGTTTCTTCATCTTCTTCTATATGTGGGTACGTTGGACGATTCCTCGTTTCAGATATGACCAATTAATGGATTTAGGGTGGAAAAAATTATTGCCTTTAGCATTAATCAATATGTTAATTACAGGCTTAGTGATTTTATTATTAAATAATTAGAATCATCAAAATCATTAAAAATATGAAACCAATTACAAATAGAGTAAAACAAGTAGAACGTAAACCCCTTACTTTTTGGGAAAGTATCTATTTGATTGCTATCGCAAAAGGGTTGATGATTACATTGAAGCATTTCTTCTCGAAGAAAGCAACAATCAGTTATCCAGAAAAAACAAGACCGTTTAGTCCTGTATTTAGAGGATTACACGTTTTGAATAGAGACGAAGAAGATCGTGAAAATTGTACGGCTTGTGGGCTTTGTGCCTTAGCTTGTCCAGCAGAAGCGATTACAATGGAAGCAGCAGAAAGACTTCCTGGGGAAGAGCATCTTTACCGCGAAGAAAAATACGCAGCGAAATATGAAATCAACATGTTACGTTGTATTTTCTGTGGATTTTGTGAAGAAGCTTGTCCAAAAGATGCAGTTTATTTATCGCAAACTGTCCCACCAGCAAGTTTCAAACGTCAAAACTTCATCTATTCTAAAGAAGATTTATTAATCCCGAAAAAGGCTACAAACTAATGGAATTACCTATTATTTTATTCTACGTATTGTCAAGCTTAACGGTGTTAAGTGCGCTACTAATGGTGTTCAGTAAAAATCCTGTTCATTCCATTTTATATCTAATCGTAACATTCTTCTGCATCAGTGGACATTATGTATTGTTAAACGCTCAGTTTTTAGCAGTTGTAAATGTAATTGTCTATGCCGGAGCAATTATGGTATTGTTCTTATTCGTGGTCATGTTAATGAACTTGAATAGTGAGAAAAAATCTTTTGGTCGACCAGCAAAAATAGTAGCTGCGAGTTTAATCTCCTTGTTATTTGTTGCTTTAACAATTGGAATTTTTGCTCAAAATCAAGAAGCAGGAAAAACAGCTGTCGAATTAGGAACAGGAGATTTAGGATTGATTCACAACTTAGGTTCATTGTTGTATTCAGAATATGTTTTACCGTTTGAGTTGAGCAGTATTTTGTTTATTTCAGCAATGATTGGAGCAGTGATGTTATCAAAGAAAGACGAAGAATTATTGGATTAAATATAAAAAGTAAAAGATGTTACCAATCAGTTATTATATTACTTTATCATTAATCCTATTTGGAATAGGAATGACAGGTGTAATGCTACGTCGCAACGCGATTGTCATTTTTATGTGTATAGAATTGATGTTAAATTCTGTGAATTTGTTGTTAGTCGCGTTCTCAAAAATGCACTATCACGCAAATCCAGCATTAGAAAAAGGAACAGATGCACAACTTTTAGTATTCTTTATTATGGTTGTAGCTGCAGCTGAGGTTGCTGTAGGATTATCGGTGATGATCTTATTGTTCCGCAAAGTATACTCGGTAGATATTAATGTGTTAAATCGTTTAAAAGGTTAAGAATGGAGCAGTATATATGGTTAATTCCTTTGATTCCATTCATCGGATTTTTGATTAACGGTTTAGGACGAAATGTACTTTCTAACAGCTTAGTGACTTTCATTGGAAGTGGCGCAGTTTTGGCAAGTTTCATTTTATCAATCATGGTGTTCATCGCCGTTCCTTCAGGAACAGATGCGCAACCATTAATTTTTAAGGCATTTGATATTATCAATATTCCAACTTTACAAGTTCCGTTTGCATTTCAAATAGATGCATTAACGAGTTTGTTTTTGTTAATTATTACAGGAGTTGGATTTTTAATTCATGTGTATAGTTCAGCTTATATGAGCGAAGACAAAGGATTTGCAAAATTCTTTTCTTACCTAAATTTATTCATCTTCTTCATGTTGATTCTTGTAATGGGAAACAACTTTGTAATGATGTTTATTGGTTGGGAAGGAGTAGGATTATGTTCATTCTTATTAATTGGTTTTTGGTTTACAAATCCAGAATACATCAAAGCAGCGAAGAAAGCTTTCATCATGAACCGTATCGGAGATGTTGGATTCTTATTGGCAATGTTTTGGATTTTCAAAGAATTTGGAACGTTAGAATATGTAAAAGTATTTAGCCAATTAACAATTCAGCCAGGAGCATTTACAGGTTTTGTATTGACAGGAATTACGTTATTGTTATTCTTAGCAGCAACAGGAAAATCGGCTCAATTACCACTGTTTACTTGGTTACCAGACGCAATGGCAGGACCAACGCCAGTTTCAGCACTTATTCACGCTGCAACAATGGTTACGGCTGGTATTTTTATGATCACACGTTGTAATGAATTGTTTACTGCAGCGCCATTGACTTTAGAAATTATTCAGTACATAGGAATTGCAACCGCATTTGTTACAGCAACTATTGCAATGCGTCAAAATGATATCAAAAAAGTATTGGCTTATTCTACAGTTTCTCAGTTAGGATTAATGTTTGCAGCAATTGGTTCTGGAGCATATATCGCAGCGGTTTTCCATGTGATGACACACGCTTTCTTTAAGGCTTTATTATTCTTAGGAGCAGGTTCTGTGATTCACGGAATGCACCACGAACAGGATATGCGTAAAATGGGAGGGTTGAAAAAATACATGAAAATTACTCATATCACTTTCTTGATTGGATGTTTGGCAATCGCAGGTATTCCTGGTTTATCAGGTTTCTTCTCGAAAGATGAAATGTTATTAGGAATGTTTGTATCTAACCCAGTTGTTTACGGAATTGGTTTTATTGTTTCAGTAATGACAACATTCTATATGTTCCGTTTATATGCCATGACTTTCTTAGGCGATTTACGAAGCAAAGATGCTCATCCGCACGAAAGCCCAGCAGCAATGACAATTCCATTAATCATTTTAGCAGTTCTTTCTGTTATTGCAGGTTATATTGGAATTCCAGCATTATTTATGCAAGATGGACATAAGTTGCAAACTTTCTTAGGTGGAGTTGTTTCTATCGGAGAAGCACATCCTGTTTCTCATGCAACAGAATGGATGATGATGGGCGCTTTATTAATTTGTGTACTTGGAGCAATTTATTTTGCAATTAAGAAATACACCAATTATGTAGATGGAGAAGCGACAGGAATTGCAAAATTCTTTGAAGATAAATGGTACATCGACGAATTATACGACAATGCAATTGTAAAGCCATTGTTCGAGTTAGGGGATGTCTTGAAAAAATATGTAGAAAAAGCAGGTATTGCAGCTTTTGTTTTAGGAGTTGGAACTGTTTCTGGTCGCGCATCAAAAAATGTACGTCAGCTACAAAACGGAAATGTAGGATTCTATATTATGCTAATGGTTGTAGGAATCGTGGCAGGTATCGCAATCTTTTTTATGGGGTATTTAATTTCAAAATAGGTTAGTAATGCTTTTATCTTTATTTATCATTTTACCATTAATAGTAGGAGTTTTTATGCTATTAATGCAAGGTCAAAAACCACAAAGATGGTTAGGAGCATTCGTTGGTGGAGCATTGTTGGCGTTGTACTTGTTTATCACTTGCAAAGGTGGAAACAACGAGTTAACGTTTCAAACACAATGGTTCAATTTCAACAGCGTTAAAACTTATTTCGCGTTAAATGCTCAAGGTTTGGGAGGATTAATGATTTTATTAACTAACCTTACTTACTTAGCTCTTTTTGTTTATTTATCAACAACAAAACAAAAATATAGCAATACATTCTACGGATTATTGCTAATCACTTTAGCAGGATTAAACGGAGTTTTCTTAGCAGAAGATTTAATTTTATTCTATTTTTTCTGGGAAGTTGTTTTGATTCCAGTCTATTTCTTAATTGGATTATTCGGAATTGGAAAAGACAAAATTCGCGCAAATATGACATTCTTCTTATACACGATTTTAGGATCGATGTTTATGTTAGGAGGAATTATTTACATCGGATTTTTCTTACAACCAGCATCGTTTTTATTAACAGATGTTGTACAAGTTACAGGACCGCATTATTCAACAAACACAGCGTTGGCATTGTTATTCTTAATCGCTTTTGTGATTAAAATTCCAATCTTTCCATTTCACACATGGCAACCAACCATCTACAAAACATCTCCAACTCCATTAACAGTTGTACTTTCAGCTTTGATGGCGAAAATGGGATTATTTGCAGTGGTTACTTGGTATTTGGGGATGTTCCCAACGATTTCAGAATTGTTCAAATACATTACGTACATCGCAATTTTCGGATTAGTTTACGCTTCGTTAATCGCATTGAGTGCAAAAAATGTAAAGAAAATTATTGCATATAGCTCGATTGCTCACTTGGCTTTAATTTTTGTTTCTATATTTTCAGAATTAGCAAATGGTGTAACAGGAGCTTATTTTCAAATGTTTTCACATGGTTTAGTTGTTTTAGGATTATGGTTATGTGTAGATATTATGGAAAGAAAATATGATTTGACAGATATTAAATCGATTGGTGGTTTAGCGAATGTTGATCCAACATTATCTATCTTATTCATGATATTCGGTTTAGCAAACGTAGCATTACCATTGACAAGTTCATTCATTGGAGAGTTTATGATGCTTTCAGCATTATTTACACACAATCCAGTTTTATGTGTAGTAGCTTGTTTAGGTGTTATTTTATCTGCTGTTTATACGTTGAGATTATCAAGCGCATTATTGTTTGGAGAAGTGAAAAACATCAAACAAAAAGATGCTCAAAAAGGAGGTTTTGGACCAATTGCAGTTTTATCAGTAATCGCAATCATCGTGATTATTTTAGGAGTTTATCCAACACCAATTTTTAATTTATTAGCACATTAATCATTTTTGAATAAATAGATATGAATACGATTATTTTATCAGCACTTTCAGGTATTATTTTGATGTTTAGTGGATTCTACATCAAGAATAATCGTGCCTTAAATATTCTTTCGGTTGTTCTGTTTTTCGGAATGATTGTAGGAGGAATTTTCGATTTGAAAGGTTGCTCAATGTTCGCAGGAAAATTCGATAATATGATTGGACAATCGCTTTATGGCGTTTCCTTTTTTATCGCATTGTCTGGACTGGCAATTTTTTACTTATTGTTGAACAAAGATTCGTTTGAGAAAGTAGGAAAACATGTAGCAGAATATTATGCCTTGATTTTCTTCTCTTTTACAGGAATCGCCGTTTTAGCACAATTCCACAACTTGGTCATTATGTTCTTAGGAATCGAATTAATGTCAATTCCGATGTACATTCTTGCAGGTGTCAATAAGGAAAGTATAAAAAGTACAGAAGCATCTGTAAAATACTTCTTGATGGGAGCTTTCTCAACAGGGATTTTGATGCTGGGGGTTACATTTTTGTATGGCGCAACAGGAACATTTATGGTTGATCAATTGGTGAACTATAACAAAGATTTCGAAACTATTTATTACGCTGGATGGTGTTTAATCATCTTCGCATTTTGTTTCAAAGTTTCTGCCGCACCTTTCCATGCATGGACACCAGATGTTTACGATGGAACACCAACAGTGTTCACATCATTTATGTCGACAATCATCAAAGGAGGATCGTTTTTAGGATTTATTTTAGTCTTAAAATCATTCCCAACAAATGTAGAATATGCCGAATATTACCGTTTATTATTTGCGTCAATCATCATTTTGACGTTATTTATCGGAAACTTCGGAGCAGTTTCTCAAAAATCTGTCAAACGTTTGATGGCTTATTCATCAATCGCGCAAGCAGGTTTCATGTTATTTGTTTTGTTCAACATCAATTCAGCTTCTAAAGAGGCTTTGATGTTCTATACGATCGCTTATTCGGTTGCGAATTTCATTATTTTTTATACGATTGATCAATTAAAAAATCCAAAATTTGAAAGTTTCATTGGTTTAGGGAAAGCAAATCCAGTTTTAGCAGCAGCGATGACAATTTCTTTGATTTCGTTAGCAGGTATTCCATTAACAGGAGGTTTCTTCGCTAAATTTATGGCATTGAGTATTGGAGGAACAAACGATAAAAACCTATTTTTGATAGTAATTGCATTGGTAATGGCAGTTTTGAGTATGTATTATTACTTCAAAATCATCAATTATATGTATTTCAAAAAAGGGAAAAACAAATTAAAAACACAAGACGGATTAACAAATTTCCTTTTAATCATCGGAATGGTTATCTTAATTGTGATGGGAATTTTTCCAGGAATATTATCTTCGTTTTTGCAAACGCCAATGTGGTAATTGTGAAATGATTATTATATAGTTTTTTATTATTTATTATTTTAAAAAGCTCGTTTCAAGTTATTTGAAACGAGCTTTTTTGTTTAAAACAATGAATTAATATCTCTAAAAGAATTATTAGACTTGATAAGAGTAGAGTTTGATTGTTTAAAGTAAGCAAAAGCTTGAAACAAAACCGACTTGTTTCAAGCTTTTTTGTATTTTTGAAGTTGAAGTTTAATAATACTGTTAGAATGAGAAAATTTACATTATTAATCTGCTTATGTTTGGTGCAATTTGCTTTCGCTCAGCGCAAAGGATATTGGCAACAAAAGGTAGATTATAAAATGACGATTGATATCAAAGACGATTTGTATCAATACGATGGGAAAATGAAATTGAAATACACAAACAACTCAGGTCAAAGCTTGAACAAGGTGTACTTTCATTTATATTTTAATGCCTTCCAACCAAAATCGATGATGGATTATCGTTTAGCAAATATTGCAGATCCAGACAAGCGAATGGTAAATAATATCGGAACAAAAGAAAATCCTAAATTACAATCGCGTATCGCAACTTTAGGGAAAGACAACATGGGTTACCAAAAAATTATTTCGTTAACTCAAAATGGTAAAGCTACTTCGTATATAGTTGATGGAACAATCTTAGAAGTAACATTAGCAACGCCAATTAAAGCTGGAGAATCAACAACATTTGATATGGTTTGGGAAGCACAAGTTCCTGAGCAAATTCGTCGCTCTGGACGTAATTCGAAAGAAGGTGTAGCGTATTCGATGACACAATGGTACCCTAAAATGGCTCAATTTGATGATTTCGGATGGCATTTAGACGAATATGTTGGACGCGAATTTATTGCGCCTTTTGGTGATTTTGATGTAACAATCAATATTGGAAAAGACTATGTAATTGGTTCATCTGGAGTGTTACAAAACCCGAAAGAAGTAAAAGGTTATGATAAAAATGCAAAAATTGTAGAGAAAAACGGACGTGCTTCTTGGAATTTTAAAGCAACAAATATTCACGATTTTGCTTGGGCTGCAGACAAAAATTTTGTTGTAGATGAGGCTACATCTAAAGGAGGTGTAAAAGTATATTTCGTGTACAAACCAGGCGAAAAAACTACAAAAGTTTGGAAAGAGGCAATGCCTTACACAACTGGTTTTTTTGATTATGCTGGAGAAAAATTCGGAGCATATCCTTGGCCAACATATACAGTAGTACAAGGTGGTGATGGTGGTATGGAATACGGAACTGCAACGTTGATTACAGGAGAAAGAAATTTAGCTTCTTTGGTAGGAGTTATTTACCACGAGGCAGCACATTCTTGGTACCAACATTTATTTGGAATCAACGAAACGGTTGACGAATGGTTTGATGAAGGTTTCACATCTTACATCGAAAATTTAGCTTCTTTACAAGTATTCGGAAAGCAAGCAACTTTACCATCAAATCCTAATTTAGATGCATCAAAAGGTTACATCAATTTAGCATTATCAGGGAAAGAAGAACCTGCAAGTTTATTAGCAGATTACTACAACACAAACTATGCGTATTCATTAGAAGCATATTATAAAGGTCAAGTTTTAGCAATTCAGTTAGGATATATTATTGGGCAAGATAATTTAGACAAAACATTTTTAGAATTCTATAACCAATGGAAATTTAAACATCCAACCGCTAACGATTTCAAACGTGTTGCAGAAGAAGTTTCTGGAATTAATTTAAAATGGTATTTCAATTTATTTATCAATACAACGCGTAAAATTGATTATGCAGTAGAAAATGTTCAATCAAATTCTTTTACAGTTGTTAATAAGTCTGATTTTGCAATGCCTTTAGATGTTTTGGTTGAATACAATGATGGTTCGAAAGAGTTATTTTACATTCCTTTACGCGAAATGCGCGGAGAAAAACCAGCAGAAAACTTAATCGAATACAAAGGTGTAAAACGTACAGTTTTAACTGATGCTTTTTGGACAAATCCTGTTTACGAAGTAAAAACGGCTAAAACTATAAAAGGAATTACTATTGATCCTACAATGCGTATGGCTGATGTAGATTATACAAATAATGTGTTTACAAAATAATGTTATTAGCTGTAAATATTGGAAATACTAATCTTCGTTTCGCCGTTTTTAAAAGCGAAAAAGAGATTATTACGTGGACGATTAATTCGAAACCTTATCGTACCGAATACGAATTTTTTGCAAAATTCTCGAATATGTACGAGCCTTTCGGAATTTCGAAAGATGATATAACAGATATTGTAATCGGTTCGGTTGTACCTCCACTTACAACAAACGTTAAAATTGCTTTGCAACGCATTCATAAATTCAAACCAATGGTTGTTGATCGTCACACTCCTTCGGAAATTGTACATACGTCAAACCAAATGGGAACTGATTTATATGCCAATGCAGTAGCAGCACATTATCAAGACTACAAAGGCAAGAAAATCGTGATTGATTTTGGTACAGCGTTAACTTTTTTAGGAATTAACGAAGATGGAAAAGTTCGTGGAGTTGTCATTGCTCCAGGAATTATTACAGCGCTTAATTCTTTGGTTGGTGAGACAGCTCAATTACCAACAATCGATCTTCGAGCACCAGAAAAAGTGCTTGGCTCAGATACAGAAACTTGTATGCAATCGGGAATGGTATATGGATTTTTGAGTATGGTAGAAGGTATGGTTGACCGCATCAATGCGGAAGCTGGAGAGAAATCAGTGGTGATTTCGACAGGTGGAGTTGGTGGCGTTTATAAACCATTAACCAATAAAATCGATATAGATGATCGTTTACACACGATAAAAGGTCTTAAAATTCTTTACGAATTAAATAAAGATTCGTTTGAGAAATAAAATATTATATCAAACATAAATTTAGAAAAAGCCTGCATTAGCAGGCTTTTTTCGTTATAAAAAAATAACTTTCAACTATTTTTCTTAAATTTTGTAACCTTTTTATAAACTTTGAGTCTATTATATAAGAAAGCAATTAACACACGTGAAATTATTTGTACTAAATCGAAAAAGTAAAGAAGAAATTTTAGTCGAACGGCTAAAAAAGAACGATGCTTTGGCGCAAAAAGAACTCTACGAACAAAGCTCAAAAAAGATGTTGAGTGTTTGTAGAAGTTACATCGAAGATATGCATTACGCAGAAGATTGTATGATTAATGGTTTTTGTAAAGTCTTTAATCATATAGAGAAATTTCAAAATAAAGGAAGTTTCGAAGGTTGGATGCGTCGTATAATGGTCAACGAATGTTTAACTTTTTTGCGAGCCAATAAAACACTTATTTATGTAGACGATGTACGGGTAGCAAATTACGATGAAGTAGATGATGACGCAGAAGAAACGTGGTTAAATTTTAATGTACAAGAAGTTTTAGATCAACTCTCAGAGCCTTATCGTTTGGTTTTTAATCTTCATATACTCGAGGATTATTCGCATCAAGAAATTGCAGATATGTTGAATATTTCTGTTTCAAGTAGTAAAACACAATTGTTCCGAGCAAAGGCAAAACTGAAAGAAATTGTACTTAGTAAAAAGAAAATGACAAATGAAAAACAACGATAAACTATCAAGCTATATAAAAAACGATTTAGAAAATCGGGAAATAAATCCTTCTCATGATGCTTGGAACAGAATACAAGCTCGTATGGATGTTGCTCCAACACGCCAAAAATCAAATTTTAAATGGTGGTTATCGGTTGCGGCTGTAGCATTCTTTGCGATTTCAACTTCGGTATATTTTTTCATGAATCAATCAGAAAATAATAACGAACAACAAGAATTTGTTCACCACAAAGAACAAAATAATCCAACTCGAACAGCATCAGATTCGAATAAAATAAATCTATCTGAAACAGTTTTGGCAGATAATGATAAAGTAGATTCATCGAAAGAAAGGATTGAAACTCCAATAAAAGAAGAGAATAGAGCAATCCAACACGGAAAAGTGCAAGTTGCAGTAAATGAAGAATCGCAACAAGTCGAGATTTTATTAACAACAAAAAAGGAGGCTGTTGTAGAAAAGAAAGAGGAATTGAAAGCTGATCCAGAACAAAAGAAAATAGTAGTAGCAGCGACAAGTTCGGATTCTATTAAAACCAACAAAAAGAAGAAAAACTTTGTTGATCCGAATATGTTATTGTATTCAATCGAAAATAAAGAAAATCTAAAAGAGCAGAACCAATCGCGAGTGGTTTCTGTCGGATTCAAATAATCCTCAATATTTACTAATAAACACTAAAATCATGATAAAAAAACTTATCGTAGCAGGATTAGTATGCTTATCAGCAACAACTATATATGCACAAAAATTCATATTTGACTTGAACGAAAAGAATGATGAAAAAATAAGTCCCATTGTTCGAGATCGTATCAGCGAATTTACCTTGGTTATTCGTCAAATCGTACAGGAAGAAAAGTCTGCTATGGAAAAGAAAATTGCAACGATTGATAAAGAATTAGCAGAAGGAAAACTAAATGCAACGGAAGCTACGGCTAAGAAAGAAGAAATTGCGAATGTCTATTCAGAAACCATCAACGATCGAATTCAGGATGTAAATTTCAATTTAGATGATATCATCAAGCAACAAGTTGCCTTTTCAATTATGAATGGCGAAGATCCTATTACACCAAAAACCAAGCAAGATATTACAAAACGTTACAGAATTGTCAATCAAATTAATGGTTACGGATCTTTTGGATATATGGCGTTTACAGGGAAAAATAATGAACAATTGGATAAACACGAAAAGTTTTCGAGTAATTTAACTGCAGGATTAATTTATGAACGACAATTGTCATTGACAAGTCCATTCAATTTCTTAGCAGGAGGATTATTTTCTTGGAGAACTTATCGTATTGATGATGATATGCATTTCAACCGCGACGAAAATGGAAATGTAGGATTGATAAAAAGTGAAAAGTCTTTAGATAAATCAAAATTACGTTCAGCTTATTTTATGGTTCCTGTAGGATTTAAATACAACTTTTCGAAGGTGAAAAACCTAACGGAAGATTTTGCTTATCGCCCACAAGGCAAACATTATATTGCGGCGTATTTGTATGGTGGTACGTTATTATCTTCAAATAATATTTACAAAGGAGATGGTGTTCGCAACAAAGAAAAAGGAAATTATAATGTGAATAATTTTATTTATGGTGCTGAAGTTACAATCGGTTTAGGTTTGATAGATGTATTTGTTAGAAAAGACTTTAATAATTATTTTAAAAATAATACGTTCGATAATCGTAAAATGATACAGTTTGGCATAAATCTTGGATTGTAAGAATCATCTCAATCATAGAATTGAAATTTTTATAACATAACATTTTTATATACTAAACCTCAGTTTTTCTGAGGTTTTTTTATTCGATAAAATATTTCAAAACAAATCTCAAAAAAACGTAAATTAGTACAAATCAAAAACAATGATAAAATCTAAACTCAGTTGGCAAACAAGCATTCCTATCATCATTTTTTTAGTATTAATGATGATTAACTTTATGTTTGTTAATGCTTTTTGGTTTGGAGGAAGTTTTTGGATTGATGAACCTTTTTTGCGCATCGGTATATTTATGATTTCTTTAATGGGTTCAATTTCCATTTTATACGATTTGACATTTAATTTGACACTATTCAGACTAAAAGAAGAAATGTTCGAGATTCGTACGATATTCAAGAAAGACGAAATTCCATATCGCGCTATTTATTATTTGTACGAAGAAGAAGATGTTTTTCGTTTGCATCGAAATCAGATTTTAACTGTTCAAACCAAAAAATCAAAATTCAAATTACGCAGTTTTTTTGATTCAAATTACGATCAAGTAAAAACTAAATTGACCGAAAAAGCAGAACAATACGTTAATTTATTGGCTTAAATAGAATTAAAAACGTCGCTCACAGAGCGACGTTTTTTAATTATTTCCATTATTTTTTAAGTAAATCAAAATGTTTTGAATCAGCACTAAAATGGCAAGCGACGTAAAAAACATAAAGCCAACATAAATGGCAACTTGCTTGTCTTGACCAATTTTTATGAAGATAAAATAAGCCAAAAGCGTTCCCATGATTTGCATCAAGACGGCGCGCCAAGCTATTTTTTTTACTACGGCAGCGTCTTTCGTTCTAAATCCAGCAATTCCTTGATAAATTGTCGGAAAAATCAACATAATAAATGCGATTATTTTTAAGAGTGTATCCATTTATATTTTTATTTCTTTCTGCATTTGTTCGACAACTTCATAAGTTGCTGGACAAATCAATGTGTTTTTTATCGTTAAATGATTTATTTGATAAAACTTTTTGCGATCGGTATGTGGGAATTCTCGACATGCTTTCGGACGATCTTCGTACACCAAACAATAGTTATCACTATCCAAAAAAGGACAAGGCAACTGCTGTAAAACGTAATCATTATCTTCGTCTATACGCAAGTATTTATCAATAAATTGACTGGGTTTTATACGAAAAACATGCGCTAAACGTTCAATATCTTTTTGTGTAAAAAGCGGTCCTGTCGTTTTGCAACAATTGGCACACGAAAGACAATCAATACGATTGAAAACATCTTCGTGAATCTCTTCCATTTTTTGATCCAAGTTTTTGGGCGGTTTCTTCTTCAACTTCTCCAAAAACTTTTTGTGCTCTTTCTGTTTTTCTTTTGCTTTCGCAAAATATTCTTCTAAGAAATGATCTCCCATTTTTCTATTTCTCCTTCTTTTACCGAAAATATTTCACAAGATTCAATTGCTTTAAAATCTTTCAGCTGATTATATCGTTCTATATCTCGGTGTTCTAACTTCTTTAGTAAATGGCTAAATTCATAATCCATCTGACCCGTTGTCACATCTATCTTGATTTTCTGAAAATCAAAATCAATTTTATTTCGGTCAAAATTATAACCTCTTCTTGTGGCTTCATCCCATATCTCAGCCAAATATTGATTAATTGCTTCAAGTGGTTTTTCTACCGATTTGAAACGACTTAATTGCGGATGATTTTTATACCCTTTTGTATTGCCTACCAAAACATTCTTTGCCAAAAGTGTTTCACGCCAAAGTGCAACTATTCCTTTTGCATCAAGGTATTTCGGATGAACAGACCAAATTCGCATTTGTATTTTATTAAATTATTTTTCTTTTTTGATCTCTTCTACATTTTTTACACCACGTAATTTGCAAAATTCATCGATAACATTGTGATGCGTAACTGTTTTATCTTTAAAATAATTCACAAAATAGTTCTTTTCTTCATCTGTTGCTTCCAATTGGTTTAAAATATTCATCAAGTGCATTTTCATGTGACCTTTCTGAATTCCTGTTGTAACCAACGAACGTAACGCACCAAAGTTTTGTGCTAAACCAGCAACAGCAACAAATCCCATTAACTCTTTTGCATTTGGTTTTCCAAGAATTCCTAACGCTAATTTTACCAAGGGATGTAAAGCTGTCAATCCACCAATTGTACCAAGCGCAGTTGGTAAATCTATCCAAAAACGGAAAATACCATCTTTTACTTCGCAATGCGTTAACGAAGAATATTGACCATCTTT
Source organism: Empedobacter stercoris (assembly GCF_020281205.1). Classification (GTDB taxonomy): domain Bacteria; phylum Bacteroidota; class Bacteroidia; order Flavobacteriales; family Weeksellaceae; genus Empedobacter; species Empedobacter stercoris. The sequence goes on from NZ_JACXZC010000010.1 coordinate 66,163, forward strand.
TGCAGCATAGGTATGTGCACAAGCTTCTACTGCACGAAAATCGTTACCCGTAGCAATTACAACCGCATCAATACCGTTCATAATTCCTTTGTTGTGTGTAGTAGCACGATAAGGTTCAATTTCTGCAATTCGTACAGCACGCGAAAACTTTTCCACAAACTCTTCTGCCGTTACATTTCCTTCCGCTAATTGTTCTACTGGACAAGAAACTTCTGCACGAACAATACAATCGGGTGTATAATTCGATAAAATGCACATCACGATTTGAACAGAATCTTTTTCATCAGCTGTAAAAGTTGTATCAGCTTCGATTTCGTTGCGTAATGTTTTTGCAAATTGCTCTAAACATGAATTGATGAAGTTGGCACCCATCGAATCCATTGTTTCGAAAGAGGCTTTTATTTGATAGTAGTTTGCTAAATCAGCAGTTTTATCAATTAATTCTAAATCCAAAATTCCACCACCGCGTGCACGCATATTTTTGGTAATATCATTTGTCGTTTCGATTAATTGTAGTTTGATAGTCGATTCGAAAGCATTTCTCAACTTTTCTTTATCACCTTCGTACATAAAATGCACATGCCCCAACTTTGTTGTCGATAAAATAGTTGTTTTGAAACCACCACGTGTTTGCCAAAACTTAGCTGCTTTAGCAGCTGCAGCAACTACAGAAGACTCTTCAACAGCCATTGGAATGGCATATAATTCATCGTTGATTAAAAAGTTTGGCGCTAAACCAAACGGCATATAGAAATTAGAAACTGTGTTTTCAGAAAATTCGTCGTGCAGTTTTTGTAAATCTGCATCATCGTTCCAATATTGTTTCATGATTTGAATCGCTTTTTCATCGCCATTCAAATATTCATTTACAACCCATTCAATTTTTCCTTCTTTCGATAATTTCGAAAAACCTTCTACTGCTTGATGCTTCATATTGGATATATTTTATAAGACAAAAATACAAACGTTTTGAATGTTAAACTCTACTTGTTGTGTTTTTTCATTAATTTTTAACGATTTAGTAGAATAGCAAATTAAGGGAGTGCAATAAATAGAGGCTTGTTGTGTGGATTCAATCCTTTTTTTTGAAGGCAAATAGCTACGAAATAAGATTGATATCTTTAAACACGTTAAAACACCTTTTACTTGACATAAAAAGTGTTATAGGTTTTAGTAAGGTTTATTTATTGTATAAATATTGTTTATATGTAATAGTGTTAATTATTTTTTATATATTTAAATGATTAACACTTAATAATATGAGAAAAACTTTACTTTCTTTTTTCTCCCTATTTTCTATGCTTAGTTACGGAGGAAGTATTGATTCTGAAAAAACAGGACTAGGTAGTGGTAAAATGAATCCTAAAAACTTTGGTAAAACAGATAAGGGAACAGGTTATATACAAAAATCGTTAAGTGTAGGGCCAAAAGGTAATTTTAATGTAGGAGCTATGTATCAATATAGTGAAACATTTTTATTGAGATAAAAAAACAAATAACATGAAGAAAGAATGGTGGATATTAGTTGTAGTGATATTATTGCCTATGTTAAGTTTATTTAGCTATATAGGGTATATAATCTTTTCAGACAAACGAACAAATAAAGAAATATTTCTAGATATGGTTATTCCGGATGATTTTCACGAGAGAATTGACTCTATATATAGGATAAAACAACAACATAATGGATTAGTTATTTCTGGTAATAATAAATTAATTGGTTGCCCTTTTATTGATTGTGAAAAAAAAATATCAGTAGGTGATTCGCTATCTAAAGATTCTGGGAGTTTAAAATTGGAGCACTACAGAGATGGAAAATTGTTAGAAACTTTGGATTATAATGATATTTACGTAAGAGAAGGATGGTAAATAATAAATGAATTTTCAATGAAAATAATCTACTTATCATAATCGATATTATACACTAAAAGTTTTTAAGTCAAAACATTGACTTTTAATAAGTGCCGTTTCGAATAAATGATTTTATGTCTAAAACTACTCTGAAAGGTGCATTTCACCGTTGAAACGACATATCCAAATCGGACAAAAATATTATACATTCTATTTTTTTTACTATAAATAACTTCTTTTTGTAGTGATGTTTTTTTAGATAAAATATTCGAAATTTATCTTTTCATTACCCAAAATCATAAGAATTATTCGTGTTATGTTCGAGTCTTGTTCGACTATCCTTCGACTAAAAGCCCATTTTTCCGAAGAGTTCTCGAAGCATCCTCGAACAAAGGTCGAACAAGCTCAAAATCAACTCAAAATATATATCTTCGTTAGCTCTGATAAACAGAGGGATAGGAGGTGTTTTATTTTTACTTAAAGCACTTATTGTTTTGAAAATTGATTGACAAAAGTGGACAAATATGGACAAATGTGGACAGAAATGAATTGAATTGTAATTTGTGTGGTTTAATTTGTTATATTATAACTTTTTAGAGATAGAATAAGTGGATTTGGAATACAAAAAGCTTTAAAACACAGCAAAGAATCTTGTGAGTTGTTCATTATCCAAAGTGTAAAGTAGCTTTATATATTTTTTTGAAACGATAATTATAATGGATTATTCGAAAAAATGTGCTTTTAGAAAAAATAGAATTGTTTATATTTGATAGTTTGAACTCACATTTTAAGAAAACTATGAAGAAATTTATTTTAAGTTTAGCGGTCTTAGCGATGGGTGCGTATTCGTATGCACAGCAAATTACGCTCGAAGGAATTTATGGAGGTAAATACCGCGAAAGCTCATTATTTGGTGTTAATTCATTGAATGATGGAGAAAATTATACTATTCTGACAAAAGACGGATTGGTAAAACGTTCGTACGAATCGACATTGAAAAAGGGACAATCTTCTGACGTTGTAGTTGTGCCAGGTAAGTTTGAGGGATATGAATTTAGTTCGGATGAGCGCTATGTATTATTGCAAACAGAAACGAAAGGGATTTATCGCCATTCATTTACAGCGAAATTTGAAGTATATGATACACAAACGAAATCGAAAGTAGTTGTTTTTGATGGGAAGAAAATTCAAGAACCTTTGTTTTCGCCAGATGCATCTAAAGTAGCTTTTGCTTTTGAAAATAATTTATACATTCAGGATCTTAAAACAAATAAAGTAACGCAAGTTACCACTGATGGTAAAAAGAATAACATTATCAATGGGATAAATGATTGGGTTTACGAAGAAGAGTTTGGTTTTGTAAGAAATTTTGATTGGAATGCAGATGGAACGTCTTTGGCCTATGTTCGTTTTGATGAATCGAAGGTAAAAGAAATTAATATTCCGATTTACCACAACAATCTTTATCCACAAGAGTTAAGATACAAATATCCAAAAGCAGGAGAGGACAACTCGGTTGTTTCGTTGCATGTTTTTGATACGAAGAATAACACTACATCAAATGTTGATTTAAAAGGAGTTCAGAATTATTATATTCCAAAAATTAAGTTTTCTAAAAAGGCGAATTTATTAACTGTTGTAACATCTAATCGTCATCAAAATAATGTTGATGTGTCGTTTTATGACATCACAACTAAAAAAGTAAATAAATTATTTACAGAAACGAATAAAGCGTGGATTGAGACAGATAACTTAACTGTAGAGTTTTTAGCGGATAATTCGTTCTTATGGACTTCTGAGCGCGATGGAAATAATCATATTTACCATTATGCAGATAACGGAAAGTTAATCAATCAAATTACAAAAGGCGAGTGGGAAGTAACGAATTATTATGGGTATAATCCGGCAAACAAAACGCTTTATTATCAATCAAATTCTAATAATGGGAAACGTGTTTCGACAGAAAGACAAATTTCAGCTGTTAGTTTAGATGGTAAGAAAACAACGATGTTAACGAAGAATAATGGGACAAATTCGGCTGCTTTTAGTAAGAATTTTACGTATTTCATTAATACTTTTTCCTCTATCACTACGCCAAGAACAATTAGTTTAGTAGATTCTAAATCAGGCAAAGACTTAGGAGTTATCGTTGACAATACATCTGTAAAAGAAAAATTGAATGCAGATAATATTGGGACAAAAGAATTATTTGTTTTGAAAACTGCTGCAGGAAACGAATTGAACGCGTATGTGATAAAACCAAAAGACTTTGATGCAAACAAAAAATATCCTGTGTTGATGTATCAATATTCTGGTCCAGGTTCTCAGAATGTCAACAATTCGTACTTCAATTCAAACGATTATTGGCACATGATGTTGGCACAAGAAGGGTATATTGTTTTCTGTGTTGATGGACGTGGAACAGGTTATAAAGGAGAAGCATTCAAAAAACAAACGTATTTACAATTGGGTAAATATGAGGTAGAAGATCAGATTGCAGCAGCAAAAGAAATTGGAAAATTACCTTATGTTGATAATTCACGAATCGGAATTTGGGGTTGGTCTTACGGAGGATTTATGGCATCTAATGTTTTGTTTAAAGGAAATGATGTGTTCAAAGCGGCGATTGCAGTAGCACCTGTTACCAATTGGCGTTATTATGACACGGTTTATACGGAGCGTTTTATGCGTACACCACAAGAAAATGCATCTGGATATGATGACAATTCACCTATTAATTATGCAAATGATTTGAAAGGTAACTTCTTGTTGATTTCTGGATCTGCAGATGATAATGTACATGCACAAAACACATACGAATTATCGGAAGCGTTGGTACAAGCAAATAAAGATTTTGATATGGCAATCTATACCGATAAGGATCATGGAATTTATGGTGGAAATACACGTGTACAGCTTTATCGTAAGATGACAAATTTTATTAAAAAGAATTTATAACTTTCTAAAAATTTAACACAAGAAATATGAGTCAAGACAATAGTTTAGTTAAACATCTTCATAGTTTGGGGATGGACGATAAAATGGTAAATGGTCATCCTGCTGGATTATTTGTATTGTTCTTTACAGAAATGTGGGAACGATTCAGTTATTACGGAATGCGTGCATTGTTGACATTATTCTTAATCAGTACAATTGCAGATGGAGGTTGGGAATGGACAAATGCCGAAGCTATGAAATTATACGGAACCTATACAGGGTTGGTATATTTAACACCTTTATTAGGAGGAATCATTGCAGATAAATTTACAGGTTATAAAAAAGCAATTTTAATAGGTGCTTTGATTATGACATTAGGTCATTTATCAATGGCTTTTGAAGGAATAGCTCCTTGGTTTTTCTATTTGGGGTTAGGATTAATGATTCTGGGTAATGGGATGTTCAAGCCAAATATTTCTTCAATGGTTGGAAATTTATACCCTGATACAAGTGCTAAAAAAGATGCAGGTTATACAATTTTCTACATGGGTATTAACGCTGGTGCATTCTTAGGAATGTTATTGTGTGGATATATCGGTGAAAAAGTAGGTTGGCATTATGGTTTTGGATTAGCTGGAGTTTTTATGTTCTTTGGAATGTTACAGTTTTATTTTGGAGAAAAGATTTTTGGTATAATTGGAGAATCTCCGAAAGAAGTAAAAGCTTTTCATGACAAAAAAATTGCAAATCACGAAGAAGAGCCAGAAGTACAGACATCTGCTGCTGTGGTAAGAGACAGATTAATAGTTGTTGCTGTTTTAATGTTAGCAAGTATTGTATTCTTCTTAGCTTTTGAACAAGCGGGAGGGTCAATGTCTATTTTTGCGAAAGATTATACACAGCGTGTTTTAGAAGGAAATGCTGCAACAACTTTTAAATGGGTTGATGCTATTTTGACGGTTGTTCCGATAGCAATTGTAACACTGGTTTTATATGCGCTTGCAAAAAAGATTTATAAACAATACCCTCTAACCATTATTTTTACCGCAGTTTCATTTGTAATTATTTGGGGATTAGGTTTATGGAAAATTTTCAGAGAATTTAATTCTGTAGAAACAGAGGTTGCGGCATCTTGGTTTCAAATCTTGAATTCCTTTTTTATTATTGCTTTAGCTTCATCATTTAGTAAGTTTTGGGAAAAAATGTGGAATCCTTCAGGACCAATTAAGTTTGCATTAGGATTATTCTTAGTTGGAGTAGGGTTTGCAGCTTTAGCTTATGGAGCAAGCGAAATACCTCAGGGAGCAAAAACAGCTTCTGTAAGTATGATTTGGTTAATTATTGCCTATTTCTTTCATACATCAGGAGAGTTATGTTTATCTCCAGTGGGATTGTCTTATGTATCAAAATTATCTCCAAAGAAATTCTTAGGCTTATTATTTGGTTTTTGGTTTTGTGCATCTGCAATTGCAAACTTTATTGGAGGTTTCTTAGGATCGTATATAGATCAGATTGTAGAAACACATTCAATGTCTTATTTCTTTATGATATTCGCAATTATCCCTGCGATTACTGCGATTATATTAATTGCATTAAATCCTGTTTTAAAACGAATGATGCACGGAATAAATTAATAATTTGACAAAAATCATTGAATAAGTAAAAAAAACCTCTGCTTTGTCAGAGGTTTTTTTTACTTTCGTTGATTGCTAATAAAATCTAAAGGATATATTAGTGCATAGTTAAAAAATCATGAGTCAAAAATTAACGTTGGATCAAATTCAAAACTTTGAGGGAAAATACCCAAAGCAGCTTTGGCATTTGTTTATGGTAGAAATGTGGGAGCGTTTTTGCTTTTACGGAATGAGAGGAGTTCTTGCCATTTTTATGGTAGATATGTTAGGACTTACAGATGCAGAATCGAATTTGAAATATGGCGCAATCCAAGCCTTTGTTTACGCGTTTACGTTTGTAGGAGGTATTTTTGCTGATAAAATTTTAGGTTTCAAAAAGTCTTTAGTTTTTGGAGGATTGGTTATGGTTGCAGGAAACTTATTAATTGCTGCAGACCCACATCATTTCTTTTACTACGGGATTACACTGAGTATTATCGGAACAGGATTCTTCAAACCAAATATTTCTTCGATGGTTGGAGAACTTTATAAACCAGGCGATCCACGTCGTGATGCTGGTTTTGGATTATTTTATTCGGGAATTAACATTGGTGCCTTTTTAGGAGGTATTGTTTGTGTTTATTTAGGAAAACAAGTGAGCTGGAACTTAGCTTTCTTAGCTGCAGGTATTGTGATGATTATTGGGGTTGTGTTGTTCCTATTTATTAGAAATGAATTAGGACCAATTGGTGATTCACCTCTAATAAAAATGGATCCTAAAAAACGATTAATTCGCGAAATTGCAGTTTATGCAGGTGCAATAGCTTGTATTCCATTAATCTTTATTATGATTCATAATACGGCATATACAGATATGTTTATGTTTATTGTTGGACCATTAGCAATCATTTATTTTTTAATCCAATTATATAAAATTCCAGATTCTAAAGATAAAAGTAAGTTTATTGCAGCCTTTATTATGATTGCATTTTCTATTTTATTCTTTGCAATCTTCGAACAAGCAGGAGGTTCTTTAGCTTTGTTTGCGAATAAAAATTTACATTCTACTTTATTCTCAGTTCCATTAGATCCAAATATTGTAAATAACAGTGCAAACTCTTTATACGTAATCATTTTTGCACCTTTATTAGGATTAGTTTGGTTATGGATGGCTAAAAAGAAAATTGAACCAAATACAGTTGTAAAATTTGGTTTAGCGTTCTTAATGTTAGCAGGTGCATATTACATTTTCTATTCGTTAAGATTCTTTGCAGATGAAAACGGATTATCTTCATTAGAGATATTTGCTTTAGCGTATTTCGTTGTAACAATAGCAGAATTATGTCTTTCTCCAATTGGTTTATCGATGGTAACAAAGTTATCACCTAAGCATTTAGGAGGAATGATGATGGGGCTTTGGTTCTTAGCTTCTGCTTATGGACAATATTTGGCTGGTATTTTAGGAGCGGGAATGTCTTCTCCAAACGAAAATGCTTCATTAATGGATAAATTAATGGCTTATACAGATGGTTATCAACAATTAGCTTTATATTCATTAATTGCTGGTATTATTGTAATCGCTTTATCCCCATTAATTCGCAAATTAATGCAAGACGTAAAATAACTTTTAAGAAATACTTTTAACAAACAAACATGAGTTCAAAATCGGAAAATTTCTTTGATTCAAAAGTACTTGGGCATCCTTCGGGTTTGTTCGTGCTTTTCTTTACAGAGATGTGGGAGCGTTTTTCATTCTACGGAATGCGCGTTTTATTAATTCAGTTTTTAACAGCTGCAGTTATTGGTTTAAATCCAGGCTGGGAATGGTCTATTGAAAAGGCAACAGCTTTATACGGAACCTACGCAATGTTACTATACATTACGCCTATTTTTGGAGGTATTATTGCCGATAAATACATAGGTTATCGATGGGCAGTAGTTGTAGGGGCGATAATTATGACGTTAGGTCACGCTTTTATGGCCTTTGACACTCCATTATTTTTATACTTAGGATTAGGATGTTTGGTAATTGGAACAGGATTCTTTAAGCCAAACATGACATCAATCTTATCAGAAATGTATAAAGATTTCCCAGAGAAAAAAGATGGTGCTTATACAATCTTCTATATGGGAGTTAATGCTGGTGCATTCTTCGGAATGATGTTATGTGGATTCTTAGCAGAAAAAGTTGGATGGCATTGGGGATTCGGATTAGCTGGAATCTTTATGTTATTAGGAACATTGCAATTCTGGTTGGCTAAACCATTATTTGGACATATAGGTGAAGTTCCATCAAAAACTGGAAATCAAATTACTGCTGACGATGAAACACCAAAATATGAGCCAGGTGAAAAACCAAATCCTTTTACTATTTTAGATCAAATCTTAATCGTTATAATGACGTTATTAGGTTTAGGATATGCGTTCAATGATCCCTTAAATGCAATTGGAGGAATTAATTTATTTGACTTTTCAATAGGAGGATTAGCAGGACAAAATGTAGTCATTTTAATTGCATTATTCATGTTCTTCTTTGTCGTGATTCGTCGTTTAGCGAATTACACAAAAGTTGTTCGCGACCGTATGATTGCGGTTATTATTTTCGCATTCTTCGTTATTTTCTTCTGGATGTCTTTCGAGCAAGGAGCTACATCGTTAGTTATTTTTGCACGTGATAATACAGAACGTAATTTAATTGGAGGAGCTGCAATGGCATTCAATATCTTCAATACGTTATTAACAGTTATTCCATTATTGTTTATCACGTATGTATTGTTTTTGTTAGCAAAACAAACATTCAAAAAAGCTGCCGCATCTAATGTCGTTTTAGCATTTACTTTCTTAGGAATTTGGGCTGCTGCTATTTGGATGTTAAACTACAACTGGTCTTCTCACTCTTACGATGTTTCGTACCAAGCAATCAAAACAGCAAAAGTAGATGATGCAGGAAAACCTGTTTTAGACGATAAAGGACAAGCAACTTTTAACTTAGAACCAGTAACGGCTTCTTATGTTGCAAAACCAACAGATGTCATTGTAGATGACGTGATTAATTTAGCTTCTCAAGATGCTTTGACACAAGGAACGGCGATTAACATTCACAAAGAAGGAGATAAATTTGTATTAGTTTCTCCAGAAAGTTTAGTAAAATTAGATGCTGAATATAAAAATCAAAATAAACCGTCTGAAATTGTACCTGCTAAAGTTGCAGAAATTAAGGATAGTCAAGTAGAGATTACCGTTTCTTGGTTTTCTACTTTAAACTCGTTCTTCATTATTGCTTTAGCATCCTTAGTTTCTCGTATTTGGGATTCTAAATATAACCCTTCAGCTTCAGTAAAATATGGTTTAGGATTAATCATTATGGCAATCGGATTCGGTTTCTTAGCTTTCGGTTCTTACGGAATCTCAGAAGGTGTTCGTGTTTCGATTATTTGGTTAGTATTGGCTTACTTGTTCCACACATTAGGTGAACTCTGTTTATCACCAGTTGGACTTTCGTATGTTTCGAAATTAGTACCAGCACGTATGATTGCATTTATGTTCGGAATGTGGTACCTTGCAATTGCAATTGGTAACAAATTGGCAGCTATTTTAGGAGGTCAAATCGAAAATATTACAAAAGAATACTCGTTATCAACTTTCTTCTTAATCTTTACAATTGTTCCAATTGTAGCAGGTTTAATCGTTATTGCATTAAATCCAATAATGAAGAAATTGATGCACGGAGTTAAATAATAAAGATTGAAATTATGAAATCAAGTTTAGTCATCGCAACGTTAATTTTATCGTCATTTCTTTTCGGACAAGAAATTAAATGGTTATCCTTAGAGGAAGCGTCAAAGGAAATCAAAGCACATCCAGAAAAACCTGTATTGATTAATTTTTATACTACTTGGTGTGGATTCTGTAAGCGTTTAGACAAAGAAACCTTTGCAAATGCTCAAGTTTCAGAATATGTAAACAACAATTATATTGCTGTAAAATTTGATGCAGAAACAAAAGATATGGTGAAATTCATGGGAATTCAATATACATATATTGCTCCTGCAAAAGCGAATTATTTGGCTTATGCGCTAACAAACGGACAATTGAGTTATCCTGCTACTGTATTAATTAATGGCAAAGGAGATATCAATAAAATTGTTTTAGGTTATCGTAGTTCATCTGATTTCATAACTGATATCAAAATTTAATTAAGAAATAACCTTGTGTAGAGGTTTTCCATAAAACAGAATCGAATTTATTTTCTAATTCTGAAACAACAGAAGGGTAGTTGCTGGCATCAGCAATTACCCTTTTTAATTGACTATTTTTTTCGAATGAATATGAGTTAGACTGATGAATCAACACATAAAAAGGAAGATCAGAAATATCGGAATGTTCTTCATTTAATAAGAGTTTAAATGATTTAGTTTCGATTGAATGTGGATGTTTGATAAAATATTGATGTCGAAAAGATGAATGATAAGAATAGAAATCTACTTGTTTAATTCGTTGATGAATTTTATAAGGTTTAATCGTAAAATTATACGTTTTTTCGTCTAAAGGTTTTTCGCTTAGAACAACTAAATAACGTTGATTTCGTATTCCAATTATACTATTCTTGTATTGATTAAAAACGATTAATTCATTCGACTTATTCAATTGATAAACGTGGTACAATCGTTCCATTTGAATCACCAATAAACAAGTCAAGCAAATGAATAAAGCAGTTGTCGATTTTTTGAGGAACAATGGTTTCAGAAAATATAAAATAACGCCAATCAACATTGCTGTGAATAGACTAATGTAGACTTCTTTTGCTATAAAATTAAAATCAGATAACCAATAAATGTATTGATTAATGATAGAAATAAATTGATTAAAAACCCACGTATAAGCTGGAATTTCGACCTTAATGATAATTAAAACAATACTAATTATTCCGCCACAAATCATAAAAAAAGAAGCAGGAATCAATACTAAGTTTCCAAATAAAAACAAGCCAGAAAACTGATTAAAATAGAAAACAGAAACAGGTAATGTACCCAATTGAGCAGATAAACTTGTTGATATCATAATCTTTATTTTCTTCAGAAAACTATTTTTCACTTTCCAAAAATGTTCGAAAATTGGATTAAGCCATACAATAAAAAAGACAGCCGAAAAGCTTAATTGAAAGCCAACATCAAACAAAAGATTAGGTTGAAACACCAAAATAATGAATGCAGAAAGCGAAAGGGTGTGGTAAATATTTTTAGGACGATTGAGTAATTCGCTGATATAATAAATAGAAATCATCAATGCAGAACGAAAAACAGGCGGTTGTAATTCAACATAAAATGCAAAGAGCCAAATACAAATCAAACTGATAATAATTCTAACTTTACAACCATATTTTAAACTTAATAAAGGTTGCAAAACGAATTGTAGGATCATGAAAATCATCATCACATGAAGTCCAGAAATTGATAAAATATGAACGACTCCAGTAGCAACATAACTTTGATTAAGTTCTTGAGAAAGTTCTGTTCTATCGCCCAAAAGCATCGAAGAAATAATAGCTCTACTTTCGAGCGAATAACCTTGTTTGGTTAATTGTTCTCTAATGATAACTTTCGATTTTGCAGACCAATTTCGAAAACCTTTTCCTTCTTTGTGAATAGAAATTATTTCGTTTGCAACTAATTGTGAATAAGTTCTTTTTCTATTTAAGAAACGTTTGTAATCAAATTGAAAAGGATTTAGAGGACCTTGAATTTCGGTTTCTTGACCATATACAATCACTTCATCATTTGGATATAATTTTGTTTGTTGAGATTTTAAATGAAGTAAAATTTGTTTGTTATTTTCAATGTCCTTAACAATATAATTTGTGTATTTTTCAGTTGAATTTGAATTGTAGTAGACTTTTAAGAGATGAGCTTTTGAGTCGGATTCAATGATATTTTTTGAATATTGATTATAATTCTGGTGAATATAATAGCCTAAAATAGGCGAAATGATTAAAAAAGGAATGATATTTTGACGATTCTGATTATTTAATAGGGAGATAAAAAGAAGAATAATCAGTAGAAAAAATATAATTCGTAAATTTGTAGCAGGAATTAATAATTCAGAAATAATTATTCCAATTGAGAAACAAATTGTTAGGATAAAGAATAGATATTTTTTCACCCCAATAATTTAAGACAATATTTATAAATAGTAGGTTTTAATCATTTGTAAATGAGTTGATTAAAAAAATAGAGAAATGAAGAAAATTATTATACTAATTGTGTTATTTTTCACTCAAGTAGCTATGGCACAGATTGATGTGAAGTTAACAATTACAAATCTTAAAAAAACGAAGGGAAATCTGGCAATTGAGTTTTATAGAAATGTAGAAAATTATACAAAAGGTCAAAATGCATTCAAGAAATTATATATTCCTGTTGCTGAGATTGATAAATATGAAACGGTTTTTAAAGATATCGAACCTACTTTTTATGCCGTAAAAGTGTATTTAGATACCAATAACAACAAGAAACTTGATAAGAGTTTTTTAGGGGTTCGTAAAGAACCTTATGGTTTTTCGAAGAATTTAGATCCTATTTTAAGGGAACCTACTTTTGAGGAAGCAAAAATAGAAATGACGGAAGAAAATAATACGATTTCAATAAAATTGAATAATAATAAAGGCGATGATTAACCACGTCTTTATGGATTAAAATTTAATCGAAAAGCCTAAATTCAATCCGAATAAAGAAGGATTTTTGGTATCTACATTTTTCAAAGGATTAATCATATACCTATAATTTGGTTCAAGATTTATACTTGATTTATTCGATAAATTATACTCCAATTTAACACCAGCATTTGCGCTATAACTTGTATTGTTCAAGTTATTTGCTTCACCCAACTTGTATCGAGATTTTGTGTTGGTATCTGCCAAAGAAATGGAGTTTTTTGTAAGAATATAATAACTTCCTCCCGCTGTTGCAAGAAGGTTAAACTTTTCGAAACTTGCTAATTTGTATTCTGCTTCTACAGGAACTTCAATGTAATTAATTTTTTGTTCCATGTTATTTGTTTCAGAAGAAAGCATAGTCATCATTGTACTTTGAGAGGCATTATTGGCAACTACTCTAATATTAGTGTGATAATTAATGTTATTAGATGATTTTGGAGCGTTTGCAGAAAGTGCAGAAATCCCAGTATTGATTCCAGAATTAACATTTGTTGTATGCTGTTGTAACTCCACTTTAGCAATACCAGAACGGATGTTTAAATTTTTATTTATTCGAACCGAAACTTTTGCACCATACGCAACTGTAATGCTGTTTTTGATGTTATAATCGTTAAATTCATTCGCTAAAATAGACTTTGAATCTAATATTATGGTTGGATTAACATAAGAAGAAATGGCCAGAATAGGCGCTTTAGGTTTGATTTCTATTTTTTCCTCTTCTTTTTTATTCTTTTCTTCTTCAAGAACCAATTCTAATGGTTTTTCGTCTTGATTTTTTAGGATAGTATTTTGCTGAAAATTATTTCCTTTCTCACTAAAAGAGTTATTCTTTTGGTCTGATAGCTCGTTTTGGAAAGAATTATTTAGGGGAAATTTTTGTGTTTGATTTTCTTCTTTTTGATTTGTAGTAGAAAACAACGTTGACTTTTTATTTAATTCATCAAAATATGAATTTGGTTGTTTAGTCATATTATCATCTTGTGGAAGATTGTTTGTTGTTGAAGTTACTGGATTTTTAAAAGAATTTTTCTCCTCTACATTTTCATTTTTATTTGAAAAGTTTTGATTAGAATTTATGTTAGTTTTTACAATTTCATTCGTTGGAAACGGATGATTTGTAGTCGCATCATTTTGATTAAAATAATAATACACCGAAATTCCAGCAACCAAACATGCTGCAGTAGAACTTATCCAATAAAAAATCGGAACAATACGTTTTTTCTTCTTTTTTTCCTCTAATTTTTGTTGAATATTTTTCCACGCATCTGTCGGTGGTAATTGTGGTTGAGAGAGTTTATCTTTAATATGTTGATCTAATTTGTTCATTTGTTGACAGTTTTTGAAAGGTTGAGTTTTTGTTTTAATAAATTTCGCGCTCTTGATAAGTTTGATTTTGAAGTTCCTACCGAAATGTTTAACATTTCTGCAATTTCTTGGTGTGTAAATTCTTCAAAAACATAGAGGTTAAAAACTTGCCTGTACTGAGGTGGAAGATTATGAACAACTTCTAATAATTGTTGATAATCAAAATTATCCTCAATATCTTCGTCGTCATCTTGTGTTATAATGAGTTTTTCATAGTCTTCAAATGGTAAAGTGTTTTTCTTTTTTAATTTCTCTAAATTGAGATTTACCATTATTCGTTTCATCCATCCTTCAAACGATCCTTCAAATTTGAATTGGTTAACCTTATTAAAGATATGAATAAATCCCTCTTGAAAAATATCTTGCGCATCTTCGTAACTTTCGGCATAGCGAAGACATATCGAGAACAAAACAGGTGAAAATTCAAGATAAATTTCTTCTTGTGCTTTTCTATTTTGTTCTTGACATTGCTTGATTAAATATTCAAGAGAGTCTTTATTCAAACTTATTGGACTTTATTTTTCTTTGATATCTAAAATGATTGAATCATAAATAGGTTTGTTTGATTCAATATTATTTCCTGTCCAGAATTTTAAGGTATATTGCCCAGCTTCTTTAGGAGTAAAATTTAATGTTTTTGTTTCTGAAGTAAGTTCTTGTACACATGAAGAACCGCTTGCTTGACTTGCATAAACTCCAATATGATGTTTAAATTTTGTATCTCCACTTAAAGAACTAAATTGAATAAAGTTCTGACAAGAATTTGCTTTTTGATAAGTTACATGAATGTTTGTTGTTTCTCCAACAGGCTTAATCGAGTCTTCGTGGACATAGATATCAGTTGTAGGTAAAAAACCATAATTTGTAAAATCTCCATCATCATCTAAACAGCTAAAAGTTGATAATCCTATAGCACTAACCAAAGCAAACATGCTTAATTTCTTCATTAATTTCATTGGATGAGTTTTTTAATTGTTATAAATGTAAGATTACAATTTTTTAAAATGGTTGCGTTTTAAATTTAATTTTAACACTATAAAATTAAAAATCCTCTTGAGAATCAAGAGGATTGCTTTGTTAGAAAAGGTTGTAAACTTTAAGTTAGGTCAATCCGAAACATTTTTAATAATAGACTGAATGACATCTATAGACTACAAGATTACAAAATCAATAAAAGGTTGCGTCAATCTTTTATTTTTCTCTTCATTTATTTTTTAAATCCTCTACGATTAAATTTGCTGTTCTTTCTGAAGCGCCAATTCCTCCAAGTTTATGGTACAACTCTTCGTAATCTTGAAGGATTTTATCTCGTTTTGGTGAATTTAATATCAGATTTAATTCTCGTTTAATATTTTCGTACGTTAAGTCATATTGTATTAATTCTTTTACGACTTCTTCATCCATAATTAAATTGACCAATGAAATAAAACGAATATTTTTCACTACACGTTTTCCGATCTCATACGAAATTGCATTTCCTTTGTAACAAACCACTTCAGGAACTTTTAACAAAGCTGTTTCTAATGTTGCTGTTCCCGATGTAACCAAGGCTGCATGTGAAATACGTAATAAATCGTAGGTTTTATTTTCAACAATTTTCAATTGATTTCCGACAATTTTTTTATAATTTTCTGATGGTTGAGAAGGAGCTCCTGCCACAACAAACTGATAATCTGGAAAATCTTTTTCTACAGAAAGCATCAAGGGTAATTTGACTTTAATCTCTTGTGTTCGACTACCTGGAAGCAAAGCTATAATTGGTCGTTCGTCTAAATTGTGCTCTTTTCGAAATCGTTGTTCATCAATTGCGGGAAGATGATTGAGCGAATCTAACAAAGGATTTCCTACAAAATCGACTTTATAATCATAACGTTGATAAAATTCTTCTTCGAACGGAAGAATGACAAACATTTTATCGACAACTTTTTTAATTTTATGAACTCGTCCCGTTTTCCAAGCCCATATTTGTGGCGAAATGTAATAGTAAACTTTAATTCCAAGTTTTTTTACAAACTCGGCAATCCTTAAATTAAAACCAGGATAGTCAACTAAAATTACCGCATCAGGTTTATAGGTTTCGATGTCTTTTTTGGCAACAGAAATATTTCCTAAAATCGTTTTCAAATTCATTACAACTTCAGCAAACCCCATAAACGCCAAATCTCTGTAATGTTTGACTAAAGTTCCGCCTTGCGCTTGCATCAAATCTCCTCCCCAAAACCTAAATTCGGCATGTGGATCTTTTAATTTTAATTCTTTCATTAAGTTCGATGCGTGTAAATCGCCCGAAGCTTCACCTGCAATGATATAGTATTTCAATGGAAATCATTTTTCTTCTTACAAAGATAGGAGAAATCTATAAGTGGAGTAGATTTCAATGTTTTTTATTGCGTAAATTTACTCTTTCAAAGAAAGAAAAATGTCAGACGAGATTATAAATAAAGTTGCCAATAGTAGCTTAGTCACAATTGATTTACAGGATTATTATCCTGATGGAGATCGTGTTGTTTTTGACTTGAAAGATTGGTTATATGAAGAATTGATTCTTAGAGAAAAAGATTTTAGAGAAAATCTGAAAAATCATGATTGGTCACAATATCAAGATAAATATGTTGCATTAACGTGTACAGCAGATGCAATTGTTCCGTCTTGGGCATATTTGTTGGTCGCAACATACTTGTCGGGAATAGTAAAACGCGTTGTTCACGGAAGTTTAGAAGATTTGGATACGATTTTGTACACAGAGATTGTCGATCATTTACCTTATGATGATTATGTCGATGGAAAAATAATTGTAAAAGGATGTTCGCACAAACCCGTTCCAGATTCGGCTTATATTCAATTAATAGAACGTTTGCAACCTATTGTTAGTTCGTTAATGTTTGGTGAAGCATGCAGTACCGTTCCACTTTATAAAAAGAAGAAATAAAAAAAATCCGCTCATTGAGCGGATTTTTTACACAACAATAAATCGTAATTTATTGATTAGTTCTGAAAACTAATTTATTATCTCCTGGTTTTTCTTCGAAATAATCGATTAAAACCGCATCATTATCATTAATAGAACCTTTCAAAATTTCTTTTGATAATTCGTTTAATACATCTTGTTGAATGACTCTTTTTAGAGGTCTTGCTCCAAATTGAGGATCATATCCTTTTTTCGCTAAATATTCTACAGCTTCTGGTGTAATATCTAATGTGATGTCTCGTAGTGCTAATTTTTTAGCCACTCCATTCAAATAAATAGATACAATTCCAGAAATTTGGTTTTCACTTAGCGGACGGAATAATATGATTTCATCAATACGATTTAAAAACTCTGGTCTAAAATTTTGTTTTAACTCATCAAAAACAAGTTGTTTTGTTTCATCATAAATCTGTGGGACATTGTTTTCGTCAATATCAGCAAATTTGTCTAAAATTGTATGCGAACCAAAGTTAGAAGTCATGATGATAATTGTATTTTTAAAGTTGACCACACGACCTTTGTTATCTGTCAAACGACCATCATCTAAAAC
This sequence comes from Empedobacter stercoris, assembly GCF_020281205.1. Taxonomy (GTDB): domain Bacteria; phylum Bacteroidota; class Bacteroidia; order Flavobacteriales; family Weeksellaceae; genus Empedobacter; species Empedobacter stercoris. The sequence continues at coordinate 84,159 of NZ_JACXZC010000010.1, forward strand.
TTGTAACAAAATATTGAAAACATCTGGATGCGCTTTCTCAATCTCATCTAACAAAATAACCGAGTAAGGACGACGACGAACCGCTTCTGTTAATTGTCCACCTTCATCATAACCTACATAGCCCGGAGGTGCCCCAACTAAACGAGAAACCGCATGGCGTTCTTGATACTCAGACATGTCGATACGCGTCATTGCATTTTCATCGTCAAACAAGAATTCGGCTAAAGCTTTTGCCAACTCCGTTTTACCAACCCCGGTAGATCCTAAGAATAAGAACGAACCGATTGGTTTTCCTTCGTCGCTAAGACCTGCACGAGAACGGCGAATGGCGTCAGAAACAGCTGTAATAGCTTCTTCTTGCCCTAAAACACGTTTGTGTAATTGGCTTTCTAAATTCAATAATTTTTCACGATCAGATTGCATCATTTTTTGAGCAGGAACACCTGTCCATTTCGAAACAACTTCTGCGATATCATCTGCATCAACAAATTCTTTCACCAATTTGTTGTGTTTGTTTTCTTCTAAATTTTTCTCAGCTTCTTCTAAATCTTTTTTGGCATTGACTAAATCTTCAAATTCTAATTTAGATGCTTTTGCATAATCGTATTCACGTTTTGCACGTTCGATATCAAATTTGATATTTTCGATATGTTTTCTCAAATCCTGAACTTCATCAGCACGTGTTCTTTCTGCTTCCCATTTCGAGTTCAATTGATTTCTTTCATCTTGAAGATTTGATAATTCTTCTTTCAAAAGATTCAATTTTTTCTCATCATTTTCACGTTTTATCGCTTCAATTTCAATTTCTAATTGAATAATTCTTCGGTCTAATTTATCTAAATCTTCTGGTTTAGAATTCATTTCCATACGTAATTTAGAAGCTGCTTCATCCATCAAATCAATCGCTTTATCTGGTAAAAAACGATCTGTGATATAACGTGTTGATAATTTTACAGCCGCAATAATAGCTTCATCTTTGATGCCTATTTTATGATGTTGTTCGTATTTATCTTTAATACCACGCAAGATCGAAATTGCAGATTCTTCATCAGGCTCTTCTACCATTACTTTCTGAAAACGACGCTCTAAAGCTTTGTCTTTTTCAAAGTATTTCTGATATTCATTCAACGTTGTAGCTCCTATTGAACGTAATTCACCACGAGCCAAAGCTGGTTTCAGAATATTAGCTGCATCCATAGCACCTTCTCCACCACCACCTGCACCAACAAGTGTATGAATTTCATCGATGAATAAAATAATTTCACCATTTGAAGAAGTAACTTCTTTTACAACAGCTTTTAATCGCTCTTCAAATTCTCCTTTGTATTTTGCTCCCGCAACTAAAGCACCCATATCCAATGAAAAAATTTGTTTGTTCAAAAGATTTTCGGGTACATCACCATCAATAATTCGATGAGCCAAACCTTCTGCTATAGCGGTTTTACCTACACCTGGTTCACCAATTAGAATTGGGTTGTTTTTTGTTCGACGAGATAGAATTTGTAAAACACGACGAATTTCTTCATCACGACCAATTACAGGATCTAATTTCCCTTCTTTTGCTAAATCTGTTAAATTTTTAGCGTATTTGTTTAATGAATTATATGTTCCTTCTGCATTTTCAGAAGTTACTCTTTCTCCGTTTCTCAATTCTGTTACTAATTTTTTTGTGTTCTCGAATGTTACACCTTTATTTTTTAATAACTGACTAACAGGTGAACCATTCTTAATTATACCTAATAATAAATGTTCTAATGTGATAAAATCATCATTCATTCCTTTTGCAATTTCTTTCGCTGATTGCAAAATTTGGTTAGATGAATTGGAAAGATGATTCCTTTGTTGCCCTTCAATTTTAGGGTATTTATTGATTTCAAGATCTAATTCTGGTTTTAATAAATCGAATTTGACACCTTGTTTTTCTAAGATTAATGATAACACATTTTCATCAACATCAATCATTCCTCCTAAAATATGAGCAGGTTCTATCGCTTGATTTTTATGTGCAACTGCGATTTGTTGCGCGGCCTGAATTGCTTCTCGACCCTTTATTGTAAATTGATTAAAATCCATTGACCCTTAGTTTTTTATATTTGTTTTGTATGGTTTTATTCCATCAAAAAAAATTCCAAAGTAGATAAGATGTTAAAAAACTGACTTTTTGACCTTATTGAATAAAAAAAGGAGACATTTTGACAATGTCTCCTTTATGATTTTGGTTAATACTGACTTTAAAACAAACCTTCTACAGATAAATAACGTTCGCCTGTATCATAGTTTATCGTTATAATTTTAGCTTCATTTCCTATTATATCCAATTTTTTAGAAACAGCAGCAAGAGATGCACCTGTTGAAATTCCAACAAATAAACCTTCTTCTTTAGCAACTTTTTTGGTGAATTCAAAAGCTTCTTCTTTTGTAATTTGAATTGATTGATCAACAATAGTTAAATCTAAGTTTTTCGGTAGAAATCCAGCTCCAATTCCTTGAAGAGCATGTGGACCAGGATTTCCTCCTGAAATCACAGGTGAATCTGTTGGTTCTACAGCAAAAACTTTAGTTGAAGAATTCGCTTCTTTTAATGCTTTTCCAATACCAGAAAGATGTCCTCCTGTACCAACACCTGTAATTAAATAATCAATTCCTTGAGGAAAATCTGCAAGAATTTCTTTGGCTGTTGTAGTATAATGAATAGTTGGATTTGAATTATTTTCAAATTGTTGTGGAACCCAAGCTCCTTCTATGTTTTCAGCTAATTCTTGTGCTTTTGCGATTGCACCTTTCATTCCTAATTCTTTTGGAGTCAAAACAAATTCAGCTCCATAAGCTTCCATTATTTTTCGGCGTTCAATCGACATTGATTCTGGCATTGTAATAATCATTTTATAGCCTTTTACTGCAGCTACAAAAGACAATCCAATACCAGTATTACCTGAAGTAGGTTCGATAATTGTTCCTCCAGGTTGTAAAATACCTGCTTTTTCAGCATCTTCAATCATTGCCAAAGCTATACGATCTTTGATTGATCCTCCTGGATTTTGTTTCTCAATTTTTATGTATACATGATGATTTGGAAATAATTTATTCAATTTGATTATTGGTGTATTTCCAATGGTTTCTAAGATATTATTATAAATCATTTTGATAGATTTTTAGATGATATAATCGTGATGTTGTTCAATTTTTTGCTTCTTTATTTGTGGTTTATTTTCTTGATAAACAATCGAATTATCTTCGATACTTTCTGTAATCCAAACATTACCTCCAATTATAGAGTTTTCACCTATTACAGTTGTTCCACCTAAAATAGTAGCTCCAGCATAGATTGTTACATTATTTTCGATGGTTGGATGACGTTTTTTATCCGCTAAATTCTTCGAAACATAAAATGCTCCTAAAGTTACACCTTGATAAATTTTAACATCATCCCCAATAATAGTTGTTTCTCCAATTACTATTCCAGTACCATGATCTATATAAAAGTTTTTTCCAATTGTGGCACCAGGATGAATATCAATTCCAGTTTTAGAATGTGCGTATTCTGAGAAAAAACGTGGTAGAATTGGAGTGTCCAGTTTGAATAAAATATGAGCTAAACGATGGATAGCGATTGCAAAAAAACCAGGATAGGCTAAAATAATTTCTATTTCGGATTTTGAAGCAGGGTCATTCGCATAAAAAATGTAAATAAGATTTTCTAATTCTTGTCGTAGTTGCGTAAATTGTTCAAAGAAATAAAGACTAATTTTACTTGATTTTTCTTCTGGAACAATTTTTAGCAAAATAGTATTGAATTGATTTAACAAATCTTCTTTTCTGTAAGTTGAATTTGGTTGCTGAAAAATTTCATCGTAAATGATAGATTCAATTATTGGTTCTAAATCCGCTTTGTTGAATGGTAAACTATATTTTGAGAAATGGGTCATTTTACTTTATCTATAAACTCTATAAAAATAGTAGACAAATGTATTCATTTTTTTAGGTTTCTGTATAAAAATATGCTAAAAATCTTTTTTTTTGATAAATATGAAATATTTATATGGCGATTATAGATGGGAAATAATACGTTGTACCGACTTGAATAAATAAAATTATACACTATTTATTTAAAAAATTAATAACGTTTAAATATTTAAAGAACAAATGTTTAAATGTGTTTAAGCATTTAGTTTAAACGATTTGTATAAAAAATAATACTTAGCGTTTTGTTTACACCAAAAAAGAGTTACTTTAGTGAAATAAATTTTAAAGGATAAAAATATGAAAAAATCAATTTTATTCGGATTATTCTTTATGTTGACATCTTTAATGTATGCGCAATCACCGATTGGAACATGGAAAACAATTGATGATGAAACAAAACAAGCGAAGTCTTACGTAGAGATTTTCGAGAAAGATGGAAAACTGTATGGTAAAGTCACTAAGATTTTAACAAAAGGAAAAGAAGACGCTAAATGTACAGATTGTTCAGGAGCGTTAAAAAATAAACCAATTTTAGGAATGCAAATTCTTACAGGTCTTAAAAAAGATGGTAAAGAATGGAATGGAGGAAAAATCCTTGATCCTAATAATGGAAAAGAATACAAAGCAAAAATGTCATTAAATGGTAATGACAAACTTGATGTAAGAGGTTATATCGGAATTTCTCTTGTTGGAAGAACGCAAACTTGGCATCGAGTTAAATAAATCAAAACAAAAACGAAAAGGTTACTCTGAGTAATCAAACCACAAAATTTACTCTATAATGACTATTTCTTAAAAAGAATAGTCATTATTTTTTTTGCTTAAATTTGCAAAGTCAAAATTATTATTTTGATGATTAAAAATATAAAATGAGTTTAACTAAAAGAGCGTTCAACTACGCTAAACCATATAAAAGTTCGTTTATTACAGCGATCATTTTCAACTTACTTTACGCACTTTTCAATGTTGTTGCATTAGCTTTTATGATGCCAATTTTGAGCGTTTTATTTGGTGAAGAAAATAATGAAGTTGTCACGAAACCTATCTATTCGGGTAAATTAGATGATTTGAAGCAGTTCTTTTCTGATTATTCGGCTTACTATATGAATGAAGTTTCTCAAACAGAAGGACCTATTTATGTGTTGGCAATTTCGTGTGTCATTTTTATAGTCGCTTTTTTATTCCGAAATATTTTTAGTTTTTTATCGGAAACATGTTTAGTGGATTTACGTTCAGGTGTTACACGTGATTTACGTGTTGATATTCACAACAAAATTATCGATTTGCCTGTTGCATATTTTACTGAAAAACGAAAAGGAGATATGATTAATCGTATTTCGAGTGATGTGAATGAAGTAGAATCAAATATTCTCAATTCGATTGTCGAAATTGTTCGATCGCCAATTATGATTATCGTTTTTGTAGGTGTACTATTTACAGTTAGTTATCAATTGACCATATTCGCTATTTTAGTTTTTCCTATTATGGGGACAATTATTTCCTTGATCGGTAAAAGCTTAAAAAAAGCTGCTGCTCATGCACAAGATGAATTATCAAACATTATTACCTATGTGGATGAAACGCTGACATCTCTAAAAATCATTAAGATTTTTAATGCTGAAGACCAAGTGAAAGGACGATTTGATGAATCGATTAATCGTTACAGAAAATACCTTCAAAAGGTTATGAAAAAGAGAGCTTTAGCTTCGCCTACAAGTGAGTTTTTAGGTGCGGTTACAATTGGATTGATTGTATTTTTTGGAGGAAAATTATCATTAGAAGGAAATGGATTAACAGGTTCACAATTCATTTTTTATATTGCTACTTTTTACACTTTATTAGACCCAATTAAAAAGTTTTCGAAAGCTTTATCAGATGTTCAGAAAGGAGAGGTTTCTGCTCAACGAATCTTTGAAGTTTTGGATGCAGATGTATCAATTCAAGATTTACCAAATGCAAAAGGAATTGAAGCTTTTGAAGATAAAATCGAGTTTCGAAATGTAACATTCGCCTATGGAAAACATGATGTCATCAAAGATTTTAATTTAACAATAAATAAAGGAGAAACAGTTGCTTTAGTTGGGCAATCAGGTTCAGGAAAATCGACTTTAGCGAATTTAATTACGCGTTTTTGGGATGTAAAATCTGGCCAAATATTAATTGATGGAATTAATATTAAACATATAAAACTACACGATTATCGCTTATTATTTGGATTGGTAACGCAGGATTCTATCCTGTTTAATGATACTATTTTTAATAATATTTCATTGGGAGATAAATCGCCAAGTGAGGAGAAAGTTGTGAGTGCTGCGCGAATTGCTAATGCAGAAGAGTTTATAATCAAAATGCCAGAAAAATACCAAGAGTCGGTAGGAGAGGGTGGAAGCAAACTTTCTGGTGGACAAAAACAACGTTTAAGTATTGCGCGTGCAGTTTACAAGAATCCACCAATTATGGTTTTGGATGAGGCGACTTCGGCATTGGATACTAAATCGGAGAAATTGGTGCAAGTTGCCTTAAATAATATGATGCAAAATCGTACTTCTTTGGTTATTGCGCACCGTTTATCTACAATTCAGAATGCAGATAAAATAGTGGTGATGGAAGCTGGAAAAATTATTGAAGAAGGAAATCATCATTCATTAATAGAGAAAAAAGGTGTTTACGCAAATCTTGTAAACATGCAAAATTTTGAATAGCCATGTTCAAGTTATAAGTGCAACTGGCCAAGTAGATTTTAGTTTTTCGATAGGGCTAATATAGCCAAGCTTTCTTACTCTTCTATTGTTAATTAATTTTTCTATTTGTTTGATTCTTAGGTTACTTACTAAATTCAGGTCTGTTT
>NZ_JACXZC010000011.1 GCF_020281205.1 Empedobacter stercoris
AAATTGCTTTGTTTCATAATTATCCCTAAGTTAATAAACTATATTTTTAAACGTTCCGGTTTTTAGGGAAGATTACAATGTTAAATTATTATACATTCATTTGAGTTGATTGTTTAAATAAAGGTTTATTTTTGGGAATCGTTAAACTCATATATGAAAAATATAATAGTCCTTCTTTCTTTGATTGTTGCAACTAAATCTTATGCACAAGTTATCGAAGTAAAGAATCTTAAAAAGCACATTTATTACTTTGCCGATGATAAAATGAAAGGTAGAGGAACGGGAAGTGATGAAAATTTGAAAGCTGCAAAGTACATTGCCAAAGAATTCAAAAAATATAAACTACAACCGTTAGGAGAAGATGGTTATTTTCAGGGATTTGATGCAAAAGTGAGAAAAGTAAAAGTGGTGGATAGTATTCGCTCCGCTAAAAATGTAATTGGTTTTTTAGATAACAAGGCGAAAAAAACGATAGTAATTGGTGCACATTATGATCATTTGGGCGAAGGAAAACAAGGAAGTTCGTTAGCGAAAGACAGTTATGGAATTATTCACAATGGTGCTGATGACAATGCTTCGGGAGTAGCAGGTTTGTTAGAACTTGCGCGAGTGTATAGTAAAAATAAAATTACAGAACCTGTTAATTTTTTATTCATTGCTTTCGGTGCTGAAGAGTTAGGTTTGGTAGGTTCTCGACATTTTGTCAAACATCCGACGTATGATTTAACTAAAATTCATTGGATGTTGAACATGGATATGATTGGTCGTTTGAACAAAGAAACAGGTGTTTCGATTATAGGTTATGGAACTTCGCCAACTTTTGAAACAATTTTCAATGAGATTGATTCCACGAATTATGTCAAATTTTATACAGGATACGAGGGGAGAGGTGGATCGGATCAAACTTCTTTTTACGAAAAAGATATACCTGTTTTGTTTTTTCATACGGGTGGACACGATGATTATCACAAACCAACTGATGACGCAGAAAAAATTGACTATACTTCCTTAAAAGCTATTTTATTGCTTGAAAAAGCTGTAATCGAAGGAAGTTTCAAAATAGAGGAAATGCCTTTTCGAAGTACAGATAAAGAATAGAAAAAAAAACGAGCGATAAATATCGCTCGTTTTTTGTAATTAAATTAGTGAAAGTATTATTCTTCTTCACCTTCATTTTTCATCGCATTCAATAGATTATAAGATCCTTTTGCTATATAAACCTTATTTGAGTTTTGAGGCGATTTGATTTCTACCATTTTATTTGATGAGATTCCGATTTCTACAGGAACTAAACGAAATTGATTTTTGTTTTGTCTTTCGAAAACATAATCTTTACCTTCAAATTGAACAATTGCTTCTTCTGGCAACACATTTGCATCCAAAGAGTTTACTTCTAACTCAATATTAAAGTACATATTAGCTGTCAGACGTGTTCCATTTGCATTGGTAATTTTAGCAAAAATATCTACTGTTCCATCTTCATTTACTTGGTTAGAAATAGACGTTATTTTGGCATCCAATTTTTGATCAGGCTTCGTATTGGTATAAGCTTTTAGAGTTTGTCCAATCTGAATATTACCCAAATCTTTTTCAAATACTTTTACGTTCAATAAAGAACGATCTGGATTAATAATTTCTAACATCGCATCAGCAGGTGAAATGTATTGTCCTTTATTTGCAAAAACTTGACTTACCATTCCACTGATTGGTGCATAAACATTGATGGTACGACGAATGTTACTCAATGAAACCGAAGATGGATTGATGTTCATTAATCGTAATTTTTGTTCCAACGAACTTTTTTTCACCATTAACGATTGACGCGTTGCTTTGGCTTGTTGCATCACCTTATCACTTGCAGCTTGCTCAGCATTCAACTCTTTTTGACGAATATAATCTGCATTTGCCTGCTCTAATAAAGCTTTTGTCGTTAAATAGTCTTCTTGCATTTGGATATATTGCGGATCTTCTAAAACGACCAAAACTTGTCCTTTATTCACATAATTTCCTGGAATAAGGGCAATTTGTTTCACATAACCACCAAACGCATTCGTAATCGAAATTGTATTTTCAGGCGTTACTGCTGTTTTCGCATTCAAACGAATAGTTGTTGGTAAATTTTGATGTTGAAACGAAACCGTATCAATGTCAAAATTCTTTAATTGTGCATCTGTTAATTTCAAAATAGAAGTCGAAACTTCTTCTTTTTGATTTTCTTGTGGTTGTGCTTCTTCTTTGCTACAACTCATAACAACAAGAGCTGTACAAAGCATTAAAATATATTTTTTCATGTTATTCTGCGGTATAATAAGTCATTGCGGCATATGCCTGTTCACGTAAATTTTTAGCTTCTAAAAATGTTGTTTTCACTTCGATGATTTGATTATTTAAAATCACCCAATCCAAAAAGTTTATTTCTCCTTCTAACAATTGACGATTAATCGTTTTTTGTAAATCATTGGATGCTGGAAGTTGAGTTTGTTCATAATCATGGACGATTTCATCATACATATTGACTTGATTTTTTAAAACATCATAATCTTGTTGCATTTTAGCTTGTTGCAAGATGTAAGCTTGTTTTGCAAGATCAACCTTAACTTTCGATGCCTCTATAGATGAGTTAATTCCACGATTAAACAAAGGTAGACCAACACCAACTTGAAATGAATTGTATCGATTGTTGTCTAAATCAGAAAAACTTTGATTAGAATAACCTACCGTAAATACAGGAACTTTTTTCGATTTTTCTACCTCAGTTTCTAATGTAGAGGTTTGTATCGTTTCCTCTGCTAATTTTAACAATGGATGAGAATTTGACACAGCAGTACCTGCAATTTGACTCCAATTTACACCATCTTGAGTTGGATAAATTTTAGCTGTAGAATTCGTTAAAAATTGGATTTGTCGTGATGAGTTTTCTAATTCAACATCCATTAACTTGAGTTGATTCTGAATCGATTTTAATTGAATAATTGCTGTTGAAACTTCACTACGATTCGATTCTCCTTTTTTCAGACGTAGATTAGCTTTCTTTAAAAACTCGTCATAAATTGCTTCGTTTTCTTTTAATAAATCCTTTTTAGATTCATTGTTTTGCATGTTTACATACAAATTTGCTAATCGTTGTTTGATCTCAATTTTTGTTAATTTTTCATTTGCTTTCGAAGCATTAATCATTTGTTCGTTTAATGCTTTTTGACGTTTGAAAACGATAGGAAATTGAAAAGATTGTGATACTGAAATGACATTATCAAACTCAGCAGAATTGACTTGTCCAAATTCAGTCGAGATATCCAAAGGAGAAAGTGAACGATTCGCATAGATATTTTTCTCGTGATAAACCGTATTCAATTCAGCTTGTTTCACTTCAAGATTATTTGCATCCGCCAAAGCAACAACTTCATCAAAGCTCATACGGTTTTGTGCTTGAGCAGAAGCTCCAAACATTGTAAAAACAATAACTAAAGCAGCAGGAAGCGCTTTTTTATTTATTCTTTTCTTTTTAAAATGAATATTTTCGAACATAACATATAAGATTGGTAAAACAAATAAAGTTAGGAAAGTAGCACCCATTAAACCTCCAATTACGACTGTTGCTAACGGACGTTGCACTTCGGCACCAGAACCATTACTGATTGCCATTGGTAAAAATCCTAAAGAGGCAACTGTTGCAGTCATTAATACGGGACGAAGACGTGTACGTGTTCCCATAATTACAATTCGAGTCGTATTTTTGATGCCATGATCACGCAAACGATTATATTCTGAAATTAAGACAATTCCATTTAAAACAGAAATCCCAAATAGCGCAATAAAACCTACACCCGCACTAATACTAAAAGGCATATCACGTGCAGCTAAGAATAAAATTCCACCAATAGAGGATAGTGGTATAGCTGTATAAATTAATAAACTTTCTTTAACTGATTTGAATGCAAAGTATAATAATATAAAAATTAGGATTAATGCAATAGGAACGGCGATACCTAAACGCGCTTTGGCATGATTTAAGTTTTCGAAAGCCCCACCGTAGGTAGCATAATAACCTGTAGGAAATTTGATTTTTTCATCAACTTTTTGTTGTAATTCTTGAACAACACTTTCTACATCTCGATCTTTTACATTAAAACCAACAACAATTCGTCGTTTTGCATCTTCTCGTTGAATTTGGTTTGGCGTATTTTTATATTCCACTTTAGCCAATTGATTCAAAGGGATTTGTACTCCAGAAGCAGTAGGTATCAATAGATTTCGAATGTCGTCTATATTGGTGCGTTTATCTTCTGCCAAACGAACAACTAAATCAAAACGTTTTTCACCTTCGAAAACCATTCCTGTGGATTGTCCAGCAAAAGCCATATTGATAATTCGATTTGCTTCACCAACAGTCAATCCATATTGTGCTAATAACCCTCGATCAAACTCGATTACTACCTGTGGGATTCCATTAATTGGTTCGATATACAAATCTTGTGCACCTTCAACCGTATTAATTATTTTTCCTAATTTGGCAGCATTACTCGCTAAACTATCCAAGTTTTCACCAAATATTTTTACGACAACATCTTGACGCGCACCAGTCATTAACTCATTGAAACGCATCTGAACAGGGAATTGAAAACCAGTAGAAAGCCCTGGAATATTTTCTAAAGCTTTGCTCATTTTGTCTGATAATTCAGGGAAAGTTGTTGCAGAAGTCCATTCTTTTTTCGGTTTAAGAACAACAATCATATCACCTGTATCCATTGGCATAGGGTCAGTAGGAATTTCACCACTACCAATTTTGGTTACTACCATTTCAACTTCAGGAAATTCATCTTTTAAGATTTTAGCAGCTTTGGTTGTATATTCTTTGGTTGTCGAAAGATTACTTCCAGGTAAAACTCGTGCTTCAACAGCAAAATCGCCTTCTTCTAAAGCTGGAATAAATTCACCACCTAAACGAGACATGACAAAGATTGCAATTGCAAAAAGCGAAAAAACAACAACTAAAATAAGGTTTTGAAGGCGTAATGCTTTCATTAAATATTTTTGATGAAAAACTTCAACTTTTGCCATTACACGATCCGAAAGATTTGGTTTTACTTTCTTCTTTTTACTTAAGAATAAACTGGTCATCATTGGAACATAAGTCAACGAAAGAATAAACGCTCCGATTAAAGCAAAAGCTACAGTTTGCGCCATTGGTCTAAACATTTTCCCTTCGATTCCTTGTAATGTGAAGATTGGTAAATAAACAATTAAGATAATAATTTGACCAAAAACCGCTGAATTGACCATTTTTTTAGCAGAAGAACCAACCGTTTGATCCATCTCTGTTTGCGTTAATTTATTCTTCAACCCAAACTTTTTATTATGTGCCAATTGATGCATAGCGGCTTCAACAATAATAACTGCTCCATCGACAATTAATCCGAAGTCTAATGCTCCTAAACTCATTAAATTTCCTCCAACGCCAAAGATGTTCATCATGATTATAGCGAATAACAATGACAAAGGAATGACAGAAGCAACAATGAATCCGGCACGTAAATTTCCTAAGAAGATAACTAAAATAAAAACAACGATTAAAGCACCTTCAAGTAAGTTGGTTTCTACAGTTCGAATAGTATTATCAACCATTTTTTTGCGATCCAAGAAAGGTTCAACTATCACACCTTCAGGTAACGTTTTTTTAATTTCGTCGATACGTTCTTGTACATTTTTGACAACTTCATTACTATTTGCACCTTTCAACATCATAACAACTGCACCAGAAACTTCTCCGGTATCGTTATATGTCATTGCGCCATATCGTGTTGCAAAACCAGTTTTAACATCCGCTACATCTTTCAGTAAAATAGGTGTTCCGCTTTGAGAACGTTTCACTAAGATATTTTCGATATCTTCTATTTTACCTATTAAACCTTCAGAACGAATGAACAATGAAGTAGGGCCTTTTTCAATATAAGCTCCTCCTGTATTTTGATTGTTCTCACTTAATGCATCAAACAAATCATTGATGGTTAGGTTAAACGATTGCAATCGTTGTGGATCAATTGCGATTTCATATTGTTTTAGTTTTCCTCCAAAACTACTGACATCAGCTACGCCAGGAACCCCTAAAAGTTGTCGACGTACAATCCAATCTTGAATGGTTCTTAATTCTGTTTCATCATATTGGTCTTCATAACCTTCAGCAGGTCGAACGACATATTGATAAATTTCACCTAAACCTGTAGAAATTGGACCAAGTTGTGGTTCACCAATTCCTTCTGGAATATCGTTCTGAACTTGTAATAGTCGCTCACTAACTTGTTGTCTTGCCCAATAAACATCTGTTTCATCATCAAAAACGATGGTAACTAAAGATAAACCAAAACGTGAAAAACTTCGAATTTCCGAAATTCCACCAATATTAGAATTGGCTTGTTCGATAGGGAAAGTCACCAAACGCTCAATATCTTCTGCACTAAAAGAAGGCGCAACGGTGATAATTTGTACCTGATTCGATGTGATGTCAGGCTGTGCATCGATGGGTAATTTTGTTGCGTCGTAAATTCCAAATATCAACAACGCGACAGTAAACAAACCCACGATAAATTTATTCTTGATTGAAAAATCAATAATTTTATTTAACATCGTAAAATTGTATAGATTAAAAATGTGCTATATATAAAATGTAAATAGCTGAAAAATGGATAAATTAAACGATCAATTTATCTTGAAAATCTAAATGTATTACGCTTGTTTTGGCGGTTGCCAAATAGAATCTAAATAATGCGAATAAAGAAAATCTTCGTTAAAAGATTTAATAGAGTTAGTTGATATTTCCTTATCTAAGTGGAGTACATCAAACAAGATAATTGGAGAATAGAAAAAGTCAATATGAACAGTTTCTATTTTTACGAAAGGTAGTTTTTGATCAGTTTCCCAGTCGTCATCCACTTCATGACCTCCGTAATGGTGTACCAAAAAGACTTTCATTTCATGGATAAAATCTCCTCCGGTGTCATGCTCGATGAAATGAGAAATAAGCACAGGCAATTTATATAACTGACAAAATTGAGTAGATGTCGTTATGTACAAAAAAATTAAAATCTTTGTAGCCCATATCTTCATACTACAAAAGTATTGATTTTAAATCTGATATTAACAGTTGTTGTACTGTTATTTATCAGTTTTATATTAAAACTGAAAGTTTTTTATCAATACAAATTACGAAGCTTAATCTTTTTTATTGCATAATCTAAAACAGATATGGACATCATTTGGTTCTGAAATCATTGCAAACGTTGAAAATAGTGAGTTTCTATTTTGCTCAATCGGAAAAAGTTTCTATCTTTGAGTTAACCACAGAAAAGAAATGCAAACAATTAAAGTAAATATAAAACCTTTATTTGTTGGAATGAATAAGCAAACTTCTGCTTTACTTTCCAAAATTGTATTTGCTCAATATTCACTTTAGAATATTGCAGATTATTTGTTGACGAAATTCGTCATCTATTTTACCTTTTCATCAAAACAACAAACAAAATATGCCACTTTATCATCATTTGGGAGAATTTCCACAAAAGCGACATACTGTATTCCGAAAACCAAATGGAGAATTATATGCAGAAGAATTAGTTTCTACGCATGGTTTCTCGAGTACGTATTCTAACGTTTATCACTGTTATCCGCCAACTTTGGTTAAAGAAATTAATGAACCTTATTCGGTAGAACCGAAAATAGCTCGCGCAAAACATTTAAAACATACTTCTTTAAAAGGGTTTAAAGTCAAACCAACAAAAGATTATTTAGCATCTCGAGTACCCGTTTTAGTTAACAACGATTTGCATATTTCATTAGCAGCGCCACAAGAATCAATGACAGATTACTTCTATAAAAATTCTATGGCGGATGAAGTGATTTTTATTCATGAAGGGTCTGGAACTTTAAAAACAGGTTATGGTCAAATTGATTTTGAATATGGTGATTATTTAGTGATTCCACGTGGAATTATTTATCAACTTCATTTTAATGACGAAAATAATCGATTATTTATTACAGAATCTTTTAGCCCTGTAGAAACACCTCGTCGTTACCGCAATCATTTTGGTCAATTAATGGAACATTCTCCTTTTTGTGAGCGAGATATTAAACGTCCTCAAAATCTCGAAACGAATGATGAACACGGGGATTTTAAAATAATGATTAAAAAAGAAGGATTGATTTACCCTTATGTTTATGGTACACATCCTTTCGATTTTGTTGGATGGGATGGTTATCATTATCCTTGGGCTTTTTCGATTCATAATTTCGAACCAATAACAGGTCGTATCCATCAACCACCTCCTGTTCATCAAACTTTTGAAGGAGCAGGATTTGTAATTTGTAGTTTCGTTCCCCGCTTATTTGATTATCACCCGAACGCAATTCCAGCACCTTACAACCATAGTAATGTAGATTCAGATGAAATTTTATATTATGTAGACGGTGATTTTATGTCGAGAAAATCGGTTGAGAAAGGACAAATTACCTTGCATCCAGCAGGAATTCCACATGGACCACATCCAGGGACAGTAGAAAAATCGATTGGCGCAAAAGAAACACACGAATTAGCTGTGATGATTGATCCATTTCGACCATTAATGTTAACAGAGCAAGCGATAGAATTAGAAGATCCAGATTATTATAAATCGTGGCTTTATTAAAGGTTATGAATAGTGCGATTAGAGTTTTGTTCTAAGTTCTAAGATGTGGATTTTATCATTCTGAGCTTGTCGAAGAATCTCGAAATACATTTGATACAATATAATAATAAAAAGAAACTGAAATAAATTCAATATCACAATAAATGATAAAATAGTAAAACTTAATACATTTTACATAATACAATAAAAATAAAAACACAATAAAAATGAGTACACAAACATTTGCAGAAAAGATTGCATTAGCACAAGATTTCCTTCCCATTAATGGAACTGATTACATCGAGTTTTATGTAGGAAATGCAAAACAAGCTGCACATTATTATAAAACAGCATTTGGATTTCAGGAAGTTGCGTATGCCGGCCCAGAAACTGGTGTAAGAGATAGAGCTTCTTATGTTTTACAACAAGGTAAAATTCGTTTGGTTCTAACTTCTGGATTAAAATCAGATTCGCCAATTTGCCAACATGCGATGAAACATGGAGATGGAGTAAAAATTTTAGCACTTTGGGTAGATGATGCTTATGATGCGTTTGAGCAAACAACAAAGCGTGGAGGAAAACCTTACATGGAACCAACTACTGTTACAGATGAATTTGGTGAAGTAAAAATGGCAGGAATTTATACGTATGGAGAAACAATTCACATGTTTATCGAGCGTAAAAATTATAATGGCCCTTTTATGCCAGGTTATGTAAAATCTGAGTCAACGTATCAACCTACAGATTGTGGTTTGTTATATGTTGATCACTGTGTTGGGAATGTAGGATGGAATCGTATGAATGAGACCGTTCAATGGTATCAAGATGTAATGGGATTTGTTAATATTTTATCATTTGATGATAAACAAATTAATACAGAATATTCGGCATTAATGTCGAAAGTGATGAGTAATGGAAATGGTTATTCTAAATTTCCTATTAATGAACCAGCTGAAGGTAAAAAGAAGTCTCAAGTTGAAGAATATTTAGATTTTTACGAGGGAGAAGGAGTGCAGCATATTGCTGTTGCAACTAAGGATATTATCAAAACTGTTACAGAGTTAAAAGCACGCGGTGTAGAGTTTTTATCAGCTCCACCAGAGGCATATTATGATATGATTCCGGAGCGCGTTGGAGAAATTGATGAAGATATCAAAAAGTTACAAAATCTTGGAATCTTAGTTGATTGTGACGAAGAAGGTTATTTGTTACAGATTTTCACAAAGCCTGTTGAAGATCGTCCAACATTATTTTATGAAATTATTGAACGTCATGGTGCACAATCTTTTGGAGCAGGCAATTTCAAAGCATTGTTTGAAGCCTTAGAAAGAGAGCAAGACAGAAGAGGAAATTTATAAATTTTTAAAGCCATTGGTTGAATTCTAATGGCTTTTTTATTGAAAATAAGTTGATAGAATAGCTTAAATTTTAATGCTAAATAGCAGGTTAATTTTTAACTAACATTTATTAGTTTTATAAAAATTGATTATCTTCAACGCATTAAAACTGCAAACAAATAAAATGAAAAATATAGAACTAACGATTCCAAAATTGGGAGAAAGTGTTGCGTCTGTTCAACTTGTTCGTTTTACAAAAAACATTGGCGATTTCATAAATGAAGATGAAATAATAGCTGAGGTTTCGACGGACAAAGTAGATTCAGATGTACCTTCAACAAAGACTGGGAAGATTATTGAATTTAAATTTGATGAAGGTGATGAGATCAAAATTGGAGAAGTTTTTGCCATTATAGAACCTTCTGAAAATGAACTAAATTTAGTTGACAATAGCACAATTATTGAAGAAAAAATAACTCAACCGAATTTAACTTCTCAACCAACGAATAAAGTTGATAGTAATCAATTTTTATCACCTTTAGTTAAAAGTATTATTCAAAAAGAAAACTTACAAACAGAAGATATTTCTCAAATAATAGGATCTGGTAAAGATGGAAGGATTTCTAAGAATGATGTGTTGAATTACATTAAAAATAAATCATTTACATCTAATTATTCAAGTAATACTTTAAGTCAAAATACAGTTGTTTCAAGTACTTCTATTGGTGCAAAAGATGAAATCATTGAGATGGATAAAATGCGTCAAATGATCTTAAAACACATGAAACATAGTAAACAGACTTCCCCTCATGTAACAGCTTATGTTGAACCAGATGTGACAAATTTTGTAAAATGGCGCGAAGAAAATAAAGGTGCTTTTGAAGCAAAATATAAACAAAAATTAACGTTTACGCCTTTGATTGTTGATTGCGTTGTTCGTGCAATAAAGGACTTTCCTATGATTAATGTATCAGTTGATGAAACAGAGACTAAAATAATCAAACACAACGAAATAAACATTGGAATTGCTACTGCATTACCAAATAATAATTTGATTGTACCAGTGATTCATCAAGCCAATGAATTGAATTTAGAAGGTTTAGCAAAACATGTTAATACTATTGTAGATAAAGCGCGTACAAATAAACTTTCTCCAGATGATATTCGAGGCGGAACGTTTACAATTAGTAATGTTGGTACGTTCGGAAATTTAATGGGAACGCCTATTATTAATCAACCTGAAGTAGCCATTTTAGCAACAGGTGTAATTAAGAAAAAACCTGCAGTTTTAGAAACTGAATTTGGTGATATTATCGTAGCGAGACAATTTATGTATTTATCACTTTCTTTTGATCATCGTGTAATCGATGGTTCATTAGGAGGAGTTTTCTTGAAACGAATTTCAGATTATATGGAGAATTGGGATGTTAATACACAAATTTAATTAAAATGGAAACCACAACAGCATCAACAACATTATTAAAAAAAGCATACGAATTATTAGTTACAGCTAAGGCTTTAACCGAATTATACGAAGAAAATAAAACTACAACAAGTAAATATGTACACGCAACTTCGCGTGGACACGAAGCGATACAAATTGCAACAGGTTTACAATTATTACCACAAGATTATTTAAGCGCCTATTACCGTGATGATGCGATGTTATTATCGATAGGAATTACGCCTTATGAATTGATGTTGCAGCTATTAGCAAAACGAGATGATATTTTTTCGGGAGGAAGAACCTATTATTCTCATCCAAGTTTGCGTCGTGATAATATGCCAAAAATACCGCACCAAAGTAGTGCTACAGGCATGCAAGCTATTCCTACAACTGGAATTGCGATGGGAATGCAATACAAAGAATTGGAAGGTCTTTGTCGTGATGAGGTTAAACCAGTCGCAGTATGCTCCTTAGGTGATGCTTCATGCACAGAGGGTGAGGTAGCAGAAGCTTTTCAAATGGCAGCTTTGAAACAATTACCTATTTTATATTTGGTTCAAGATAATGAATGGGATATTTCAGCATCAGCAGATGAGATTCGAGCTCAAGATATAGCGCATTATGCGAAAGGTTTTAAAGGGTTAGAAGTGTTTGTAGTTGATGGAACTGATTTTTTAGCATCCTATAATACTATTCAAAGAGCAATTGACATTATCCGTTCAGAACGTCGTCCGATTTTGGTTCATGCAAAAGTTCCATTATTAAATCATCATACATCTGGGGTTCGTATGGAATGGTACCGTGACGATTTAGAGGAGGCAAAAGCTCGAGATCCTTATAATAAATTAAGAGATACTTTATTAAATGAAGGTTTTGACGAAAAAGAGTTAATTGAAGTCGAAAACACGATTAAACAAAAAGTTCAGGCTGAATATCAACAAGTGTTAAAAGCAGATGATCCTCGTCCTGAAGATTTATATACACATGTTTTTGCTCCAACATTAATTACCGAAGAAAAAGGAAATCGCTCTCCTGAAGGAAAGGATAAAACGGTAATGGTAGATTCTGCTCTTTTTGCAATTCGCGAATTGATGGCAAAACATCCTGAAGCATTATTATATGGACAAGACGTTGGTTTGCGTTTAGGAGGTGTTTTTCGTGAAGCAGCAACTTTGGCAAAACAATATGGAAAAAATCGTGTATTTAATACACCAATTCAGGAAGCGTTTATTGTTGGATCTACGGTTGGAATGTCTGCGGTAGGCTTGAAACCTATTGTAGAAGTGCAGTTTGCGGATTATATTTGGCCAGGTCTTAATCAGTTATTTACTGAAGTGGCTCGTTCAAATTATTTGTCAAATGGTAAATGGCCAGTTTCTATGATTTTACGTGTTCCGATTGGTGCTTACGGAAGTGGAGGACCTTATCATTCGAGTTCAGTGGAAAGTGTATTGACCAATATAAAAGGGATTAAAATAGCTTATCCGTCTACTGGAGCAGATTTAAAAGGTTTGATGAAAGCTGCTTATTACGATCCAAATCCTGTGGTGATGTTAGAGCACAAAGGTTTATATTGGAGTAAAATAAAAGGAACGGAAGATGCTGCAACAGTTGAACCAGATGAAAATTATATATTACCTTTTGGAAAAGCACGTGATGTTTTATTGGCAGAATCCTCTCAAAATCATAACTCTGTAACTATCATTACCTATGGTATGGGAGTTTATTGGGCTAAAGAAGCTGCAAAGGCATTTCCAAATCAAGTTGAAATTATAGATTTAAGAACATTGGTTCCTTTAGATGAGGAAACAATCTTTAATAGTGTAAAAAAACACAATCGTTGTATTGTATTAACTGAAGAAGCTAAGCAAAACTCTTTTGCTCAAAGCCTTGCGGGTTTAATTAATGAAGAATGTTTTGAGTATTTGGATGCACCAATTCGAGTGTTAGGAGCACAAGACATGCCTGCAATCCCATTAAATTCTACCTTAGAAATAGAAATGTTACCAAATTCAGAAAAGTTAAAAATATTGATTAGCAATGTGTTAAAATACTAAAAGTCATCAATTGATAAATAATTGTACTTTTTACACTAAAAAAACTAACAAACGTTAGTTTTTTTAGTTTTTTTGATTAAATTTGTTATTATCAAAAATCAAATCTGCAAAAATTATGATATTTAATCCTGGGATTGAACAGATGCCTATTGAGCAATTACGTGTTCTTCAGAACGAGAGACTTCAATCAATGTTAAAAAAAGTGTATAATAATGTACCTTTTTATAAACAAGCTTTTGACGAAGCTGGTATCAAGTTAGAAGATATTAAAGGTGTTGAAGATTTACACAAATTACCTTTTACAAAGAAAAATCATTTAAGAGAAAATTATCCATTTGGATTATTTGCAGAACCTAAAGAGAATGTCGTTCGTTTACATTGTTCAAGTGGAACAACTGGAAAACCAACAGTAGTAGGGTATACTAAGAATGACATCGAATTATTCTCAGAAGTAGTAGCAAGATCTTTAGCAGCTTCAGGATGTGAGCCAGGTATGACATTACAAAATGCCTATGGTTATGGTTTATTTACAGGAGGTTTAGGACTGCATTATGGTGCTGAAAAATTAGGAATGACTGTTGTTCCAATTTCTGGTGGTAACACAGAAAAACAAATTATGTTATTGAAAGATTTTCAAGCTGATGCAATTTGTGCAACACCATCTTATGCTTTAACAGTTGCTGAAGAAATCAAGAAAAGAGGTGAAACTTTATCAGATTACAATTTAAAGTTTGCTATTTTAGGATCTGAACCTTGGTCAGAAGCATTACGCCAAGAAGTAGAAGGAAGTTTAGATATCAAAGCTTCTAACATCTATGGATTAAGCGAAATTATAGGTCCAGGTGTGTCAAATGAAGATTTCGAAGAACAAGGTACAGGATCGTATATTTGGGAAGATCATTTCTTTCCAGAAATCGTAGATGAAAAAACGGGTGAACCAGTTCCTTATGGACAACCAGGTGTTTTAGTTATCACTACACTTACAAAAGAAGCCTTACCATTAGTGCGCTATTGGACAGGAGACATTACAACATTAACGTACGAACATTCTAAGAAAAGAACACATGTCAAAATGGGACCTATTATTGGTCGTGCTGATGATATGATGATTATTCGTGGTGTGAATTTCTTTCATACACAAATCGCGGATTTTATTCCAGATTTCCCTGAATTATCACCAAATTATCAAGTAGTTTTAACGAAACCAAAAAATATGGATGCAGTAGAAGTTGGATTTGAAATAAATCCTGACTATTTTGCAGAAAAAGGTTTGACTTGTGATGATTTGAATGACGAATCTAATGTTGCGTGTTGCAAATTAGTCGCAAATATTCATAAAAAAATAAGAGACAACATTGGATTAGGAATGAATGTCAAATTATACCAAGTAGATGGACTTCCTAAAAGTGAAGGAGGAAAGTTGAACCGAATTATAGATAATAGACATTTATAAAACTATATGCCTAAGCAAAGTAAAAAAGAACTGATTATTAAAGAAGCTGCTTTAATCTTTAAACAAAAAGGTTATTCAGCAACGTCGATGAGAGAATTGGCTGAAAAAGTTGGAATGGAAGCCGCGAGTTTGTATAATCATATTCGCTCGAAAGATGAAATCTTAGAAGAAATTTGTTTTAAAGTGGCCAATCAATATGTTTCGCACATTAGCTCGATTGAAGATACTGAAGAATCAAATGTTCAGAAATTAAGAGATTTAATTCAACTTCACGTTCGAATGATTATTGACGAGCCAAACGAAGTATCTGTAGCAAATAACGATTGGAAAAATTTATCCGATACCAAAAAAGAATTGTATAAAACAATTAGAAAAGGGTATGAAAAACGGATTGCTAATTTAATCAAAGCAGGTATCGCATCTGGCGAATTCAAAAATCTTAATGTATCGGTTGCTTTATTTACTTTATTATCATCTCTTCGTTGGATAGAGTTGTGGTACAAACCAGGGCGAGATATAACACCTGATCAATTAGAAAACGATTTGATGACATTATTAATTAACGGATTTCAAAAATAATATGGCAGTAAATTTTCATAAACTACGCGTTAAAAATGTTAAAAAGGAAACACCAGATTGTGTATCCGTTACATTTGATGTGCCTGAAGAATTGAATCAAGAATTCAAATTTAAACATGGACAATATTTAACGTTTAAAAATATTCAAAATAACGAAGAAATTAGACGTTCTTACTCGATCTGTTCTTGCCCAATGGACGAAGAATTGAGAGTAGCTGTAAAGAAAATAGAAGACGGGGTTTTCTCAACATTTATCAACGAACAAGTTAAAGTTGGTGATGTTCTTGATGTAATGACTCCACAAGGAAATTTCTTTACAGAAGTACACGAAGATAACAAAAAATTATATGTAGGAATTGTAGCAGGATCAGGAATAACACCAGTTCTTTCTATCATCAAAACAGTTCTTAGAGCAGAACCAAATAGCGAATTTGTGCTATTATACGGGAATAGAAATAAAGGTTCAATTATCTTTAAAGAAGAAATTGAAGCACTTAAAAATAAATACATGCAACGCTTTAGCGTTTACAATATTTTGAGTCGCGAAACAGCTGATGCTGAAATTTTGAGTGGAAGAATTGATAAAGCTAAGATTGAGTATTTCTTACAACATATCATCAAACCAGAAGATGTAAGCGAAGTGTTCCTTTGTGGTCCTGAAGAAATGATTTTAAGCGGACGCGATGCTTTTGTAGAAGCAGGTGTAGATGCAAAACATTTGCATTTCGAGTTATTCTACAGTGCAACAGCTGAAGCGAAAAAGGTTGAACGTCAAAAAGCAGTCAAAAAGTCGGATGACACGATGAGTAAAGTGACCATCAAATTAGATGCAACAGCCTTACAAATTGACTTAGGTTACAACGGCGATACAATCTTAGATGCGGCTTTACAAAATGGTGCAGATTTACCTTACGCTTGTAAAGGTGGTGTTTGTGCAACTTGTAAGTGTAAAGTAGAGAAAGGTGAAGTAGAAATGGACATCAACTACTCACTTGAACCAGATGAATTAGAAAGAGGTTTTGTATTAGCGTGTCAAGCGCATCCTCGTTCTGCCGAAGTCGTGGTAGATTTTGATGCCAAATAATCAACTTTAAAAACTTTTTAAAATGAGTGCAAAAGAAATTGATTTTCAAGAAATCTTTGATCAAAAGATTGAAAATGAAGTTCGTATCGAACCAAAAGATTGGATGCCAGAAGCATACCGCAAAACATTAATTAGACAAATTTCTCAACATGCTCACTCAGAAATTGTTGGAATGTTACCAGAAGCAAATTGGATTACAAGAGCTCCTTCGTTAAATAGAAAGAAAATTTTATTAGCGAAAGTACAAGACGAAGCGGGCCATGGTCTATACTTATACTGTGCAGCAGAAACATTAGGAATATCTCGTATCCAAACTTTAAATGACTTACATTCTGGTAAAGCAAAATATTCTTCAATCTTCAATTACCCAACACTTACTTGGGCTGATATCGGAATGATTGGATGGTTGGTTGATGGAGCAGCGATTTTAAATCAAGTTCCATTGTGTAGAACTTCTTACGGACCTTATGCACGTGCAATGGTTCGTGTTTGTAAAGAAGAATCTTTTCACCAAAGACAAGGTTACGAAGCGTTAGTTGTGTTATCACGTGGTTCGGAAGAACAAAAAGCGATGATGCAAGATGCAATGAATCGTTGGTGGTGGCCTACATTAATGATGTTTGGTCCAAAAGACGAAGAATCATCTAACTCAGAATTATCAATGAAATGGAGAATTAAACGTTTTTCGAATGATGAATTACGTCAACGTTTCGTAGATGTTTCTGTTCCTCAAGCCGAATATTTAGGTTTAACAATTCCAGATCCAGATCTTAAATTTAATGAAGAAACAGGTCATTACGAATTCGGAGAAATTGATTGGGAAGAATTCTGGAATGTCGTTAAAGGAAACGGAAAATGTAACAAACAACGTTTAGACGCACGTCGTAATGCACACAACGAAGGAGCTTGGGTTCGTGATGCAGCAACAGCTTACCACGAAAAAAGAAAACAAAGAGAATTAGAAAAAGAACAACGCAAAAACGCATAAAAAGATGGAAAATAGAGATTGGCCTTTATGGGAAGTATTTATTAGAAGTAAACAAGGATTAGATCACAAACATGTAGGAAGTTTGCACGCAGCAGATGCTACAATGGCATTACAAAATGCGCGAGATGTGTATACGCGTCGTTTAGAAGGTGTTAGTATTTGGGTTGTAGAATCAGTGAATATCCATGCATCAAACCCAGATGAATCTGAGCAATTCTTTGATCCTGCGGAAGACAAAGTATATCGTCATCCAACTTTTTATGAAGTACCAGAAGAAATTAAAAACATGTAATTTATGACAAGTACAGTTTATCAAAACAACCAAAATTACATCGATTTTATTTTGCATTTAGCAGATACAAATCTGATTTTGGCACAACGTTTATGCGAATGGTGTGGTCATGGACCAGTTTTAGAGCAAGATATCGCTATGTCGAATATGGCTTTAGACTTATTGGGACAAACCTCTAACTATTACAATTATGCAGCCGAAATGATCGGTAATGGTACAACAGAAGATACTTTAGCAATGTTACGCGAAGAACGCGAATACAAAAATTTATTGTTAGTAGAGCAACCAAACGGACATTTCGGTGATACAGTTGCACGTCAGTTTTTTTACGATTCATACCATGCATTATTGTTAGAGCAATTCTTAAAAGTAAAAGATCTTAAATTACAATCAATCGCTGAAAAATCATTAAAAGAAGTGAAATATCACTTAAAATGGTCTGCAGAATGGATGATTCGTTTAGGAGACGGAACAGAAGAATCTCACAATAAAATTCAACAAGCAGTTTATGATATTTTACCTTATGTAGGTGAAGCATTTATTTTAGCTCCTTATCAAAAAGCATTAATCGAAGAAGGTTTGATTGATAATCCAATCGATTTTAAAGCAACTTGGTTAGCCAATGTAAAAGCTGTTTTGGATGAAGCAACAATAGAAGCTGATGTCGAAAATACGTTTGCACAAAAAGGAGGTAAAGAAGGAGTTCATTCAGAACATTTAGGTTTTATCTTAACTGACTTACAATACATGCAAAGAACATATCCTAATTTACAATGGTAACAGAAAAAGAAATTTGGCAATGGTTGGAGGAAGTTCCTGATCCTGAAATTCCAGTGATTAGTGTACTTGATTTAGGAGTAGTACGTAAGGTGGAAATTACAGCAGATGAAAAAGTCAATGTAACCATCACACCAACATACTCTGGTTGTCCTGCAATGAGTGCGATTTCTATTTCTATTCGACTAAAATTAGTAGAAAAAGGATTAAAAAATATCAATGTCATCAATCAGTTGAGCCCATCGTGGACAACTGATTGGATGACTGAAGAAGGAAAACAAAAAATGAAAGCGTACGGAATTGCGCCTCCAACAAAAAATCCTTCGAGCGATGCGCTCTTTTCAGACGAACAAAATATCGAATGTCCACAATGTGGCTCGCACGATACGCGTCTTATCAGTCAATTTGGTTCAACGGCCTGCAAAGCTATGTATCAATGCAATAGTTGCCACGAACCGTTTGACTATTTCAAATGTCATCACTAAAAAATTATGGAAAATTCAACATCAATCCTATACACACAAGAGGGAGGAATTGCTACGATCACGTTGAATCGTCCTTCTGTTTTTAACAGTTTTAATCACGAAATGATTAAAGCCTTACAACATCATTTAGATGTTGCAGCTCAAGATGCCTCAGTTCGTGCAGTTGTATTAACTGCTACTGGAAAAGCGTTTTGCGCTGGCCAAGATTTAGGTGAAGTTTTAGATGAAAAAGAAATCGACTTCAACAAAATCGTCAACGAAAATTACAATCCATTGGTTCTTAAAATTAGAAACATGGACAAACCAGTTGTTGCTGCTGTAAATGGTGTTGCTGCCGGAGCGGGAGCAAATTTAGCTTTAGCTTGTGACATAGTGGTAGCTAAAGAATCTGCTAACTTCATACAGGCATTTTCTAAAATTGGTTTGATTCCTGATTGTGGAGGAACTTATTTTTTACCTCGTTTAATTGGTTTTCAAAGAGCAGCAGCATTAATGTTATTAGCTGATAAAGTTTCGGCTGAACAAGCAAAAGAAATCGGAATGATTTACGATTATTTTGCAGACGATACATTTGATGCAGAAGTAGCCAAAATTGCTCATAAATTAGCTAATTTACCTACAAAAGGATTGGCTTATACAAAGAAATTATTAAACCAATCATTTCAAAATTCAATTGAAGAACAATTAAAACAAGAAGGTCTTTTTCAAGCAAAAGCAGGAAATACAGCTGACTACAAAGAAGGTGTAGATGCATTTTTAGAAAAAAGAAATCCAGTTTTTAAAGGAGAATAAGCCATGAAAAAAATAGGAATTATTGGTGGTGGAGCAATGGGGTCTGGTATTGCGCAAGTTTTTGCACAATCAGGTCATCCCGTTGTTTTATATGACACAAACCAAGACGCATTAGATCGTTCAAAACAAAACTTAGCAAAAACGTTTGAAAAGTTAGTCGCTAAAGAAAAATATACCGCTGAAAAAGCACAAGAAATTCAAGCTAATATTGAATATGCTGCAAACTTAGATGCATTTTCATCTGCAGACTTAATCATTGAAGCAATTATTGAAAATTTAGATATCAAGAAATCGGTTTTCAAACAAGTAGAAGAAATTGTTTCTAAAGACTGTATTTTAGCTTCAAATACTTCATCATTATCCATTGCATCTATTGCATCGGCATGTTCTAAACCTGAACGTGTGATTGGGATCCATTTTTTCAATCCAGCACCATTAATGGCTTTGGTAGAAATTATTCCAGCTGTGCAAACACGCGAATGTTTGGCAGAAGAAATTAAAACGTTAATTCAATCTGTAAATAAATTACCTGTTATCACAAAAGATACACCTGGATTTATTGTCAATCGAGTAGCTCGTCCATTTTATAGCGAAGCAATTCGTTTATTAGAAGAAGGTGTTGCTGATGCAGAAACGATTGATTACGCAATGACATCTGTAGGAGGTTTCCGTATGGGACCTTTCGAATTAATGGATTTCATCGGTCATGATGTAAATTACCGTGTTACAGAATCGGTTTTCGAATCATTCTTTTACGATCCTCGTTTTAAACCATCTTTTTCTCAAAAAAGATTATTCGAAGCAGGATTTTACGGTCGTAAGTCAGGACGTGGATTTTACAATTATGCCGAAGGCATCGAAAAGAAAGCACCAGTTCAAGATCAAGCTTTATTAGAAAAAATCTTTAAGCGTGTTTTAGTTATGTTGATTAACGAAGCAGCAGATGCTTTATTCTTAAACATTGCAAATCGTGAGGATTTAGATACAGCGATGACGAAAGGGGTTAATTATCCAAAAGGTTTATTGAAATGGGCAGATGAATATGGTATCAAAAATGTACAAAACGATTTAGATGAATTGTACAATTATTACCATGAAGATCGTTACCGTTTGAGCCCTATTATCCGTAATATGGTGAAAGAAAACAAAACATTCTACTAAAAAATATCACAATACGAACACACAAAAAAATGGAACCACAAAAGTTATTAAATAGAATGCTTGACCAGGATAAATTTAGCGAATGGTTAGGTCTTGAAGTGATTGAAGTAAAAGAAGGCTATGCAAAATTGCAAGCGAAAATTCGTCCTGAAATGATGAATGGAGTTGGCTCTGTTCATGGAGGAATTACATTTGCAATGGCAGATTCTGCTTTTGCTTTTTCTTGTAATATGTACAATAATATATCTGTTGCATTAGACGTTCATATTTCTTTTACAAAAGCTGGGCATGATGGAGATGTATTTACAATTGAATCACAAGAAGTTTCTTCAACTAAAAGAACAGGTATTTACGATATTAAAGTAACAAATCAAAATAACGAGTTAATTGCTTTATTTAAAGGAACTTGCTTTAGAACAGGTAAACCTTTAATTGAAGTAGCTTAACGTTAAACGGTCAACGCTGAACGACTTTCGTAAAGCATAAACCGTTAACCTTTAAACGAAATAAAAATGAACCAAACATATATTATAGATGGAGTTAGAACTCCAATTGGTAAATTAAAAGGTGGATTATCTGCTGTTCGTCCAGACGATATGGGCGCATTGGTAATCGCAGAATTATTAAAAAGAAATCCTTCTATTGATCCTGCCGCATTTTATGATGTAATCTTAGGTAATGCAAATCAAGCAGGTGAGGATAATCGTAATATTGCACGTATGTCAGCTTTATTATCTGGATTACCTTATACGGTTCCGGGTGAAACAGTCAATCGTTTATGTGCATCAGGTTTATCTGCTGCAATTGCTGCTTCAAGAGCAATTCAAGTTGGTGATGCTCAATTAATGATTTCTGGTGGAGTTGAGTCTATGACACGTGCTCCTTTAGTGGTTTCAAAATCAGCTTCTCCATTTGGTGGTGATGCAAAAATTTATGACTCTACTTTTGGATGGCGTTTTATCAACCCTAAAATGAAAGAGATGTGGGGTGTTGATGGAATGGGTAATACAGCTGAAAACTTAGCGGAACGTGATAATATTTCGCGTGAAGATCAAGATAAATTCGCGGTTTGGTCACAACAAAAAACAGCTGCTGCTCAAGCAAATGGTCGTTTAGCAAAAGAGATTGTTCCTGTTGTTATTCCTCAACGTAAGGGTGATGCGATTATTTTTGATACAGATGAATTCCCGAAAAATAACACAACAATGGAGATTTTATCTAAGTTACGCCCTGCATTTAAAGCGGATGGTACTGTAACTGCTGGTAATGCTTCTGGATTGAATGATGGTGCTGCGGCCAATATTTTAGCTTCTGAACAAGCGATTAAAGATTTTGGATTAACGCCAATGGCTCGCATTGTAAGTTCAGGTGTTGCAGGTGTTGAACCTCGTATCATGGGAATTGGACCAGTTAATGCATCTAAAATTGCGTTAGAAAAAGCTGGATTAACGATAAATGATATTGATGTAATCGAATTAAATGAAGCATTTGCAGCTCAATCTTTAGCATGTACGCGTGCATTAGGTTTAGCTGATAATGATTCTCGTATCAATCCAAATGGTGGTGCTATTGCTTTAGGTCATCCACTTGGAATGTCAGGTTCTCGTATCTTAAATTCGGCAGCGTATGAATTACAAGCGACAGGAAAACGTTATGCATTGGTTACAATGTGTATCGGTTTAGGACAAGGATATGCAGCAATTATAGAAAGAGCGTAAAAATAGATGTTAGTATTGAGAAGTTAGATTTTCAGAATCATTTGTCATGTTGAACTTGTTCAAGATCCCATTCATTTTGATATGATTCTGAAATAAATTCAGGATGTCTTTAATAATTTCTAATAGCTCAATACTAATATCTCAAATCTAATAAATATGATTTACGAATTTAAAGGATACAAACCGGTCGTTCATCCAACAGCATTTATTCATCCGCAAGCTGTAGTTACGGGAAATGTAATTATAGGTAAAGATGTTTACATTGGGCCAGGTTGTGCGTTACGAGGTGATTGGGGACAAATTATTATTGAAGATAATTGCAATGTGCAAGAAAATTGTACCATTCATATGTTTCCAGGAACAACGGTTCGTTTAAAAGAAAAAGCACATATTGGTCATGGCGCAATAATTCATGGCGCTACAATTGGAAAAAATTGTATGGTCGGAATGAACGCTGTGGTCATGGATAATGTAATAGTAGAGGATGAATGTATTGTAGGCGCTTTAGCATTTGTAAAAGCAGATACGCATATTCCGACCCGAAGTGTGGTTGTTGGTAATCCTGCTAAAATCGTAAAACAGGTTTCTGATCAAATGATTGAGTGGAAGGATCAAGGTACACAACAATATATGCAATTACCAAGTGATTGTCATGAAAGTTTAAAACCTTGTGAACCTTTGACCGAAGCACCAGATTATTATTTTGATTCAATGGCTTCGAATTATAAAACATGGAACGAAAGTAAGTAAAAAGTATTATGTAAAATGTCATACTGAACTTGATTCAGAATCTCATCTTACTTTATCTAATTACTAAAATCTAATATCTCAATACTAATAAAATACACAAACAACATAAAAAAATGGCTAATCAATTAGAAAATTATGCTTTAGGACAATGGACAAAAGGTTCGTCTGAAGGGCAAATGTTATATAATGCGATTACGGGTGACGAAATCGCTACTGCATCATCAGCTGGATTAGATTTCGGTGCGATGATGGATTATGCACGTACGGTTGGAGGTCCAACTTTACGTAAAATGACTTTTCAAGAAAGAGGGTTAATGCTAAAAAAATTAGCATTATACTTAATGGAAAGAAAAGAAGAATTCTACACTGTTTCTTGGGCAACTGGAGCAACACGTGCAGATTCTTGGGTTGATATCGAAGGAGGTATTGGAAATTTATTTGCAAATGCATCTTTACGACGTCAATTTGGTGATCAACCTTTTTATGTAGAAGGAGAAACACACAAAATCTCTAAAAACGGGACATTCTTAGGAACACATATTTTAACACCAAAACGTGGTGTTGCAATTCATATTAATGCATTTAACTTTCCAGTTTGGGGAATGTTAGAAAAAATTGCGGTTAACTTTTTAGCGGGTGTGCCTGCAATCGTTAAACCTGCAACAATTACATCATTCTTAACAGAAACTGTAGTTCGCGCTATTATTGAATCTGGAATTTTACCAGAAGGGGCGCTACAATTAATTAGTGGTTCTGCAAATGGAATCTTAGATTACGTTGAATCTGAAGATGTTGTTACATTTACTGGTTCTGCATCTACAGGACAAATGTTAAAAGCACATGAAAGAATTACTTCAGAAGGTGTGCCATTTAACTTAGAAGCAGACTCACTTAACGCATGTGTATTAGGTGAAGATGTACAACCTGGTTCGGCAGAATTTGATATTTTTATTAAAGAGGTTACACGTGAAATGACTACAAAAGCTGGTCAGAAGTGTACAGCAGTTCGTCGTGCATTGGTTCCTGCTTATTTAGTTGAAGAAGTTCAAATTGCTTTAGGACAACGATTAGCAACAACAACGATTGGGGATCCAAATGTAGAAGGTGTTCGCATGGGCGCTTTAGCTGGTGCTGCTCAAGTAAAAGAAGTACGTGAAAAAGTAGAAGAATTAGCTAAATCACAAGAAATTATTTTTGGAAACTTAGATAATTTTGAAGTAAAAGGAGCGGATAAAAACAAAGGTTCATTCATTTCTCCAATTTTATTCTTCAACAACGATCCATTCAATAAAACTGATGTTCACAACATCGAAGCATTCGGACCGGTTTCTACAATTATACCTTACAACGGAACTGCAGAAGCAGTTGAGTTAGTTCGTATGGGGAAAGGTTCGTTAGTGTGTTCTATTGTAACAGCAGATAATGATGTCGCAACTGAATTTGTTTTAAATGCAAGTTCTTTACATGGTCGTATCGTAATTTTAGATGCTGAATGTATCAAAGAATCAACTGGTCACGGTTCTCCACTTCCATTATTAGTACACGGAGGTCCAGGTCGTGCAGGTGGAGGAGAAGAAATGGGTGGAAAACGTGGTGTATTCCATTATATGCAACGTACAGCACTCCAAGGTTCTCCAAACAAATTAACAGCTGTAACTCAACAATATCAATATGGTGCAGATTATATCGAAGAAGATAAACATCCATTTGCTAAACATTTTGAAGAAATTAAAGTAGGTGATACGTTAATTACATCAAAACATACAGTTCAGCAATCAGATATCAATGCCTTTGCAGCTTTATCAGGAGATAATTTCTATGCTCACGTTGATGCAACTTCTTTAGAAGGGACAGTTTTTGAACAAAATGTTGCGCACGGTTATTATTTATTGTCGAAAGCGGCAGGTTTATTCGTATTAGCCAAAAAAGGACCAGTTTTATTAAACTATGGTGTAGACGAGTGTCGTTTTGTGAAACCTGTTTATCCAGGAACAACTATTGGCGTTCGTTTTACATGTAAAGAGAAAATAGAACAAGAGAAAAAAGACGAAAACGATATTGCAAAAGGAATCGTTCGTTGGTTAGTGGATATCTACGACCAAACAGGTGAAACTGTTGGTATCGCAACTATCTTAACAATGGTTAAAAAATTAAATCAAGACTAAAATTAATTCGTTAATGAGATAATTTGGTAAATTAGCTAATTGTCTCATTAACATATTATCACATTATATAATGGAAGCTTACGTAAAATCAGATATACAAAACGGAATTGGTACAATCGAATTTTTTCACCCACAAAGTAATTCGATGCCAGGTACTCAGTTAAGAAATTTAGCTGCTGAAATTGAAAAATTAGGAAACGATGAAGCAGTGAAAGTTATAGTTTTAAAAAGTGCTGGTGACCGTACATTTTGTGCTGGAGCATCATTTGATGAATTAATTTCAATTAAAGATCGTGAAACAGGTTTAGAGTTTTTCTCTGGATTTGCACATGTGATTAATGCAATTCGTCAAGCACCAAAATTTGTTTTAGCACGTATTCAAGGAAAAGCTGTTGGAGGAGGAGTTGGTATTGCTTCAGCTGCTGATTACACGTTTGCAACAGATTTTGCTGCCGTTAAATTATCTGAATTAGCGGTAGGGATTGGACCTTTCGTAGTAGGACCAGCTGTAGAACGTAAAGTAGGTACTTCTGCTTTTACGCAAATGGCAATTAATGCAACAGAATTTCAGTCTGCGGAATGGGCAAAAGAAAAAGGTTTATACGCAGAAGTCTATGCAAATGCAGAAGAAATGGACGAAGGAATCCAAATTTTAGCCAAAAAATTAGCCAATTCTAATCCAGAAGCGATGAAACACTTAAAACGTGTTTCTTGGGAAGGAACAGAAAATTGGAACGAATTATTAATCGAAAGAGCAAAAATTTCGGGTGAATTAGTTTTATCAGAATTTACAATCAACGCAATTAATCAATTTAAATCAAAATAAAACCTTACTTTAATTATATTTCATCTGAGTTTTACAATTCTAAAAATTATATTTTTATTTGTTTAGATGTATTATTTCGATAATATATTTAAAATATTCCTTTTAACTTTGTGGTATGGGAGTAGCAGAATTATTATTAAAACGTAAACAAGAATTAATCGAAAAGAACAAAACTGAAGGTTTGGCTTTTCGAGAAGAATATAAATTAAAAGAAGGTGTTACTGAAACCGAAAGTGGATTATTATACGAAGTAATCACGTTGGGAGAAGGTGTAAAACCAACTTTGTCTGATACCGTTTTATGTCATTATCATGGAACAAATATCAACGGAGAAGTTTTTGACAGTTCGGTACAACGCAAAAAACCTGCAGCTTTTCCTTTGGAAAATGTGATTAAAGGTTGGGCAGAAGGTGTGCAATTAATGCCTGTTGGTAGTAAGTTTAGGTTTGTTGTAAAACCAGAATTAGGCTATAAAGACCGTGAAATATCAAAAGAATTAGGCCCTTTTTCTACGATGATTTTCGAAGTAGAGTTAATGGGAATTTTATAAACTAAAAAAGATGTCTTTACAGACATCTTTTTTAGTTTTATTCAAAAACTTCGCAGTGAATGATATTATGCGAGGTTCCTATAAATTCGATCAACCAATTTTCTTGAGTTTGTTCAATTTGATTATTTTCTTTCCAATTTGGGTAATGAAATGAAATCGGAATCGAAACAAATTTACTTTTTGGATGCGAAGCAATTTCGCTCAAATCGTCTTCAATTTTTTGTTCCATTTCAAACAAATCTTTTGGTTTTGATTTATGGAAACTGTAGTAATCAATCGCAATTAATTCTAAGATCATCTTATCGTTTGAAAATGTTTTAGCAAAATCATAGATCGTTTGATAGACATCATTCAACGTATGTTTGTGAAATAGATGATGTTGCTCAAAATACTGACCTAATCCCAATAAAAAGTCGAAAATAGAATATTTTTGAGCGATATATTTTAAGGTTTCTGGCGTTCTCGGTTTGTTCCAATAAATTTCTAAAGCATTTTCTAAACCCGTAATATTCGCTAAATCTTGCTCACTTAAAAAATCACTTTTTACAATTTGATAGGGCGGAAGTGGATCAAATTGGTAACCATATTTCTCATATTTTTGACGGACTGGTGTACCTTTTAAAAACTTCAAAAAACCTAATTGCAGTTCTGGTGGGTAAAGTTTGAATGTTTCTTCGAAACTAAATTTCAAATCATCAATATACTCTAAAGGTAAACCAACAATCAAATCTAAATGCATCTCAATTCGATCTTTCAATTGATTGATAACATTCGATGTTTTTTCAAAGTTCTGCTTACGCGAAACTTCTCGGTTACTTTGTTGATTAACAGTTTGAATACCGATTTCAAAACGGAAAAGATTTTTTGGCACTTTTTCGTTGATGAATTTAATAATATCTGGATGAACAATATCGGCTGTGATCTCGAACTGAAAAACATTTCCTTCTCGATAATTATCCAAAATAAATTGAAATAATTCGATCGTAAAATCACGTTTTATATTAAATGTTCTGTCCAAAAACTTAATCGTTTTTCCATGCTTCATGAGATACAACAAATTCTCTTTGATGGTTTCCATTGGCAAATAGCGCATTTTATTGTCTAAACTGGCTAAACAAAACTCGCATTTATATGGACATCCACGAGAAGTTTCGATGTAACAAACCTTCTTTTCCAAATCCGCAGGATGATCGTATTGATAAGGATTTCGACCCTCTAATCGATTAATATCAAACTGAATGTTTTGTGCATTAAAAACAACTTCGTTTTCTTTTTTATAAACTAAATTTGGAACATTATCAATTGTTGGATAGTTCAAAACAAATTCTTCAAAAGGTATTTCACCTTCACCTACAATAATATAATCGATATAATTATTTGCAATTACATCATCATATTCGTAACTAACTTCAGGACCGCCAAGTAAAATTTTGGTTTCAGGTGAAACTTGCTTAATACGTTTACAAACTTCTAATGTCTGCGTGATATTCCAGATGTAACAACTAAAACAAACAATATTATATTTAGCGCATTTTTCAGCAACATCATCAAAGTCGGATTTTATCGTAAATTCTTTCCAATAAATATTGCCACGATGATGGTTCAAATCGTAAAGAATACGAATCGCTAAATTGAGATGAATGTATTTTGCGTTTAAAGTCGTTAATAAAATTGATGGTTGCATAAAATTGTATTGTCGTGCAAAAATAAACAATTATTAATGTCTTGGATAATTAAAAACCGATTGCTGTACCACCCAAAGAAATACTTGTTTTGTTGTATTTAGATGGTGTTTTTTTCTTCTTTACTTTAATTGAAAATATAACTGGTTTTAATGGCAATTCGTTTTGAGTTTCGACTTCACTTATTTTTATTGCGTTATCCAATCCCTTTGTAATTTCACCAAAAACTGTGTAATCATGATCCAAACGTGGTAAACCACCATTCTTCAGATATTCAGCACGTTGTTCAGCTGTATATTTAATTCCTTTTTTATTTTCTAAATCATCCAATTCCTTTGCTGTAATTATCTTTCCAACTACAAAATAGAGTTGATTATAGTACGATCCTTTTTCTTTATTGTCATCTCGACCAGCGCCTAATGCACCCATTTTATGAAAAGCTTTTGGATTAAATTCAGGAGCTAAACGAATTGGCTTTTGCTCAGGATTTTCAGCTTCTCTTGCTAAAATAAGATCGTCTAATTCTCCACCTTGTATCACAAAATCGTTCACAACTCGGTTAAATTGAGCATTAGTATATGTTCCTTTGTTTATTTCACTTAAAATTAAATCCCTGTGTTTTGGCGTAAAATCGTACAGCATCACATCAAATTTTCCGTAATTCGTTTTGAATTTTAAGATATATGTTTGTGCAGAAACAAAACTCGAAAATGATAATCCAATTCCGAGTGCAATATTTTTTAGATGTTGATGATTCATTGTAATTAATTCTTGATCTAAAGATAAGTAGAAATTAAGAACTGAAATGATTTTAACCTAAATTCATAATCATTAACAAACTACCTACACCAATAATTACCCATAGTATAATGGCAATTAATAAAGGTTTGAAGCCGATGTTTTTCATCATTTTAAATGATAAACTTGTTCCGATTAAGAATAATGTTAACGTTAATGCAGCTTTAGATAATGTAATAATTAAAGGACTAAATTGGTGTACAAAAGGAACATAGGTATTCACGCAAATGGCGATTAAAAACAATCCTATAAACCACGGAATATTGATTTTTGAGGTCGTATTTTTAAAGAATAATAGTGTTAAGAATGATAATGGAATTATCCAAAGTGCACGTGCTAATTTTACTGTTGTAGCGACTTGCAATGCTTCTTCTCCGTATTTGCTCGCTGCTCCAACGACCGAACTTGTATCGTGAATGGCGATTGCGCACCATAAACCGAATTCGTGTTGAGATAAATTGAATAAATGTCCAAGTGGAGGAAAAATCAACAATGCAATAGAATTTAAAGTGAAAACAACAGCTAATGCTACAGAAATTTGGTTAGGGTTTGCTTTGGTAATTGGAGCAATTGCGGCGATTGCACTTCCACCACAAATGGCTGTTCCTGCAGAGATTAAGTAGCCTGTAGCTTTTTCAATTTTAAAAAGTTTAGTGAACAATAATCCTAAAAGCATCAATGTAGAAATACTTACAATTGTAAATATAATTCCTTCTTTTCCTGCTTTTATAGCCGAAAAAATATTCATTCCAAAACCAAGACCGACTACTGCCACTTTCAATAAAGTACTTGAAACTTTTCGAGATTGAATTTCATAAGGATTACCAAAAATTTGAGCTATAACAAATCCTAAAACCAATGCAATAGGTGAATTTATAAAAGGCATTAAACATAAAAAAGCACAAAGTAAAAATATACTTTTTTGAATGGTAAAGTGTTGGAAGAAGCCATTTTCTGAATTTATAATTTTCATGATTTGAATAATTTTATAGTACAAATTTCTTGTACTTATTATTCAAAAAGAAATGACAAAAAGTAATCTATAATTACTTTAAGTTATAACGATTACAAAAATCAATAAATAAATTAACCAATTTTGATTGTTCTCCTTCAGGAATAATAAAACTAAAATCTCTTTCTATAAGCAGATTTCGAACATCAATAACAGTTAACGTATTGTTTTTCAGTTCTTGTATAATCGATTGAATTGATAAAAAAGCCAATGCATCAGAATGTAACAAATAAGATTTAATACTTTCTGTGCTTCCCAATTGTATTTCTGTATTTAGCTCGTTTAATTTGATGTTTTTCGCTTTCAAAGCTAAATCAATTGTCTCTAAAGTTCCAGAACCAGGTTCGCGAAAAATCAACGGAATATTCTTTAAATCATCAATTTTTATACTAATTTTTGATGAAATGGGATGATTTTGGCGCGAAACTAATACAATTTCATCTTTAATAAATGGAAAATAATGAAATGTTCGGTTCTTGATTTTAGCTTCAATTAAACCAACATCAATTTTATGATTGGATAATAATTCTTCAATTTTTTCAGAATTTTGAATAACCAAACTTAGCTGAATTTCAGGAAATCTTTTGCGAAATTCAGCTAAAATAGGAGGTAAAACATATTGTGCAATTGTCGTACTCGCGCCCAAACGTAATGTCCCTTTTTGTTTCTCTTGTAATTGACCAATTTCAAATTCCATATTCTGATACACAGAGAAAATTTCTTCTGTATATTTTAAAAGAATCTCGCCAGCTTTGGTCAATTTTATTTTTGTTCCATTTCGTTCAAACAACTTAATGTTTAAGTTTAATTCAATTCCTTTAATATGTTTTGTAACAGCTGGTTGTGTAATATTTAATTCATTTGCTGCTTTCGTAAAATTCAAACGCTTAGCAACTGTGTTAAAAACTTTTAATCTAAAATCGAACATAAGAAATTATTGAAATAAACTTAAATTATATTGTTTCACTAAATCTAAAATCATGTGATAACCTGCAGCAGAATTTCCGTGTTTGTCTAATGCTGGACTGAAAACGCCAATTCCTATTTTATTTGGTACAGAAACTGTAATTCCTCCACCAACACCCGATTTACTTGGTAAACCAACAGTTCGTGCATATTCACCACTAAATTCATACATACCGGCAGTTAACATTTGCGATTGAATTAATTGTGAAATCTGAGCGTTTTTGTAAGTAGTATCACCATCAAAACGTGTGCATTGATGTGCAAAGAAATAACCAATTTTAGCTAAATCTTCAGTTGTTATTTCAATAGAACATTGCTTGAAATAATTGTTTAATTTTTCTTCATCACCTTCAATCAATCCATTGTTTTTCATCAAATAAAACATTCCACGGTTTCGATGTCCTGTTTCTTTTTCAGAATTGTAAACTGATTTACTATAATCTATCGAATTATTTTTAGTGATATAACGAACCATTTTAAGAATTTTTTGAAAAGGAATTTCTCCTTCACCATCAATCATAGAAGTGGTTAAAATTGCACCTGCATTCATCATTGGATTTAATGGTTTTCCAGTTGTTTCGAGATTCGCAAAATGATTAAAAGGCATATTTGTTCCATAATATCCCATTTTAGAAAATACATTTTCTTCTCCTTTTTCAGAAACTGCAATCATTAAAGCAATGATTTTAGAAATACTTTGAATGGTAAATTTTTGATTAACATCGCCAACATTGATCA
The DNA here is from genome assembly GCF_020281205.1 of Empedobacter stercoris. GTDB lineage: Bacteria > Bacteroidota > Bacteroidia > Flavobacteriales > Weeksellaceae > Empedobacter > Empedobacter stercoris. The sequence continues at coordinate 32,312 of NZ_JACXZC010000011.1, forward strand.
CTTTTCCATTTTCATCAATCACAGAAAAGGCAATTATATCTGCTTTCATTTTTCCAAGTTCAGGAATATAATCAGCAACTTTTCCTTCTTTATAATTTGCTCTATTTTTTTCGAGAATCGTTGTTAATGCATTTTCAGTGATTTGTAAACTTTTTCCTGTATTTATTGTTGTTTTTTGCCCAAAAACCTGTTGATTAATTGGATTAAAACACGTTAAGGTCAGACTTAAAAGTAGTGTTGAAAATGTATATCGTTTCATTTATATTTTACTAAAACACAAACTTAAAAAATATTTGGTTGATTCGTTTAGTTAAAATAGCTTTATATAAATGTTTAATCAAAAATTATAATACATGAAATATATTCTCCTATTGCTTTCGAGCCTTTCTTTTGCACAAACGTATCAAATCATTAATGAAGAAAATTTAGACGTAAGTTACAGAGGTTTAGCTTTTCAGGATGCTAAAACATTTGTAGTCTCGGGTTCTAAAAATACCATTGGAAAAACAATTGACGGAGGAAAAACGTTTACTTGGATCAACCCGAAAGTTGTAGAGAATAGAGATTTCAGGGATATTGAAGTTTTAAGTAAAGGTAATTATTTGGCTTTAGGAATCGATTCTCCTGCTTATATTTTACAAACGAAAGATGGTGGTCATACGTGGAATAAAGTTTATGAAAATAATGAAAAAGGAATTTTTTTAGATGCCATTTATGTGGATAAAAATTCTAAAAAGATTACTGTTTTGGGCGATCCTATGTCTCCAGATAAACCATTTGTCTTAACTTCTACGATGACAAATCCTACAAAATGGGAGGTTGCTAAATCGCTTCACGGTCAATCTTTAAGATTGAAAAATCCAAAAGAAGCTTTTTTTGCATCGAGTGGAAGTAATTTGTATGTTGATACAAAACAAACGTTAATAGTTACGGGTGGAGAATTGTCTAATTTGTATTATTACACACCAAAAGGTGGACAAATGTATGCGTTGGAAAAAACTAAAAGTACGACTTCTGGAATAAATGGAATGGCTTATGACGCAGCGAATAATGTGGGTTATTTGGTAGGAGGTGATTTTATGAAACCAGAAGATTCAAGCTATAATTTTTATAAATTTAAAATGATAAATGGGAAAATTTCTTTTCAAGATTCATGGAAATATCCTATTGGATATAAATCTGGTGTAACAATAATTTCTAAAGATAAAGTTTTAGTTTGTGGCTATTCTGGAGTTGACTACTCTACCGATGGAGGACATAATTGGGTAAATATTACTAAAGATAGTTACAATACGTGTACTGTTTCACCGGACAAAAAATATGTAATTTTAGTTGGAAATAAAGGAAAAATAGCTAAAGTTACGTTGTGAAAAATTTAAGATCGAAATAAAATATGAGTTTCTATTGATATATTTTCATATTTATTCTAATTTTTTGATAGAAAAGTAAATTATTGAAATCAGAATTTAATAATAGTTAAATGTTTTTTCTATGATATAGAAAATTAAATACTTTTTTTGATTAAATTAGTTAGTCTAAATTTTAAGGATATGAACTTAACTACAAAAGCATCTATTCAAATTCAAAAACTACCACATAAAGTTTTCGATGCGATTATAAATCCTTTTAAAATGAATAACTATTTTATCGCTTTTTCAACCAGAAAAATTGTGCATTACAGGTAGTAATTGTAGAAAAACCTGTCGAAACAGTTTTGGATTAACAAATACATAATTATTATGAAAAAAGTATCATTTACCGAAGTCATTTATGCACAACCAAAACATGTGCACAAAATCATGTTAGCGCCAGATTCGTATAGAATTTGGACAAAACCTTTTAGCGAAAATTCAGATTATAAAGGTGACTGGTCCGAAGGTTCGAATGTATATTTTACCTATAAAACTGAAAAAGGTACAGCTGCAATGATCGCTAAAATAGAAGAAAATAAATTAGGAGAATCAATCAAAATGCGGCATATCGGAATGTTAAAAGAAAATGGACAAGAGGTTTTTGATGGTTCTGAAATTGATTCTTGGAAAAATAATGAAGAATCTTATAAGTTCGAAAATGTAGAAGGACACACGCGTTTAATCTGTTCCGTTGATGTAGAAGAAACAATTTTTTCTGAAATACAAATGAGGGAAATATGGTTGAGAGCGTTGCGAAAATTGAAAGAAATTTGTGAAGATTAAACTTTCTAATTAATTTATAACAAGAGTTTTAATGAAATAGTACAATTAATACCGAAATAATGCAATACGAAGTCTCGACATTAGATGAATATTTTGAAAGTATTCCTCCAGAAAGCAAAGAAGCTGTAAAAAAAATATATGAAACCTTGAAAATGAATTTACCTAACGGGTTTGAAGAACAAATAAGTTATGGTCATATAGGGTTTGTTGTGCCTCATTCGATGTATCCAAATGGCTATCATTGCGATCCAACATCTCCTTTACCTTTTATTGGATTAGCTTCACAAAAGAATTTTATTGCGTTGTATCATATGGGAATTTATTCGGATGAAAAGTTATTAAATTGGTTTATAGAAGAATATCCAAAACATGCAAAAAGAAAATTGGATATGGGAAAAAGTTGTATTCGATTCAAAAAAACAGATGATATTCCGTATGATTTAATTGGCAAATTAGCATCTAAAATTACGCCAGATCAATGGATAGCAACTTATGAAAAAAATCTTCTAACTCGAAATAAATAATACATGTCAAACATCACTAATTTTTTAAAACAATTAGAAAAAAACAATAATCGTGATTGGTTTAATACACATAAAAATGAATTTGATACCGCAAAAGCTGAAGCTGATTTAATCTTCAATGCGATTTACCAAGAATTAAGCAAAAAGGAAGAATTAGAACCACTGAAAATTTATAGAATTTATAGAGATGTTCGTTTTTCGAATGATAAAACGCCATATAAAATACATTTTTCAGCACAATCGGGTCGTAAAAAACCACACAATAGAGGTGGATATTATTTTCATATTCAACCGAATCATAATTTTATTGGAGTAGGATTTTGGGGACCAGAACGAGATGATTTGCTTCGAATCAGAAAAGATATTGAAGTTTCTGATGAATTGGAAAAGATTTTACAATCTAAAACACTTATCAAAGAATTTGGTGAAATGCAAGGAGAGGAAGTGAAGTCTGCACCAAAAGGCTTTTCGAAAGATCATGAACGAATTGCTTTACTCCGTAAAAAACAATATTTTTTCATTAAAAATTTTACAGATGAAGAAGTATTAGCAGAAGATTTTCCGAAAAAAGTTGCAAAATCAATACAAGTTTTACAACCTTTTCTAAATTATATGACCGAGGTTTTAACTACTGACGAAAATGGTCAACCTTTATTTTAAATAAATAATCACAAAAAAATATAAATTATTATGGCTAAAGTACACGCTTATTTAAATTTTAATGGAAATTGCGAAGAAGCTTTCAAATTTTATGAAACTGTTTTTGATACGCAAAATATTGGAATGCATAAAATGGGAGATATGCCTGCAAGTCCAGATTTCCAATTACCAGAAAATGCAAAAGATAAAGTAATGCATACTGCTCTATTGATCAATGAATCAACAATGCTTATGGGATCAGATATTGTAGAAGAATTTGGACAGAAATATGTACAAGGAAATAACTCTTATGTTATGTTAGATGCAGAGACTGCTGATGAAGCTAAGAAATTATATGATCGATTATCTGTACATGCAAAAGTAATGGAAATGCCTTTAGGCGAACAGTTTTTTGCGGAATTATTTGCATCATTTATAGATCAATTTGGAATTCCTTGGATGATTCATTTTGAAGGAAATAAGGCTCAGCAGATGTAACGAAATAGTAAAAAACTTTCCTCTTTAGGAGAGTTTTTTTAATGGTATAATCTAAATCCTAATTTAAGGGCTAAAGTAGAATGTTTATCAAACAAAGCATGCACCAATTCTTCTTCGTCATCAATTTCTTTGGCTAAACAAAAATAATATTGATCCAAAATTGTACTGAGAATTGGAAATGAATTTACATATCCCGACAACGCTTTTGCACCTGTAACATCGATAAAATATTGAAAACTTTCATCTTCCAAATCCAAATTCATTGTATTGGCAAAATGAACAATTTTATTTGATAATTTTCCTTGAAATAGTTCAGCTATTTCTTCTAAACTGTAGTAATAATCGTCTATCAGGATTTGATTTCCCTCTCCTTCAACTACTAAATAAATGAGTTTATATTCTCTGAAATAGTTGTCATGATAAAGTAAATTATTGAGACTTTCTTCTAAACCTTCAAAACTATCAGTCGTCTTGTACACGTTTGTAATGTGAAATTCTCGTGCTAAATGTTCTAAAAAATCTAACAATTGAGAATCGTTTTGCTCCTCTATATCGTCTACACTTTCTAAACAAAATAATTTAAAACCTTCTTCGTCTCTGTAATAATCAAGCTCCATTTGAATATAAATTTTGACTAATTTACAATTCTTACAATTATTTACAACCATTAAAAATTCTGAAATTTTATGAAAGAAAATTCTTTTTCTTTTCAAAAACCGAGAAATAGTCGAACTTTGTATTCTTATTTCAAGAGAATGAAACAACCACAAAGAGTATTCGATTTACCACGATTTCAAGAGAAAAATACACCAAACATTACTATTTTTAATTACAAAGAAAAAGATGAATGGAAGGGAATTTCAACGACCGATTTTATTAATCGCGTAAATAATATCTCAAAAGGTCTTATTGCAAATGGTGTTCAACCTAATGATAAAGTAGCTTTGATAAGTGAAAATCGTTTGGAGTGGAATTTAGTCGATTTTGCAATTCAACAAATAGGAGCAGTAGTTGTCGCTATTTACCCAAATATTTCGGACAACGATTACGAGTTTATTTTGAATGATGCAGAAATAAAACTTTGTATTGTTAGCAATGATCTTTTGTACCAACGATTATTAGGTTTAAAAGATAGAGTACCAAATCTTGAACAAGTTTATACATTTAATACCTATCCGCATACACCAAATTGGATCGAATTAGTTTCGAAAGGAATTTCAGTTTCTGATGAACCCCTTCAAACCTCTATGGATAAAGTAAAAACAACAGATTTAGCAACTTTAATTTACACATCTGGTACAACGGGAAACCCAAAAGGTGTGATGCTTTCTCACGAAAATTTATTAGCTGATGTAAACAGTTCTGAATATTCTTTTCCAGTACAAGCTTATGATAAAGCGTTGTCTTTTTTGCCTGCTTGTCATGCGTACGAACGTGTATTTCAGTACGTGTATATCAAAATGGGATTGTCAATTTATTTTGCACAATCAATGGATACTATTGGTCAAGATTTGAAAGAAGTTCAACCTCATATTTTTTCGGCAGTTCCAAGAGTTTTAGAGAAGGTATATGATAGAATTATGTCAAAAGGAGAAGAGTTAACGGGTGTAAAACGAAAACTATTTTTCTGGGCTATTTCATTAGGAGAAAAATATGATTTAGACGAATCAAAACTTTCTTCTTTGTACAAATTTCAATTAAAAATTGCGCGCAAATTAATTTTTTCAAAATGGAAAGCAGCACTTGGAGGAAACATAAAAGGTGTTGCAACAGGAAGCGCAACCTTGCAAACGCGTTTATTAAAATTGTACTTAGCAGCTGGTATTCCAATTTACGAAGGATATGGATTAACTGAGGCTGGACCATGTTTGTCTGTAAACTGTATAAAACGTGGAATGAAAATCGGTACAGTTGGTTTGCCTTTGATTGATATTGAAATTAAATTAGCCGAAGATGGAGAAATTCTTGCAAAAGGAAAAAATATCATGCAAGGTTATTATAAGAATCCTGAAGCAACGGCAGAAGTACTAAAAGATGGATGGTTGTATACCGGAGATATTGGTGAATGGGTTGATGGAAAGTTTTTGAAAATCATTGATCGTAAAAAAGAAATGTTCAAGACTTCTGGTGGAAAATATATAGTACCGCAACAAATCGAGAAATTATTGTCAGAATCTATTTTTATTGAACAAATAATGGTGGTTGGAGAAGGACGAAAATTTCCTTCAGCTTTAATTGTTCCGTTGTACGAGAATTGTTTAGAATGGGCTAAACAAAATGAACCTTCTATTCTAAATTTATCACGAGATGAATTTATAAAACATCCTAAAATTCAGGAATTGCTTGCAAACGAAATCAATAAATTAAATGTCAATTTTGGTAATTGGGAAAAAATCAAAAAATTTCATTTACTTCCCTACGAATTTACGATTGAAGCAGGTGAATTAACACCAACCTTGAAAATGAAACGTAAAGTAATTTTAGAAAAATATAAAACAGAAATAGAAGATATATATCAATAAAATAATTGATTTAATGTAAAATAATTAAGCGAGATTCATTCTGAATCTCGCTTTTTTCGTGAAATTGGACTGTTTTTTGAAAATTTTACACCAAATTTGCATTCTTTTTACAAAGTTTTATAACGATGAATAATCCTACAAGAATTTTTGATTTAGCGTATCAACAACAAAAGCTTTATCCAAATCATCATATGTTTTCGACGAAGATTAATGGTGAATGGCAATTTACAAAACCAGCTGAATTTATAGCTCATACAAGAGAAATTTCGAAAGGATTATTAGCATTAGGAATTAAGCCTGGAGATAGAGTAGGATTGGTTTGTGAAAGTAGATACGAATGGCATGTGGTAGATTTTGCAATTCAGCAAATTGGTGCTGTGGTTGTGGCAATCTATCCAAATATAACAGATGCTGAGTATCAATTTATTTTCAACGATGCTGAGATTCAATTGTGTATTGTAAGTAACAAAAATTTGTATGAGCGCATCAATAATATGTTTGAAAGCATTTATAGTTTAGAATATATTTTTGCGATAAATGATTTTCCAGATTCCAGAAATTGGGCAGAACTAAAAGAAATTGGGAAAAATATTACAGATGAATATGTAAATAATCTTAGTTCTACGGTACGAAGTTCAGATTTAGCAACTCTAATTTATACTTCTGGTACAACAGGAAAACCAAAAGGAGTGATGTTGTCGCATAATAATTTGGTTTCTAACTTTATAGCAGCTAAAGAAATTGTAGTTTTGGAAGAAGGAACAAGGGGATTGACTTTTTTACCTCCTTGTCATACTTACGAGAGAACCGTAATTTATACCTATTTATACATTGGTGTAACCGTTTATTTTGCAGAAGGTCTTGATAAAATTGGTGATAACATCAACGAAGTAAAACCGCATATAATGACTGCCGTTCCTCGTATTATGGAAAAAGTGTACGAAAAAATTCTAAAAACAGGTAGTGCTTTAACAGGTAAAAAACGAAAAGTATTCGATTGGGCAATAGAAATTGCAGCCAATTATGAGCCAGATTCAACGAAACGTTCTTTTGCTTATAATATAAAATTAGCTTTAGCGCGCAAGTTAGTTTTAAATAAGTTTTACGAAGCATTAGGAGGAAATTTTAAGTATATTATTTCAGGAAGTGCTTCTCTACAAGGTAAAATTGCGCGTGTTTTTATGGCAGCTGGATTACCTTTTTTCGAAGGTTACGGGATGACGGAAACTTCACCATTAATTACAGTAAATAATCCACATAAATTAGGGGTTCGTATCGGAACTGTTGGTTCGCCTATCAAAGATGTTAAGGTAAAATTAGCAGAAGATGGCGAAATTTTAGTTCAAGGTCCTAATGTGATGATGGGGTATTATAAAAATCAAAAAGCGACGGATGAAGTTATTATTGATGGATGGATGCATACAGGAGATATCGGCGTTTGGGAAGAAGGCGAAGGTCATTTCTTAAAAATTATAGACCGTAAAAAAGAAATGTTCAAAATTTCTGGAGGCAAATATGTTGTTCCGCAACCAATCGAAACGAAACTTGTTGAATCTGAATTTATCGAGCAAGCAATGGTTATCGGTGATGCACAAAAATTTGCATCAGCTTTTATCGTACCTAATTATACAAATCTAAAAGAGTGGGCGAAGGAGAGTGCAGCAGAAATAGTTGCGTTGTCTCGTGAAGAATTTATAGCAACTAATGAAGTTCACAAAAAAATAAATCAAGAAGTACGTAAAGCAAATCAGTATTTTGGAAACTGGGAACAAATCAAAAAACCTGCAATACTAACACATGAATTTACAATAGAAGCTGGTGAATTAACACCAACTTTAAAAATGAAAAGAAAAGTTATTTTAAAGAAATTCCAGAAAGAATTCGATGAAATTTATAAATAATTTGAATCCCTTAATTCTAACTAAATTAAGGGATTTTAATTTTAAACAATTTCAATCATAATTTTTTGAAAAAGTCATCATTTTAAGTTACTTTCGACGAATACTTTTCAAAACTACAAAACTATAAATGCGCTATGGAAGTAACCAGAATTTTTGATTTACCAAAACGACAGTTGGAGAAGTTCCCTGATTTATCCATGTTTGTTAGCAAGCAAGACGGAGAATGGAAACCAATGTCGACTAAATCTTTTTTGGATCGTGTAAATCAAATCTCGAAAGGTTTGATTGCTTGTGGAGTTCAAGCAGGTGATAAAGTTGGTTTAATCTCAGAAAATCGTGTCGAATGGAATATGATAGACTACGCTATACAACAAATTGGCGCTGTTGTGGTGGCAATTTATCCCAATATTTCAGATAACGATTATGAATATATTTTCAAAGATTCTTCAATAAAATTATGTTTTACAAATAATCAGGATTTATATACTCGGATAAATTACCTCAAAACATCATTGCCATCTTTAGAACAATTGTATTCAATTGATGAAGTTGAACATGCAACGAGTTGGAATATTTTAATCGAAAAAGGGCAATTGATTGATTTATCAGAAGTAGAAAAAAGAGCAGCTCAAGTAAAACACGAAGATTTAGCCTTTCTAATTTATACATCTGGTACAACTGGAAAACCGAAAGGTGTCATGTTATCGCACAAAAATATTATTGCTGATGTTATTGCGTGTGAATATTCTACACCACTAAATCCTTATGATCGTGCGTTAACGTTTTTGCCAGCTTGTCATGCCTACGAACGTACCTTACAGTATTTGTATGTCTACATGGGCCTTTCTATTCATTTCGCTGAATCAATGGATAAAATCGGGGAAAATTTAAAAGAGATTAAACCGCATATTATGACAGCAGTTCCTCGTGTTATAGAGAAAGTGTATGAAAAGATTATGACAACTGGAGCGCAATTAACAGGTTTCAAAAAATCTATTTTCGATTGGGCTGTAAAAATTGGTAATGAGTATGTTTTAGAAGCAGATCAACGCTCAACATTGTATAATATCAAATTAGCAATTGCGCGTAAATTGGTTTTACATAAGTGGTACGAAGGGCTTGGCGGAGAATTGAAAGCAATTGTAACTGGTAGTGCAGCAATTCAACAACGAATAGTTCGCGTGTTTTTGGCAGCAGAAATTCCTATATACGAAGGTTATGGCTTAACAGAAGCTTCACCTGTAATTGCTGTAAATTGCTTTCGTCGTGGAAAAAAAATAGGAACTGTAGGCCCTCCATTAAAAGGTGTTGAAATCAAATTAGCTGATGATGGCGAAATCTTGGTTCATGGTGATATTGTAATGATGGGGTACTATAATTTACCTGAGCAAACTGCCGAAGTAATCAAGGATGGTTGGTTGCATACTGGCGATATTGGTGAGTGGGTAGATCATAAATTCTTGAAGATTGTTGATCGTAAAAAAGAAATGTACAAAACATCTGGTGGGAAATACATTGTTCCGCAACAAATCGAAATGAAAATGGTCGAATCTCCATTTATTGAGCAGTTGATGGTAGTTGGAGAAGGAGAGAAGTTCCCTGGCGCTTTTGTTGTTCCAAATTATCCGAATCTTCTTAATTGGGCAAAGTCAAATGCTCCTGAAATTGTCAATCTTTCTCATGATGAATTTCAAAAAAGTAATGCTGTTCAGAAAAAAATTGAAGATGAAATCAATAATTTGAATACAAATTTTGGACATTGGGAACAAATCAAAAAGATTTCAATTATCCCGAATGAGTTAACGATTGAAGGTGGCGAATTAACGCCAACGTTAAAATTTAAACGTAAAATCATCTTAGAAAAATATAAAAAAGAATACCACGAAATTTTTGGTTAAAATTAAAGTAGAGCTTTCAAAAAGAGGGCTCTTTTTTTATAATTTAAAATCTTTACTTTTGTGAAAATATTATCCTTTGAATTCTATTAAAATTTATGCTAAACAGACCAGTAATTGGGGATTATTATTCGGTAGTCTTTTATTTTTGGCTTGTTCAATTTATTTATTTTTAAACGCTAATCAAGTCAATTCTCCACAAACTGCAAAAATTATTAGTGGAGTTTTGTTTGTTCCAAGTCTTCTATTAATCATTGTTTCGATAAAGAAATTAATGAAAAAGCAATTGGTATTATTAATTGATCAAAAAGGAATTGTTTACAAACCTTCGGATCATTTAAATTATATCGAATGGGGAAAAATTATAGAGATTGAAGAACTAAAATTACCACGTCAACGCGTAATAAATATAAAAGTAATGGAGGCTGATATTTTTATTCATAACGAAACGCAAAAAGTTTTACAAGCACGTATGAGATTCTGGAATAAAATGTATGGGGCGGTTGTTTCGTTCGATGCGAACACGTTAGATAAAAATCACTTCGAAATCATGAATCTTTTTGATGAATTTATGGAACAATATAAGACTTCTATTCAGTCAAAAACAGATTAATTCAGTAGAATACGTTAATTTTGCAAAATGCAAATCGATTTACTTTATAAAAATTTAGGCATTAAAGATATGAATGCAATGCAACGCTCAGCATTCAAAATGTCCGAAAATCAACGAGATTTAATTCTTTTATCACCAACAGGATCTGGAAAAACATTGGCTTTTTTATTTCCTGTATTGAGAGATCTAAATCCAGATGTGAAAGGTGTTCAAACCTTAATATTAGTTCCAGCCCGTGAATTAGCCTTACAAATCGAAACAGTTTTCAAATCTATGAAATCTGATTATAAAGTAACGTGTTGTTATGGTGGTCACAATACGAAAATAGAACAAAATAATTTAGTAGAAGCTCCCGCTGTATTAATCGGAACGCCTGGACGTATTGCGTATCATTTACGTAACGAAAACTTTGATCCGTCAACTGTTCAAAATTTGATTTTAGATGAGTTCGACAAAGCTTTAGAATTGGGATTCCAAGAAGATATGAGCTTTATAGTAGAACAGTTATCAGGTTTAAAACAACGTATTCTAACATCAGCTACCGAAATGGAAAATATTCCAGAATTTGTTGGGTTGAATGACGAAAAAATTGTGAGTTACTTAAAACAAATCGAAGTAAAACCAGATTTACATATGAAAGTGGTAAACACCATTTCAGAAGAAAAATTGGATACTTTGTTCGATTTGATTTGTAAAATAGGTAGCAAACGCATGTTGATTTTCTGTAATCACCGCGATGCTGTGGATAGAATTAGTCATCTTTTGCACGAGAAAGGAATTGCACGAGAAAGTTTTCATGGAGGAATGGAACAAGACGAACGCGAACGTGCGTTGTTAAAATTCCGTAACGATTCGGTTCGTGTATTAATTACAACAGATTTAGCTGCGCGTGGATTAGATATTCCGGAAGTTGATTCGATTATACATTATCAATTGCCTGCAAAAGAAGCAGCGTTTATTCACCGAAATGGACGTACAGCCCGTATGAATGCAAAAGGTTTTGTGTATTTAATCATCAGTAACGAGGAGCATTTTCCATTTGTAAATGAAAATTTACCTGTAGAAAATTTAAGCGGAACATATAAAATTCCTGAAAGAACGCCTTATCAAACAATTTATATTTCGGCAGGTAAAAAAGACAAAGTCAATAAAGTAGATATTGTAGGGTTTTTATTCAAAAAAGGGGAATTAGAAAAGAATGATGTCGGAATTATTGAAGTTAAAGACACAACTTCGTATGTAGCCATAAATCGTAAAAAAGTACCTGAAATTTTAAAGAAATTAAATGGTCAAAAAATAAAAAATAAAAAAGTAAAAATGCAAATTGCATACTAAAAATAGATTTTTATGTTAGCACACCACGTATTATTTTGGTTAAAAGATGATGCAACTGAAGATGAAGTGAATACATTTCATCAAGCATTGAAAGATTTAGAACCGATTGCACCTTCAGCTTTTTTTCATGTTGGTACGCCAGCAAATATAGAGCGAGATGTGATTGATGCTTCTTATTCATTTTCTTTATTTGCAGCTTTCGAAACGATGGAACAATTCGAAACGTATCAAAAACATCCACAACATATCGAGTTTTTGAATGGTCCAAATAAATTAGCCAAACGAGTTTTAATCTACGATGCTGATTAGAATAATATGTTCTAAATATTCGTTTAGATGAATCTTAGCAAATCATGTTATTATAATAATGAATTCATACAATAGGTATGAATTCATATTTCAATTTAACATAATATATATTATAACAATAATATTTCTTTGAAATTTTATTGTTAATAATCTTTATTATGTTAAGTAGGGTTAAATACATCAAATAAGTACTTATATATTTCATATTATACTTATCACATTACATTGTTATTTATAATCCAATTTTTCAAAACTTGTTCTCATTAATCTTATATTAATTCTAATTTTAGCTCATCATAATTATTTAGTTATAAATTAGTAAATCAAATAAATATTGAATTAAAATAGATTAAAATGAATCACGGTTTTTTTAAATAAAGTCATTATTGTTTTATTAATGAATCAATATTTTTCTTTTTATTAAAATATGACTTAAGTTCTATTGCTATTTAGATTAATTTAAAATAAATTTGCATTTCAATTTCTTCGAAATGAAAAAAGGTTTATTAGCGCTCTCTCTATTAGGAACATTCGGTTTTGTAAATGCTCAACGGATTTTATCGGGAACTGTAACAGATGAAAATGGAAACAATTTATCAAATGTTCAAGTTCAGGATCCGCAAACTAAAAGATGGACTCAAACAAATTCGAATGGTTTTTTTACAATCCAATTATCGAATGAGAATACTAATTTATCTTTTTCGCAAAAAGGGAAAGAAACGCAAGAAATCATTGTTAATTCTGATGAAACTAATGTATCCATCGTTCTTTATAATCAAACACTCCGATTAGAGCAAGTTGATATTTCACCTAAAAAGAAAAAAGAATATTCTGAAATTACACTTGGAAAAGAAGCAATCGAAAATGTACAGGCTTTTTCATTAAACGAGGTTTTGCAACAATTACCAGGACAAGTAACATTAGATTTTAACAACAATGAGTTTAAGAATATTGTATTTAGAACAGCCAGTTCAAATAATAATTTAGGTTTATCTGGTAGCTCAAGTACGTCGACTATTAATGACAGAAAAGATTATTTTCAGAATAAAGCGTTTGGAACTTCCATCGTTGTCAATGATATTCCAGTTTCGAATAACGAAAATATGCAATCTTTTTCTTCAGTTTCTAATGGGAATTTCAACGATTTTAATAATCCAAGTTATGGTGTAGATTTGCGCCAAATAACAACTGCAAATATTGATGAAGTTAAAATTATTCAAGGGATTGCTCCTGCCAAATATGGTGACTTAACATCAGGATTAATTATCATCAATTCAAAAGTTGGGCAAGCTCCCCTACGCGCTTCGGTTTCGATGTTAGATGCAACAACTGAATATAATATTTCGAAGGGTTTCAAGATAAATGACAGAAACTTCTTTAGTATATCAGGCAATTATTTGTCTTCTAATGCAGATGTGCGCGATAATTTGAAGTCATATAATCGTATATCGACTAGCGCTGCTTGGAAATCATCTAACAAAACAAATACATTGGTTAATACGTTAGATGGAAATTTTGCGATTAACACTGATAAAATAAAATATGATCCGGATAATGTTTCGGATCCTAAAATAAAAAATGATAAGTTCTCTATTCGATTATCAAATAATTTGAAATGGAATTTGAAAAAAGAATGGATTGATGCTTTAAATGTTGATGCAAACATTAATTACGAAAAGCAAAATTCTAAAGAAGAACGTTGGGTAAATGTTGCAACTGCAGCTGTGACGACTTCTACTGTAAACGGTATTTCTGAAGCTATCTTTTTACCTAATCAATATACGTTAGTCAAAAATGTAGAAGGAATTCCAATGTCTACTTTTCTGAATGTAGAAGGTGTGAAAAATTATGAATCTAAAAACAAATGGAATCATACTTTTTCTGTTGGACTATCTTCCCGATCTAGTGAAAACAAAGGTCGTGGAACATATACAGACGAAAATTCAACACCTAATTTTTTCACTTTAAGCGGTGCTAAAGGTAGTTTAGGTTACCGAGATTATAATTTCAAAAATACCAAAACGCAATGGCAATTATCTGTTTATGCAGAAGATAGAATTGTGAAATATGGAAACAATGACAATGTTTTCAAATTAGATTTAGGTTTTAGATACGACAACCAATATGGTTATAATTCGTATCAACCGCGTGTAAATACTTCATACGCTTTCAATAAAGTGTTAAGAGTTCGTGGTGGATATGGAATTTCGTCTAAAGCACCTTCTTTAAATCAACTTTTTACAGGTGATCGTATTTATGATCGACTTTTAGGTGACGGAATATATTATATCAACAATAAACAATACGGTTGGATTGAAACATTCCTTTTAGAAGGAAATAATCTAAACTTAAAACCAAGTAAATCCTATAATTCGGAAATTGGTTTTGATCTTAATTTACCTTTTGGATCGTTAAACGTTACGGGATATTACAATCAATTGAAAGATGGTATTTCGTCTTTTGCTCAAATTACAACTTTAGAAGGTTCTAAAATTGCGGTTGATACGTCCTCTTCTACTCCATCCTACTCTGTTGTTGGAAAGGAAGCTTATCAAATTGAATATTCAACTTTAGAAAATAATTTAGAATCTACAGATAAAGGAATCGAAATGTTTATGAATTTTAATCGCATTCGACCGCTTAATTTAGATATATCTGTAAATGGATCTTATACAAAAACCACGAACAATAAACCTGTTTATACGTACGACGCTTCTACAAATGTTTTAGCAAAAGAGAAATATGGTGTGTATTATAATCCGAAATCAAACGATGAACAATTAATGTTTGGAACTAATTTTAATTATCATCTTAAAAATGTGGGATTAATTTTATCACTTCGAACAGAACATATATTTATTCAGAATCACGATAAATTCAACAATAGAAATCCAATAGGTTATTTGGATGGAAATTCTGTTTTTCATGAAATTCCAGTCGAAGACCAAGCAAATATAGATTTGTATGGGCATTTGATCAAAGCACCTCAAAAAACGTTAGGTGAATTACAAAAATCATTGCACAATTTCCATTTACGCATTTCGAAAGATTTCTTGAATGGATTTAAAGTTTCGGTTTATACAACCAATGTTTTTGGTCTGAAACCTACTTATATCAACGATTCTGGAGAAAGAAGAGAATCTAATATTGCTAAATTTTCATTAGGAGGTAAAATTGAGTACACGTTCTAATTCTAAACCATTTAAAAAGATTATTATGCTTAAAAAATTAATACTTTTCACTTCGTTTGTAATAACATTATTATTCAATTCTTGTTCTGATGATGATTTTGGAGCAAATGCTGTTCAAACAATTAATTTTACAACGTATGTAAAATTTGATGCTGATTTTGATCATACCAAAAAACCTATTCATGCCAAAACAGTTCTGAAAAATACACAAACTGGCATTACGCATGAAGCTTTAACGAATGATAATGGTGAAGCTATTTTTCCTAATTTGACACCAGGAATATATTCAGCAAATGTGAGTTTTTCTATTACTCCAGCTCAATTCGAGGATTTATTTGGTTATCCTACAGATTCAGAAGATAATGTTGAGTTTAGTGGTGCTGCACAAAATATTACCATTAACTCATCAAATGTATCTTTAGAAATCGAGTTAACTTCTACGAAAACAATTGGTGGATTAATCTTGAAACAAATTTATTACGGTGGTTCACACATCAAAGAAGGTGCAATGTTTAGAGATCAATTTATTGAGATTTATAACAATTCAAGTGAAGTTCTTTATGCAGATGGGTTAATATTTGGTCAATTATTTGGTGCTAATACGGTAGAAAATCAACCTTATTCTCAACCAAATGGTCAGTTAGATTGGTCGAAAGGTGAAGGAAATAAAGTAGGTGCAAGTGCAAATACCGATTTTGTGTATGTATCTCACGCTATTCGTATTCCTGGGGATGGTACAACTTATGCTGTTCAGCCAGGTGAAAGTATCACAATTGCACAAACAGCAATCAATCACAAAGGAAATTATTATGATGCCAATGGTAAATTAATCGAGATTCTAAAACCAGAATTAACAGTCGATTTATCCAATGCTGATTTTGAAGTGAATATGACAGAATATTTAGGCTCTCAATATTCGTATGATATTCAAAATCATGCTGTTCCTGATATGGATATTGTGTGGTGGGTTTCAGGTAGAGATTTAATTTTAGACAATTTAGGTCGTCAAGCATTTATCTTATTTAGAGCTTCTAACGAAGAAATTAATGGGTTTGGAAAGGTGAAAAATCCAAATAATAAGACTTCATACGAATATCTTCAATTACCGAATGAAAAGATTGTGGATGGCGTAGAAACCACTCAAGATATGGGAAGTAAATTGGTTCCGAAAAAATTACAAAATAAACAAGATGCAGGATATTCATATTTAACAGCAGGACCTTATTCATCAACATCTATTATTCGTAAAACACAGAAAACAATAAATGGTCGTATTATCTTGAAGGATACCAATAATTCTACAAACGATTTTGTGAATATTAAAGCTGAACCGAAAATTTTTGCGCAATAGAAATATAGAACATGAAATCAATTGATTTAACAACATACGACAATAAATTTTTGAGAATCGCTTCTTTTACTTGTTTATTTTTTGCAAGTCAATTGTTCGCGCAAGAAAATGATTCGATAAAAGTGACTTCTAACGAAGCAGAGCAATTTATCAAAGATTTGAATTGGGAATTGCCTATTGCAACGCATTCTTTACCAATAAAAGATTATACACATACCGGAATTTATTTCAATCATAAAAACAATCAATTTACTCGTAAACAAACAGCAGAAGAAACAAATCGTTATGGTTTTCTAAGCGAAGGTTTATACACGACAGAAAATGGTTACAAAATTTTTGGAACGATAAACCTTGAAAAGTTTACAGAAAAAAATCTTAGTTGGAATCTTTCTGACGAACGTACAGATGAACAACAAGTATTGTCGCCACAGTATTTTTACGTGCCACGTGCTGCTGATTGGGATAATCAGCGCTATTTGATTCGTGGAGGAGTTTCTAAAAATTTCGGAAAAATGACATTAGCTGCAAAAGCTGAATTAAATGTCAATAAAATGGCTCGTAAATTAGATCCTCGACCTGAAATTAAAAACAATCAATTAGTCGGTGAAATTCAGGCTACTTACGAAATTATGGACGGTCATCAACTTTTTGTTTTAGGAGCTTATGGGCGAAAAAACAAAGATTTTAGTATCGTTTATAAAAATAGAAATTTGGATGTTGAAGCTTATCCAGAAACCTATTTACGTTATATGGCAGGATATGGTCGTGTGATTAATAACCCGTTGAGAAATAAAATTGATAATGAAAAATCACTTTATCAATATTTTACTCGAAATATTAGTTCAAAAATTGGTGGTGGTTATCAATTTAGTTCTGACAATACACGTCTGATTTTAGGTTATAATTACCAAGAAAATCAACAACGTATGTATGATAGCAAAACGAAGGAAGATAAATTCTTTATTTACGTTTGGGATATCAATGAGCAATTTGTTTATGCCAATTTCATGACAACGTTTGATAACAATACGATGAATGCTCGTTTAGATTTCTCGAGAAAAGATGGTGAAAATTATGATGTTTCAATTGGTGGAATGAACTATCAAAATCGTTTACAAAATGCGAATTTAGATGTTAATTTGGCGAATCGTGATCAATTAAAAATGAATTATTTCATTGGTTTCAAATCAAGTTATAATCAAAATAAATATTACGATGCATTAGCAATTTATACCATGAAAATTAAATCGTTGGATGTTGGTGTTTATGGGAATAAAGATGTTATGTTGAATAATAAATCAAAAATAAATATAGGTTTAGCTTTTAATTATTATGCGCTACTTGATTCCTATTTTGATTATACGAAAATGACAGGTATTAATGAAGATACATTTTATAACAATGTAGCCGCTTATGATTATGCTTACAATACAACAGATCATCTTGATGCATCCACCTCTATACGCTTCATTTTACCGATTAAAAATAATAAGACAATCGAGCTATATACACAGTTAAAAGGTATATTTGCAACAAATAAAAGTAATTTTACCCGAATTAATACAGACAATACCTATTGGATGAACTTCGGAATTCAATTAAATTATTAAAATGATTATGAAAAAAATACTTCCATTATTTGCAATAGGAGCTACTACTCTATTTTATGCATTTAACAGTAATAAAATAATCGACCAAGGTTATACAATTACCGATTTACGAGCATTGTATAGTAGTGGAGATCAGTCTAAATGGCCTACTCCAACTGTTGACGAAAGTGTTTTGAATGATGGATTTGAGGATATTGGAACATTAGGAGAAGTTCCTTTTCCCAAAGATAATCCATATACAAAAGAAAAAGCTGAATTAGGGAAAACGTTATTTTTTGATCCTCGTTTATCCAATTCTAATCAAATTTCTTGTGCAAATTGCCATGATCCTGAATTAAATTGGGGTGATGGTCGACGTGTTCCTTATGGAGAAGACCGTCAATTGGGTACACGTAATTCACCAAGTTTAATGAATGTGGCTTACGCTAAAGTAATGTTCTGGGATGGCCGAGCAAAAACGTTGGAAGAACAAGCTGAATTCCCAATTCGTGATAAAAAAGAAATGAATCATCACATCGATTTTGCAACAAAAAGAATTGCTCAAATTGCTGGTTACAAAGATTTGTTCAAACAAGCTTTTGGAGACGAAAACGTATCAAATGATCGCATAACGAAAGCAATTGCTACTTTTGAACGAACAATTTTAGCTCCAAAAAATCGTTTTGATAAATTTATTGCTGGAAAATCAGATGAATTAACAGATCAAGAAATCGAAGGTTTACATCTTTTCCGTACAAAAGCAAGATGTATCAACTGTCACAATTCGGCTTATTTTTCGGATAATAAATTCCATAATATTGGATTAACGTATTATGGACGAGAATACGAGGATTTAGGTTTATACAATACAACTAAATTAGCAAAAAATGTTGGGGAATTTAAAACACCTTCATTACGCGAAGTTCCACAGAATGCACCTTATATGCACAACGGATTGTTTCCAACTATTCGTGGTGTCTTAAATATGTACAATGCTGGAATGTTTCACTTTCAACCAAATGAAAAACAGAAAAATGATTCATTATTTCCTAAAACATCTGATTTGGTGAAAAAACTTAATTTAACAACTTCCGAATTAGATGCATTAGAATCCTTTTTAATGAGTCTGAAACAGAATCAATACAAAATGCGCCCACCGCATTTACCAAAATAAAATTATATCAGAAAATGCCTCAATTTTGAGGCGTTTTTTGATATAATTCGTTTATATATAAATCATTATTAAACTTTTAAGTTGAGAAAGCAATATCATTTTCGTCGAATCAATCAACAACTTTATATTTGGGATGTTGATCGGTTGATTAGCTTAACACAAAATATTCTGCCAAAAAAAATTCCTTTAAGTGCTATCAGCGAATTAAACGAGCCTTATTGGTACAGCTATGAAGGAGATGTTCCTACATGTAAATCGATTGCCGAACATATGATTTTGGTGAATAATGCTGATCTTTCGTATCCTATTATTTTATGTCCAGAAGGTAAAATAATGGATGGCATGCATCGCGTCGTGAAAGCATATTTAAATGGTCATATTTCAATTCATGCTTATCAATTAAAAAAACTTCCTGAACCTGATTTTATAGATGCAGATCCGCAAGACTTACCTTATGAAGACGATAATCTTATTTTATAAATTTATTCTACAATTGTATAACATAATTTCTTAAAAATTACTTGAAATTTGTAGTATAAAATAACTATTATGAAAGTGCAAACCCTTATTATACCGCTTCTTAATTTAGAAACGCAAGAACAAGTTTCTAAATTGAACCAAATGATATCTGAAGTTGAAAATCTGGATAGTTTTTTTATTGATTTATCAAATAAAAGTGTTTCGCTGACGGCAAAAAAAATGCCTAAAGTAGCAGCTAAAGTTTTTCAAATCCTAAAACAAAATAATTTCAAAATCGATTCTGTCGAAAAAAATTACCCCGTACTTAACATGACTTGTGCTTCATGTGCAAGTAGCTCGCAGGCAAACTTAAAACGTCAACCAGGTGTTGTGAATGCTGAAGTGAATTATGGAAATGGAATGGGAAAAATAGAATATATTCCTTCTTTAACTTCTCCCGAAAATTTAAAAAATGCATTAGTTGAGGTTGGATTTGATTTAGTGATTGATGAATCAAAAAATCAAGACGAAGAAATAGAACAACTTCATGAAGATAAATACCTATCACTAAAAAAGAACGTGATATGGGCGCTTGTTTTTGGTATTCCTTTGTTCATTATAGGAATGTTTTTTATGAATATGCCTTATGGTAATTATATCATGTGGGCGCTTTCTACTCCTATTCTCTTTATTTTCGGTCAACAATTTTTTGTTGGTGCGTGGAAACAATTGAAAAATAAGACAGCTAATATGGATACTTTAGTGGCATTAAGTACTGGTGTAGCTTATATATTCAGTGTTTTCAATACATTATTTCCAGAATATTGGCACAGCAAAGGTTTACACGCTCATCCTTATTTTGAAGCAGCTGGTTTGATTATCGTTTTTATTTTGATTGGTAAATTGATGGAAGAACGTGCGAAGGGAAATACATCTGAAGCAATCAAAAAATTAATAGGTCTGCAACCCAATACGGTTTCTGTTTTAAAAAATGGAAATCAAGTTGAAGTAAAAATTGAAGATGTGCAAATTGGAGACTTGATTTTATCTAAACCTGGAGATAAAATTGCCGTTGATGGAATAATTATTTCTGGAGATACTTTTATCGATGAAAGTTCTTTAACTGGTGAACCTCTTCCTGTCGAAAAAGGAGTTGATGCTACTGTTTTTTCAGGAACGTTGAACCAAAATTCTCCTATTCAATATAAAGCCTTAAAAGTTGGTAATGATACACTCTTAGCTCAAATCATTCAGTCTGTGAAGAATGCACAAGGTAGCAAGGCGCCAGTTCAACAATTGGTGGATAAAATAGCAGGAATTTTTGTTCCGATTGTAATTATCATAGCAATTTTAACTTTTATTACATGGTTAGTTTTAGGTCAAGAAAATGCGTTTACCATGGCACTTTTATCCATGATAACTGTATTGGTTATCGCTTGTCCTTGCGCACTTGGTTTGGCTACACCTACTGCAATTATGGTTGGAATGGGAAAAGGAGCTGAACAAGGAATTTTAATTAAAAATGCTGAAAGTTTAGAATTAGCAAAGAAAATTGATACGATTATCTTAGATAAAACAGGAACAATTACAGAAGGAAAACCTAAAGTACAAGAATTAATTTGGTTTGATGATTCTGCTAAAAATATACTTTATACCATCGAAAATAATTCGCAACATCCCTTAGCCAAAGCTATTATTGCACATATTGGTAAACAAGAAAATTTATCGGATTTGAAAGTTGAAGATGTTTCTGGAAAAGGATTAAAAGCAACTCGTTTGAACAAAGAATATTATGTTGGGAAAATAAGTTGGATGAACGAATTGAACATTCAAATTGAGGAGAATGTTAAACAAACAATTCAAGATTTTTCAACTAAAAATTATACCACTTCTTTCTTTGGTGATAATGAAAAAGTTTTAGGTTTGATTGGAATTTCAGATGAAATAAAAGCAACTTCTATTGAAGCTATAAAAGCATTTCATGAAAAAGGAATTGAGGTTTGGATGGTGACTGGTGACAATGAATTTTCTGCGAATGCAATTGCTAAACAAATTGGAATTGAACAAGTTGTATCGAATGCTTTACCTCATGATAAAATGAATATCATCAAAAATTTACAAAATAAAGGAAAAATTGTTGCGATGGTTGGTGATGGAATTAATGACAGTGCAGCTTTGGCACAAGCAGATGTTTCGATTGCGATGGGAAATG
The DNA here is from genome assembly GCF_020281205.1 of Empedobacter stercoris. Lineage (GTDB taxonomy): Bacteria > Bacteroidota > Bacteroidia > Flavobacteriales > Weeksellaceae > Empedobacter > Empedobacter stercoris. Next base: position 54,719 of record NZ_JACXZC010000011.1, read on the forward strand.
GTTCTGATATTGCAATTGATGTTGCCGAAGTAACGTTAATCGGTGGCGATTTAACAAAAATTAATCATGCGATTAATCTTTCAACACAAACAGTCAAGACTATTCATCAAAATTTATTCTGGGCATTTATTTATAATGTAATCGGTATTCCAATTGCGGCAGGTGTTCTTTATCCAATCAACGGATTTTTATTAGACCCAATGATTGCAGGAGCTGCAATGGCTATGAGCAGTGTAAGTGTTGTAACAAACAGTTTATTACTGAAATATAAAAAGATTTAAAACCTTCATAAATCAATAAATCGACTAAATATTTAGTCGATTTATTGATGCTTTATAATAAACGATCATCCCAATTGTAATCTTCTATTTCTTTGATTTTTACTTTCGAAGAAAAATCGGGATGTTTTGTATTAATTAAATAATTGTATTCTTTCGGAATGATTGACGAAGGAACTTTCATCACCAAATATTTAAAATCTTGATACCAAGCAGATCCAATTTCTTGTAGTTTCGGATAAGACTCTACAGATTGCCAATTTTTGGGTAATTTAGAATCCTTTACATTGTAAATTTCATCTTCTGTACAATCAATTTCAATTACCAATAATTTATACGAATTGTCAATCGTAATTGAACTGCGGTGAACCACTAATTCTAAGGTTGATAATGCGCGTGTACTTCCCGAATAAATTACAAATTCATCATTTTTGTTCCATCTGTTGGCAACACCAGAAGCTTGTAATGATTTTGCATATTTAGCTTTACGTATATTGTAAACTAACATTCTTAAACGTTTTCTCCGTACTCAATAGCCGTTAAACGATTGTCAATGAATTTTAAACCAGATACTGTATCCAAGAAATCCATTGGTGCTTTTTTATCCAATAAAACGTTTGGAGTTGTTAACCATTTTTCGAAATCATCTTTTGTGTTAAAAACCTCTAAACCATGTTTATACAAAGAAATTAAAAGAACAACATGCTCTTTCGTATTGTCTTTTAATGAAACGTCTTTTGTTTTATAATTTCTATATGTACGCGTTGTAATATTTAACCAATTCGAAATAATATCATCTTTTAAACCAGATAATTCGTCTAGATATTTGATGTATTTTTGATCGATATTATAACTATTTACATAGAAATAGACATTAGTGAAATCTCTTACTTCAGGAATTTCATCAATGATTTGCTTGTAACTTTTTAGTTTTATTGTTGCCATAATTTTAAACTTTTACTAAAGATACAATTTTTCCTCTTAATAAAGGAATTTTTTCTCAATTATTTTAATACGTACAAAAAAAGAGGTTACAAAAGCAACCTCTTTTACTATAATGATTTATATTTTCTTATTTTAAAGAACCAACCATATCTTCTGGTTTTACCCATTCGTCAAATTGTTCAGCAGTTACATATCCTAATGCAATTGCAGTTTCTTTTAACGTAGAGTTATTTTTGTGTGCAGTTTGCGCAATCTCTGCAGCTTTGTAATAACCAATTTTTGTATTAAGCGCAGTTACTAACATTAATGAATTATCTACTAATTCTTTGATACGAGCATAATTTGGTTCGATACCTTGTGCACAATGTTCGTCAAAAGAAACACAAGCATCCCCTAATAAACGTGCAGATTGTAAGAAATTTGCAGCCATTAATGGTTTGAAAACATTTAATTCATAGTGACCTTGAGTTCCACCAATCGTAATTGCAACATCATTACCCATAACTTGAGCAGCAACCATAGTTAAAGCTTCACATTGTGTAGGATTTACTTTACCTGGCATGATAGAAGACCCTGGCTCATTTTCTGGAATGATGATTTCACCAATACCTGAACGAGGTCCTGAAGCTAACATACGAACATCATTTGCAATTTTGTTTAATGAAACAGCTAATTGTTTCAACGCTCCGTGAGTTTCTACAATGGCATCGTGAGCAGCTAACGCTTCAAATTTATTTTCTGCAGTAACAAATGGATGACCTGTAAACTCAGCAATGTATTTAGCGACTACTACATCGTATCCTTCTGGAGTGTTAAGTCCTGTACCTACAGCAGTTCCTCCTAATGCTAATTCAGATAAATGCGCTAATGTATTTCTTAATGCTCTTAAACCGTGGTTTAATTGTGCTACATATCCTGAAATTTCTTGTCCTAATGTTAATGGAGTTGCATCCATTAAGTGTGTACGACCAATTTTTACAACGCTTTTAAATTCTTCTGCTTTCTTAGCTAAAGTATCACGTAATTGTTCAACACCTGGAATTGTTACTTCAACAACAGCTTTGTAAGCGGCAATATGCATACCTGTTGGGTAAGTATCGTTAGAAGATTGAGATTTGTTCACGTCATCGTTCGCTTTCAAAACAGGTTCTCCTTCTCCAATTTTACCTCCTGCTAATACTTGAGCACGATTAGCAACAACTTCGTTCACATTCATGTTAGATTGTGTTCCTGAACCTGTTTGCCAAATAACTAATGGAAATTGATCATCTAATTTACCTGCTAAGATTTCATCACAAACAGCTGCAATAGCATCTCTTTTTTCAACTGGTAATACACCTAACTCAGCATTTGCATAAGCTGCAGCTTTCTTAAGATAAGCAAAACCTTCAACGATTTCTTTTGGCATTGAAGCAGCTGGACCAATTTTAAAGTTATTTCTTGAACGTTCTGTTTGAGCGCCCCAATATTTGTCAGCAGGAACTTTTACTTCCCCCATGGTGTCTTTCTCAATTCTGTATTCCATTTTGTATTTTTATTATATTTACTTATCTCACAAATTTAAGAAATCGTTTGATGAAAGAAAAGTGATTAATGTTAGTATTTCTATAAATTTTATTTACTAAGTTTGTATCACATAAAAATAAAATCATGATTCAATTTTTAGGTTTCTTATTATTCTTAGTAATCGCTTTATGCGGATTTTGGGGTATCATCTTCTTTTCAACGATAGCTATCTCTTGGATTCCATTTTGGGTTGCGAATTTAAGAAAAGAAAAAGCAGGAATAGTAACAGCGGAAGATCCTCGTCCGATTTTACCAAATCAAGAAGGAATCACAGTATTATTCAAAAAATAATCGGCTGTAAAAAAAATTAAAAAGAGACTTGACGAAGTCTCTTTTTTTATTCTATTCAACTTTCAAATCATCATCTACATTACCTTCTAAATAACTCTTCAAACTAATTCGGATAATCTCTGCCCATCCAGCTTCAAAACTTTCACGAGAAAAATTCTTGTCTTCTGGCGGAAATGACTCAATTCCTTCGTGAATTAACGTCAGTTTAGTTTGAGGAACAAATTCATTTTCTATCACTTCTAATAAAAAGGTAACAACAGAATCTCCTTCATAAACAGGATACTTCCATGTATATACTAATTTAGATTGTGGGGCAAAATCTACTATTTTACAATGATGTAAATACGAACCTCCGTAAAATTCGAATTCAAATCCTTCTTCTAGAACAAATTCATCAATATCAAAATACCATTTATCAAAAGCAGCTTTTGTCGTTAAAGCATCCCATACTTTATCTATTGACGTGTCAAAAATCTCAACGACTACAACGGGTTTAGCACTCATAATCTATTTTTTTATGTTTTTGTTTAATTTACTAATTATTTAATTATTATTTAAATTTCGGCCAAAATTTAATTGTTACATTTGTCTTTGTAAAATTTTAAAAATGAAATTTAATAAAACTTTTTTAAGTGTTTTAGGACTTTTTGCAGGGCTTTCTTTATATGCACAACAAGAAGTAAACCGTCCTAAATTAGTGGTTGGAGTTGTCGTAGATCAGATGCGTTGGGATTATTTGTACCGTTATCAAGATCGTTATTCTCAGGGTGGTTTCAATCGTTTATTAAACGAAGGTTATAGCAACGAAAACACTTATATTCCATATATTCCTACTTATACGGCGATTGGTCATAGTACGATTTATACAGGTTCTGTCCCAGCTATTCATGGAATTGCGGGAAATGATTTTATCATTCAAGCAACTGGACAAGAGATGTATTGTACACAAGATGATACTGTTAATGGAGTTGGCACTTCTTCTAAAGCAGGGAAAATGTCTCCTAAAAACTTGTTGACTTCTACGGTTCCTGATCAATTGAAATTAGCAACTAATTTTCGCTCAAAAGTATTTGGTGTTTCATTAAAAGATCGTGGAGGAATTTTACCAGCAGGCCATTTTGCTGATGCTGCTTTTTGGTTTGACGGAGAATCTGGAAACTGGGTTTCGAGTACATTCTATATGAACGAATTGCCAAAATGGTTACAAAAATTCAATGATAAAAAAGTAACTGAAAAATATTTAGATAAATGGAATACACTTTATCCAATTGATACATATGTACAAAGTGAAAAAGATGGAAATCCGTATCGACAGAAGTATAAAGGATTAGATAAAATGCAATTTCCTTATGATTTGAAAAAATTAAAAAAAGAAAATGGTTTGGGATTAATTCGTTCTACGCCTTTTGGAAATTCGTTGACAAAAGATATCGCTATCGAAATTATTGATAACGAAAAATTAGGTCAAAACGATAAAGGAATTACCGATTTCTTAGCGGTTAGCTTCTCTTCTACAGATTATGTTGGTCACCAATTTTCACCAAATACTATCGAAATGGAAGATACTTATTTACGTTTAGATAAAGATTTGGAACAATTATTCAATCATTTGGATCAAAAAGTTGGAAAAGGCGAATATTTAGTTTTCTTAACGGCTGATCATGGTGGAGCACATAATCCAAAATATTTCCAAGATAAAAAAGGAAACGCTGGATATTTTCAAACTTCAGAAGTAAAAAAAGCTTTAAACGCTAAATTACAAGCTGAATTTAAAACTGCTGATATTGTACGCTCTTTATCAAATTACCAAGTCCATTTGAATAATCAGCTTATTGAAACTAATGATTTAGATGAAGAAGATATCAAAGATGAAATTGTGAAATTCATGCAAAAAGTTGATGGTGTTTCTTTTGTTGCAGATATGGACAAAATCGGAAATGCATCAATTCCTTCTGAAATTAAAGAACGTATGATCAACGGTTTCAATCGTAAACGAAGTGGTGCAATTACCTATATTTTAGATCCACAATGGTACGGAGGAAAACTAAACGCTGGCGGAACTACTCACGGAACTTGGGGATCTTACGATGCTCATATTCCATTTGTTTTAATGGGATGGGGAATTAAACAAGGTAAAAATAATAACCGAGTTTATATGACTGACATCGCTCCTACTTTGTCTGCTTTATTACACATTGAAGAGCCAAATGGGAACATTGGTAAACCAGTGGTTGAGGTGATTAATCAAAAATAATCTTTCACATAGCATTTAATTCAAACGCAATCATTCATGGTTGCGTTTTTTTATGTAATTATGATATTAAATCAATCATGTATAACTGATATAAGAATTATAATTCTTAAATTTAGATACACAAATATCACCTCATAATGAAAAAGAATTTTTACAACAAACTTACTTTAACATTATTCTCTACCAACTTACTATTTTTATTAGCTCCAAAACTTGATGCTTGTACAAGAGTTGTTTACAAAGGTCCAGAAAATACAGTAATTACTGCTCGTTCTATGGATTGGAAAGATGAGATTGATGCCAACATTTGGATTTTTCCAAGAGGACTAGATCGCACCGGAAATGTTGGGAATGCATCAGAAAAATGGACTTCAAAATATGGTAGTGTAATTACAAGTGCTTGGGATATAGCGACAACTGATGGTATAAATGAAAAAGGATTAGTTGCAAATGTATTATGGTTAGTTGAAAGTCAATACCCTAAATTTGATCCAAAAGGATCTAAACCTGGAGTCACAATTGCTGCATGGGCACAATATGTATTGGATAACTATGCAACTGTGAATGAAGCAGTGGAAGATTTGAGAAAAGAAAAGTTTGTAGTAGTTTCTGATTACATTCCAGGAACGCAGAAATTTACAACTTTACATCTTTCAATTTCTGATGCTAAAGGTGATAACGCTATTTTTGAATATGTAAATGGTAAATTAAAAATACATCACGATTCATCTTACACGGTCATGACTAATTCGCCTATTTTTGAAGAACAATTAGCCATTAATCAATATTGGAAAGGAATTCCTGGAACGATAATGCTTCCTGGAACTAATAGAGCTCCTGATCGTTACGTACGTGCATCTTATTATATCAATGCTATTCCACAAACTGCAGATACACGTATTTCAATTGCGAGTGTTTTTAGTGTCATCAGAAATGTTTCAGTTCCTTTAGGAATTTCGTCAGAATCCGAACCGAATATTTCCTCTACTCGTTGGAGATCAGTTGCGGATCATAAAAACTTAGTTTATTATTTCGAAACGACAAAAACACCAAATACTTTTTGGGTTGATTTGAAGAAGATTGATTTTAATAAAAATGCTTCAACAAAACGATTAAGCGTTAGTAAAAATGAAACGTATGCTGGCGAAACTTCACAACTTTTTAGTGATACAAAACCATTTACATTTGTTGGAATATAATAAATAAAGGCATAATTCAAAAACGTAATCAAAATGGTTGCGTTTTTTTATATTTATAACATACTATTTAGTCTATGAAATTTGATACTCCAATAATAACTGTAATCGAATTAAAAGAAAACATACATCTTGATAATTTGATTATTTTAGATTGTACAATTGATAAAGTTGGTCAAACCCTGCAAAACGAAAAATTAGAGTTAATTACAAATTCTGTGTTCTTTGATTTGGAAGGAAAATTTTCTGATCATTCTATTCAACTTCCTCATATTTTGGTTGATGAAAATACTTTTACAACAGAATCTCAACAACTTGGTATTAATGATAATTCTATCATCATTTGTTATGATCGATGGGGTGTTTATTCAAGTCCACGCGTTTGGTGGATGTTTAAAACAATGGGACACAATGAAGTATATGTATTAGATGGAGGTTTACCAGATTGGAAGAAAAATAATTTTGAACTTGTTACAGAATATTTACAACCAACTAAAATAGGTAACTTTGTTGCTCATTTTCAACAAGATTGGTTTGTAGATGTACACGTTATGTTAAATGCAATAAACAATAATTCGAAAACTATAATAGATGCCCGATCAGAAGGCCGTTTCGAAGGTGTTTCTCCCGAACCAAGACAAGGTTTGAGAAGTGGACATATTCCAAATTCAAAGAATTTATATTTCGAAAATGTTTTAAATGGAGAAAAATATAAATCTGCAACAGAATTATATTCAATTTTCGAAAAACTAACCGATTCTTCTAAAGAAAATATTTTCACATGTGGTTCCGGAATTACAGCTTCGATTCTTGCTTTAGCTTCTACAATTGCAGGTTACGAAAATATAAAAGTCTATGATGGTTCTTGGTCTGAATGGGGCGCTGATGAAAATTTACCGATTGAGAGATAACCTTATGTTAATTTATAAAAATTACGATGATTCAGATTTTAAAATAAACAATATTTTAAAAAATTCGTTCTATATACTAAATTCATCAATATTTCTAATCATATTATATATACTAATAAAAGAAATCATATTTGAATTTGCTATTTTCTTCATAATTCACTGGTTTATATCAGGTTATTATATTTATAAAAAAACTTTATCTGTTGAATATTTCGAATTGCATGAAGATTATGTTTTAACAAAAGGATTTTTTGACAGAAATTGGAAGAAAACTGCTTTATCAGAAATTACGTATGATTATAATTACAAAAAAGATGCAGAATACTTAACGATACATTTGGGTGATAAATTATTTGAATTTGGAGCATCATCAAATCTGACTATTTCAGAATACTTTGAATCAAAATGTAAAAAAAATATTTTTTATAAACGATCATGGAAATATTATTTCTATCATATACTTTGTTTTTCTCCTTTTTTATTGACAATTATTTCTGGTGCAGTTTTAAAGAATGATCAAGATCAATTAATGAATGCTTCTGTTAATGAAAAAGGTTTGATTGAATTAAAAGATCAAATTAAAGAAATTCGTTTTAAAGGAAGAAGTGCAACTGCTACTATTGATTTAAATAAATACAAAGAATTTGATTTTTCATTTGAAGATGATTCAATTCGTTTAAAGAAATTAAAAGATGGCGATTCTATAGAATTCTATATTTCTCCGTACGAATACGAAAGAAAAATTTTAAAATCTAAACCATTAAAATGGTACGATCGAAATTTTGGTTATAGTTCTTTAACTGTCTATAGAATTAATAAAATTGATTAATCTATCTCCACTTATCCATTTCGAAACGAACAGAAAAAATATTAGAGTATAAACCTATTCCGCTATCACCAAAATTAGTTAAAGCATAATCAATTGAAATTCCTTTGTATTTGAACCCTACTCCAACATTTGGTTGAATTTGAGTTTTTTGTTTTCCATCAAATTGTTCAATTTTTTGTAAATTATTTAATCCTCCTCGAACAAAAACCATATCATCATACCCCAACTCTACCCCAACTTGTGGAGAAATTGAAAATCCTTTACCAGATATTGCAGCATTAGTCTGTTGAAATTCAATATTCAAATCTGCCTCTCCTAACATCGACCAACGATCATTAAAATCGAAACGTTTTCCAACACCAAACTGTAGTTTAGGCATTGTTAACTCAATATTTTCACCTGGCAAATCATTCAAAATTGTCGGTTCGCCTTCGTTATTGGGCTCATCAACCGAAATTTCTTTTACCTTCTCTTTGTTGATACTCCATGCATTAAAAGTTGTGGTAATATCACGCGCCATTACACCAAAATACATTTTATTATCAGTGCGATATTGTAAACCAAGATCAATCCCGAATCCAAAACCTTGTGCAAACTTACCAATATGACGGTACACAACTTTTGCATTTGCACCAAACTGAATATCCTTATTGTTAAAAATATTCCCAGCGTATGACATTGTCAACGCATAATCTGCGGTAGAAAATTTAGAAATCTTATCGTAATTAATATTCCCTTGATTATCGATTAGTTCTGTTGTATTTAGAATATCATCCACACCAAAACGCATCAACGAAAAAGCTATGGTAGAATTACTTTCTCTCAACGGAATAGCAACTGCTGCGTAGTCAAATTTTGCAATAGATTGAAAATATTCAGCGTGCATTGCAGAAGCTTCCCAATCGTACGTAATTTCTGTTAAACCAGCCGGATTCCAATAACTTGCATTGGCATTTCCAATATTTGCCACAACCGCATTTCCCATTGCAAAAGAGCGAGCGTCTGCACCAATGTTTAAAAACTCGTTCGAGTATTTGCGTGCAGTTTGAGAAAAAGCAAATTGACTTGCAAGAACAGATAATAAAAGGAATATTTTTTTCAAAATTGATAAATTACGTATATAAAAACTCAAAATTAGTGGTTTTATTGTGTTTAAAAAGGATTCAGATTAATATTTGTTTGTATTTTTGTCCTGAAAAATTCATTTATGAAATTATTTACAATTCCAAACTTTCTAACACTACTTAACCTTTCGTGTGGTGTATTATCAGCCATTTTTATGATATCGAGTAATGCTCAAATTACAACTACAACAGTTATAATTGTCATGGTTTTGATGATAATTTCTTTAGTTGCCGATTTCTTAGACGGAATGGTTGCTCGCTTAATGAATATTGGTAGTCCTATCGGAAAAGAGTTAGATTCTTTAGCAGATTGTATTTCGTTTGGAGTAGTTCCTGGATTGATGTTATTTTCGATTTTTAATCATTTGTCAACTGATTTTATTTATGAAAATGAAAACTTAAAAATTTCAGCTCTTTCATTATTTGCATTTTTAGTTCCGGCTTTTTCTGCTTTACGATTAGCGAAATTTAATTTAGATGAAGATCAAAGTACTTATTTCAAAGGATTAGCAACTCCATCTAATACCTTATTTATTTTTTCATTATTTTCAATTTATTACAACAAAGGACAAATTATCAATCCAGAAATTGATACGTATTTATTAATCGCTGTGTCTATTGTTTTTAGTATCTTATTAATTATCGATTTACCATTATTTGCCTTAAAATTTAAAGGATTGAGTTGGGCAGAAAATTATTATAAATACATTTTCTTAATCATTACAATTGGTTTAGTAGCTTGGTTGCAAGTGGCTGCTATTCCATTAATTATCCTATTATATATCATCATCTCAATCATTTTTAGAAAAGAAATTACAAAATGAAATTAACTAAAAATATCTGTTTCTTTGATTTAGAAACGACAGGAACAAATGTTTCGAAAGACCGAATCGTTGAAATCTCTATTGTGAAAGCTTTTACAGATGGAACAAAAGAAGTAAAAACATGGAAAGTTAATCCAGGAATTCCTATTCCACCAGAAACAACTTTGATTCACGGTATTTCTGACGAAGACGTTGTAGACGCTCCTTCTTTTAAAGAATTAGCGCCAGAAATTATGGAAATGATCAAAGATTCTGACTTGGCTGGATATAATTCGAATCGTTTTGATATTCCACTTTTAGCAGAAGAATTATTGCGCAATGGTTTTGATTTTGACGTATCAAAACATCGCCCAATTGACGTACAAGTGATTTATCATAAAATGGAACCTCGTAATTTAAGTGCAGCATATAAATATTATTGTGATAAAGAGTTAATCGATGCACATTCAGCTGAAGCGGATACTATAGCGACTTACGAAGTATTAATGGCTCAAATAGAAAAATATGATGAACTTGAGAATGACAATAAATTTTTGAGTGAATTTTCTTCTCAACGCAAAACAGCTGACTTAGCAGGCTTTATACAATACAACGATAAAGACCAAGAAATTATTTCGTTTGGTAAATATAAAGGACAAGTTGTAACGGATATTTTTGCAAAAGATCCTGGTTATTATTCATGGATTCAGAATGCAGATTTCCCTTTGTACACAAAGAAAGTTTTTACTCGAATCAAATTACAAAACGGTTTTTAAACGATGAAAATTATTTGTGTCGGACGAAATTACGTCGAACATGCAAAGGAATTAAATAATCCTATTCCAGAATCGCCTATGTTTTTCATGAAACCAGATTCTGCAATTTTGAGAAAAGGTTTTCCATTTGTGATTCCAAGTTTCACAAAAGAAGTTCATTTCGAAACAGAAATTGTGATTAAAATAGATCGTGTTGGTAAAATGATTCAACCGCAATTTGCAGATCGTTATTATTCTGAAATTGGTTTAGGAATTGACTTTACAGCACGCGATGTACAACAAGAGTTGAAAGAAAAAAGGTTTCCTTGGGAAATAGCAAAAGCCTTTGATGGCTCAGCTTTTGTTTCTGACTTTTTTCCGAAAGAAAATTTTGATTTAGAGAATTTAGCATTCAAATTAGATCGAAATGGTGAAAATGTACAAACAGGAAATTCTAAGGATATGATTTTCAACATCAATACATTAATCGCAGAATGTTCTAAATATTTTACATTGAAAAAAGGCGATTTAATTTTTACTGGAACGCCAGCTGGTGTATCTAAAATTAATTCAAAAGACATGTTAGAAGGTTTTTTGAATGATGAAAAAGTATTCGAAATAAAGGTTTTATAATTACGTTTTCTGTAAATTAAATTACATAAAAGAGCGAAATTTCGCTCTTTTATGTTTTTACCATTATCTTTAATTCGAAATATATTATAATGGAAGAATATCTAAAAATAGAAGAAAAAATAAACAAAGATTTCATCACTTTAAAATCGAAAAAGAATAAAATAAGCAATATAAGGCTTCTGTCGTTTATTAGTTCACTTGTGTTTTTCTCGCTTTATGTTACTTCAAGTAATGATTTATATTTAATTATTTCTACAATATTATTTGTGGTTTTCATCATTTTGGTGGTTATTACTTCCAGGATTTCTACTCAACTTACCTATTTTACACAAGCTTTAGAAATAATTTCACAACTAAAAACTGATGATTCTATCGATCAATTTGTTGAAGATAATTCTAAATTCAATAATGTTTACAACAAAGATTTAGATATTTTAGAAGGTAATTCAATCTTTAATCGAATCAATAAAACACAAACGCGAATCGGTAGTTTACAATTGAAATATTATTTATCGAATTTAATTTTAGACAAAACCGAAATTATAGAACGTCAAAACGCTTTTAAAGAATTAGCTGAAAAAAGAGATTGGATTGTGACATTTTTGACATTTATGAAACGATTAAAAATGAATCAATCTTCTATTTTTGTTTTTGAAAATCGTGTATTTAACAATCAGTTTTTGAAAGTTATTCCAAGTGTTGTTTCTGCCATCAATATCCTTTGTTTTGTCTATTTGGCTTTCATTGGTTTTCCAAAAGTAATAGTTTTTTATTGGATATTAACCGCTGTATTCGTTTCGAGTGCAATTACGTTTGTCTACAAAAAACAACTAAAACGAGTGGCTGCATACACCACAATGAAAGCAGATGAATTGGATAATTTATACGAAGTTTGTAAACATATAGAGGATGAAATTTTTCAATCGAAACTAAACTCAGAAATACAAGCAACGTTTAAAAATCCAACTAAATCATCTTCATTAATTAAAACCATTTCTTCGACCAAAGAAACCTTAGATGCAGCTAATTTTCCAATTGTTGGTTTTGTATTAAATACTTTTTTCTTGTGGCGATTAAATTATTCAATAAAATTTGAAAATGAAGTTCAAAAAACTGTTCATCAAATCAAACCTTGGTTAGATGAATTGGCTAAACTGGAGGCTTTTGTTTCGTTTGCTTTATTTAATGATAAGTTTAAATCTTTTACTTTTCCAACTATTGCAGATGAACCTTATGAATTAAAAATATATAATGGTTTTCATCCATTATTGAATGAAGAAACTGTTGTTAAAAATGATTTTGAGACAAATCGTCCAAATAATATTGCAATTATAACGGGAGCAAATATGGCTGGAAAAAGCACGTTTCTTCGTACAATTGGAACAAATTTAGTACTGGCTATGAACGGTTTAAAAGTAAGTGCAAATAAAATGTCATTTTACCCAATGGATTTATTTACAAGTATCCGTACAGCAGATAATTTGTCTTCAGGTGATTCTTATTTTAAAAATGAAATCAATAAATTGAAAATTTTAATTGATCGATTGGAGGATAATCAACCGCAAATTATTATTCTGGATGAGATTTTGAAAGGGACCAATTCAGAAGATAAATTGATTGGTTCGCAAAAATTTTTGGAAAAGCTTATTCAATCTCCAACGAAATTAATAGGTTTTATCGCAACACACGATTTAGAATTAACGAAAATGGAAAATGATAATCCTGCTCATATTATCAATTATTGTTTTGAATTGAAAAACTTTGATAACAATTATTTTTCGGATTACAAATTAAGAAAAGGCACTACCAAAATGATGAATGCCATTTTCTTAATGAAACAATATAAAATTATTGATTAGCATAAATCTATTTCAAATCAATAATATAGGCTGCATTTATTTGATTAAAATCATCAACTATCGAATTTGCTTTTTCTAAATTTTGCTTTTTAGAATTGACACTTTTATAACCTAAACAATAGAGGTTTGCGCAAAATGCAGCTTCAACTCCGTTTGTAGAATCTTCGATAACAATGCACTCGTCATATTCTGATTTGGCTATTTCAGCCGCATGTAAAAAAATAGCTGGATCTGGCTTTGATTTAGGAAAGTTCTCACCCGATATTTTATGTGAAAAATATTGATCCAATTGAAAACGACTAAACACACGATCAATCGTACTTTTTGATGCAGACGAAGCTAAGATTAATTCAATTTTATTAGCATACAAATCTTTAATCAACTCTTCTACTCCATCTATTAAATACAAATCAGGTTTTGTATCAAAAGCGTCATTAAAAATCGCTCGTTTCCTCAAAACTAAATCATTTACTTCTTCTTTCAAATCAAACTTATCTTTTAAAATTTGATACACATTTTTTGTCGATTGACCGGTAAAAGTTGCAAATAATTCTTCTGTTACTGGAATATTCAATTCTTTATAATGTTCGAAATAAGCGTATTTGTGTACAGGTTCTGTATCGACAATTACACCATCCATATCGAAAATTACTGTTTTTATCATTGTTGTTTTGTTTGTACAAAATTAGCTGTTTAATAGAGATGAATGTAATTTATCTAATTTTAGAATGATTTTAAATTAAGTAAATATACTATTGAATTAAAGTACTATAGGATTTGCTAATCGGTTTTTATAATGTTAATATTTAACATTAAAGTAACATTTGCATGCTTTTTGTTTAACTATTGGCATAACAAAAAAAGAACTAAAAATTTATAAAATGAAAAAAGTATTATTAGTTGCTGTAATGGCATTAGGAATTTCTCAAGTAAATGCTCAAAACTATAAAAATGCTTTAGGTGTTGTTGTAGACTTAGGAGACGGTGAAACACTTGTAGGTCCACAATTTAAACACTCTTTTGATGGTAAAAATGCTGGTAATGTACAAGTAATGTTTGGTGATCATGTTACTGTTTTAGGTGCAGATTATACATATAATCAACCGTTTTCTGGTACAAACGGATTAGGATGGTATGTAGGGGTTGGACCTCAATTAACTTTTGTAGATAAAGGATATTATGAAGATAAAACAATATTTGGTATTCGTCCACAAGCAGGTTTAGAATATAAAATTCCATCTGCTCCTTTGGCATTCCATTTTGATTGGAAGCCTGATTGGAGATTATCAAATGATTCAGATTTTGAAGCTGGTCGTTTTTCTTTAGGATTTAAATACACTTTTAACTAATTTAAAGTCAAAAAGTATAGTAAAGTCACTCGTTTGAGTGGCTTTTTTTATAAGTATAAATAAAATCATACAATCTTCGATTAATTTAATTTTAAACCTATAAATTAATTGTTATTTTTGGAAGATTTTGGATTTTATCTAAGACCAATTATAGATAATCGCTATAGTTTGTCTATTCAAAATATAATTCCGAAATTTACTTAGTAATAGATTTAATACATTTAATAGAAGATGAAACAATTAATTGGGACAGGAGTTGCTTTGGTTACGCCTTTTCAACAAGATGGTACGGTAGATTATACTGCATTAGAAAAATTAGTAAACTACAGTATCGATGGTGGTGTTGAATATTTAGTTATTTTAGGAACTACAGCTGAAGCTGCAACGCTTACAAAAGATGAAAAGCTAAAGGTAATCGAAACAATAAAGAAAGCCAATGCTAATCGTGTTCCGATGGTTTTAGGTATTGGAGGAAACAATACTGCAGAAGTTATTAAAGAATATCAGGAAACAGATTTGAGCGATTATAGTGCAATTCTTACTGTTTCACCTTATTACAACAAACCGAATCAAGAAGGTATTTACCAACATTATAAAGCAATTGCTGAAAGTACAAATGCAAATATTATTTTGTATAATGTACCAGGTAGAACAGGATCTAATATTACAGCAGATACAACAATTCGTTTAGCAAATGAATTTAAAAATATCGTTGCAATTAAAGAAGCTTCTCCAGATTTCTTACAATCTACAGATATTATTCGTAAAAATACTCGCGAAGATTTTAACATTATCTCTGGTGACGACGAATTTGCTTTACCTATGACATTAGCAGGCGGTTCTGGGGTTATTTCTGTTATTGGTCAAGGTATTCCTACAATCTTTACAGAGATGATTCGCAAAGCATTAAACAAAGAAGTTGATGCAGCTTATAATGCACATTACAAAATTGTTGAAATAACACGTGCTATTTTCGAAGAAGGAAACCCTTGTGGGATTAAAGCTGTTTTAGACAACAAAGGTGTTTGTAAACCCTATACACGTTTACCTTTAGTTCCTGCTTCGGATAATTTGACAACAAAAATTAACCAATTATTATCTAACATCTAAAAAATAAAATCATGATAAAAGACTCAGTATTAAACGCATTAAATAAACAAATAAAATTAGAAGGTGATTCTTCTCAATTATACTTAGCTATGGCTTCATGGGCAGAAGTAAAAGGATTAGAAGGGACAGCTAACTTCTTATACGCTCACGCTGATGAAGAACGCATGCATATGTTAAAATTAATAAAATTCATCAACGAAAGAGGTGGTAAAGCATTTGTACCACAAATTGAAGAACCAAAACAAGATTTTACTACGTTAAAAGAAGTTTTTACAGCAATATTAAAACACGAATGCTTTGTTTCTGAATCGATTAACGAAATTGTTGGGTTAACATTAGAAGAAAAAGATTATTCTACACACAATTTTTTACAATGGTATGTATCTGAACAAATCGAAGAAGAAAAATTAGCTCGAAATATTTTAGATAAATTAGAAATGATTGGCTCTGACAAAGGCGGGTTATATCTATTTGATCGTGATGTAGTTACATTAAGCGCAGACACAACAGCGTAATAATTCAAAACTTTGAGATTTTATTAAGAGGATAAGAAAATAATTTTTTATACTTTAGTCCTCAATTTTTATTAAATTTGCAGAATGTTTAAAAAACTAAGCTTACTAGTTTTAATTGGCGCTTCATTAGTGTCTTGTAACAAGACCTACAACAAAGCGATGAAAAGTACAGATAAAGACGAAATCTTTACATTAGCTACGCAGTTATACCAAGATGGTAAATACGACTTGGCAAACGAATTATACGAAAAAATTTCAACGTCTTTTGTAGGAACGGAAAAAGCAGCTGATATTGCATATAATATGGCGCAAGCGAACTTTAACGAAAAAAGTTTTCGTTTGGCAGGTCATCAATTTAAGAGTTTTGCAGGATCTTACCCAATGGATAGTCGTGCAGAAGAAGCATTATTTAAATCAGCTTTTTCTTATTACAAAGATTCACCGAAGTATGATTTAGACCAAACAAGTACTTATACAGCGATTAGTGAATTACAAGGTTTCATTAACTCGTACCCAGAATCAAATCATGTAAATGATGCGAATAATTACATTACAGAGCTTAGACAGAAATTAGAGTTAAAGTCTTTCGAAATTTCAAAAGTTTATTATAAAACGATGAAATATAAGGCTGCTGGTGTGTCATTCGATAATATGATTGATGAGTACCCAGATTCTAAATTTAGAGAAGAAGCCATGATGTACTCTTTGCGTGCTAAAGCAGAATTAGCGTTAAATTTTTCTCGTTTAGAAAACAAAGAATTACGTTTACAAGATGCTAGAACACAATATCTATTGTTAACAAGATATTATCCAGAAACTAAATTCAAGTCTGAAGCAAATAAATTGATGGAAAAAGTTGATAAAGATATAATTGAAACTAAAAAAATTCTCGCTGAATTAGAAGAGTCGAGAAAAAAAAATGAAGCTGAACAAGCTGAATTAAGCAAAGAGCAAAAAAATAATAAATAGTAAAATATATAAAAATTCTTTCATTATGAATTTCAAGGATATCGGTGCAGCACCAACAACACAAACTTATGATCGTAATAAAATCGATGAGAAAACAGGAAACTTATACGAGTCGATTGTAATTATGGGAAAAAGAGCAGAACAAATTAACCAAGAAATGAAAACTGAATTAATTCAGAAATTGGATGAGTTTGCTGCACATACAGATTCTTTAGAAGAAGTTTTTGAAAACAGAGAGCAAATCGAAGTTTCAAAATTCTACGAAAGATTACCAAAACCGACATCTATTGCGGTTAAGGAATGGTTAGACAATGACGTATATTACAGAAATCCAAATGAGGATAAATAATGTCTGTTTTACATAGTAAAAAAATTCTTTTGGCAGTTACTGCCGGAATAGCGGCCTATAAAGCCGCTTTTCTTGTTAGAGGGCTTATCAAAAAAGGTGCACAAGTAAAAGTTATTATGACACCTGATGCACAAAATTTTGTCACTCCACTTACACTTTCAACGTTGTCCAAACACCCAGTTGAATGGGAGTTTTTCGGTGATAAAGGAGACTGGAACAATCATGTAGAATATGCACTTTGGGCTGATTATATGATAATTGCCCCTTGCACTGCAAATACGCTTTCCCATATGGCAGATGGAACCTGTAATAATTTGGTTTTGGCAACTTATCTTTCTGCAAAATGTCCAGTTTATTTTGCTCCAGCGATGGATTTGGATATGTACAAACATCCGTCTACATTAGAAAATATTTCAAAATTAGAATCTTTTGGTAATAGTTGCATTCCTGCAGAAGCTGGTGAACTGGCAAGTGGATTGTTAGGTGAAGGCAGAATGGCTGAACCCGAGAATATTATTTCATTTTTAGAAAGTTCTATTGCAGCTACTCTTCCACTCTACGGAAAAAAAGTGGTTGTTTCTGCTGGACCAACATACGAAAACATAGATCCTGTACGTTTTATAGGTAATTATTCTTCAGGAAAAATGGGTTTTGAGATTGCGAAGGCTGCTACTAATCTTGGTGCAAATGTCACGTTGGTTAGTGGGCCTAGTCATGAATCTGTCCTTGGTTATCCTATCGAACGAATAAATGTTGTTTCTGCTCGTGATATGTACAAAGCGATGCACGACAATTTTGCTGATGCAGATGTTGTTGTAATGTCGGCAGCTGTTGCAGACTATCGTCCAAAAGAAATGGCTGAACAAAAAATTAAGAAAGAAAACGATGATAATTTAATCATAGAACTGGTTAAGAATCCAGATATTTTGAAATCATTAGGTGAAATCAAAACACATCAATTATTGGTTGGTTTTGCTTTAGAAACGAATAATGAAGAAGAATATGCAAAGAGAAAATTAACCAAAAAGAATCTTGATTTTATTGTTCTAAATTCGATGCAAGATAAAGAAGCCGGTTTTCAGAAGAATACAAATAAAATTACAATTATTGACAAAGATTTATCGATGCAACAATTTGATGCTAAATCAAAAACTGAAGTTGCAAAAGATATTTTGACTGTTATTTTAAATAAATTATAACAATATAATGAAGAAATTAGCCTCAATTTTCTTTTCAACATGTTTAGCTGTTTCTGCTTTTTCCCAGAATCTTATTGCTGATGTTAAAGTTGATTATTCAATGGTGCAGGGTTCAAATACACAAATGTATCAAACCTTAGAAAAATCACTGACAACCTTTATTAATTCTACTAAATGGACAAATGATCGACTAAAAACATACGAAAGAATTGAAGCTAGTTTCGTTATAAACATTAAAGAAAGAGAAGGAAATCGATTAAAAGGATCTATTTTGGTTCAATCTCGTCGTCCAGTTTTCAACTCTACTTATTATACACCTGTTCTTAATTTATCAGATGATAATTTCACATTCCAATACCAAGAATTCGAAGAATTAATCTTCAATGATCGTAAATTTAGTGGTAAAAATTTAACAGATGTGATAACATATTATGTGTATTTAGTATTAGGTTATGATGCGGACACTTTTACAAAAGAAGGTGGAACTGAATATTTCAAAATGGCGAAAAAAATTGCTGACTTTGGTCAAATCAATAACAATTTTTCTGGTTGGAGCGAAATGGACGGTTTAAAATCTCGTACTTCATTAATTAACAATATTCTAAAATCAGATAACTCAACTTTACGTAACATCACTTATCAATACCACAGAAATGGATTGGATATTATGGCAGAAAATGAGTTGAGAGGTAAAAATGCGATCGGAAATACCTTGTTACAATTAGAATTTTACCAAAGAGGAAATTATTCTCAATTTTATCCTTTAGAAATTTTCTTAACAGCAAAAAATAGCGAAATTAGTCAGGTATTTACAGGTGGACAAACGTCGTCAGTGAATATCGAAAAATTAAAAGAAATTTTAAATTCTATCGCTCCAAAGTACAACGATACGTATTGGAATAAAATGAAAAAGTAAATGTTAAGAACACTTCGCGTTAATAATTTTGCAATTATCGATCAATTAGAGATTGATTTTCATCAAGGAATGACAACAATCACTGGTGAAACTGGTGCTGGTAAATCTATTCTTTTAGGTGCTTTGAAATTGGTTTTAGGTGAACGTGCTGACTTAAAAGCATTGAAAAATGCGGATGAAAAATGTATTATTGAAGCAATTTTTAATATTAAAGATCTTGAATTGAATGATTTTTTTGAGGAATATGATTTAGATTATGAAGACGAATCTATTCTTCGAAGAGAATTGTTACCTTCAGGAAAATCACGTGCTTTTATCAATGACACCCCTGTAAAAGTCTCTATTTTACAAGAATTATCTGAATTATTGATCGATATACATTCTCAATTTAATACACCAAAAATTTTCGAAGCTGATTTTCAATTATCGATGTTGGATATTTACGGAGAAAATAAAGAATTGTTAAAAGAGTATAAAAAAGTATTCAATCAATATATTTCGACCAAGAAAAAAATAAAAGATGCGCAGAATTCACTCGAAAATCAATCACAGGATTTAGAATACAAATTGCATTTATGGGAAGAATTAAACAATGCATCTCTTAAACATGATGAGTTAGAACATTTAGAATTCGAAATAAAATCATTAGCAAATGTTGAAGAAATCATTTCGACGTTAAATGAAACTTATCAATTTTTAGAACATCCCGAAATGGGAATTATTTCTCAATTGAACGAAGCAAGTAATAAGTTAAATAAAATTTCGGATTATAATTCTCAATACAATTCGATTTATGAGCGATTAATTTCTTCTAAAATTGAATTACAAGATATTTCTGGAGAAATGAGTCATTTGATCGAATCTACAGAAATTAATCCAGAACGTTTACAAGAAATCACAGATCGTTACGATTTGATTCATAAATTATTACGCAAACACAATGTAATCACCATTGAAGAATTGATTATTAAACGAGATGAATTAGAAAGTCAAACTTCTGGTTTTGATAATTTAAGTGATTTAATTATTCACTTAACGAAAGAATTAAATGCGATTTCAGAAAAGTTAGATAAACAAGCTTTAAAAATTAGAAAAAATAGATTCTCATCAATTGAAATTATTCGAAAAAACATTTTGAATACTTTATCACAATTGGGAATGGAAAATTCGCAATTAACGATTCAACTCAACGAAACTTTAGATTTTACAGCAACTGGAAAAGATGAAGTGTTGTTTTTATTTTCTGCAAATAAAGGAATGGAACCACGTATTTTCGAAAAATCTGTATCAGGTGGTGAACGTTCGAGATTGATGTTAGCAATCAAAAAATTATTGGCCACGCATCAACATTTACCAACATTAATTTTAGATGAAATTGATACTGGAATTTCAGGTAAAGTTGCAAACGAAACAGGAAAAGTAATGCAGTCGATGGCTGATAATATGCAACTTTTAGTGATTACACATTTACCACAAGTTGCTTCTAAAGGAAATTATCAATTAAAAGTCTACAAAGAAGTGGTTGAAGAAACGACACAAACAAATGTGATTGAACTATCTCAGCAACAGCGCTTAGAAGAAATTGCTCAAATGATTTCTGGATCAGAATTAACAGAAGCTGCGATCAATCAAGCAAAAGAATTAATGAATTTAAATTAAAATATAATTATCTTTTACAATAAAAGCTCGAGATTATTCTCGAGCTTTTCTATTCTATTGTTGTTATTTATTACTTTGTTAATCTTTCCAAAGAATACTCGATCATTGCATCAACCGTTTTGTAAGAATCTGTACTAAATTCACCTAAAATTCTGTTCGCTACAATTGCATTCACCGATAAAGCTTCATGTCCCATCATCGCTGCTAACCCATAAATTGCAGAAGTTTCCATTTCAAAATTAGAAATTCTTAAACCATTATGGTTAAAAGAAGTCAAACGATCGTTGATATCAGCAGGGTTAGGTTGTAATCTCAAAAAGCGACCTTGAGGTCCATAAAATCCACAAGCTGTAGCTGTTATTCCTTGAATTGTTTTTTCTGATGCTAATTTATTTAGTAAAGTTTCAGATCCTCCAACTAAATAAGGTCGTGCTTTATTTGGTGACCAATCTACATGTTTGATAAAAGCATCTTCAATCTCTTTATTCATCACAGCTTCACTTCCAACATAATAATGCAAAAGACCATCTAAACCTAATCCGTGAGAACCAATTACAAAACTATCTACAGGAATATCTTCTTGCAAAGCTCCTGAAGTACCTAAACGAACAAATGATAATTTTCTGAAATCTTTTTTAATCTCTCCAGTTTCCAAATCAATATTTGCCAACGCATCTAATTCAGAGAAAACAATATCAATATTATCTGTTCCCATTCCTGTCGAAATAACCGTTAAACGTTTCCCGTTCAACATTCCTGTATGTGTAACAATCTCCCTTTTAGAAGTGATATGCTCTATGGTGTCAAAATGTCTTGACACTTTTTCAACTCGATTTGGATCACCAACTGTTATAATTGTATCAGCTAAATGTTCTGGTTTTATATTACAATGGTAAATGCTTCCGTCTGCATTTAAAACTAATTCTGATGCTGCTTTACTCATGATTTTAAAATTAAAATAAGGATACAATATACAATCTTTATCTGTAATAATGGTAAAGAATTTATTAACCACCTACCCTTTTCACTTTAAATCCTTTATCCTTCAAGTAAGACATTATTTTATCGCGATAATCTCCTTGTATAATGATCGAATCGTCTTTGAAACTGCCTCCAACCCCCAAAAAGACCTTTATTTCTTTGGCCAATTGTTTAAAATCTTCGTCCGCACCCGTGTACCCTTCTATTACAGTGGTAGGTTTTCCTTTACGTTTTTCGTATTTACATATCAATGGATCATCTTGCATCCATAATTCATTTTCAACCTCTTGATTTTCTTCTGGTTCTGCGATGTGATCAGGAAATAAATTTTTTAATTGGTCGTGTAAATCGTTCATTTATATTCTGTATTATACAAACAAAGATAATATTATCTCTTAAGAACTCCTTAGAAAACCTTTATTTTGTAAATTTACGACGCAAAGAAAATGATCATGAATAAACTAGAAATTTCGAAAGAAATCAATTATAAAGGAAATACAAAAAAAATTACGGTTGCTATAGAACAATTACCTCCATTTAATCCAGCAACAATGGATAAAGTAAAGTATGAAGAAACCGAAAAAACATTGTATTTATTGGCTGAAGAAAAGTTTGAAAACCAGAAATTTGAATGGATTTTTTCAATTGAACAAGATTTACAAAAATAGTTTGCAACTAAATATTGGCATGTACTTTGTAATACATAATACGTTTTTAAAACATATTTTGTAAAATGAAAAAATCAAAATTCTTTAAAGTCGCTAGTGGTGCTGCAATGGCAGCTCAAAATGACAAATCTTTCTTCGAAAAAGTGAAAGCATTTTTTGCAATGCTAAGCGATTTCAGAAAAGGTAACTACAAACCTGACATGAAAAATATTGTTTTAGGTTTATTGGCAACTTTATATATAATTTCTCCAATTGATTTTATTCCAGAAGCACTTTTAGGACCTTTTGGTTTAATAGATGACCTTGGGATTTTACTTTTTGGAATGAAATATTTCAATAAAGAAGTCTTAAAATATTTATCTTGGAAATCAACACAGCAAGTTTATGCAGATGTAGAAGATGCAGAGATTGTAGATTAAAACTATTAAATAAATCAAAATCAATCCGATTCTTAAATTTAAGAATCGGATTTTTTATACTTATTATTCATGCATAATTATTGTTAGATGAATATTTATTTTTCTGCCGATTATTCATTAGATTTGAACAATTAGAATACTAAAAACAAAAAAACCTGAATAATGGTAATTATTAATAATTTCGATGAGTACAAAGCTTTCGAAGGAAAAGAAATCGGAAAATCAGATTGGCACATTATAACACAAGAACAAATCAATCGCTTTGCTGATGCAACTTTAGATCATCAATGGATTCATACAGATCCAGAAAAAGCTGCTAATGAGGGTCCTTTCAAAAAAACAATTGCTCATGGTTATTTAACACTTTCTTTGATTCCTCATTTATGGGATCAAATTGCAGAAGTTCGAAATATCAAAATGTTAATCAATTACGGAATTGAGAATTTAAAATTTGGACAAGCTGTTTTAGTAGATAGCGAAGTAAGATTAACAGCTAAATTAAAAAAGATAACAGACTTAAGAGGAATTGCAAAAGTTGTAATTGAAGCTAACTTCGAAATTAAAGACAATCCAAAACCTGCTTATACAGCAGATGTAGTTTTTCTATATCACTTCAACAACTAATTTTTTTATATCATATACAAAGCTTCTATTTTCTAATAGAAGCTTTTTCTTTTCATAAAATATCGAAGTATCTTGCGCTTGATATAGTAAAGCATGCAAAATATTCAAAAAAATAAAACGTTAATTTCTGTTGTTGGTCCAACTGCAATTGGTAAAACGAATTTGGCTATAGCGATTGCAAAACATTTTCAGTCTGAAATTATTTCGTGTGATAGCCGACAATTTTTCAAAGAAATGAAAATAGGAACAGCTGTTCCCTCAAACGAAGAATTGGCTCAAGTAAAACATCATTTTATTCAAAATATTTCTATACACGAAAAATATTCAGTTGGTGATTTTGAACGAGATGGATTATTATTTTTAGATAACTACTTCAAAACAAATGATATTTGTGTGATGGTTGGTGGATCTGGTTTATATGAAAAAGCCATTACAGTTGGTTTTGATACTTTTCCAGAGGTAGATCCTGCTATTCGAGAAAAATTGAATGATGAATTAGAAGAGTTTGGAATCGAAAAGTTACAAAAAGAATTAGAACAGGTAGATCCTAAATACTTTAACGAAGTCGATATTTTCAATAAACAACGCGTTACACGAGCCTTAGAAATTTATCGATCTTCTGGACAACCTTTCTCACAATTCAGAAATAATAATTTAGGCAAACGTCCATTTAACATAATAAAAATTGGTTTAGAACTTCCTCGCGAAGAAATGTACGATCGCATTAATCGTCGCGTTGATATTATGATGAACGAAGGTTTGTTGAATGAAGCTAAATTGTTGTTACATTTGAAAGAATTAAATGCCTTACAAACTGTTGGTTACCGAGAATTATTTGATTCTTTTGATGAAAAAATAACATTAGATTTTGCAATAGATGAAATCAAAAAGAATACAAGACGATTTGCAAAACGTCAAATGACATGGTTTAAAAAAGATGAAAAAGTTAATTGGTTTTCTCCTTTTGAAGCCGAAAAAATAATCAATTTTATCACATCAAATTTATAATCTATGGAAAATTTTGTTGCAATTGATTTTGAAACTGCGAATAACTATCGCAATTCAGCTTGTGCAGTTGGAATCGTTACTGTAACTGATAATGTGGTTACAGACGAGTATTACACGCTAATTCAACCACCTCTTAATCAATACAATTACCACAATATTTTGGTACATGGTATTCGCCCAGAAGATACAATTGATGCACCAACATTTGACGATATCTATTTTGAAATTAAACACCGTTTACAAAATCAAATTGTAGTTGCGCATAATGAAGCTTTTGATCGTTCTGTTCTAAAACATACAATGGAATTCTATGGTTTAAACTATTCACAACTTAATCTTTCTGATCGTTGGGAATGTACTTATAGAATTTTTAAATTGAAAGGAATCAAACCAACTAAACTATCAGATTGTGCTAGAAAATTTAATTTACAACTGAATCATCATGAAGCATTATCCGATGCAAAAGTTTGCGCACAATTATATTTACTAAAGTAATTTTCGAGTTCAATACGTTTACACTGTTTAATATATTAATATTTATAGTACAGATATTTAACACTTTATTCAATTATAAATATTTGCAAACATTTACAAGTATTTGTAATTGAATAAATGAACGATTATTGATGTATTCTTTGAAACACAAAAAATAGTATTATGTCTTTAGAAAATTTCAAGAAATTGCATAACCAAAATTACCCACTTGTTATTGCAAATGTGTGGGATATTATAAGTGCAAAAGCTGCCGAAGAAGCTGGTTTTTTAGCTGTAGGCACTTCGAGTCATGCCATTGCCAATATGTTAGGTTATGAAGATGGTCAAAATATTTCGTTTTATGAAATGTTGTATATAATCGAACGGATTTCAAAATCTACATCACTTTTAGTTTCAGCAGATATCGAAAGTGGTTTTACTGAGGATTTAGAAACGTTGAATGATTATATCGAAAAATTAGTTGATGCTGGTGTTGTCGGAATCAATTTAGAGGATGGAAATACAGATGATGATAATCGAAAATTATCCAATCAAATTGTGCTCGAAAAAAAGATTAAATCTATTAAGGAATATTTAAATTCAAAAAATAAAGATATTTTCATTAATGCCAGAATTGATACTTATACAACAAAAGTTGAAAATCCTTTAGAAGAGACTTTAAAAAGAGCCAAATTATACAAAGAAGCTGGTGCGGACGGAATTTTTGTCCCTTTGATTGAAGAGAAATCTGATATCGAAAATGTAATTAATCAAATTGAATTACCGTTAAATATCTTTATTACACCAAAATTAAGTTCATATAAGATAATTAGCGAATTAGGTGTTCATCGCATTTCGAGTGGAAATAAAGTTCATCAAAAAGTGACAGATTTTACGAATGAATTTTTCAAAGAATTATTAGAATCAAAAGATTTTTCTAAATTATTGTAACTCCCCTACTCTTTCCAAAAAACATAAAAGGTTGCATCTGCAACCTTTTATTATAGCATGATTACGCCTTCTATTTTAGCAATCTCTTTGTAATAATTGATCACAGTTTCTGAATCAATAACATAAAGTTTAATCGAAATTGACGTATATTTTCTGTTTTTCGAAGCTTTGTATTCGTATTCTGCATTTGTTCCTGCATAAACATCTTTTATTTTTTTCATTGTTTCTTCGTTTGAAGGGTAAATGAATTTGAATAAATAATCTGCTGGAAATTTCTGAACATCATCTAATCTTTCTCTAAATTTTGCATAAAAATCTTGCTCATTGTGAAAGCTATCTGGAATTTCTTCGAAACTATAATTTCTATTATTGTTCATATGTATATTTTGAAGGTATTAATTCAAAAACAATACCACTTCATTTTAATGAAAAAACCTCGTAATATTCAGCCATATTGGCAGATAAACACATGTATAAAACATTTTAATTTGATACAAATTTCAGCCCAACAATTGAACTAATTAAAGTGAAAATAAAAAATATTCGCCAAAAATTTGCGGGTTCTTTAAATACAAATATTCCAACTAACACAGTTCCAACCGCTCCAACTCCTGTCCAAACTGCATAAGCTGTACCTAAAGGTAAAGTCTGTGTTGCCTTAATCAGCAAAAACATACTAGCAACTAAACAGACTCCAAATATGCCATACCACATATACATTTCAGAACCAGTGGTTTCTTTCGCTTTTCCTAAAGATGAAGTGAAACCAACTTCGAACAATCCACCTAAAATCAATAAAATCCAATTCATTTTGTTTATATTTTTCGCAAAGATGAATCAGAAAATTAAACTATTTTTTTACAAATGTTAAAAAATTATTCAGTTATATTTCGGCACGAATACGGCTTAAAGTCACTTGAGAAATACCTAAATACGATGCAATATATCCCAACTGAACACGGTTAATTAAACTTGGAGTTTCAATTAATAACTTTCTGTAACGGTCTGTAGCTGTTCCAACTTGTCTCGAAATAAATCGTTCTTCTGTTTTGATTAATTCGTTTTCGGCTAATTTTCGTCCCCAATTAGCTATTTCCAAATTGGTTAAATAAAACTCTTGTAAATCTGCAATTTTTATTTCGTACAATTCACAATCTTCTATCGTTTCTATCGTCTCGTAACTCGTTTTATTTTCCACATAACTTCTCATAGACAAAATAGAATCACCTTCTTTTCCAAACCAAAATGTCAATTCTTTTCCATCATCAATCGTATAGGCTCTAACAATTCCTTTTTTAATGAAATAAACTTTCTTTTCTATTTTATCAGCATTTAAAAAAGAATAGTTTTTAGGGAAATTTATTAATTCAATTTTATCAATTAGTTGATGAAGCGAAATTGATGATATTGGTGAAATTTGAGTCAGAATTTGTTCTATTTCCATATAAAAGAATGAAAGGTAAAAATAAACAAAAAACTCAACCTAAATCTTAAGTTGAGTTATTGAAATTAAATTAACACATGAAATCTACTAATATAAATAGATTCGTTTTTATAGTATTTTAAGTGGCTATTTTTATAATCTCCATAGTTTTAATAGAGATTAATATTTTATCAAATTTAATAAATTTTTATAAATAAAAAAATATTACTCCATTTATTTGATAGAGTTATTTCTGTGATTATTCAATAAATATATAGAGAAAATATTGTATATTACCTAATGTGTATCGAGGAATAATTATCATATTCGGAATAAAATGTAAAAACCTTCCAAAATAGGTATTTTTAAAGCACTTTTAACCGACTTTTTTAATGAAATACGTTAAATATCTCAATTAAATTAATTATATATAAATTATAAGAATATATTTTTAAATTGTATCTAATCGTTATCGAGAACAAATTATCATATTCATAATACAGAAAAAGTCAAACTTAAATAGTTTGACTTTTTAAAACATTTCGTTTATAATGATAAATGACCATAAAAATAGATGAAAGTAACCAAACCCAATATCCAAAAAGTGGATAATTGTACTCGTGAACTTCCAACATATTCAATTCTGTGAAATGATTTATTCCATAAAATGACATTAATATCGGTGTTAAAAAACTTGCATATAAACTTGCTTTTTTTCGATAAAAAATCCAAGAAAACAATAAGGTGAAATTACCTAACCAACAATAAAAATCTACATACGGAAATGTCATCCAACCTAAATAAGCATAAACATAACCAAAATAACCTTCTGCATCTTCAAACACAAAATGTACAGGCAAGATTAAACTCCCTAAATAGGAAAAGATACTTGCGTATAAAAATAGATTATTTTTCAAATTTGCTTTCAATTTTATGGATTTGTTTTTCAAGTTTCAAATTTTCTTTTTTCAATTTATTCTTAGGGCTAAACATAGCATAAGCCAATAAGCCTACTCCAATACCTACAATTGCACCAATTTTTTGATCTTTATTAATTGCTTTCGAAATCGCAATTCCTGCTGCAGCTCCAGTTGTGACAATAGAAACTGTGTTTTCAAATTCCTTTGATTTAGTATCTAAAACTTCTAATAAATTATTCATACTTAATTATTTTCAATATACCCTTCAATAAATATTCCTAAATATAAATCATTCCAAATTATTTTAAAAATTGTTCGTCTAAATTCAAGTGTTTATCTTTGTTCTGTAACATTTTTAGAATGGAAATTCAAGATAAAATTTTAGCTTTAAGAGAAGAGCTTACTCAGCATAATTATAATTATTACGTTTTAGATAAACCGACGATTTCTGATTTCGAATTTGATTTGAAATTAAAAGAATTAAAACGTTTAGAAGACGAGAATCCTTTGTTTTTTGATATTAATTCCCCTACTCAACGAGTTGGAGGCATGGTGACAAAAAACTTTCCAACCATTGCACACGAATTTAGAATGTATTCGTTGGATAACTCGTACTCAGTAGAAGATTTACAAGACTGGGAAAAAAGAATTGAAAAGACGCTTGACGAAGCTGTAGAATTCGTTTGTGAATTGAAATACGATGGTGCTTCAATTTCTATTTTATACGAAAATGGTGAGTTAACTCAGGCTGTAACACGTGGAGATGGAACACAAGGTGATGAAATCACGAATAATATTCGTACCATACAATCTGTTCCTTTAAAATTGAAAGGTAATTATCCCGAACGTTTTTTTATGCGTGGAGAGATTACTATACCGCTAAATAAATTTGCAGCTATTAACGAAGAACGCGCTCAAAATGGATTAGAATTGTATGCAAATCCTCGTAATACTGCCTCAGGTTCATTGAAATTACAAGATAATACAGAAGTTGCTAAACGTGGTTTACAATGCTTTCCGTATTATTTTATTGGAAATAATTTGCCGTATTCTACACAATGGGAAATGCTACAAGCCGCGGATGAGTTAGGATTTAAAATTCCGCATACATCTAAATTATGTACTTCCTTGGAAGAAGTTTTAGCTTTTGTTGACTATTGGGATATTGAACGTAAAAATTTGCCCTACGAAACGGATGGAATTGTAATTAAAGTCAATTCTTTTTCACAACAAGATGAATTAGGTTATACTGCAAAATCACCACGCTGGGCGATGGCCTATAAATTTAAAGCAGAAGCTGCTGAGACTGAATTATTAAGTATTGATTATCAAGTTGGACGCACAGGAGCAATTACGCCAGTAGCTAATCTTTCACCTGTTTCGTTGGCTGGTACAATTGTAAAACGTGCATCTGTTCATAATGAAGACATCATCAAAAAATTGGATATCCGCATTGGCGATATAGTTTATGTTGAGAAAGGTGGAGAAATTATTCCAAAAATAGTAGGTGTCAATACAGACGTACGTCAACCTGGAACGGAAGAAATAGAGTTTATTAAAGAATGTCCTTCTTGTGGAACAGAACTAATTCGAAACGAAGGCGAAGCACAACATTATTGTCCAAACGAAAATGGTTGTGAACCACAGATTATTGGAAAATTAGAGCATTTTGTTTCGAGAAAAGCAATGGATATTGAAAGCATTGGTGCTGAAACTGCAGTTTTATTACACAACGCAAATTTACTCAACAATATTGCTGATTTTTATACCTTACAAAAAGAAGCTATTTTACCTTTGGATAGAATGGCCGAAAAATCGGCTCAGAATATTATTACATCTGTTGAAAAATCGAAAGAACAACCTTTCGAAAAAGTATTATATGCCATCGGAATTCGTCATGTTGGTGAAACGGTTGCGAAGAAATTAGTCAAACACTTTCAGAATATTGACCGACTAATGCAAGCTACTATGGAAGAATTGGTTGCTGTACCAGATGTAGGAGAAAAAATTGCTTTTTCAATCAAAGAATATTTTAAAGAAGAACAACATCAAAATCTAATTCAACGTTTACGTGATTATGGATTAAATTTTGAAATTGGTGAAGAAGCAAAACCATTATCCGATTCATTAGAAGGGAAAACATTTTTGTTTACGGGAAGTTTAACCAAATTTACACGAAACGAAGCACAGAAAATGGTAGAAGACCATGGAGGAAAAAATATTTCGGCTGTTTCTAAAAATTTAAATTTCTTAGTTGCTGGAGATAAAGCAGGTAGTAAATTAAAAAAAGCTGAGGAAATTGGAACTGTAGTGGTCTTGACAGAAGATGAATTTTTAACTATGATAAAAAGCTAATGGAATCTGGATTAATTGCTGTTATTATTTTTGGCATTGTATTATTAATTTTGGTTCCATTTATTTACTATGGACTAAGAATGGCTGGCTACAATAAAGCCGCAATGATTGTTTCGTTGGCTCTATTTTTTACAGTTGTCATTCCAATGGTAAAATATGGTTACAGAAGTCAAATGTATTCAAATGATGATTTAATAAATGATCTACATCAGGCTGGAATTGGATTCAAAGGAGAACCAAAGATTGTTTCAACAGATATTTCTGGAATCAAAAAGATGAAACAACAAACTATTCTAATTATGGACTCAACGGATATAAATATCATTATCAATCGAATAGAAACTGATCCACGTTTTGAGATTTCTCCAAAAATATTAAGCCTTAAAGAAGAGTTAGGTGCCAATGCAAGAAATAAAACAAATAGAAATTATCGTTTCAAGGATAATTATATTTTAGAAACGTACGGAATGATTGATAATTATACGATTCGTTATTCCGAACTAAAATTTAGGAAAGGAAATGATACCGTTTTCTTCAAAAAAGAAGAAGTTTATTAAACTAAAAAAAATCCGTCATTGTAAATCGTCAGCAAAAAGTGGACATCTAAGACCTAAAATTTAAGGTAGTGTTTTAAAAATCATTAACTTTAATTA
>NZ_JACXZC010000012.1 GCF_020281205.1 Empedobacter stercoris
CAAATACGAATATATGTACTGTTTAAAATAAAATTTTATTGGTCTAATCCTGTATCATTTTTTCAGGACGTTACATTATTTTTTTGTTAAAACTTCGTTTTTAAATTTTAAACCTTCCCAACCATTTTTTATAAATTGACGAATATTATTATGATCAGTTCCTTCAGGAGTTGCTAAAACAGCTTCATAATGTTCAGCAAATAATTTCAAAGTATCTTCTTTAGAAAGGTTATTTAAATTTGCAAAAGCAAATACTTTCGCACTACCTTGATTTTGGTCTATCGCATTTTCTTGATTTCCATTCACAAAAGCAGAAGCAGTGTAATTATAATTTTCTTCGATATAAGCAATAACATCAGCAAAATTCGCCTCGTTTTGATTTAATTTTTCTAAAATCATTTTATCTTTTTGTCAAAAGTAAGAACTTATTTCCAATACAATAAATCATTAACAATGTTAAATTATTTCATACTAAATATACTTAACTTATGTTTAACAACTTTCTGTAAAGTAATTGATTAGATTTATAAGTATTAACCAAATAAAACTATTTATATGTTCGAGAGAAGACAATTTAATTACGAAACTTCAAGCGTAGCGCTAAAGGAGTTAGCAGAAAAAGGATATCAAGAAGATTTTAATTTATTAGAAAACGATTTGATTGATCATCCACACGATTTTAGAATTATTTATATCTATCGTTACGAAGGAAATTCGAATCCAGAAGATGAGTCAAGTGTTTATGGAATCGAAAAAATATCGACAGGAGAAAAAGGTGTGTTAGTTGCAGGTAATTTAGGATTTGTGCAAACAACTTTAGCTTCGATACTTACCCAATTAGAAATAGAAGGTAGAAATCGAACTCTGAATAATTAAATTCAAAAACATGAATCGATTACTAATTATTACAATTAAAAGTTGAAAAAGCGTTACCAAGAAATTTGATAACGCTTTTTATATTTTCGAATAATTTTAAAATTGTAAAATAAATTATTTGTCCTCTATTTTTAATAAGACTTTATATTCAGAAAAACGGTGTTCACGAATCGGTCTTGTATAAGGTTCTGTTTTGAAATACAAAACCAAACATGGGGAAATGTTTTTATATTTTTCTACAAATTTATACGAAACCAATTCACCATTATTTATTCGTTGTTTATTTTGTTATGATAAGGATACATCTCTCATTTTTTTAAGAAAATGATGATTAGAACTAATAATTCTAACGCTTATTTTGCTTTTCTACACAATACTTTGAATGGAATCGAAAAAGCACTGTTGTATTTTGATTTTAAACGACGAATATCTCTCGAAGCAGAGGCTCTTGTAAAATAATCACCAACTAAAACACGATAGTCTGGAGAGAAGTATGCCGTCTGAGATGACAACTCAGGAAAAGAACGGGCAAACTCATTTCTTACTTTGTCTGCGTCTTTTCTATCTTTTGAATAATATATCTGAATTTTGAAACCATTTATTTGTGGTGTTCCAGCACATGGATCGTTGGAATGTACAATAGGTTTTTTCTCTGTGTTTTTTTTGATAGGTGCATTATGCGCACAGACTGCGTCTTCTTTCGCTTTTAATACAGTATTTATTCTACTATCAATTTCCATGTTCAATGTACCATTATTAATAATCTGAACAGTATCAATTTTATTTTGTGCAAAACCACAACTAGAAAAACTGATAAGAAATAAAAAGATAAATTTTTTCATAGGATGAATTAATATGTGCAAATATACTTTTTACAATTAAGTTATTAAATTTTATAGACTTTTATTTTCTTACTACGAATATTATTCCAAATTAACCTTTTTTTCACTTCAAAAAGATGGGTTAGATTCGTTTTATTGTCTTTTCTTAATAAAAAATATTAAAATTATTTTACAAAAATTATGTTAAATAGATTTTTCATCAAATGAAAAGCTCTAATCTCAAATCATATAGAGATTATTTTCAGCATAATTTTTTTAACAATTAATTTAGAAACGTTTTAAATTAAGCTCAATGACAAAGTTCAGTATGTAAACTTTATGATTTTATTAAGTATTGAAGCTATTTTTGCTGATAGTTAAGTGTTCAAATAAAAACGAGTTAAAAGAAACAACGAACTGAGATTATTTAAGTAAATGAAGGCAAGATTTCTAAAAAGAATACGTTTATGGAGCTGCGCGATAATACTATCGACGTTCTCCTTAGCAAATGCCCAAGATGCAGGTAAAGGTTACGAGTTATTCGAGGCCAACTGTACTACATGTCACCAGATTGATGGTGAATTTATTGGGCCGGAATTACGTGATGTTGAGAAGCGCGTGCAGGAGCAAGCTGGACTTGGAAAAGAGTGGTTACACGCTTGGATTAAGGACAACAAAGCTTTGCGCGAATCTGGAGATGCGTATGCAAACAAAATTTATGCTGATTACAATAACACTGAGATGTTAGCTTTCCCTAACTTATCAGATGGTGATATTGATAATATTCTAGCATATACAGCAGATCCTGATGGAGGAGTGAAAGCTTTTGAGGAAGCTAAAGCTTTGAAAAAGAAGGAGGCTGCTGATAAAAAAGCTGCTGAAGCTGCACAAGGTGGAGGAGCAAGTACAGGGATTATCGCTGTAGGTTTTGTAGTTTTAGCTGCATTGTTATTGTGGATTTTAGTTCGCGTTAATGCATTGGTTAAAGCAACAGCTACAGAAGATTTAAATTCTAAAGATGAGCAAGCTGCTTTTTCTTTTGCTGACTTCTTCCAAAAATACCAAAAAGTTGGTGGTGTAGTAATTGCTGTATTAGCATTCTTTGCATTGTACAATGTGTATTGGGGGTTAATGGGTGTAGGTGTTGACAAAGGTTACGAGCCAGAACAACCGATCTACTTCTCTCATAAAGTTCACGCAGGTGTGCAAGGGATTGATTGTCAGTATTGTCATAGTTCAGCGAAATACGGTAAAGTGTCTGGAATTCCTTCACCAAACGTATGTATGAACTGTCACAAAACAATCAAAGAATACAAAGGAGATTATTTCGAAGAAGAATTAATCACTTCTGGTAAATTCGCAGATGAAGACGCTGTTAAAAATTTCTACACAGGAGAAATCCAAAAAATGTATAAAGCGATAGGATGGAATCCAGAAACGAACAAATACGATGGTCCACAAAAACCAATTGAATGGGTACGTATCCACAATATGCCAGATTTCGTATTCTTTAGCCACGCACAACACGTTGTAGCTGGAGAGAAAGCGATTAAGAAAGCAATTAAGGATGGAACAATTCCAAATGCAAAAGAATTAAACATTGGATCAGGAGACCAAACTTGTTTCGCTTGTCACGGACGTGTTGATGAGATGAACGAAGTGAAAATGGCGAATG
The DNA here is from genome assembly GCF_020281205.1 of Empedobacter stercoris. GTDB lineage: Bacteria > Bacteroidota > Bacteroidia > Flavobacteriales > Weeksellaceae > Empedobacter > Empedobacter stercoris. Next base: position 3,373 of record NZ_JACXZC010000012.1, read on the forward strand.
ATTTCACAATGGGATGGTGTATCGAATGTCACAGAACTACTGAGGTAGATATGGACAACGAGTATAACAAAGAATATTACGCAGAACTACACGAAAAGTTGAAAAAACAGTACGGTGACGCAACTAAGATTACAGTTGATGCTATCGGAGGTTTAGAGTGTGGTAAATGTCATTATTAATATAAAAAAGAGAGGAGTATAAATGGCTTCGAAGAAAAATTACTGGAAAAGTTTTGAGGAGTTAACTGACAATACATTAAATGAAAAGTTAACTACCAATGAATTTGCAGAAGAAATTCCCGTAGACAATTTCTTAGGGAATGACAACGCCATGGAGAATAGTCAAACTTCACGACGTGACTTTTTGAAGATTTTAGGGTTCAGTACAGCTGCTGTTACATTAGCAGCCTGTGAAGCTCCAATCGTAAAATCTGTTCCTTACGTAGTGAAACCAGAAAATATTATGCCTGGTGTACCTACATATTATGCGTCTACAGTTTTTGATGGATACGATTATGCGAACGTATTAGTACGTACAAGAGAAGGTCGTCCAATTAGAATTGATGCAAATAAAGGAGCGAAATATTTTGGTTCTACAAATGCTCGTGTTCAAGCATCTGTATTATCATTATACGATTCTGATAAAATAAAATCACCTTTAATTAACGGTGGTGAGAATTTCAAAGCAACATCTTGGAAAGATTTAGATGCTACTGTTTCTAAAGCATTAACATCTGTAGGAGGAAAGAAAGTAGTTATTTTAACTTCGTCTTTACCTTCTCCAACAACTAAAAAGTTGATTGCAGAATTCGCAACAAAATATCCAACAACTCAACATGTAATATATGATGCAATTTCTTATTCGAATGCATTAGATGCTGCACAAGAAGTATACGGAAAAAGAGAATTACCATTCTATGATCTTAAGAATGCTGAATTAGTTGTTTCTTTCAACGCAGATTTCTTAGGTGATTACAATGGTGGTGGAATGGAAGGTGATTATGGTGTAGCTCGTAAACCAGGAGTAAACATGATGCGTCACATCCAAGTAGAGTCTATTTTATCTTTAACAGGAGCAAATGCTGATACACGTTATCCTTTAAAACCAACTGATACTGAAAAAGTGTTAGCAGAAGTTTATCAAGGATTAACAGGTGGAGCTGCTTCATCTAAAGAAGCAAAAGCAATTGTTGCTGAGTTAAAAGCAAAAGGTTCTAAAGCAGTTGTAATGGCTGACGGTTCTAAAGAAGCGTATACTATTGCATTCGCAATTAACCAAGTTTTAGGATCAGCTGCAGTTTCAGATAAAGCTGTATTATTAAAAGAGTCTAACGATACTGTATTCAATCAATTCATTGCAGACGCTAAAGCTGGGCAAGTTGGAGTTTTATTAAACTTCCAAACGAATCCAATTTACAACGCGAAAAACGCAAAAGAAATTGAAGAAGCTTTCAAAAACATTGGACTTAAAGTTGGTTTAGTTGAAAAATTAGACGAAACTGCATCAGTAATGGACGTTATCGCTCCAGTTACTCACGGTTTAGAGTCTTGGAATGATTTTAGCCCAATAACAGGTGTATACTCATTACAACAACCAACAATTCCACGTATTTTTGATTCTCGTCAATTCCAAGATTCATTAATTGCTTGGATGACAGGAGTAACTGAAGTGACTGAAGTAGAAGATCCAAATGATCCAATTATGGTGATGGCAGTTTCTGCAACAAGACAAAAAGTATCTCCATTTTACTTATACGTAAAACAAAATTGGGATTCAGCTATTTTACCAAAATTAGGTATAGATTTCAACAAAGCATTATACAATGGTTATAATGAAGCGGCTGAAACTACGGCTTTTACTGCTAACACAGGTGCTGCTTCTGCTGCTTCTGCTAAATTAGCTGCAGGTAAAGCAACAGAATGGGAAATCCAATTCTATTCTAAAGCTGGATTAGGAGATGGTACTCAGGCTAATAATCCTTGGTTACAAGAATTACCAGATCCAATTACACGTAACTCTTGGGATAACTATTTAACAGTTAATCCAAATGATGCGGAGAAATTAGGAATCAAAATTCAAGATAACTACAACGTTACAAATGGAAGAATGCAATTTGACGGTGAGTATGTAAACTTAACTGTTAATGGAGTTGTTTTAGAAAACGTTCCAGTATTCATTCAGCCAGGTCAAGCTATCGGAACTGTAGGTTTAGCTTTCGGTTACGGTCGCACAAAAGCTGGTAAAGTTTCAAATAATGTAGGGGTTAATGCTTATACATTATATAACGGAACAGTTGGAGTTTCTAACGTTAAGATTGAAAAATCTTCTCGTACAGATAAACATGAGTTCGCTAATATGCAGCAACAACCAACATTGATGGGGCGTTACGAAATCGCAAGGGAAGTTTCTTTAGCTGATTTTATCAATACAGACCGTCAAGAATGGAATCCAGTTGCTAAAATGCCAACTTGGAGAGGAGATTCTCCTGTAGGTGAAGTTGACTTATGGGCAAGTTTTGATCGTTCAACAGGACCTCACTTCAATTTAACAATTGATATGAATGCTTGTACAGGATGTGGAGCGTGTGTAATTGCTTGTCAAGCAGAAAACAACGTACCAACTGTCGGTAAAGAGGAAATGCGTATGTCAAGAGATATGTACTGGTTAAGAATTGACCGTTACTACTCTGATGTAACATACAATGATCCAAACGGAAAATTAACTCAGAAAGTTGCGTTAGAATCTGATCCAGATAACGAACCACAACAATATACACGATTAATTAAGCCAGAGGCAGAAAATCCAGATGTGATTTTCCAACCATTAATGTGTCAACACTGTAACCACGCTCCTTGTGAGACTGTGTGTCCAGTAGGAGCAACATCTCATGGTCGTCAAGGTCAAAATATGATGGCTTATAACCGTTGTGTTGGTACTCGTTACTGTGCGAATAACTGTCCTTATAAAGTACGTCGTTTCAACTGGTTTAACTGGGCGAATAACGATAAATTCGACTTCCACATGAACAATGATTTAGGTCGTATGGTACTTAATCCAGATGTTGTTGTAAGAACACGAGGTGTAATTGAGAAATGTTCATTCTGTATCCAACAAACGCAAGCTGCAATCTTAAAAGCTAAGAAAGAAAACAGAGTAGTTAAAGACGAAGAGTTTATGGCTGCTGCTGCTTGTGCTGCTGCTTGTGGAACAGGAGCGATGAAATTTGGAGATATCAATGATGATAAATCAGAAGTAAGACAAGTATCGAAAGATAAACGTTCTTACGTATTATTAGAAGAAATTGGTACAAAACCAAATGTTATCTATCAAGTAAAAGTTAGAAACAGAAAAGAACAAGCTTAATTAAATTAATAAAGAATTAATAAGGTAAACAAATATGTCACATTACGAATCACAGGTAAGAGAGCCCCTTATTTTAGGACATAAAACCTACCACGATATCACAGTAGACATTGCACGTCCAATAGAGACGCCTGCAAGTAAATTGTGGTGGCTATGTTTCGGTATTGCAATGGTAGCATTCATCTTTGGTGTTGGTGCAATTGCTTATACAGTTGGAACTGGTATTGGTGTTTGGGGATTGAATAGAACGATTAACTGGGGATGGGATATCACCAACTTTGTATGGTGGGTAGGTATTGGTCACGCTGGTACGTTAATCTCAGCCGTTTTATTATTATTCCGTCAAAAATGGAGAATGTCGGTTAACCGTTCTGCGGAAGCCATGACGATCTTCGCCGTTGTACAGGCAGCGTTATTCCCTGTAATCCACATGGGTCGTCCATGGTTAATGTATTGGGTTTTCCCAATTCCTAACCAATTTGGATCATTATGGCCTAACTTTAACTCACCATTGTTATGGGACGTATTCGCGATTTCTACGTATTTCTCTGTATCAACTGTTTTCTGGTTGATGGGATTAATTCCTGACTTTGCAATGATACGTGACCGTGCAACAAAACCATTCGCTAAGAAAATCTACGGAATCTTATCATTCGGATGGGGTGGTGGAGCAAAACATTGGCAACGTTTCGAAGAGTTATCTTTGGTATTAGCTGGTTTATGTACACCGTTAGTATTCTCGGTACACACGATTGTATCTTTTGACTTCGCTACGTCGGTGATCAAAGGATGGCACTCAACAGTATACCCTCCTTATTTCGTTGCTGGAGCTATTTTCTCTGGTTTCGCGATGGTACAAACATTATTAAGTGTAATGCGTAAAGTTTTACACTATGAAGATTATATCACACGTAAACATATCGAGTACATGAATATTGTAATCGTTGTAACAGGTGGTATGGTTGCAGTAGCTTATTTAACTGAGTTATGGATCGCTTGGTATTCAGGATCTCGTTACGAAGACTTTACATATTTCTCTCCAGGAGCAGCAACAGGACCTTATTGGTGGGCATTCTGGGCGTTAATTATTTGTAACGTTTTAGTACCAGGTTTATTATGGATTCGTTCAATTAGAAGAAACTTCTTCTGGACATTTGTTATCTCTATCGTAGTTAACATTGGTATGTGGTTCGAGCGTTTTGATATTATCGTTATCAACTTATCTCGTGACTATTTACCATCAAGCTGGACAATGTTTATGCCTTCATGGGTAGACGTAGGTATCTTCTTAGGTACTATGGGATTCTTTTCTGTGTTATACTTATTGTACGCACGTACATTCCCAGTTATTTCACAATCTGAATTAAAAACTATTTTGAAATCATCAGGCGAAAGCTATAAAAAACATCATACTGAAGATGAGCATCACGAACACTAAAATCGTTTATGGTCTTTACGGAGACGATGATGATTTATTAAAAGCAGTAAAATCTATACGTAAACAAGGCATTACGATAGATGAAGTATATACACCTTTCCCTGTACACGGTTTAGATAAAGCGTTAGGTTTAAAGAAAACTCGTATTTCTGACCTTGCTTTCTTCTACGGTGCATTTGGAACAACATTAGCATCATTGATGACATGGTTTATTATGAACCATGATTGGGCTCAAGATATCGGTGGTAAACCATCTTTCTCTTGGGGAGAAAATATGCCAGCGTTCGTTCCTATTATGTTCGAGTTGACAGTTTTCTGTGCAGCGCACTTTATGTCATTAACATATTTAGCGCGTAACAAAATGTACCCAGGTGCGAAAGCTAAAAACCCAGATCCACGTACAACAGATGATAAATTCTTGATTGAAATCAGAACTGCTGATGTTGAGAAAATCAAAAATGTATTTGTAGAAACTGGTGCTGAAGAAGTAACCGTAAAAGGTGACGTAGTCGTAGAACCAAGTGTTAACAATTTAGTACAAGAAGCATAATGAAAAAGATAGCATTACTTATAGGATTAGGAAGTATTATTATCACTTCTTGTTCTGATAAAAAACGTGACGCGAGTATCGTATATATGCCGGATATGTATTATTCGACAGCTTATGATCCTTATGAAAAGGCAACTTACGGTTACCCTGAAGATAAAGAGAACTCTGAAGTTCCTGTAATGAATAAAAATCACAATATGTCTGCATTAGAATCTGTAGAAGGTGCTGTTGAAAGAACTGACGGTGATATTTTACCATGGACTTTAAAAAACAATAACGCTGGTTATGCACAATCAAAAAGTATAACGGTTTCTCCATTAGATGCTACAGCTAAAACTGCAGATTTAGAAAGAGGAAAAGTGTTATATGGTCAAAACTGTGCAGTTTGTCACGGTGACGCAGGTGATGGACAAGGATCAATCGTAAAATCTAAAGCTTATTCTGGAGTTCCGACTTACGGAGAAAGAGAGATTACAGTAGGTTCTGTTTATCATGTTATTATGTATGGAAAAAATGCGATGGGTTCTTACGCATCTCAATTGACTCCTGCAGACCGTTGGAGAGTTGCTGAATATGTAATGAGTTTAAAAGGTGGTACTACTGTTGCTCCTGCTGCAGAAGCAACACCTGCAACTGAAGAAACAGCAACTAATAAATAATAAAATAAGTTAATTATTATGCAATATACATTTTCCCCAAGATTAAAAAATGCATCACTTATTCTAACAGTGATAGGTGTTGTGCTTTACGGGATAGGATTTTTCTTACATCAACAAGATGTTGCTAATTCAACTGAATATATTAACGGTTTGATTGAAGCTCACCCAACTCAATTTTTTGGTGAGTATATTTCAGATTCATTTGCATCGATGAACACAGATCATGATGCACATATGCACCATTTAGAGAATTTATTGAAAAATAGACCTTGGGCTGCTTTCTATGTACCTGCTTATTTAGCTTTTGGTATCGCAGCTTCAGCATTGTTTTTCTTATGTATTCAATTCGTAGCAAATGCAGGTTGGTCGATGGTAGTATCTCGTGTAATGGAAGCTGTAGCTTCTTTCTTACCAGTAGGTTCTGCTCTTTTAGCAATCATTGTTTTAGGATCTTATTTTCACATGAATCATTTATTCCACTGGATGGATGCTGATTTAATAGATCCAGACAATGCTAAGTATGACATCTTTATGGCGAACAAAGCACAGCTTTGGTTAAGTCCTAACTTCTGGTTAGTTCGTTGTATTATTTACTTGGTAGTATTATCTTTAATGTTACCAGTTATTAAAAATGCAACTCGCAAATTAGATGAAACAAACGGAGACCTAAAAGTTTACGCTCAATTGTACAAAAAATCAGTTATTTATTTAGTGATTTTTGCACTTTGTTCTGCAGCTTTTGCATGGGATTTCGTGATGTCTTTAGATCCACACTGGTTCTCTTCTTTATTTATGTGGTACGGAATGGTTTCATACTTAGTTTCTGCGGTTTCTATTATGGCAATTATTTCAATCTACTTAAAAAGAAAGAATGCTTTACCATTATTCAATGATAACCACTTACATGATTTAACAAAATATATGTTCGGTTTCTCATTATTATGGTCTTACTTATGGTTCTGTCAGTTTATGTTACAATGGTATGCAAACATTCCTGAGGAAGTTCAATATTTCCAACAACGTATGGCGCAATATCCATTATACTACTGGATGTTAGTAATCAACTTAGTAGCTCCATTCTTGATTTTAATTTCATCAAGCATGAAACGTCGTTACCAAATCGTTTTCGTGATGGGATTTGTAATCATTATTGGACACTATTGGGATTTCTACAACCAAATTATGCCAGCAGCAGTTGGACCGTTCCACAATTTCGGATTAATGGAAATAGGATCGTTAGTTGGAATTGGAGGATTATTTACATTCGTAGTAATGAATGCAGTTTCTAAATTAAACTTAGAAGCAAAAGGTCACCCTTATTTCCACGAATCAAAAATTTATGAATATCCTTTCTAATCTGAAAGATGTTATAAAATCTAAAAAGCTCGATACATATGTATCGAGCTTTTTTATTTTGTTAATAATGATTATTATTTAATTGTTCTACGTTTAATTTCTAAATTCACAATAAATTGATCTACATCATCACCCATAGATAAATTTCCTACAACGTATACCCCCTTATCACCACTCTGATTATTAATTATTCCATAAACAGAAGATTCATCATCAGGATCTGACATTCCTTCGTAACGGTAAATACATACAATATCAAAATGTTCAGGATTCTGCTTTAATTGTCCTTTTTCGATATTATAATCAATTGTAAAACCGTTTTCAGTTAACTCCGTTAAAGCTTCGTTAGTCGTTTTATAACGGTATTGAATTTTTTCTTTCATATTTTAATGGTTTATGAATTGATTCTCAAATACTATTCCATTAAAGACAATTAAATTTTATTAAATTATATTTTTGGTAAGGTTCTTGTCTTACTCTTCACATTATATATGAAAGTGATGATGAAATTAACAGTTTTAAAGAAAATTAATTTAGTTGCAATCTTTGCACTTGCGGTTTTATTTCTAACTTCTTGTGATGGTTCTACTACAATTTATGGTATTGAGCACACACATCATAAAAAGAAAAAGTATAAAAAGTATCCCAAATATGATGCAAGGTATGATAACCATAGAAATCTACCACCTGGACAACATAAAAAGATACATGGAGATAAGTCTGCGAAATATTATGCACCAGGACAACAAAAAAAGCATAATAAATATTACAAAAAGAAAAATCATCATAAACATTACGATGATTAACAAAAAAAAGGATTGAATACATTCAATCCTTTTTTTTGTTTTAATATCTAAAAATCGGTTTAATCTAGAACTTCCATTTGTACGTTCAGAATTCCTGCACTCGTTGAACCTATAGATGTAAACGCTGCTTTACTCAAATCTAATAATCTTGATTTTGTATGCGGTCCCCTGTCGTTTATCTTTACAACTACAGATTTACCATTATTTGTATTTGTTACTTTTACTTTTGTACCGAAAGGTAATGTTTTATGAGCAGCTGTGAAGTTATTTTTATTGTATAATTCGCCACTCGAAGTTTTTTTGCCGTGAAATTTGTCTGCATACCAAGAAACTATTCCGCTTACTTTATTTCCAGCTTTCTCCACTATTTCTGTAACAGTTGTGTTGTCTATTTTATTTAAATCTGCTACTTTATTAAGGAAAGTAGATTTTAAATTTTTTGTATAAACTGATACCGGCAATGGTAAAGGACTTACTGTTGAAAAATTTGATTCTTCCTTTGCTTGTGCAAACGGAATAATCATCAGCATTACTAATAATGTTAAAAAATTCTTTGTCATTCTTTAGTTTTTTCTGAATCAGTATCTAAAATAAGAATTATTGAATTTAATTAGACATGCATAGTATTTTTTATTGATTTTCAATTAATAAAACACTTCTAATTCATTATTATCAGCTGTATTACCAATAGTTGTTAACGTTAAGTTAAAAAAAATGACACTTATTAAAATTTTTAAGAAAAGACTTTGATTAATCGTTAATTTATAGATTATTAGGTTAATACGGAATATTTAACAAACGCGTGAATTAAATTACACGATTAAGATGTTGATTTAAGATATTTTTCAAACCAGTAAAATGCATAATCTGTTGAAGAATTTGGTTCGTTTCTTCAATTGATAAATCAGTGTTTTTGGTTTGTTGCATTAACTCTTTTATCACATTATCGATGTAAATAATCTTGAAACGTAATAAGACATCGAACAAATCTTTGTGTACAAACTCTTCTTTCTTTTTGATATTGATACCTTGTTTTATCGTCCAATTTTCACTTAAACTATGTTTTTCCATCATCATTTCAGAGGCAAGATTTACAATTTCGGGATTGCTTAATCGAGAAAAATAAGTTCCTGTTCGTAGTTCATCATTTTCTAAACCAATTTTTACATCATCCAAAATCGATTGAAAAAGTGGATTACTCAAACTCAAATTGTTTTCTTCAAATTGGGTAATGATTTCTTGGTTAACCGTTGTTTTATATAGTTCGTTGTTTTCGTTCTTTAAATCAACTTCCAAATCACCAAATTGCATGATAAGCTTAATAATTTCATTCTCTACAGTTTGCTGTGCATTGATAACTTCTTTTGTTGAAGGAACGATTGAAATGGCTGGTTTTTTTGTTCTCGACTGATCGGTGATATGAGAAGAAGAGGTCGATTTGTCATTAGAATTTTGTAATTGAGCCAATTCTTTGAACAAAACTTCTTCACGAATTTCCATTATTTTAGAAGTTTCCGCAATATAAACTTCTTGTTTAATAATATTTGGAATCAATGAAATTGATTTGACAATTTCACGAATTAATTCAGCTTTTTTGATTGGATCATTTTTCGCATCTTCTAATAAAACATTTGCTTTGAAACGAATAAAGTCTGTTGCATTTGATTTTATATAAGCTTCAATTTCTGTTGTCGAATGTTTCTTAGCAAAAGAATCCGGGTCTTCACCTTCTGGTAACAATAGAATTTTTACGTTCATTTCTTGTTCCAGAATCATATCTATTCCTCGGAAAGAAGCTTTAATACCAGCATTATCACCATCATACATCACGACGATATTTTCTGTTAAACGTTTTATCAAACGAATTTGTTCATTTGTTAGCGCTGTTCCAGAACTTGCCACTACGTTTTGTATCCCTGCTTGATATAAAGAAAGTACATCAGTATAACCTTCAACTAAAAAACATTGATCGGCTTTTGTAATATGTTGTTTTGCCTGAAATAAACCATAAAGTGTTTTACTTTTGTGGTAAATTTTATTTTCGGGAGAATTTAAATACTTTGCAGCTTTGGCATCATTACGTAGAATACGCCCTCCAAAACCTAATGTTCTTCCAGAAAAACTGTAAATAGGAAACATGACACGTTCGCGAAATTTATCATATTTTTTATGATCTTCTTTAAACGTAGCTAAACCAGCTTCCTCAATTAATTCTTTTGAATATCCGTTTTTTAAAGCATGTTCTGCTAATGCATCCCATTGTTTTGGTGAATAACCGAGTTCAAATTTATCAATCGTTTCTTTTGTAAAACCGCGTTCGCGGAAATAGCTAAGACCAATTAAATTTCCTTCTTCGGAATTATGTAATTGATTCACAAAGAATTTCTTTGCAAAATCAGTCAAAATATATAAACTTTCTCGTTCTTTTTCTTCTTGCTGTTGCTCAAAATTATATTCTCCATCTTCTTCAATTTCGATGTTATAACGTTTTGCCAACCATCGCAAAGCTTCAGGATAGGTAAACTGTTCAACTTCCATTAAAAAAGTGACAACATTTCCTCCTCTACCTGATGAAAAATCTTTCCAAATTTGTTTAGCAGGTGATACGACAAAAGAAGGAGTTTTTTCATTGCCAAAAGGCGAAAGTCCTTTTAAACTGGAACCTGCACGTTTCAGAGTAACAAAATCACCAACAACTTCTTCTACACGAGCTGTTTCGAAGATTATATCTATTGTTCTTTGAGAAATCAAATTGAATTATTTTTGAGGGATGAAACCAGATTTATTTTTCAAAATTATAACTTTTTATTGATATCAATTCATCTTTCTCAAAAGCATTGTAGAAAAGATTTTTAACATATTTCAATTTTGGTATGGTATTCGTGTAATACGAGGAAACTTGAAATTAAATTTTATGAAATCAACAATCTTAAAAATATCTTTTGCAGCAATTTTAGCAACAGGATTTTTAACATCTTGTTCTACGATAAATAATATGGGTGGAAATACAGAAACGACTAACACAACTTCTATTTTAGGTAAATGGGAATTAAGTCATGTTAATTCTATGAAAGCAGCAACATTGGTAGAAGCATATCCAATGGGTGTTCCTTATCTTAATTTTGTTTCAACTAATATGTTAAATGCTTCTGACGGATGTAACACATTAAACGGAGGGGTTAAAATTTCAGGAAATGAAATTACTTTCGGAAATATGATGTCTACGATGAAAGCATGTGAGAATGTAGAAGATTCAAATTTCAGTTCAAAATTAAACGGAAAATTAAAATATTCAATTTCAGATAATAAATTATTATTAATTCAAGACGATATCGTTGTAATGACTTTTGTTCGTCCAGGGAATTTAGCAGGTTCTTGGGAATTAGAAGAATTTATTGGTAGAGATAGAAGTGCAAAATCTTTGGATGATCGTTTTCCAAATCAGAAACCAACTTTAACGTTCCAAAATAATAAAGTTTCTGGAAATGATGGATGTAATAATTTATCAGGTGCTTATTTAGCTGTTGGAAATTCACTTACAGTGAAAAATATTGCGACAACACGTATGGCTTGTCAAGGTGTAGATGCTGATGCGTTTGGAGAGCGTTTTAACAATGTAAACAAATATGAAATTCAAAACGGAAAATTAGTTTTGTTTGCGAATGATGTTAAAACAATGGTTTTCAAGAAAAAATAATTTGATTTAATTCATAAATCATTAAAGCTGTCATTTTTTGACAGCTTTTTTATTTTTATATTTGTAGACTTTTAAAAGTAGAGAAAGATGAAATTTCCACAAACACATAAATTAAAAGATATTGCATCTATTATAGATGCGAAATTTATTGGAAACGAAAATTTTCCAGTTGAAGGAATCAATGAAATTCACCGTGTAGAAGAGGGAGATATTGTATTTGTTGACCATCCTAAATATTACGATAAAGCATTACAATCTAATGCAACAATTGTTTTAATTAATAAAGAAGTTGATTGTCCAGAAGGAAAAGCTCTGCTGATTTCTGATGATCCATTTCGTGATTTTGTAAAGATTGGCCAATATTTTTTACCATTTCAACCATCAAATAAGCAAATTTCTGATTCAGCAGAAATAGGGGAGGGGACAATTATTCAACCAGGTGCTTTCATTGGAAACCATGTTAAAATTGGTAAAAATTGTGTGATTCATTCTAATGTTTCAATTAACGATCATGCGATTATCGGAGATAATGTTATTATTCGTTCAGGAACTGTTTTGGGTGCAGATGCTTTTTATTACAAAAATCGTGAAACGGGTTATGATCGTTTAAAATCTGTCGGAAATGTAATTATTGAAAATCATGTCGAAATTGGTGCAAACTGTACAATAGATAGAGGAGTATCTGCCTCAACAATTATTGGTGAAGGAACAATTATGGATAATCTAATTCAGATTGGTCACGATACGATTATTGGTAAAAAATGTTTGATTGCTTCTCAGGTAGGAATTGCAGGATGCGTAAATGTAGAAGACGAAGTTTCTATTTGGGGACAAGTTGGGATTACGAGTGGTGTAACTATAGGTACAAAAGCAGTCTTATTAGCACAAGCAGGTGTAAGTAAATCTTTGGAAGGAGGGAAAACTTATTTCGGAACTCCGGCAGAAGAAGCAAGAGGATTGTATAAAAAAATAGCAGCCACAGAGATAATGGTACGCGATTATAGAAAAAAATAATTTTTTTATGATTATATTTTTCAAGCCGAGCACCTGCTCGGCTTTTTTATGATAAATATCTTATAGATTTTTGTCTTGTTTCGATAATTAGATAGTGTATTTTTTACATCGAATATTTTTTAAAATCCAAAACTCCTTTTATATTTGTGTAAATTAAAAATCACAATGTCTGTATTAGTAAACAAAGATTCAAAAATAATCGTTCAAGGGTTCACAGGAAAAGAAGGAACTTTTCATGCTGAGCAAATGATTGAATATGGAACAAACGTAGTAGGAGGTGTAACTCCAGGTAAAGGTGGGCAAACACATTTAGGTTTACCAATTTTTAATACAGTGAAAGATGCTGTTGTTGAAGCTGGAGCTGACGTTTCTATTATTTTCGTTCCACCAGCATTCGCAGCTGATGCTGTTATGGAAGCTGCAGAAGCAGGTATCAAAGTAATTATCTGTATTACAGAAGGTATTCCTGTAGAAGATATGGTAAAAGTACAAGCGTACGTTGACCAAAGAGATGTAACATTAATTGGACCGAACTGTCCAGGTGTTATTACATCAGGTGAAGCGAAAGTTGGTATTATGCCAGGATTTATTTTCAAACCAGGTAAAGTTGGTATCGTTTCTAAATCAGGAACTTTAACGTACGAAGCTGCTGACCAAGTTGTAAAAGCTGGTTACGGAATTTCTACAGCAATCGGAATTGGCGGAGATCCAATTATTGGAACAACTACTAAAGAAGCCGTTGAATTATTTATGAATGACCCAGAAACGGAGTGTATCGTAATGATTGGTGAAATTGGTGGTCAATTAGAAGCTGAAGCTGCTCGTTGGATTAAAGCGAATGGTACAAAACCAGTTGTAGGATTTATTGCAGGACAAACTGCACCAAAAGGACGTACAATGGGACATGCCGGAGCTATCGTAGGTGGAGCTGATGATACAGCGCAAGCTAAAATGGCGATTATGACAGAATGTGGAATTCATGTGGTGTCTTCTCCTGCTGATATCGGAGCTAAAGTTGCTGAAGTTTTAGGATAAGAAAAATTCTTTCTAAATATAAAAGGAACTCAATTTGAGTTCCTTTTTTTTTATAACTTTTATTCAAACCAATATTTACTCATTTCCTCTAAGAAAATTGGATCATTAATAGGAAAAATATCGTCAATAATAGAATCAATTCCACAACTTGGACAAATTGCAGTTTCATCTTTTTCCATCTATTTCTTCAATAAATTCTTTGATTTCAGTAGTAGATAAAATTTCTTTACAACAAAAACATGCGCAACTATTAGTATTCAATATTTTTGATTTATTGAATATAGACGCTTTGTGAGCTTGTTTCAAAAATTCAATAGAATACTTCATAAAATTTACAAAAACTCATCTTCATCATCAAAATCATCCTCTGTTTCGTCGTCATCAGGAGAATAATCTTCGATAAAAACCTTGAATAATCTTGGGCAAATAACTTGAAGATTGGTTAAATTCTCGTCATCCCAATCAAAGTCTGGTTTTGGAAATTCTTCAGTAAAGAATTTCATACATTCTTGATCAATAAAATCAAAAAAATCATTTTCGAATTTACAATAGAAAACATTATTTGCAATTAAGTGAAAAGTTTCGAATTCGAACAAATCATCTTCATTGAAACCTTCTTCAAAAAAATCTGCCAAATAATCTGGATTTAAAATCGCTTTTTCAAACAATTCTTTTCCTTGAGAAATAATCCAATTTTTGAAATAATAAAAATGTTCAGGATTTGTACCGTCATTCATAATACAAGACGCACACCAAACCTCTGGTAAATGCAATGTGTAAGCAAAAAAATCTAATCGAAGTTGAAAACCAATAATATCTTCGGCAGTTAGAACATCTAATTCTTGCATCAAAGCTAATTCTTGGTCTTGCAGATTATTGGCATCGATCAACGAATTTTCTATAATTTGCCAAAACAGATCTTCTTCGAGCATACGAGAAACTCGTTCTGGTGGTAGAGTTGACGAATTAAACAAATCATCTAAAAAATCCATAATTTCACATTTTAGTTTTTAATTTGCTAATTTTAATTTGCTAAAAATTATCTAAGGTTTTATTCCTTAAACGTTTAATTTATAAAACATTTTAGCTAAATCTTTTTTTAATTTATAAATAATAAATGATGAAACCTATCAATTTTTAAATTATTTGTAATTTTAGCGGTAATTATTTGATTTTGTTTAAACTAAAAAGTCTAATTCGAAGTGGAATTAGACTTTTTGTATATTTTTTTTTATATCTCTACTCAATGATATGTGGCACAAATCGACTTTTGTCAGTTGTAATAAACTGATTACTTTCTCGAACTGTAATTCCACATGATTCTTGTCCGATTACCCAACTTCCGATAATGGTATAACCTGTTTCTTCGTGATGCAAATCTGTTAAAGCTTGGTAGACAAAACCTTCTTCGCCATATTCGCCCGAAGTTTGTTCAGCAATATGACCATTTTTTACAACTTCTATGTTTGCACCTTCACGCGATAGCAATGGTTTTTTGACATAATCTTCCATTTCTTTTGGAGAGCCAAAATATGCTTCTAGCAACAAAGGGTGATTGGGGTATAATTCCCATAAAATTGGTAAAATTGCTTTGTTTGAAAGAATCATTTTCCAAGCTGGTTCTATCCAGTTGGCATTTATTTCATCATTTTTGATGTTATACGCAAACAGCTCGTTCATCATCCATTCCCAAGGATAAAGTTTGAAAATATCTGTAATTGGTTCTTCTTCTAAATCAACAAAATTGACATTATTCCAACCGATTTCGTCAACATAAATTAATTTAGTATTAATTCCGGCTTGTATCGCGCAATCTCTTATATATTCGATATTTGTCAAATCTTCTAACGATTCTCTTACACAAGAAAAATGTAAGGTTTCACCTTTTAAATAAGGTTTCAACATTTTCCACGTTTCAATTAATTTATCGTGAACAGAATTGAATTGATCTTTTGTTTCTCCAAAATAATTTTCCATCCAAAGCCATTGTACCACACCGCATTCGAACAATGAAGTTGGTGTATCTGCATTGAATTCTAATAATTTAAGTTGACCATTTTTATAGGCAAAATCGAAACGACCATAAATACTTGGTACATCATTTTCCCAAGTATCAATTAAATAAGGTTGAATAAATTTTGGAATTTTAAATTCGTCTAACCGATTATTCTGAATGACATGTTCTACCGCATTTAAGCACATTTCCCATAATTCGTTTGTCGCTTCAAAAAGTTGATCCGCTTCTTTTTCTGTTATCGAATAATAATAATCTTCGACCCAATAAGTTTGTTTATTGTCGTCTGTATGAAATCCAAAGCCGATATTTTCTAACCTTTCTTGCCAGTTTTCGTCAGCTTTTATTTTTTTTAATTGCATAAAATTAGTTTAAGATGAAGCTGAACGAGAGGATGCAGATTTCCCAAATCCACCACGAACAGTTTGACTTTTGTATGCTTTCGCTTTTGCAGTGTTTGTTCCGACATTTGATTGTTGATGTAAACCTGGGCTTGCATAACCCATTCCACCACCAGCTAAACTACGGAATGCCATAAACCAAAGCAGAGAACTTCCCATTCCACCATGATGCGAACCGCCAGATTGGGCTGCGTAATTAGAGGAAACATCACTATATGGCGCAGTAGAATCTGCTCGCATATAAACTTTTTGCGCATTATTGGTTACTGCAGGTTCTTCACGATTCATACATGAACTAAGAACCGAAGAAATTAATACCAATGTTACTACTTTACTCGCTCTTTTTTCTCTTTTATTCATCATTATTTATTGTATGGTTACGTAAATAGGGATTTTTGTCGAATCTGTAGGGGTATATTGTTTATGTGTAATCAATGTATCTACTTTTTCGGCAATTATCATATCATTAGCCCAAATTTTTTGTTTGGTAATATGTAAAACAGAATCACCTTTAGTTTCTGTTGTTAAGACAACTTCGCGTGCTGATTTTTTATTTAATTGTTCTAAATTTTGATTTTCGTTTTGATTGGATTGACAAGCAATAAATGTTGTCAAAATAAGTGTTATAAAAAGTATTTTTTTCATCTAAGTTATTTTGTTGTTATAATTAATAAATCACCATTAAATTGTTTTCCAAATGCCCGGTTATTCATTTTATTTTGAGGAACAATATTTATAGATTTTATTGCGTTAGGATCAATTTTTATAAAATTTTTGAGACTGTCGGAAATAGATCTACCATCAATAATAATTAAATCAATTTTCTTTTTATCCCAACCTCTTCGATTGTCGATATTAATATCACTTAATTTAAATAATTCATTGATTTTCTTTAGTGTAATATTTAATTTTTTAGATTTTTTATTAATTGTAATATTTTCAATATTGTCTCTATCTAAATAATTTTTTTCGAAATCAGTTATTTCATTGTTAATAAATATACTGTATTCTTTAGAGTATTTCTTAAGTATTTTGTCTCTGTTATAGTGTATATTATTTGTTTTACAACTAAAAATTAATATTATAAAAATAAAAGGGAAAATTAATTTCATATTTTTAATTATACTTTCAAATATACAAATAAGAGATTAATTGGAATTATTTCACAAAAAAAGCACAATCCGAAATTTCCGAATTATGCTTTTGAATAAGTATAGTCTTATTATTTCTAATGATTTAATACTAATAATTCTTCTTTTTTCATAGAACCTGTTTGTTTCAATCTTGTGTGCCAAGAGAACGCTTCTTCTAAGATATGTGGTGTTTGACCACCTCTTTCTGCACAAGCTCTTTCGAAATAAGATAATAATTCAGCTTTATAATCTGGGTGAACACAGTTGTTGATGATTTCGATTGCTCTTTCGCGAGGAGCTAAACCTCTTAAATCAGCTAAACCTTGTTCTGTTACAATAATATCAACATCGTGTTCTGTATGGTCTGTATGTGAAACCATCGGAACAATAGAAGAAATATTTCCACCTTTTGCAGTAGAAGCAGTAACAAAGATTGAGATAAATGCATTACGAGCAAAATCTCCAGAACCACCGATTCCGTTCATCATGTGAGTACCAGAAACGTGAGTAGAGTTTACGTTACCGTAAATATCACACTCTAAAGATGTATTGATCCCGATAATTCCTAAACGACGAATCACTTCGCAAGAGTTAGAAATAGATTGTGGACGTAAAAGGATTTTTCCTTTGTAGTTGTCAATATTTCCAATTACACGATCGTAACATTCTTGAGAAACTGTCATTGAAGATGCTGAAGCAAACTTCATTTTTCCAGAATCGATTAAATCAAATGTAGAATCTTGTAAAACTTCTGAATACATAACTAAATCTTCGAAGTCGGAATGCTCTAATCCACCTAATACAGCATTTGCAACTTTTCCAATACCACATTGTAATGGCATCAAAGATTTTGTTAAGCGTCCTTCTTTAACTTCATTTTCAAAGAATTTCACAATATTTTGTGCAATTGCCGCAGTCGCTTCGTCAGCTGGTTGAATATCTCCAGGAGCATCTTGAATGTCGTGGAATACAATTCCAACAATTTTAGAAGGATCTACTTTTATTGTTTCACGTCCAATTTTAGAATCACAAGAAGTGATGTTAATTGGGGTACGTTTTCCATATTCTTCTACACTATAGATGTCGTGAATACCTCTGATATTTGTAGGGATAGCTGTATTAATCTCGATGATTAATTTATCAGCATTTTCTGCAATTTCTGCATTATTACCGATAGAAGTTGTAGGAACTAAAGAACCATCTTCTAAAATTTCGGCAACTTCTAAAACACCTAAATCAATCTTAAATTGACCATCTAAAATATGTTCAGCTGATTCTCCTAAGTGTTGATCTATAAATAATACATTTCCTGCATTAATATTTTTACGCATTACAGTGTCAACTTGGAATGGTAAACGTTTTTTTAACGCTCCACTTTCTACCAAAGCAGCGTCCGTTCCATGGCCTAATGATGCACCAGTAACTAAAGTGATTTTTAAATTTTCAGATTTGGCACGCTCCGCAACAGCTTTTAATACAACTTTTGTATCACCTCCTCTTGTAAAACCACTTGAACCTACAGTCATTCCATCTTCAAAAAATTTGGCAGACTCCTCTGCTGTCATTACCTTTGATTGTAAGTCAGTTAATTTTATTCTTTCCAACATAATGCAACTTATTTTCTAATACTTTTCAATAATTGTACCCTTCTCAGTAGAGGGAATTACAAATATTATATAATTTAATAAAAAGTCAATATCAATAATAGTCAAATAATTATTCATTTCAGACACTTTTATTTGTGTACTTGATACATTATATCAAATAAATTATTATATTAGTTCACAGATTAAAAAACTATGAATATACACTTAGATAATAAATTCGAAACACGATACTACCTAACCGAAATTGATAAACTACCAACCTCAATTTTCTGTTACCACAAGGAAATTTCGGAGGCATACGTTGTAGAACACAAACACAATAAAGCACAATTTCTTTATTGTGAGGGAGGAATAGTGTATGTCAAAATAGGAAAAGATACTTTTTATTTACCTGCAAGACACTATATGTGGATACCGCCTCATGTTGAGCACAGTATACACCCAAATACACCAGATGTGATCATGAGAAATTTATATTTTCCTATAAATGAAAGCGATAATTCGTTTTATAAAAAAGTAGGAATTTACCCAACTGATGGTTTACTCTTAGAACTTTTATTGTTCTCTAATCAATGGAAGGGTGATATAGTACCTGAAAACAGAAGTGAATATGTAATCGCACAAGCATTTAAAGAAATTTTACCTAAAGTAAGTAAAAGCAGTTTACGATTAGCTTTACCACTTCCACATGATGAACGTTTGAAAAAAATTGTACAATTCTTAGATGATAATATGGATTCTTCGATTACAATGAAAAAAATTACAGCAGAATTTGGTTTTTCAGAACGTTCATTGTCACGTTTATTTCAAAAAGATTTGAATATGACATTTGTGCAGTATTTTACCATTCTAAGAATGTTACGTGCTTTACAATTATTGATTGACAATACATATTCTATTAGCGAAATATCAACTATGGTAGGGTACAATAGTTTACCAACGTTTAGTAATACTTTTCAAAAAGTGATTGGTGTACGCCCTACAGATTACTCAAAAAAGAAAGATATATTATAATAAGATATGAAAATTTATCAAGTAAGTGGATTAGGCGCAAATGCAAATGCATTTAGAAATCTGCGCTTGGAACAAGATTTTGAGCAAGTTTATATTCCTTGGTTAGACCCAGAGAAAGACGAAACTTTGGCCCATTATGCTGAACGATTATTAGATAAAATAAATCCCACAGAAGAATTTCTTTTGATGGGATTATCTTTTGGAGGAATAATTGTACAAGAAATGAATCGTTTTATTGATCCCGCTCATACATTTTTAATTTCTACAGTTAAGAATAGAACAGAGATTCCTAAATTATTTCGATTTTCTGCGTTGATTAATGCGCATAAAATAATTCCAATGAGTTTTTTAACTTCAGATCGAACATTTTCTTATATGATGATGAGAAAGTTGTATTATACAGATCGTGAAAAAGATAATATAGATGATATTTTTGAGTTTAAAAATGCGGATTATTTAAAATGGTCGATTCATAAGATTGTTAATTGGGAACACTCTGCTGCTTATCACGAAAAAAATGTAACGCACATTCATGGAACAAAAGATATCGTTTTTCCGATTGAATACATCAAAGATGCTATACAAATAGATGGAGGAACGCATATTATGGTGATGCAAAAACCAAAACAAGTAAGTGAAGAAATCAATAAAGTTTTGACTACATTATAAAAAGAAAAGCTTGAACATTTATTCAAGCTTTTGTATATATTATAATTCTTTTTCTGTTTGATCTTCTTCTTCAAAATAACTTCTTTCTAAAGCTAAATTTTCGCAATTGATTACATCAAACTCTCCAATTTTCGTTCGTCTTAATGCAGTTAAATATCCTCCCGAATTTAAAGCTTTTCCAAAATCATAAGCCAACGAACGTATATACGTTCCCTTGCTGCAATTCACTTCAAAATCAACAAAAGGTAAATTTATTTTTGTTATTTTGAAATCGAGAATATTAACTTTACGTGCTTTTCGTTCGATTTCTTGACCATCACGTGCCAATTCGTACAAACGTTTTCCGTCCACTTTAATTGCCGAATGCATTGGTGGAAATTGTTCAATTTCTCCTATAAACTGTTTCGTTGTTTCGTGAATAATTTCTTCTGTGATATGTTCTGTAGGAAAAATTTCGTTTTCTTCTGATTCTAAATCATAAGTTGGAGTAGTTACGCCTAATTTGATTGTTCCTGTATACGTTTTTTCTTGTGCCTGAAATTCGTCAATTCGTTTTGTCCATTTACCTGTACAAACCAATAAAAGACCAGTGGCTTTAGGGTCTAAAGTTCCAGCATGACCAACTTTTATTTTCTTTAAATTATAAGCTTTTCTGATGTTCCAACGAATTTTATTGACTACATCAAAAGAAGTCCAATCAAGTGGTTTGTCAATCAAAAAAACGTGACCTTCTTGTATTTTTTCTACGTTCATTTTAGTTGTGCTGAATCATTGTAGTATCTACTGAAGCGGCATTGTCTTTTTCTACTTGAGATGGAGTAGTGTTCCAGAAATAAATCAATAAAATAATTCCGATAATTATTCTGTACCAACCCCAAAACTTGAAACCATATTTTGTTAAAACAGCAATAAATGTTTTTACAGCGATCAAGGCAACGATAAATGCAACCACATTTCCAATGATAAATAAAGTAATATGATGTTGATCTTGTAAAATCATTTCGTAACCTTTCATTGGGTTAGCGGTATTTTCGCCCCATGTTTTTACGAAGATCGAATAGACGGTAACAGCCAACATCGTAGGTACAGCTAAAAAGAAAGAGAATTCGGCAGCAGCTTTGCGTGTTAAACCTTGCGTCATACCACCAATAATTGAAGCGGCAGAACGAGAAGTTCCTGGCATCATGGCTAAACATTGCCAAAAACCAATAATGATTGCTTTCTTTATGGTAATTTCTTTTTCATCATCAATTTTAGGGTTTTTGAACCATTTATCTACAAATAATAAGATGATACCTCCAAAAACTAACATACCAGAAATTGCGATCTGATTTCCTAAAACAGCTTCAATTTTATCATCAAATAATTTTCCTAAAATTAACGCAGGAACTACAGCTAATGCTAATTTGATGTAAAAGTTGAAATTAAAATTTTTGAAGTCAAAGAATTTTTTCCAATACAACACAACGATTGATAAAATAGCTCCAAATTGTATTGAAACTTGAAACATTTTTAAGAATTCGCTTTCTGGCATTCCCATCAACGCAGCGGTAAATCCCATGTGCGCTGTAGAAGAAATTGGTAAATATTCGGTAAGACCTTCTATAATAGCAATGATAATTGCTTGTAAAGTATTCATTATTTTTCTTTATTCGGATTGATTAAAATGGCATAAATTTCAACGATAAAACCTGCAACAACTAAAAATGGAGCTAATCTAATTCTTCGGAAAGAATAGATTTCGTCGTTCCAATAATTAGCATCCCAAGTTCCATCAGGTCTTGTGTTGGCATCGTGTCCTGTCATTAATAAAAAGCCAAGACCAATTAGTGCAACACCAATTGCCATGAAAATGTAATTTCTTTTTCCGAATAAAAAAGTAAAACCAGCAGTATTTGTAACTGCTGATTTTTTTGTTGTATCGATAGAATTTGATTTCATTAATAAAGTTGATCAGTTTTTAATCTTAAATAACGCCATGCAGCAAACAATGTACTAAATACCGCAATTACAACACCAATTCCAATAAGAATAAGGATTAATAGTGTAAAGTTAGGGTTCCAAATAACCAAACCTACTTTTGTTGCTAAAATATACCACAAGAAACCTAAACCAATAACGGCAATAAATGCTGCTAAGAAACCTAAAATAGCTGCTTCTATTAAGAACGGTTTTACAATAAAACGTCTACGAGCACCTACTAATTGCATTGTTTTAATGCTAAAACGTTTCGCATAAATTTTCAGGCGGATAGAATTGTTGATTAATACAACTACAATTATCAAGAAGATAACAGCAAATATCATAATCCAAAACGTAATGTTGTTGATACTATGATAAATCGTTACCATTGCTTCTTTATCACTCTTTACTTCATCTATGATTTGATTTTTTGCTAAAACTTTGTTGATCGAGTCAATTTGTTCGACATATTCTATCATTGCAGGGTTCAACGTAATTTGAACCGAAGCAGGGAAAATACTTTCTTCGAAGAAATCACTACCATCTGTACCTAAATCTTTTTTGGCAATTTTTGCAGCCTCTTCTTTGCTAATATATTGTGTAGCTTCAACAAAAGGGTATTTAATTTTTAACGAATCGATATAAGATTTTTGTAAATCGAGTTCCTTATCTTTTAATTTCGGATCTTCGACATCTTTAAAATATGCCTCGATTTTTAACTCTCTTTTTAGATGTTCTGCGTAACTTTGTGCATTAATGACAATTAAGCCGAAAATACCTAATAGAAATAAAACAAGCGAAATACTAATCACAACAGTAATGTTAGAAGAGCGCAGTCTTTTTTTCTCAAATTTATCGTTCGTTTTTGACATTTGGGTTAATTTTGGGGCTAAGATAAAAAAAACTTATTTCGCAAGAAAGATATTCCGTATATATTCTACGGTAAGTTGGTTAAAGAAAACTTAAAATTTAGAATTTTTGAAAGTAAAAGCTAAAAAACATTTAGGTCAGCATTTTTTGAATGACGAAAATATAGCACGAGATATTGCTGAAGGATTGACTTGGCAAGGATATGATCGTGTGTTGGAGATTGGACCAGGAATGGGAGTGTTGACAAAATATATTTTACAAGCAAAGAAAAATATAGAGGTTGTAGAGATTGATAATGAATCTGTTGAGTATTTAAAAGAATATTATCAACCATTTTATCCAGGATTTAAAATTCATTCTGAGGATTTTTTGAAAATGGATTTCTCATCAAAATTTGATGAACAAATTGCTATTTTAGGAAATTTTCCGTATAATATCTCTTCGCAAATTATTTTTAAAGCGTTAGAAGAGCGTCACACAGTTCCCGAAGTTTGTGGAATGTTTCAGAAAGAAGTTGCCGAACGTATTGCCTCTAAAAAAGGTACAAAAGATTATGGTATACTTTCTGTGTTAGCGCAAGCGTACTACCATTGCGATTATTTGTTTACTGTGCCAGAACACGTTTTTACACCACCACCAAAAGTGAAATCAGGTGTTATTATAATGAAGCGTTACAGAACAGAAATAGAAGGAGTTGAACAAAAACGATTTTTTCAAGTAGTGAAAGCTGGTTTTGGACAAAGAAGAAAAACGCTTCGTAATTCGTTGAAAGCTATAGGAATTCCTGAAGATTTAAACGATCACGAATTTATGAGTATGCGCGCAGAACAATTATCTGTCGAAGATTTTATTGAATTAACGAAAAGAATGAAATAGATTATGGAGGTGAAAATTACAAAAGATTTTATTGAACTTTTAACAGAAAGAATCAATCAACAAAATGCAAAAGAGGTAAAGAAGATGTTGCAAGATTTGCACCCCGCCGATATTGCCGAGTTGTTTGATGAACTTTCGACCAAGGAACAGTCTTTTGTAATTGATTTGCTCGATAACGAAATTTCTGCTGATATTCTTCTTGAATTAGAAGAGGATGATCGACGTAAATTTCTGAAAACACTTACTGCAAAAGAAATTGCAGAAGATGTGATTAACGAGATGGATACCGATGATGCTGTTGATGTGATTAACGAGCTTTCGGACGAAAGGAAAGATGAGGTAATTGCGCAGTTAGAAGACCAAGAACACGCCCGAGAAATTGTTGATTTATTACGATATGACGAAGACACTGCCGGTGGTTTGATGGGTAAAGAGTTGATCAAAGTGAATAAAGATTGGTCGGTGATTACAGCTGTTAAACAAATGCGTAAACAAGCAGAGGATTTTGAAGAAGTTTTTTCGATTTATGTGGTCGATGAAGATGATAAATTACTTGGGACATTGAGTTTAAAACGTTTGTTAACAACTTCTGCAAATTCTAAAGTAGCCGATGTTTACAACGAAAAAATACAATATATAAAAACCTATACAACTGACTTGGAAGTTGCCAAAGTGATTGAGAAATATGATTTGTACGAAGTTCCCGTTGTAGATGAATTGATGCGTTTGGTTGGAGTGATTACGGTAGATGATGTGATTGATGTAATTCGTGAAGAAGCTGAAGAAAATTATCAATTGGCAGCAGGGAT
The DNA here is from genome assembly GCF_020281205.1 of Empedobacter stercoris. Lineage (GTDB taxonomy): Bacteria > Bacteroidota > Bacteroidia > Flavobacteriales > Weeksellaceae > Empedobacter > Empedobacter stercoris. The sequence goes on from NZ_JACXZC010000012.1 coordinate 28,646, forward strand.
TACGCAAAATGTAGATTCGGACGATAGTATTTTGAAGTTAACACGAGCTCGTTTACCTTGGCTTTTATTGGCTTTGGTAGGTAGTTTTATTGCAGTAAATGTATCTCAAAGTTTTAGCGATGCAATGGATTTGTATCCTCAACTATTCTTTTTTACACCACTTGTTGCTGCCATGGCAGGAAATGTTGGCGTGCAATCTTCCGCAATTATTGTTCAAGGGTTGGCTAATAGTAATATTTCTGGTCCTATTTGGAAAAGACTCGGAAAAGAAATGTTATTAGCCTTGTTAAATAGTACTTTGTTAGCGCTTGTATTATTAGTCGCAACACATTTTTTAATGAGCACGAGCTATGAAATTTCTTCTACAATAGTATTGGCCTTAGTAATTGTTATGATTTTAGCAAGTTTAATTGGGACATTTATTCCTATTACGTTGCATAAATATGGCGTAGATCCAGCAATTGCAACAGGTCCGTTTATTACAACAAGTAATGATATCTTTGGGCTGTTAATTTATTTTTCGATTGCAAAAATGATTTTAGGATTTTAAACGATAACAAAATGAATACATTGAAAATTATTGGAATTTCAGTTCAGACTTCAAATAATAATCACCAAGCGATTGAAGATTTAGGTAAATTATGGCATCAATTTTTTACGGATAGTATTATCGAAAAGATTCCTAATAAAATCAATGCTAATATTTATTCCATTTATACAGATTACGAAAGTGATTTTAAAGGAAAATATACAACAATTATTGGTTGTGAAGTTTCTTCTTTAGATGAAATTCCAGAAGGAATGGTTGGAAGAGAATTTCAACCTCAAACGTTTAAGAAATATATCGCCAAAGGAGAATTGCATGAAGCTGTAGCGAAAACTTGGAATGATATCTGGAATGATGACGCAAATCTAAATCGTACGTATATATACGACTACGAATTATACACCGAAAAAGCACAAAACCCTGCTGATGCCGAAATTGAGATTTATATAGGAGTGAAAGCTTGATATTTTTAGTATAAAGCTATAGAAATTAGAGAAAAAGTTTTCTAACTTCTATAGCTTTAATCTTTGAAGTTATTTCCTCAACAAAATCTTAAATTCAGTTCCAGTTTCTTTAGAGGATTTGGCAACAAATATTTTTCCTTTGTGATAATCTTCTATAATTCGTTTTGCTAACGATAAACCCAATCCCCATCCACGTTTTTTGGTTGTAAATCCAGGCTCGAAAATCTTTCTTTGTAATTTTGTTGGAATGCCAGATCCAGTATCAGCAATAGTAATTTCCACAAATTTATTGGTTGTCGTAATGGTAATATCCAATACGCCTTTATTTTGCATGGCATCAGCTGCATTTTTCATCAAATTTTCGATTACCCAACTGTATAAGGAAGTATTGAGGTTGATCTTAAACTCTTTCACATCTGTTCTGAAATTAATTTCAATACCTTTTGATATACGTTGCGAAATATAATCAACCGTTTGTTTAGAGGTCGAGATTAAATCGATTGGTTTCAACTCAGAAGTCGAACCTATTTTAGAAAAACGTTCAGCAATATGTTTTAGACGATCAACATCTTTTTCAATTTCCACAACGGATATCTGATCAATATCTTCTAATTTTAAAAGTTCGACCCAACCCATCAGAGAAGAAAGTGGTGTTCCAATTTGATGCGCAGTTTCCTTTGCCATTCCAGCCCATAAATAACTTTTTTCGGTTTCGCGAATAGTTTTGAAATACCAATACGAAAAACCAAAAAAGATTAAAATCAATAAAATAATGATAAGTGGATAGTATTGTAATTGACTTAAAAGTTTGGAGTTTTTAAAGTAAACAAAATTTTTAGAACCAATTAATTCGATTTCAATAGTTTGGTTAATTGATTTCATTTTTTGTACATACCTCTCTAATTTTACAGAATCTTTTACAATTGATTCATCAATGTTTTTAGTATCTACAATAATTCCTTTTTCATCTACAAGTGCAACCGGAATAGATTTGTTGTCTTTTATTAATTTAAATAAAAAATCTTGCGTTTTAGAATCTAAAAATTCTGATGAGCTAATTAACTCTAACGATCGGGCATAATTTTCTACACGATTATGTTCTTCAAGTTTTAATTCTTCTACAATTTTGTTACTTGACCAAATGGTAATGGAAAAAATAACAATTATTATAAAGAAGCCAATCCAACGTTTGTTTATTTTTTTTGTTAGAAAATTTCTCATCTAAATGTAAAATCTTTCTTAAATTTATATCAAATGTAATCATTATTTGATTATAATATATTTTTATGGCGCAATAAGATAAATATGATGAAAGTAATTTTTTTTAAAGCCTTAAATAGTTTATTTTTGTAGCTAAATCTCATAGAGAGTAAAATTTATGGATCGTTTTTCGTTTTTAAATGCCGCTCATTTAGAGTTTATAGGCGACTTATATGATCAATACGTCCAATATCCGGATAGTATTGAACCAAGTTGGAAAGCTTTTTTCCAAGGGTATGACTTTGCAAATGCAACATATGATGGAGAGCCATTATTTGCACCAGCACCTAACAAAGGTAATCAAACAACGCAAGCAAGGGTGAATCCTGCCGTTGTTTCTCAAGTTCCAGACAATGTACAAAAGGAGTTTAAAGTGATCAACTTAATTGATGCTTATCGTACTCGTGGACATTTGTTTACAAAAACTAACCCTGTTAGAGCGCGTAGAACTTTTGAACCTTCATTAGATATCAAAAACTTCGGTTTGACTGATGCTGATTTAGGGTTAACATTCAACGCTGGTGAAATTTTGGGAATCGGTGGGCCAATCACTTTACGTGAAATCATTGGACACTTAGAAAACATGTACTGCGAATCTATCGGAATCGAGTATATGTATGTTAGAGAACCTCAAAGAATTAATTGGATTCAGAATTGGTTAAACCAAAACTTGAATCAACCAAAATTATCGAAAGAGGAGAAAGAGCGTGTATTAGAAAAGTTGAATGAAGCTACTGCTTTTGAGAACTTTATGCACACTAAATATGTTGGACAAAAGCGTTTCTCAGTAGAAGGAAATGAATCATTGATTCCTGCTTTGGATACATTGATTAATCGTTCTGCAGATCACGGTGTACAAGAGGTTATCGTAGGGATGGCTCACCGTGGACGTTTGAATGTTTTGGCTAACATTTTTGGAAAATCATATTCTCAAATCTTCTCAGAATTCGAAGGAAAAGCGTTTGATACAGATTTGATGGCTGGTGATGTTAAATATCACATGGGATCATCTAATCAAATCAAAGCATTGAATGGAAAAGAAATCAAAATCAATTTAGCACCAAATCCATCTCACTTAGAGACTGTAGATGCAGTTGTTGAGGGGATTACACGTGCAAAAGCTGAGGAAGATTATAAAGATGATTATTCTAAAATTATTCCAATCTTAATTCATGGTGATGCTGCTGTAGCTGGACAAGGAATCGTTTACGAAGTTGTTCAAATGGCAGGATTAGACGGATATAAAACAGGTGGTACAGTACACGTTGTTGTAAATAACCAAATCGGATTTACAACAAATTATTTAGATGCCCGTACATCTACTTATTGTACAGATGTTGCGAAAGTAACATTGTCTCCTGTAATGCATGTAAATTCTGATGATGTAGAGGCGGTAGTTCATGCTTTCCGTTTTGCAGCAGATTATCGTGCAGAATTCGGATCTGATGTATTCATCGATTTATTAGGATACCGTAAATATGGACATAACGAAGGGGATGAACCAAAATTCACTCAACCTAAATTATATAATGTAATCTCTAAACACCCAAATCCTCGTGAAATTTACAAGGAACAATTATTAAAAGAGGGTGTAATTGGAGAAGAAATTGTAAAACAAAAAGAAGCTGAATTTAAAGCGTTATTAGAAAAAAACTTCGAAGCTTCTAAAGAAATCGAACGTAACCATATCTTCCCTTTTATGCCAGAAGAGTGGGAAGGATTTGAAATTGCTGATGATGCAAAAGTTTTTGAACAAGCAAATACTGCTTACGATGAAGCAAAATTAAAAGAAATTGCAAAAGCTGTTTCTACAGTTCCAGAAGGTAAAAAATTAATCAAAAAAGTTTCTCGTTTAATTGAAGGACGTGGAAAAATGATTGAAGAAGATAAAATTGACTGGGGATTAGGAGAAGCTTTAGCTTTCGGTTCTATCTTAACAGACGGACGTAATGTACGTGTTTCTGGAGAAGATGTAGAGCGTGGAACATTCTCTCACCGTCATGCAGTTGTGAAAACTGAAGACACAGAAGAAGAAATTATTTTATTAAACCATATTAATGATGAGCAAGGTCAATTAAGAATCTATAATTCATTATTATCTGAGTATGCAGTTTTAGGTTTTGATTATGGATATGCAATGGCTAATCCAAAAGCATTAACAATTTGGGAAGCTCAGTTTGGAGATTTCGTGAATGGAGCACAAATTGTAATCGATCAATACATTTCTGCAGCTGAAGATAAATGGAAATTACAAAACGGTTTAGTGATGTTATTGCCTCATGGATATGAAGGACAAGGAGCAGAGCACTCTTCAGCACGTTTAGAGCGTTTCTTACAAATGTGTGCTGGTAACAATATGTTTGTTGCAAACATCACAACTCCAGCGAACTTCTTCCATGCATTAAGAAGACAAGTCGTTACTGATTACCGTAAACCATTGGTTGTCATGTCTCCAAAATCTTTATTACGTCATCCGTCAGCTGTATCATCATTAGCAGATTTCACAAATGGAGGTTTCCAAGAAATCATCGAAGATGTAACAGTAGATGCTAAGAAAGTGAAAAAAGTAGTTTTCTGTTCAGGTAAAATCTACTATGACTTAGACAAAAAACGCCAAGAATTAGGAGATAAAGAAACTGCAATTATTCGTTTAGAACAATTATATCCATTAAACGAAGAAAAAGTAGATACTATCATCTCTAAATTTGGTGATGCTAAATTGGTTTGGGCACAAGAAGAGCCAGAAAACATGGGAGCTTGGATGTATATCTTACGTAAATTAAGAAAATATCCATTCGACGTAGTTTCACCAGCAGAAAGTGCAGCAACAGCACCAGGTTCAAGCAAACGTTGGGCTGCAATTTACGAAGAGGTAATTAATAAAGTATTCAATTAAAAAATAAAGCTAATAGATATGTTAGAAATGAAAGTCCCATCACCAGGGGAATCAATAACAGAAGTAGAAATCGCTACGTGGTTAGTAAAAGACGGTGATTACGTAGAAAAAGACCAAGCAATTGCAGAGGTTGATTCAGATAAAGCAACATTAGAATTACCAGCAGAAGAAAGTGGAATTATCACTTTGAAAGCTGAAGAAGGTGATGTTGTAGAAGTAGGACAAGTTGTTTGTCTTATTGATACATCAGCTGCTAAACCAGCAGGAGGAAGCGCTGAAGCTCCTAAAGCTGAAGTAAAAGAAGAAGTGAAAGCTGCTCCAGCTCCAGTTGCAACACCAGCACCTGCTGCTCCAGCTACAACATATGCTACTGGAACTCCATCTCCAGCTGCTAAAAAAGTTTTAGATGAGAAAGGTATTGACGCTTCTCAAGTAAAAGGATCAGGACGTGACGGTCGTATCACTCAAGATGACGCAGTTCGTTTTACTCCAGCAATGGGGACTTCTACTCAAGGAACACGTGCTCAATCAGAGAAAAAATTATCATCATTACGTCGTAAAATTGCACAACGTTTAGTTTCTGTTAAAAATGAAACTGCAATGTTAACAACATTCAACGAAGTTGATATGTCAGCAATTTTTGCTTTACGTAATCAATATAAAGACGAATTCAAAGCGAAACATGGTGTTGGTTTAGGATTTATGTCATTCTTTACAAAAGCAGTTACTCGCGCATTAGAGATGTACCCAGATGTAAACTCTATGATCGACGGTGACTACCAAGTTAAATTTGATTTTGCAGACGTTTCTGTTGCAGTATCAGGACCAAAAGGTTTGATGGTACCAGTAGTTCGTAATGCAGAAAACTTAACTTTCCGTGGTGTTGAGCAATCTATCAAAGATTTAGCAATCAAAGTACGTGACGGAAAAATTTCAGTTGATGAAATGACAGGAGGTACATTTACAATCACAAATGGTGGTGTATTTGGATCAATGATGTCTACTCCAATTATCAACCCACCTCAATCTGGTATCTTAGGAATGCACAATATTGTTGAGCGTCCAGTTGTTAAAAACGGACAAATTGTTATTGCTCCAATGATGTATGTTGCTTTATCTTATGACCACCGTATTATTGACGGACGCGAATCTGTTGGATTCTTAGTTGCAGTTAAAGAAGCGGTAGAAGATCCATTAAATGTATTAATGGGAGGTGATGCTAAAAGAGCTTTAGAATTGTAATACAAGAACATTCTAACAATCCATAAATTGAAAGCCATTCGAAAGAATGGCTTTTTTGATTTATGATATTTTCTAATTAATATTATTGTATTCTGTTTTTTAATAAATGAATTTCAAGAATTTCTTCTTTTTAAACAGAGTAAATTTTTTAAATAATTAATTGTTAATCAATAAATTATTCTTTAATTTTTAGGAAAATAAATCTATTTGCTTTTCCTTCTATCCATCTGTTGATAAAATAGTTTAATTTTAAAGTATTGAATTAACACTTTAATAATTATGAAGAAAATTTACTTATCAGCATTTACTTTATTAATGCTTTTAAATTCGAACGCACAGGTTTATGATGTGGGTACGTGGCACAGGTTACAGATATATCAAATAATGGTGAAGCTGTAGGAAATGCGGCTGGTGTCGTACATTTTAAGTGGACAAAAGAGGAGGGACCAAAAATTATTGGAGAAATCGGAGGTACAGAAGATTACATTTCTGGAAATACAACTATTTCTGCTGATGGAACTTTGATTTCAGGAACTATGACAAATCCTGAAACAGGGAATGATGAAATGGCTATTTATTATCCTTCTGAGGAAAAATGGGAATTTTTGGGAGGAAAAGATACTTCATCTTAGGGTATGTCAAGTACTGGTGAAACCGTTGTAGGATTAAAATTTAAAACAGCTGCATTGGCAATTCCTATTGTATGGGATAAGAAAAACGGAATAAAAGAATTTGATACAACAGTTGCAGGTAGAAGTGCAAGAGCAAATTCGGTGAATGCAGATGGATCTGTTGTAGTTGGTTGGCAAGATAATGAAAATGGATGGAGAAAAGGTGTATATTGGAAAAATGGTGTTCAAACACATATTACTGATGCAGAAGGAAATCTTGTCGGTGAAGCGTTGTCTGTTTCTGCAGACGGAAATATTATTGCAGGTTTCAATGATCCAGAAGCTTATATCTTTAATGTAACTACAAATGCTTATACAAAAATTGTTCATCCAGATCCAGAATTTAGCACTTCTATTGTAGCTATTTCTGATGATGGGAATACTGCAATTGGATATGCCAAACCATGGTATGCTACAAAAACAGATGGTGAAGGTTTTATTTGGTTCAAGGATAAAGGGATGATAAAAGTAGACGATTATGTAAAAGAAGTTGGTTTAGAAGATAAAGGATTTACGTTTGTTTTACCAACTGGTATGTCACCTAATGGTTAATATATTGGAGGAATTGGAATCAATTGGGAAGAATGGATTTGAAAGGTTTTGTCATTAAATTGAAAAAAAAAATTAGCTACAAACGAAAATGTGTTAGAGAAAAATACTACCACTATTTCTCCTAATCCAGTGATTGATGAACTATCGATTAATACAAAAGCAAAAGTAAATGCTGTAGAAGTGTACAATTTAGCTGGGCAAAAAGTGTGGAGTTCAGATAAAGTAATGAATAATAAAGTTGATTTGAATTTCTTAACGAAAGGAATTTATATCATCAAAGTTGAAACAGATACATCAAAAGAATCAATTAAATTTATCAAAAAATAATTCATTCAGATTAACACAAAAAAAAGTCGCTCTATAGTTGAATATGAGCGACTTTTTAAATTTTATTTAAAAAAATAAGTAAGTCCTAATGTTAAGAAAGAAGAACGATTCGTTCCATTGTCCCAACGAGTATAGTCATAGGTGTCAATTAATCCATACTGATAGCGTAAATTGATTTCATATTTTCTATCAATAGAATAACCACCCCCAATATTAAAAGCCAAATCAAACGATTTTGGGATATTATTTTCACTTTCTGGTTCTCCTACATCAAATTTTTCTGATACTTTGAAACCTAATTGTGGTCCTCCTTCAACAAAGAAATCTTTTCCTTGATCATCAAAATAGTATTTATACATAATTGGAATATTGATATAGTTCAAGAACGCTTTATATTTATCGCCCCCTTCTTTATATAATGAATATTCTCCTTGAGTAGTATATAAAACTTCGGCTTGTAAATAGTGGTTTTCATTTCGTGTTGTTAATTGATATTTCGCTACACCTCCAGCTAAAAATCCAACTCTCTCTTTAGAAACTCCATGAACAATAGTTGTATTACTAAGTCCTACACCACCTTTTACTCCATATTCCATTTGAGCAAAAGACAAAGTAGATAAACTTAATAAGATTAAGCTTAATAGATTGGTTTTTAAATTTTTCATAAGTTATTGTATATTTTTTAACAAAATTAAAGTTTTTTTTAATACAATTTTCATTCCACAAAAAAAGCTCTTCTCTGGAAGAGCTAATATGATAAAATAGTTTAAAATTATTGTTTTGGTTGTGGTGGAAATTTAGCTAATATTTCTTCAATAGCTTTCGGTATTCTTTCCGCTTTTGCACTAATATTACTCAAGTTCAGATCAGATCCTACACCTTGCCATACCAATACATTTCTTTTGTCATCTACAATGTCAAGAACAATTGTGCCTGCTTGATAAGATGAAACACTATTTCCATAATAACCGGCGTAGTATCCGTAAGGACCATACCCCCAATTGTTATTGTTTACAGAAATTTGTTCTTTTGAACTTGTTAATAAATTAACTACCAAATCGGCATCAGTATTTACTTTTGTAAAACCTTTTGCTGCCATTTGTGCATCAATTGCGGCAATTAATCTGTTTTTATCTAAATCGTTCACCTTCAGCTTATCCAAGCCTTTTTGATGGAAAGAATAAGTTTTATACGTTGCGAAATTTGCTGATCTATCATAATCTGTACTTACCTGAACTGTACCACAGCTCGTTACAAATAAAGACAACAAAATTATAAAAGTAAAATGTATAATTTTCATGACCTTAATTTTTTATTAAAACTACAATTATTATTCCTAAATGTAAAGTTAAATTAAAAAAAAGAAGCTCAAAACAATTGAACTTCTTTTTAACTAATATTTACAAAATTTATTAGGCTAATTCTAACTCGTTAATTTTTACTTCAACAATACCATTGTGATTGATTCTTACTAAATCTACAAGTTGTGTTTGATTGACTAATTCAAGATTAAAATCCGTCTGAACTTTTACATAATTTTCTGTAAATCCGAACATTTTTCCATCTTTGTTGTCATGTTCCCAAAGCACTTTTTGAGTTGATCCTAATTGAGATTGGTAAAAAGCTTGGCGTTTTTTCTCCGATAGTATACGCAACATTTTATTGCGACGTTTACGCTCTCCTTGATCTACAACACCATCATATTCGATAGCTTCTGTATTATCTCTTTCAGAATAAGTAAATACATGTAAATAGCTAATAGGTAATTCGTTCAAGAAATTATAGGTATCCATAAATAATTCTTCAGTTTCACCAGGAAAACCAACAATCACATCTACGCCAATACAAGCATTTGGCATTACTTCTCGAATCTTCGTTACACGATCTAAATAAAGATTTGATAAATAACGACGTTTCATTTTTTTCAAAATTTCATCATTACCTGATTGCAATGGGATATGAAAATGTGGAACAAATCGATTGCTTTTAGATACAAAATCAATTGTTTCATTTTTCAATAAATTTGGTTCAATAGATGAAATTCTAATACGTTCAATTGCTTCAACTTGATCCAATTCTTGCACCAATTCTAAGAAAGTATGTTCGTGTTTTTTATTTCCGAATTCACCTTTCCCATAATCACCAATATTTACACCAGTCAATACAATTTCTTTGATTCCTTTTTGTGCAATTTCATTCGCATTTTTGATCACATTTTCTACAGTATCTGAACGTGAAATTCCACGTGCCAAAGGAATCGTACAATAGGTACATTTATAATCGCAACCATCTTGTACTTTCAAGAATGCACGTGTACGGTCACCAATTGAGTATGAACCAACGTAAAAATCGGCCTCTTCAATTTCACAAGAATGTACAATCGTTTCTTCTTTTTTATTGATATCGTCTAAATATTCAGCAATATTGAATTTTTCTGCAGCTCCTAAAACCAAATCAACACCTTCCATTTCCGCAATTTCTTGCGGTTTCAATTGCGCATAACAACCTACAATGACAACAAAACCTTCTGGATTTGCTTTCATTGCATTTTTCACAATCGTTCTGCACTCTTTGTCTGCATTTGCGGTTACCGAACATGTGTTTATCACGTACACATTCGCAGAATCTGTAAACTCAACTTTCTGATAACCATTATCTTTCAAGTTTCTCGCGATCGTTGAAGTTTCAGAAAAATTAAGCTTACATCCCAATGTATGAAATGCAACTGTTTTAGTTTGATTATTCATAGCTGCAAATTTAAGAAATTATCCATAGTTTTGAAACATAAAAAAATCACCTTTTTATGATGACTAAATACTTTATCTACATTATGTTATTCGTTTCAGTATTTTCGTGTTCCAAGAAAATAGAAATCGATGAAAACAAAGTATTTAAGCTTAATCGTTACGATAATATTTCTTCTTTAGATCCGATTAATGCACGCACACAAGCCAATAACTGGGCATGTAACTTGATATACAATAGTTTGGTAAAGATTGATAACCAATTGGAAATTCAACCAGATATTGCGAAATCTTGGTCGATTTCAGAAGATGGTAAATCTTATGTTTTTCATTTACGTAACGATGTTTACTTCCACAAGCACGAAGTGTTTGGTAAAGATTCTACAAGAATTGTGACAGCTTCAGACTTCGAATATAGTTTTAATCGATTAAAAGATCCTAAAGTTGGAGGTTCTGGTGGTTGGATAATGAATAATATTGATTCGTATAAAGCAATTAATGATACAGTTTTCGAGATTAAATTGAAAGAAGCGTATCCTGCTTTTCTTGGTTTAATATCGATGAAGTATGCTTCTGTTGTTCCAAAAGAAATGTTTAGAAATGGAAACGAAGATTTCATCAAACATCCTATCGGTACAGGTCCTTTTCAGTTTAAAATTTGGGAAGATAACGTGAAAATGGTATTTAGAAAAAATCCAATTTATTTTGAATTTGATGAAAAAGGGCAACGTTTACCATATTTAGAAGCGGTTAATTTATCTTTTTTACCAGAGAAAAATTCTGAATTTTTAGAATTAATCAAAGGTAATTTAGATATGATGGCAGATTTGGATCCGTCTTATAAAGATGAAATTCTGAATCCAATAGGTGATTTGAATCCAAAATATGCGCATCTATTAACAATTCAAAAAGTTCCTTATTTAAGTACAGTTTATTTGTGTTTTTATCTTGATGCACCAAATGCAGTTGATTTGAAATTGCGTCAAGCCTTAAATTATGGAGTGAACAAAGATAAAATCATCAAATACATGATGAAAGGTCAAGCCTTTGAAGCTGATGGAGGTTTCATACCAAAAGGTTTACCTGGATATTCTGCTGAAAGCGGTTATGTATATAATCCTGAAAAAGCGCGTGAATTAATCAATGGTTATAAAAAAACAATAGGCAAGATAGAGCCTATAGAGTTGACAACTGTGCAAGAATACGTAGATGTTTGTGAATATATTGCGGCTGAAATGGCTAAACTTGGTTTACCAATAAAAGTAAATGTAGTACCTGGACCTACTATGCGCGATGGAAAATCGACAGGGAAATTTACACTTTTTAGAGCAAATTGGGGTGCAGATTATCCAGATGCTGAAAACTTTTTGTCCTTATATTATTCGAAAAATTTCGCACCAGAAGGACCAAATTATTCACATTACAAAAATGTAGAATTCGACAAATTGTATGAAGAAGCTTTTTTAATCAATAATCCAGAGGAACGTGCAAAAAAATATCAAAAAATGGATGCATTGATGATGCAAAATGCGCCAATTCTACCATTATTCTATGATCAGACAACGTTGTTTTTAAATAAAAAAGTGAAGAATTTTTCAATGGGACCAATCAAATTATTAGATTTAACACGAGTATACAAAGAATAATTCGTTTAACTTTTCATAGAAAGATTGAATATCTTTTAATAAAAATTGAATAATATTTCATTTTATTTCACGACATTCGATAATTGTTAGCTTATTTGAAATAAGCAATTTTCTCTAACGTTTGAAATCAATATTTTAAAACAAATTATTTCAGAATTTAAGCGATAAAACCGAGTTTTTTTAGATATATTTGACAGCAAATTTTTAATCAAAATCATTTAAATTTTTACTTATGAAAGTAAGACAACTTTTCGTAGTAGGATCTATCATTACTCTTGTTGCAATTGGAGTAATCTCTTATTTTTGGCCAGGAATTCTTTGGTCTTTAATAATTATTTTTCCTTTAATTGCTTTAGGAATTGCCGATATTACGCAAACAAAACATGCTATTAGAAGAAACTTTCCTATTGTAGGACATGGCCGTTATTTATTGGAAAGTATTCGTCCAGAAATCATGCAATATTTTGTAGAAACGGATACAGAAGGAAAACCGATCGACCGTTTGATGCGTAGTATGGTTTATCGTCGTGCAAAAAATGTAATTGATACGGTGCCTTTCGGAACGCAATTAGATGTTTACGAACCAGGATATGAATGGTTAAACCATTCGATGTATGCAGGTAAAATTAAACATGCAGATGATCCACGTGTTAAAGTTGGAGGAAGTGAATGTAAGCAGCCTTATTTAGCAAGTTTATTGAATATTTCTGCCATGTCTTTCGGATCATTAAGTGAAAATGCTGTGTTAGCAATGAACAAAGGTGCAAAATTAGGAAACTTTGCTCACAATACAGGTGAAGGAGGAATTTCTCCTTATCACTTACAACCAGGTGGAGATTTAATTTGGCAAATTGGTACAGGATATTTTGGATGTCGTGCAAAAGATGGAGGATTTGACCCTGATAAATATGTAGAGCGCGCAAGTTTACCAAATGTAAAAATGATTGAATTGAAAATTTCTCAAGGTGCTAAACCAGGGCACGGAGGAATTTTACCAGCAAATAAAAATACACCAGAAATTGCAGCAATTCGTGCTGTAGAACCTTATACAACTGTAGATTCACCTCCATCTCACTCGGCTTTCTCTGATGCTGAAGGGATGTTACATTTCATCAAACAATTGAGAGATTTATCTGGAGGAAAACCAGTTGGTTTCAAATTATGCATTGGAATCAAACGTGAATTTATCGAGATTTGTGAAGCAATGATCAAAACAGGTATTAAACCAGATTATATCGCAATTGATGGTGGAGAAGGAGGAACAGGAGCTGCGCCTGTAGAGTTTTCTAACTCTTTGGGTATGCCATTATTAGATGGTTTAGCTTTTGCGGTTGATACATTACGTGGTTATGGTCTTAAAAAAGATATTCGTGTGGTCGCTTCAGGAAAAATAATTTCTTCTTTCCATATTGCACGCGCTATGGCGATTGGTGCTGATTTGGTTTATTCTGCTCGTGCCATGATGATGGCTGTAGGTTGTATTCAAGCGTTACAATGTAACACAAATACTTGTCCTGTTGGTGTGGCAACACAAGATCGTGAATTGATGAAGGGATTAGATGTAGAAGATAAAGCAACGCGTATGTATAATTTCCACAAGAAAACAATGCATATTTTATCTGAATTAATTTCTGCAACAGGTGTTAAATCGCACAGAGATTTTAACCGTTCTCATGTTAATTTACGTATCGACAATACACGTATTATGTCTTATGACCAATTATACCCAATTGTAGAAGAAGGTGCATATGTTGGCATGTCTGTAGAAGACGTTTTACAAGAAATTAGAGTTCGTACAATGAGCAAGGTGAATTAATCAAACTCAAAAAAATATTTTTAAAGCTCAATTTCGATTGAGCTTTTTTTGTATTTAGTATTTTTTTATATTTATGATGATGAATTGTTATAAATACAAATACAATGGGCAAGAGTTTCAAGAGGAATTAGGGCTTAATCTTTATGATTTTGAAGCAAGAAATTATGACCCTGCTATTGGTCGTTGGTTTAACATAGACCCGCTGGCTCCAAAGTATTTTACGAATTCTCCTTACAACTATACAATGAATAATCCTGTTTTTTTTATTGATCCTGATGGGATGCAATCTATTAAAAACAATGAAAACGGTACTGTTCATTCTCCAGAAACAGACCAATTAGATGGAGTTGTCGCTGGTGTTACAGTATATGGAAGAAGTGGAGGAATAGATTTATCAGGTTTATGGTTCTTACAAAATAGTGCTAGATATAATAAATATAGTTTTACCAATACAGCTTTAAGAAGTTATCAAAACATGATGAGTACCGAAAATGGTAGAACTTATTATAATAACCTACATAATAGTAAATTATCAAAACAAATGGATAATGTAGCGTTAGGCTATATGGGATTATTAGCACTACCAATGGCTTCTGCTGTCGTTGTTGAATACGGCTCTTTGGCTGTTGCTTCAGAAATAGAATTGATTACTTTATATGGTAATACAGCTTTAAAAAGTGTAATGGCATCTGCTTCTGGTCAGATTTTAATGAAAACTACTATTGATATGGCAGTGCAAGGAGTTACGACTGGTGAAATCAACGGTATAGCTGCTCTTGCTGGCGCAGCAGTTCCAGGAAATTCTCTGAAATCTGTTATAGGGTCTGGAATGGTAAGTGAGCAAGTTAATACAACTATGGGGAACTTAAATAATAATCAGCTAACAAATGAATCAGTTTTTAATTCATTTATTACTTCAGGAGTTAAAGCAGCTGTATCTGGACCTCTTGGCACTGTCGGAGGAAGTTCAATACAAAAAATAACAAGCAGTTCTACAGCAGGAGATATAGGAGGAGCTATTATATCAAGTCAAACAAGTAATGAAATAGATAAATATAAATAATGAATAATTTTTTACCTAAAAATGAGAATGGAAACACTAAAAATGAAATACTAAAATGGGTTGGAATTTTTTTAATTATGTTTTTTTTATCTGCTATTATTTATTTTAATAATAAAAACGCTTTAAAAGATATTAAAGAAAAAAGATTATACACCGTTGGTATAATTTCTGGTTTTTCAAAAAGTAGATCTATGGAGTTCGTTAATTATATTTATTCATATAATGGTAAATCTTTTGAAGGTAAAGCGCCGAGAGATATTAATGTATTTGCCATTGGAGATAGAGCTTTAGTTGTTTATAATCCTAATACAAATATAAAATATTTACTTCCATATTTTATTGATGATTCAATAAAAGAACCGTATAACGGATGGAGTAAACCACCTATGAATAATGTTACAGATAGTGATGTTATCAAATATTTAGAGGAAAATTATTAAGCATTAATTCAACTTAACATTCACAATAAAACAAAAGGTAAATGTTTGTTTGCTTTTTGTTATTTTATAAAGTTTTAGTAAAGGCTTAAATTCTTTAATGAAGATAGCATTATTCTCATTAATAAATCGATTTACAAAGTGAGTAAAGTTAAAAAAGATGACAGACGAATTCGATAGAAAAATTTTTCCAAAATTCAATAAATCCTATAACTTTGCTTTTGTAATTTAAGGTAAAAACATGTTCAAATTTATACGTAAAGTTATACTTTATCTTTTTGTAATACATCTTGTTTACATCGTTGTTTTAAAATGGATTAACCCTCCTTTTACCATCACACAAGTTCAACAAGGAATAGAACAAGGAAAATTTAAGCGCGATTATATTTCGTACAACGAAATGGGACGTAATATTAAATTAGCAGTAATTGGTTCTGAAGATCAAAAATTTCCTGTTCACAATGGATTTGATATAGACGGAATACAAAAAGCAATCGAAAAAAACAAAGAAGGCAAAAAACTTCGTGGAGGTTCTACGATTTCTCAACAAGTTGCAAAGAATGTTTTCTTGTGGCAAGGTCGTTCTTGGTTGAGAAAAGGATTGGAAGTGTATTTTACATTTATGATTGAAAAAATTTGGGGTAAACAACGTATTTTAGAAATGTATTTGAATACTTCTGAAATGGGAATAGGCGTTTTTGGAGTTGAAGCTGCATCAGAATATTATTTTAATAAACCTGCGAAAGATTTAACGAAGAACGAAGCAGCTCGTATTGCAGCAGCTTTGCCATTACCACGAAAATATAATGTCAATCCGCCTTCGTCTTTTATTAGTAGACGCGCCAGTCATATCGAGCGTCAGATGCGAAATATACAAGGAAGTGCTGATTTAGAAAAAGTTTTAGGAGAATAATAAAAAAGAGAAGTTAATTAACTTCTCTTTTTTGTTTCCAATAAATTTTAACAGCAGAAATTTTTTCTAATTCTTAGTGATTTTAAAGAATTTAAATTATTTCGTCAAAAGCTCTTTTAAAATCAACGGTTTGTCAGTAGTGATATAATCTACTTTCAAATCAATCATTTCTTGCATGACTTTGGGTTGGTTAACTGTCCAAACATTCACCAATAATCCCAATGCTTGTGCTTCTTTTACCCAATTCGGATTTTTCTGAAAAACCTTGTAATTGTAATCAATTCCATTCCAACCTTTTTCTTTTATTTCTTTAGGAGTTAAATCACCATTTAGGTAAGAAACATGATGTTCAGGCGCTAAACGTTTAAATTCATCACAAATATTTTGACTAAAAGAAATGATTTCAATTTGGTCTTCAATTTGATGTTTTTTGATCAATTCAACTGCTTTTTTTACAGCACGATTTTCATTTTCTTTGGATGAATGAGGTTTTAATTCGAAAATTAATTTAACATTTTTATTCTTTTTTCCTTGTTCAATATATTCTTCCAAAGTTGGCATATTTTCGCTGTTAGCCAATTTCAACGTTTTTAAAACAGTAGAGTTTGTCGTCTCAATTGTATAGCCTTGGTAATGATCATCGTGATTTACCATCAAAACATCATCGGCACTAATCAACACGTCAAATTCAGAACCGTAAACATTAATTTCTTGTGCAGATTTTAAAGATTGAATTGAATTTTTTGCATTGTTTTCAGTATCCCAATAACCACGATGAGCGATTATTTTTTGCGCATTTACCATATTTGCGAACATAAAGGTTGTTAAGGCAGTAAATATAATTTTTTTCATGATGAATTATTTCTCTCAACAAAAATATTTCGATAAATTGATTTTAAAGTTAGGATCATATTAAGTTAAAATTAAACTTTCAAAATCTATCGAAAAGCAGAAAAAATGAATCGAATAAAATTGGGATTCAACCGAAATTCGCTTAATTTTGCACAAAGACAAACACAATGACGCAAGGAATTATTATTTTAGATTTTGGCTCGCAATACAATCAATTAATCGCGCGCCGAATTCGAGAATTTGGAGTTTACACAGAAATTATTCCCTACAACACTTCAATCGAAGAAATCAAAAAACACAATCCAAAAGGAATTATTTTATCAGGAGGTCCTTCTTCAGTTTTTGGAGATGAAGCTGCTTTGGTAGAAAAAGAATTATTCGAATTAGGCGTTCCTGTATTAGGAATTTGCTATGGAATGCAATTGATTTCTCACTTATTAGGAGGTGAAGTTAAAAAAGGAGAAAAAGGAGAATATGGAAAGTCTGAATTAACTGTTTTAGCTCAAAACAGCTTATTTACAGGAGTTCCAGAACAATCTACAGTTTGGATGAGCCACTTTGACGAAGTCATAAATGCGCCAATTGGATTTACAGTTTCAGGAAAATCAAACATCGATATAGCAGCAATTGCTAATGAAGAACGTCAGATTTTTGCGGTACAATTTCACCCAGAAGTTACACATTCAGAATATGGTTCAACAATGTTAGAAAACTTTGTTTTCAATATTTGTCAGGCTGAAAAGAATTGGGTTTTGAAAGATTTTATCGAAACAGAAATTGCTCGTATAAAAGAAGTAGTTGGTGATAAAAAAGTGATTTTAGGTCTTTCGGGAGGAGTAGATTCTTCTGTAGCTGCGGTTTTAATTCATCGTGCAATTGGTGATCAATTAACTTGTATTTTTGTTGATACAGGTTTATTACGTAAAGATGAAGGGAAAAAAGTAATGGAAAATTACGGAAAACACTTCAACATGAACATCAAAATGGTAGATGCTGCGGATCGCTTTTTATCTAACTTGAAAGGAATTGAAGAACCAGAAGCAAAACGTAAATCGATTGGACACGATTTTATTGCCGTTTTTGATGAAGAATCGAAGAAATTTGATGATGCTTCTTTCTTAGCGCAAGGAACTATCTATCCTGATGTAATCGAATCACAATCTGTAAAAGGTCCTTCTGCAACGATTAAATCACACCACAATGTAGGTGGTTTACCAGAAGATATGAAACTTCAATTATTAGAACCATTACGTGAATTATTTAAAGATGAGGTGCGTAAAGTTGGAGTAGAATTAGGTATTCCTCGCGAATTAGTTTACCGTCATCCTTTCCCAGGACCAGGTTTAGGTATCCGTGTTTTAGGTGAAGTAGATGAAGAGAAAGTACGTATTTTACAAGAAGCTGATCAAATTTTTATTGATGAGCTTTATGCACATAATTTATACGACGAAGTTTCTCAAGCTTTCGTTGTATTATTGCCTGTGAAATCGGTTGGTGTAATGGGAGATGAGCGTACGTACGAATATACAGCAGTTGTTCGTTCAGCTAATACAATCGATTTTATGACAGCAACATGGTCAAAATTACCTTACGAATTCTTAGAAATCGTTTCGAATAGAATCATCAACGAGGTGAAAGGAATTAACCGTGTAGCTTACGACATCAGTTCAAAACCACCAGCAACTATTGAGTGGGAATAAACGAATTATTATATAAAGTCAGCCATAGTGCTGACTTTTTAGTAAACTATAAAAACTAATATTAAAATGGAACTTTTAAAAGAGAGAATATTAAAAGATGGAAAGAGTTTCGATGGTGGAATTTTAAAAGTAGATAGTTTTATTAATCATCAGATGGATCCTATTTTAATGAAAAACATTGCAGACGAATTTGTAAAACGTTTTTCGGATTTAAATATTAATAAAATTATTACAATTGAAGCAAGTGGAATTGCACCTGCTATTATGCTAGGGTTAGAGCTAAATTTACCTGTTGTTTTCGTAAAGAAGGCAAAGCCAAAAACGATGACTGATTTTTATGCATCGCAAGTATATTCGTTTACAAAAGACAGAACATACGATGTTTGTGTAAGCAATCAGTTTCTGAACGAAAATGATAATGTCGTTTTTATTGATGATTTTTTAGCAAATGGAAATGCAGCATTAGGTGTAAAAGATTTAATCAAACAATCTGGAGCAAATCTTTTGGGAATGGGATTTATCATCGAAAAATCTTTTCAAGAAGGGCGAAATCGATTAATAGATCAAGGAATTAGGGTTGAATCGTTGGTTAGAATTGATTGGTTAGGAGAAAACTCGATTGAATTTGTTGAAGAAAAAATGTAAAAGAAAGCAATTTTAAGTACTTATTTATTCGAAAATAGAATCTAAAAAATGAATGTTTTCAATAATTTTCAAAAAAGAAAAAAAAATAACATTTTTTTAAAATTCATTTTCAATGGATTATCAAAACAATCGTCTGTTTTAGCTAAAAACATGTAAAATTAGTTTTGGAGAATTAAAAAACCTTTCTATATTTGCACAGCAATTAAGACATAGACCCATGGTGTAACGGTAGCACATCGGTTTTTGGTGCCGCTAGTTGGGGTTCGAATCCCTGTGGGTCTACAAAATGTCTTAAATCTCAATAAAAAAATTGTTGAGATTTTTTTATCTAATAAAAGTTGCGAAAATTGAAATAAAATGTAGTCAGACCCATGGTGTAACGGTAGCACATCGGTTTTTGGTGCCGCTAGTTGGGGTTCGAATCCCTGTGGGTCTACAATTTTTTCAATTTTATATAATAATCATGGACAGACCCATGGTGTAACGGTAGCACATCGGTTTTTGGTGCCGCTAGTTGGGGTTCGAATCCCTGTGGGTCTACAAATGAGTTTCAATATTTTTATATGTTGTTAATTGCCAGTTGATTAACATATAAATAAAATGGAACGAAACATAAAAATACAAGAACGATTTGATTCTATTGGAACGGATTTGGCACGAAAAAAAATCCGTCCAATGAATTATCGTTTTAAACTTCACAATCACATCAGAAAGACTGATGGAAAAGTTAAATTGAACTTATTCGTCACACATTCTGGAAAATCAGAAACAATTTCTATTGCTAACATTCTTATAAATCCTACTAAATGGAATAAGAAAAAACAGCGGCTTAATTCTCGTACATCGGAAGATGCTGGAATAAATAAGGCATTAGATCAAATTGAGGAAAAAGTATTGCAGATTAAAAATAAATATGCAGGACATAATGAAACTTTGACAGCTAAAAAATTTGTTGAAGAATATGTTAACTTTAATGCAAATTTTGATTTTCTTATTTTTATGGATGTACAAATTCAGCGGGAAAAAGATATGCTGAAAAAATCCACACATACCTATTATTACAATGTTCTGCAAAAATTAAAACGTTGGAGAAAAGTTATTTATTTCAAAGATGTAAATGATGTTTTCTTTGAAGATTATACGCGCTATTGTAAATCTTTAGGAAATCATACCAATACTATTTCAAGGAATATTCGTGGAATTAAAAAGTATTTAAAGAAAGCTACTAAAAAAGGTATTAAAATAAATATCGATTTAGAAGATGTAAAAACTAAACGTTTGAAAAGTACTCGAAGTGATTTAAGTATTTCGGAAGTTAGATTTTTATTGAACGAATATTATAAAAATAAGCTTCCTTATCCAGCACAACAAAGTTTAGGTTTATTTTTATTCAGTTGCTTTACAGGCTTGAGATGGTCCGAATTGAACGAATTTAATTTGAATAAAATCTATAAAAAATATATTGTTATTTTTCAAGAAAAAACAGAGAATCCATTGCGAATACCATTGACTGTTGAAGCCGAAGATTTAGCACGATCTATTAATTGGGATAGAAAAATTGCTTATCAAAGTTGGTTGAAGTATTTGAAAGAAGCTGCTAAAATATTAGAATTTAATAAAAGAATTTCTTTTCATATAGGGCGACATACTTTTGCGACAAATTATATGCGAACAAATGGTAATGTAATGCGATTGATGCTTTTATTAGGTCATAAAGAAATTTCAACAACTCAAATTTATGTACATATGACGAATATGGAAAATGATGATCATATACATAAATTATCAAATTTATATTCAGTAGGAAGTGGGCAATAAGCCCACTTTTTTATCTCAGGATTAATGATTCAACATTGATTTCTTCTACACCATTTTCGATATCACGTTGAATTTTTTTGATGAAATGATAATTTCCATAACAATATTTTTCACGCTTAATATCGAATGGATTAAGATATCGTGTTCTTGTCTGAAAATCCCAATTGTATTCCACTGTTTGAATTCTGAATCTTAACCAGGTTTTATAAAATTCTTCTGTAATTGCTGGCGTTAGAAAATCAATCATTTCTAATGTTTGATTATTAGTAGGATCATTACTTCTAATTGCAGCATAAATATTACTATCATCATCTTTGTAAATAAAACTTGACATTTGATTATTACGCATAATTAATGGTAATGGAGTTACATCTATATCAATTGTTGTCGTATTATCATTAACAATGAAATTTTCGGTGTAATATCCATCTTGTGTAACAAATGTCTGGAGTAATGGATATGTTTCATCATCTGAATTTTTGAATTTAATTAAGAAAGTATCCCCCAAATTGGTTGTTCGTTCAATTTCATCAACTTCGGTAAATGTCCAATCGTCAGGATCTTTTTTTGAGCGTAAATATTTCTCTTTTAAATTCATTGTGACTACACCGTCATTTCTAACAGTAAAATCTACATTGAACCAATTTATTGTCGTTGTAATAAAAGCACCTTGCGTTGTATCTGGCAACGCATTTTTTAAATCAATAACATTTGAATCTACTGAATAATTGATTACTTCACCATTTTCATCGTATATCTCAATAGGTGTGATTTTTATTTCTGTTTTCTCCGAATCGCGTTGATAATCATACGCTAATATTCTTAGTTTAGAACCTTCTTTTTTTGTCTTAAAAACAAAATCTACATTGTAACTATTACGACCAGATTTTGACCAAATCAATTGATCGTCTAAATAAATAAATGCACTTGTATGATGATGTTTTCTGCCCCAATTATGAATTATACCATTTAATCTAAATTGCCCAAAAAAATTGATTTCTTGTTCTGCATCCCATCTTCCGTATTGCCAACCTTTTCCCAACCGATGTCGAAAACCTTCACGAATGTAACTTTCAATCCCTACATTCCAATCAATTGTTTCTGGACGATCTTTTAACTCGAATTTTTTCCCTGTGATTAAAATTAATTTTTGAAGTTTTTCGAGGTTGTAAATATCACCTTCTAATCGATAGCCAGCTTGTTTTATAATTTCTTCTAAAACAAAAAGCCAATATAAGTAAGGGCGAATAATCGTTCGGTTATATACAATATTATTTACATCGTCAATTTCATTTTCTACCCATGAACCGTCTAATCTTAAATTGGTTGATCCTGAAAAGTTAGCAAAATTAATATCAGATGATTTGTATTGGTCCGAATGAATCAATGGAAAATAATATTTTGCTTCTGGATAAAATTTAGCATTGATTTCTGTTGCATGATTTCTAATGTTATCAACTGTAATTGTATCAAATTTTAAATCGCTGAGTTTTTTATCCCAGTTAGGAAAATTTTCTTGACCATAGAAAATAGAAAACGAAAAGAAATTATTATCCAACGACAATATTTCGAATCGTGCTGGGAATATATCATTGTTCAAATTTACAATTACATCATATCTAACTTGATATTCTTCTGCATTGTTTGATTTATATTTCAAAAAAAACGGATGAATATCATAAGGTAATTTTTCTGGTAATGTGTAAGCTGAAACAAGATTAGACGTAAACCAGTTGTTTTCTTCTGTAAATTGAATTTTACGTTTCGTTAAATCAATAAAAAAATCACCCTCAACTTCTGTAACTCTTATCATAACTTTCTGGATTAATATGAAATTCTATATCATAGCCAAACAATTCGTTTTCGCTATCGTACAACTCTAATTTTTCTGTTTTTGGAATTATTTCGGTGATTTCTTCACCTTGAATAAACCAACATTTTGGCGATGCTAATATTTCATTTATCACCTCGATGTCATCATGTGTAATTAATCCTGTATTTACCGTTAGAGTATTGGAACGTGTTACAGCAACATTTTTTAATTTTCCTTTTGCTGGAGAATAAGTTGTGTAATCCATAGCAATTGGAAAAGTATATTCGCCTGTTGCTTCAAAAATTTTCAATAATCCCCAATAATCAATGAAAGCAATAAAATTAGATTGATTTTGTTCAGGAAAAATTTGGTATCGAACCACTTGATTACCTAATTGAAATTCGACCATGTCACCAACTTCACAATTGAGAGTATGAAAATCAACATACAAACTAAAAATAGAAAGCTTTGCATTCTGAATAATTGGAATTGGTAGACTTTGAACAACTGAATTGATATAAATTTTAATTGCATCTGTTTTGTGATACAAATAATTTAATACCGTTTTTCCATTTTTTGTTGCACGTAAAGTTTTGTTGATGTGATTTCCTAAAAAACCTATATTTTGATTTGTCAATGTTTTTGGTCGATGTCCTTTCATAAAAATTTGCGTTGGAATGTCGTACCAAAAAACATCTTCTTTTGTAGTGTAATTTTTCTCCGTAATTTTTAAATCAACACGTGCAAAATCATACATACGTTTTTTCTGAAATCTTGATTTTGTAACTTCTAAATCAGAAATCTGATCCTCATATAATAGAAAATAATCATGGATATATTGCCCTAAATCAAATGTCGTTTTATTGTTATTAAAATAGAAATTCAAAGATTCTTCAATCGTAATTACCTTTCCTTTGTTATTGAAAATAGAAGCTTTAAGAATAATATTGATATAATTATTTTCATCTCTTTTATAGGCTGAAAATGTTAACGATTCGTTATCTAATGAAAAATGAATGTCTTTGTTGTAATTAGAATTCCAATAACTGTACAACTCAAAATCAACATTAATCGTTGCTTCTTTTGATGTATCATTAAATTTGATTTGCCCGGTATAATTACCAACAGAAATCGTACTATCTGAAATTGATCTTACTTGATATGTTTTTACATTATTTTGTTCTGTGACTAATTGTAATTCTATCCATTCTGGTTTTGAAATTGCCGTTGGATTTGGTGTATAAACGACAAACTTTTGCCAATCACTTTTTTGTTCAGATTCTAAATGTGAAAATTCTAAGTGATTAGTACTAATTTCTAAATCGTTGGTATTTGTTTGAAGAACATTTAGTACAAATGTTGCTAAATTTAGATTTACTTTCTGAAACGAAATTGAAGCTACATTTAATCCATATTCCAATTGATTGGAATCTGCTGCTGAAAATACCAACTGTCTATTTCCTGCAGGAAATGTTTTTGGTAATTTTTCACCATTTACCTCTATGTATGCTGGTCCATTCACCACATAGTCTGTATCACTTACAATTGCTACAGTACTTTTTGTAGATGAATTGTTTTGTCGAACGTAATGAATAGCATCTGATTCCTTATTAATTGAGAAATTATAGGAAGTTGGTAAAGCTACAGATAACGATAAGTTTATTTGTTGAGTTTGAACAATTGTCCAAGGTTCAGCATCTTTTTGTCTTGAAATTGAAACATAAAAAAGACCTGTGTAATATCCATTTGGAACATTAGTTAAATCTTTTATTTTAATCGTTACATTATCAGCCCAACCGCTTCCTCCACCGTTTTCAATCGTTTTTTCACCATCAATTTCAAATAAATCAAAACCATATTGATTGGTTGAACATTCTAACGAAATTCTATAATTATAGAAATCTTGCTCTAATGCCGATTGTGAAGTTGCTACACTTACAGTTTTACTTGTAGGTACATTATTTGCTTGATGAAAACTGAGATTAGAAGGTGTAATGTTGATGTAATATGTTACTTCGCCACCGTCAATTATAACTGCCATTACATTTTAGTTTTTGAAATGAATTGTTGGTATTTTTTATTTCCATCGCTCATTTTTTGTTGAAAACGCATGTCGTTCACTAAATGGGCTTGAATTCCGTTTGTTTTTAAATCACTTAACAATTCAAAATTTGCAGACAATAACGCAATGATTTCAGGATTTTGCATTGACGCAATATCGGGCATAGTTCCACCTTCATATCCTGGTGATTTGATTCCATTTACTTCATTTAAAACTGCAGTTTTTAAAGCTGGTGAAAATCCTTTCCATTGTGGTCCCGAAATTATCATCTCAGGGAAAAACTGACCTTGTTCACCAGCTAAGAAATGAGTAGGTTTTGATACTAAACCAGACTTTGCTACACCTCCTTTTTTGGCTCTGAAATTCTTACCATCTTGTTCTCTTTGAATGTTGATGTAACCATCTTCAAAACCTTTTGATGGTAATGGCTGTTTTAAAATCATACCGACTTGTATCGCTCCCAAAGCACCAACGATACCAGCTAAAACCCAGTTTGGCAAAGCTTCTGTTACTGCTGCTGCTGTATTCATTATCGCAGAAACTAATGCCATTTGTTTTTCGCGTTTTGCTTGCTTATATTCTATTTCAGCTTTTCTCTTATTGTATGCATCGTCTAATTTCTGAACTTCTGCATTATAAGTTGCTTGTGAAATAAAACCTTGATCTAATTGTTTTTGTAAGGAATCTTTTCGTTTGTTGTTGTTTTCTTCAAATTTTTGTAATGATTTATTTTCAGATGCAGCAACCATTTGAGCATATTGCGAATACATATTAACCATTAAGCCAATTACATTTGCGACATCTTCAAATTTTAATTTACCTTCGTCAAGGTTATCAAATAACGTTTGCCAATCATTGGCATTCATTCCAAAAATATCTGTAGATCCTCCAGAAGCTTTTTGTAAACCTTCACTTTTATCACCGTTCGGATTTTCTTTATCTGTTTGTTCGCCTTTCAGTTGATTTTTTGCAATGATTAATTCATTGATTTTATTTTTTAAATCTTCAACTTGTTGCGAAATAACTTCTTGTTGTTCTGGAGTAAGTAAATTAAAATCTATTCCAGCATCTGTCGAACCTTGTGAAATGGCTTGTAATTGACTTAATTGTTCTTCTAAGAATTTTTGTTGTGCCGCTAATGTTTCAGCTTCATATTGTTTATCTAAGGCTGTTTTTGCATCTTGCCACGTTTTAATATTCTTTAATTCTTTGTCGTTCAGCGAACGTTTCAGAATTTCTTTGGCATCTTCTACAGATGATATAGTTGCCAATTCAGCTGTTTGTAAACGCTTTTGTTCTGTTATTTTGTCATTAGAAGATTTGATTAAAAGATCTATTTCAGAAAGTTGATATTCTCTACCAATTTTTAACAACTCTTCAGAATATTTTAATTGTTGTTGAGTTAATAAATTATTGATTTCTTGATTTTTAATCAAATACGTCTGCTTCATAGTTTCGATACTTTTAACCAATTCTGTATCGCCTTTATTAGTTGCAGAAGCTTTTTGATTATCTAATGTTTTTAAAGTTTCTTCATCGATTAATTGTTTACGTAAATCATTCATTTTACGTTGATTTTCAACGCTAAGAATTGCTCGCTCACGTTCAAATTTATCTTCAATACTTGCCAAATCTAAATCTTCATATTCACGTTGAATTTTTAAGATTTCTTCTTGATTTTTTATAGTATCTTTTTTTAATTCTTCGAAATATTTATCACGATTTGCTTTTTCTTTTTCACGTGATTTTTCTGCATCATTTTTTGCTTTTTCAGCGTCTCGTTCTCTTTTTTTACGAGCTTTTTCTACTTCTTTATCACCTTTTTTATCATTAGGATGATTGAAATCTGTTGATGTAGAAGTTGTTGTTGCAGAATCATCTATTCCAATTAATGAATTTAGAATATCATTATCTGCTTTTTGTTTTGCTAATTCTTGTTTATATTCTTTAGAATTTTTATTGAGTTTTTTTAATAAACTTGATGATTTAGATAACCTTTTTCGTACAGTTTCAATTTGTTTTTCTTGATCAGAATTCAATACATTAATTTGATTAGTAACTTGTTGATTACTTTTCTTCGCTTCATCAATTTCTGATTGAATTACTTTTTGATTTCGTCCAACATCAAATCCAAAGAATTTTCCATCAGAACCGTAACCAGAACCAGTGTCCTTTGTATTTTTCTTTTCAGTTTCTAAGGCTGTGATTTTTGTATTGTTTTTTAGTTGAGTAGTATATAACTCAGCTTTATAAGCCACAATAGCCTTTGCCTTTGCTAAATCATCAATATGTTTGATATAACTTTTTATTAAAGAAATTCCTTCTTTTGTCGTCGCATTTTCTAAGGTTAAAGTATCTAAATAACCATTGGTAATTTTCTTTAATAATTCTAATGCACGCTGTTTTTGTTCTATAGAAGCATTTTCGTCTTTTAAAACTGAAAGTAAATTTTGAATTCTATTTTTTTGTTCTGATGTTGATTCTGCAATATCATTTTGGATTCTTACAGAAGCGTTCATGACATCATTAGCTTCTTCTGTATTATTTTTTAATAAAACATAAGCTGTTGCTAATGCCATTACTAAAGCTGTAACAGCACCAATAGGAGATAAACCTAATGTTGCATTTAATAATCTTAATTGAACAATTGCAGCTTTAATATTACCTGTTAACAACATTTTGGCTATTGCCAAACCTTCCGTTCTAATAATTGCGATTGCTGCTAACGCATTTTGAATTTTTAATTGTAAATTATATAATGCAGTACCAGATTGTGCCCTTGCTGTCCAAATTGCATATAATTTTAATGCAGCGTTATATGATACTAATCCTACTGTAAGAATTAATAATAATTTTGTTAGTAAAATAATATTATTACGCCAGGCTGTGGTTTTATGATCTGTATCTTCTACAGCACCAATAAATTTTGCAAACCAAGTTACACAAGTTGTTAACCAAGAAACTAAGGTGTCAGAAGTAAACCAGTTTTGAACTTTATTTTTTATTTTATCTAATACTGCTGCAAGATTGTTATTTTTTATAGTGAACTCATCTGTTAAAGATGTCGCTTCTTGCATTGCTATATTAGAAGTTAATTGACGTACTTTTAGAATATCCAAATTAGAAGCTAATGCAGATAAGGCAGCAACTCCACGTGTTCCTCCAGCATCTAATTCATCCATTTTTTGTGTCATGGCTTGCAATCCAGCTTCTGAACCATTTAATCCTTCTAAGAATTTAATCATTGCTTCATTAGAATCAGTATTCAATAATTTATTGAAATCTTGCAGTGACATTTTTGCAATCTTTGCATATTCTGTCGGATCATGAAACATATCCAACAAGACTTTATTCATTGCTGTTGAAGAAACTTCGGCAGATTGTCCTATTTCATCAAATGTTGCAGCATAACCGATATTATCTGAGGCAGATATTTTTGCTTGACTGGCTACACCAGCCATTCTATTCATATAATCTACTAAGAAAGAAGCTTGATTGGCTCCAGATGCAGAAACTTCATTGATTGCAGAACCTAATGCTTCCATCGATCCTTCGAAGTTCTTACCCGTTTCAGTTGCTACACGATAGGTTGTGACTAATTTACCTACATCTCGAATTTGAGTTTCATTTAAATCATCACCTAAGGCTACTTTTAATTTGTCGGCAACAACCATAAAACCTTGAATGTCTTTTATCCCTTCTTTACCAAGTCGTCCAGCTTCCTCAGCTAATTTTAATAATTCTACACGAGAAGTTCTTGTATCTAAGTCGTTTATATGTTTATTTAATTTTTGAATTTCAGTAGCAGTTAAACCAGTTGTTTTCATTACATCGGCTTCTGCGTCTGATAATTTTGCAGAAAAATCTATCCATTTTTGTAAGGAATAGGTCAATCCTGTAATTGTTGCTGCTACAGAAAGTATATGCGTTTGATAACGTTGTAGCCAACCAGATGCAGAACTAAATGTAATTCGTTGTTGATCACCTAACGCATTCATTTTAGACAATTGAGCATTAACTTCTGCTAATTGTTCTTTCACGCGATTTCGATCTGTCGAGTTCAACATTTTACTTAAAGCAAATTGCAGTTCTTTTGCACGTGCTTTAAGCTGTTGTGTTGTCATTTCATTGACCTTTAAAGTTGATGTTAATTGTGAAATTTTATTTCGATTTACATCAAGCTCTTTGTTGTATTTATTAAGTTGAGATTGTAAATTTTTATAGTCTTCAGATTCTTTTTGTTTGGCTGTACGATATTTCTTCATTTCAGCCTGAACACTTTTTATCGAAGTACTTAATTCATTGTTGCGCTTTTCTAAATTGTGAATTTCTTTTTGCGCTTCATTTCCATTTACCGATATATTAAGACGAATATCTTCTTCATGAATTTTATTTGCCATGTTGCAGTTTTACTGCAAAATCGGTGAGAAATAGGAGGTAAGTGTAGACACAAAAAAACACTCTGAATGAGTGTTGTTTATTTTATTTTGCGATATTTATCGAATGATTTCGAATTCTGATACAGATAAAATTTTTTCATTATTAAAATGGATTGAACCAAGATCAAGTGAAAATATTCAGACATGGACAAAAGAACGTGATGTTATGTCAAACTTCGTATATAAGGTAGAAAAATTTGGAAAGATTAAGATGATTTTCTTTCAAGTTGAAAACTTATCAGAAGCGAATTTTAAGAAAATATATAAAAAACGTTCTGAATTATCTCATTTAGATTTTACTCTTAAAAATAAAGGTGATAAATGGATTTTAATTTGGGAGCCTAAATATGTAAAATAAGTTTATTAACTTCATATTTAACGAAATCCATTGTTTCTTGTACGTCTGTGATTCCGATTGGACAATACTCGATATTTCGCTTATTAAATCTTTCGATTTCAGAAACAATAAATAATTTTTCACGCTCTTCTTTTCGCCAACTTATCCAAGATTTCCACTCGTCAATTTCATTGCAAAATGGATTATGCGCCATGAATAAGAGATCAGGAATTGTTTCGATGAAATAATCTGCTAAATCTGATTTCTCATAAGGTGTAAAATATTCTTCATGGTAATACAGAACTATATCAGTTTTAAATCGGATATTAAAATCAATTAAATTAAGAGATACGACTTTAATATTAGTTTCTTCTTCGCTATCATAATATGTCGAATCAGCGTTAATAATATTCTTTATTTTCATTTTTAAACGTTTAAAACCGATTATTTAATTTTATACTTGTAAATTTAAGTAATGTATTCTATTGAATACAGATTTAGGTGTTCAAAATCACAGAAGGGCATTCGTGCTATTCTGTGATTTTTTTGTTATGAAAAAATCCACTCCTTATAAAAAGAAGTGGATTTAAAAACCAATCAAAATACTATATGAAAAAAATTACTTTCTGTTTTCTTCGATTAAATAATTAGTTGCTCCAGCATCGAAGTATCGAAGCGTAATTGTCGCATTTTCTAAGGAAGTCCAAGATGTTCCATTTTTCAACGTAACAACAGTTCCTGTTCCTCCATTTGCTAATGTATATGGATCATCTCCACCGCCACCAATTAACGTCACACGATCATTGTGTTTTAAGTTATTTAAGGCAGTAAATGAAATTTCGGCTGTAGTATCTGCAGAAGGTAATTGAACAATTTTACCAACTTCACCATCTACTGTAACAGTGTTTGATGCTACTTTTACAGGATCAGCAAACGTTAAGTTTCCTTCGTAATATCCAGGGAATTGAGATGTTTTACCATCACCTTGGAAAGTTACTGTAAAGAAAGTACCGTCGTTATTTCCTGTGAAACTTGGAACTAATTGCATTGGTACACATGATGTTCCTTCTACTTTATAACCAGGACGACCACAATTACCAATTAAGATCACACAATCTACACCAGTCCATTTTTCGAAGAATTCTAAAGCTTCAATTTCATCACCTGGATGTTGTGCCACGAATTTTGGTTCGCGTGAAAATGCATCAGGTTCTCCAGTTGATTCCCATGAACCGTCTGCTTTTGCCGCTGTATGGTAAAACGTATGCATTTTAGCATTAGGCTTCAATACATAATCTCCAATCATACGGATATTGTTTTCGTCACGATCTGGATATTTTAAAATATCTTCTGTTGCAATTAAGATAATTTCTTTTTTGAAATTAGAAGGACCACCTGGTGATTTACCTTCTGGCTTATTTAAATTTGGACGCATTGTCAATATATTTTTTGTTTGATTAAACGTTAAGAAAAGTAACTGCCTTAGCAGTTACTTATATGATTTTAGGGAGTTACTTGTTTTGAAACTTCATACCAAGCACCTTCAACAAATGCTAATGTGATAAAGTCATCAGCTGTTTTTAGCACCACATTTGCTGAAATTGCAATTTGTTCGTTTTTAGAAACAGTCAATTCTGCTGTATCATTTCCGTAAATTGTAATTTGTTTACCTTCTACACCGTTGATGATTTGTCCTAATGCTTTAGCTTCGGCACCATCAAATACAAATTCTGTTGCATTGGCTGCATCAATTGCTGTATTGTCAAATGTTACTTTGTCCGAAATTGTTGGTGCAGATTCTGTACGTTTCAATTCCTTCAATTTACCATCAGCTTGTACGATTAATGTTAATGTACCGCCTGATTTTAAACTGAAATCAGAAGTTAACTCGATATCAGCACCATTAACAACTTTTGCATCTACACCTAATCCTGTGTTACCTGTAATTTTGATAATTTGTCCTGGTTGAACATCGGAAATTTCAGAAATATCCGTTTTGAACTCTTTATCAATTTTGGCGTGAGTGTAGTACATTTTTAAAACACCAGATTCGTTGTCGTACGCAGGGAAAGAAACATCTTGACCAAAGATTGGCATGTCGTTCGTAAAGACTACTTGATCTGCATATTTGTTTGCATGTACTTTAGAAAGCTTAATTCCAATGTATTGTAAACGAATACCAATTTTGTAATCTGCAAACGCCCAAGTATCACGTTTATCGTGACCAATTGTAAATTGATTTGCTTCTTCTGGTAAGTCGCTTAACTGATCAATATTCTTTGATAAAGTTAAGTACATGAAATCAGAATTTACCATATCTGGAACCGCTTGCAATTTGATATTTGGTCTATCTTTTACATGCTCAATTGTTGATTTGAAGATGCCACGATCTTTCTCGTAAACTACAACTTGCGAACTTCCCAATGCTTGTTGATAAGCTAATTTCCATTTCGCAGCCATTCCAATTTCTAAACCTTGAAGTTTTATATATTCTTCTGGAACTAACGAAATTAATCTATCAACATAATCGACAATATTTTCTACTGTTGGAGCACCTAACGCAAATGCACGTAAGATTTTTCTCGTATGTAATGCTCTGTACAATTGAATTAATAATCCATCTTGTGCATTCACTGCATTACCTATTCTATTATCTGGTGTAGGAACATAAATACCATTGATTTGTGCATTTCTATCCTCTAACATGCGTTGTTTGATTGCTTCTGAAAGAATCCAACCGATGAACGACATTTTCCAAGGATGCGAACCACTCATGTTATGAATGTTTGCTAACCATGTATTTTCTAAGGTTTGAAGTTTTGTTCCTGAAAATTCTAAATCGATTTTCTTAGCGAAAACTTGACCAACTTCAACTGAAATTTTGAACCCGCCTTTTGCACCCCACGTGTTAGAACGTGCTTGTGTTACTTCGCCAAATGTGATAGATGCTGTTGTGATACGATCTTTAACACCTGGTGTAGAACTCCATTCTGCAGGTAAACCTTCGAACTCGTTAAAGAACGTAACTAAAACAGTTGGATTTTGACGAACGAAATGTTCTAAATCGCCTTGTAATACTGGAATATTATCTTTGTTCCATTCCGTTGCAGATGCTGAACCACTTAATGCACGTTGATTCCATGGACGATTTGCGATCGCTTGGTAATCGACATTTTCTCCAAATAAATGAGTTGCTGTATGGCGCGGTAATGCATTTGCTCCATAAGGTGCTAAATTAACAGCATGTTGATAAATTGCTTCTGGAGAATCTCCGATAGGTTGAGATGACATTTGTGCATTTTCTGTTTGTAAACGTCTGATAGTTGCTGTTGCTTGTGCTTCGATTGGTGTATCGGTTGCTTCTGCATTTTCAGCACCTTCGTCTGTTGCATTAATATCTGCATTGATTTCTGCTAAAACTGCTGCTAATTCTGTCGCCGCTTGTGTTGCTTGTTCAGAATTTTTAAGTTCAGCATTCATTTTATCGAATAAGATTGCCGATCGTTCAGCACCTAATTTTTCTTCGATTTTTTCGCGTTGATCTTGCGACAAAACGATTTCGTTATCTTTTACTTCTATTTTTTCGATGGCTAAAGTTTTCTTTAACCATTCAGAAGCAGATTTCATTTTGATCCAATTAAATTTCATGGGAATAAAGGATTTGATTATTAATTATTATATTTTGTTTCGAAAAGCACATCAATCATTTCAATAGCATCTTGCATCGTTCCAATGCTATCTATTAAGCCATATTTTTTTGCATCGTCTGCGTTGAATGTTCGTCCGTTTAGAATTCCTTCTACTGACTGATCTAAATTTGGTCGAGAAGCTTTTACAGCATTCTGAAATTGAATTGCCAAAGGATTTAGGTATTCTGCTTTGATTAGATTGTAATCTCCGTTCAACGCTTCTAAAATTGCTTTGTTCTTGTAATCGGATTCGTCCGCATAGACTTCGTGTTCTTCGATACCAGCTAATTCTAATGCTTTTGCATAATTGTAGAAATTCGCCACAACACCGATAGAACCAAAGCGCGCACTAATGTTATTGGATGCCATTTTATAATCTGCCACAACATCTGTTGCCCATTCACCCAACGATAAGGCTTGATCGCACAAGGCTACAACTGGTTTTTTCTTTTTGGCTGCAAACTCAATAAATGGATTGATTGCGGCCACAGCTCCCCCAGGTGTATTTGTTTTTAAGATAATTCCTTTCACAGAATCGTCGTTGTTGTATTTATTTAGGCGATTTGCGATACTTTCAGCACCATAATTGTAACATGTATCATATAACGTTACTGGACCAATTAATTCAACAACCGCATAGGTAGAATTTTGCTTGTTGTTTTCTTTGGTGATTTGTTCGCCAAATTCGTTGGCTAAATAGCTAACGGCTTCAGGTTTTTCTCCAAACGTTTTGGCATTGAATTGTCCTTCTAAGAATTGAGAAGCTATTTTTGAGTAATATTTTGCGCTATGTAAATCGAATGCCCAAAGGCCATTTTGTAATTCGAATAATACCTTCATTTTGTAGTATTTGAAGGCAATTTAATTTCATTATATTTGAAGATTACTGACGCATTAATCGATATGAATAAAAAAGAAGAAATAGGTAAATTCCCTAAAAAAATTAAAATATTGAATCATATATTAAATGAAATTATTGAATCAAATAAATTTATTCAAGATGGATTTTTATATTTTAGTGAAAATAAGCATTTTATTGTAGAAGATTTTGAAGCAAATAATTATTATTTGAATATTTTAAAAGAACATTTAATAATTCATAGTCAATTCACTTTAATTAACTTATTTAAAATATTATCAAAAAAAGAAAGATCAAGTTTAGAAAAAAGTTATAATATATTGGAAATCTGCAAAGAGGAGTCGCAATTTATTGAGAACATATATTATAATCAGTTTTTAGAGTTAAGTCCAAAATTTAATAATAAATATAAAAATTTTAAGGAGCAATTAGAAGCTTTAAGAGATAATTTCTATGCTCATTCTGATATAGTAGAAATAAATAAAATAACTTATTATCTTAATTTTTATTTTGAGAATAAAGATTTTATCAATGAACTTATTGCAGATATAACTAAACTAACTACACTGTTAATCCAATGTTTCTTTAAAGAATTTCAAGCTGATAATTTAGCTAATACAGATAATAATATTTTAACAGGAAAAGATGGAAATGGGAATTATATTTTCACTAATCATGAAACTAACATGAATAGAATATTAGATTTATTTAATGATATTTCAAGTATACAAGATATAATATTAAAGAATTCAATTTCTGATACTGAAAAAGTAAATTTAATAGATGAAATTTTAATAAAAGATAAGTTTACTTATAATGGTAGAACAAATAAAAC
Source organism: Empedobacter stercoris (assembly GCF_020281205.1). Taxonomy (GTDB): domain Bacteria; phylum Bacteroidota; class Bacteroidia; order Flavobacteriales; family Weeksellaceae; genus Empedobacter; species Empedobacter stercoris. The sequence goes on from NZ_JACXZC010000012.1 coordinate 64,273, forward strand.
TTATAAATATTTATTACCAAAAAACGCTGAATAAAGGATGTATTGTAACTTGAATAATACCTTACTTAAGCATGAAAAGGAAGAACAATTTTTTTAAGGAATTTGCATTTTTGATATTGATAGTATCAGGTATTGCATTTGTTATTACTGTTTTATTATTTTTAGGAAAAACAGGATTTAGTTGTAGAATTGATACACAAATATTAGATCATTTTGGAAGTTTTGTTGGTGGACTTTTTGGGAGTTTACTAACTTTTACAAGTACATTGTTTTTAATTTACAGTATTAATAAGCAACAAGAAGAAATAGATAAAATAAATGATAAAGAAGCTGAAAATGATTTTTATAATCATTTAATTAAATATTTAGAACTTTATAGAGAACAAAGCAAAAGTTATGTGTTTGGAGATAATCCAGTTTTAAATGCTAAATATGACAACCAATTTAAATATTATTTAAATCATTTTAAAGCAATATTTGAGTCCTATCATTTAGATGCTGATGGTATGGATAAGAATGAATATATAAAATATGTTAATAAAAAATATGAAGATGAACATAGTTTAAGAATATTGAAAGAAATGAAAACAAATTTATTTTTTATATTTAAATATGTTGATGAAAATAAATTTGGTGAAAAATATTATCAAATATTAAAATTATTTATTCTAAAGGAGGAATTTATTATTTTATATTTTCATTGTTTGCTATTACTAGAATATAACAGTAAATCAAAAGATTTTATTAATGATGAAGCATTTTTATATGAATTTTATTATAAAATAGGAATACCTTATGACTTTCAAGATAATTTTCTAAATTCATTAATGAGTGATAGAACTTTAATAATTAAAAATTAATAAAACGCCCAAAAAAGGGCGTTTTATATTTTATACATGTAGTAGATGTGATACTTTATCTATTCTATGTTTATTGTTTTGGCGAATTATTTCTAATGCTTCTGGCGAAGCTAATGACAACGAATTGAAAACACTTTGTATTTCTGTTAAAATAATATTTCCATCTCGTAGGTAATTGTAATCACCAGTTTCGAAATAACCAATAAAATCTTGCTGAATGCGTTTCATGACATTTGCATGATCATCTGCATTTGTAAGAATATTTAGGAAAGTTCCTAAAATTTCTTGTTCTAAAATTAAAGCTTGGTTTTTAACTCTTTGTTGATCTGGAGTTAATTTGTTGTTGTTTGATTTTGACATAACTGTTGGTATTGTTAATTAATAAAATAGGCAGGTCGCTACCAACAGTCATATCGCTATGAAGTCTTGGGACTTGCACCCATACGCCTGCCATAATATTTTTAAGATTTTTTTTCATTTGATTACGATATATAACTATTGGTATCGCAAACTTAGTAAAGGTATTTCAAATCTCAAAATAAAATTTATGTATTTGCATATGTTAATTTAAAAATATGATTATAAAAATCTTCCTCATTGTAATTATGAGGTAATTCTATATTACGATTTTCTGAATATTTTTTAAATCCATAAATTAAATTTTAAAATTCAATAAAAGTAAAGAATAAAATCAATATCAAATTATGGTTTTCCGTAAAAAAGAAAAACCTAATTACGGCAATAATTAGGTTTTAAGCAAAATATGATAAAAATTCTTCAAAAAGAAGATATAAACTTTATAAATTATTTTCCAATTTCTTCATTTCTTCTATAACAGTATCTGTGTAACCAAATGAAATTTCTTTGATGATGTTGTTTAAGTGTCCAAAGATTATTTTGTTGTAAATAGGATAATTTTTCTTTTTGACGATTCCATTCTTGGATTTTCGCGTTTTCATATCTACAAATCGGTGCAATTTTACCAATGAGATTGTAGCACGAAAATCAGAAACTTCTAATGATAAATTATCGAAGTTGGGATTTTTAAAATCATTTTCACGTATACGATCTCGTTGCATTTTCAGAATAGAATTTCCTTCTGTTGACAATACACGTTTTATAAATCGTTTTTTGAGAATATGATCTGCGTTATCTCTACGCTTTTCGATAAGATTCATCGATTAGAAATTAAAGGACCAACTCCAACCAAAACAATCGCTAACGCCTTTTACTGGATCAATTTCGAAGGATGATACATCTAACTTTCTGAACATTTCGCAATTAGAATCATCATCATCAAAATGTTGGAAAAAGTATTCTAAGATATTATTCAAGGTTTCTTGCGTTCGCTTGTAAATGAACATATCTTCCTGGTTGTTTTTTGGCAACTTAGGATCACGTTTTTCCAAAACTAAAAACTGCATCAAGTTCCGAAACTGAACATTATCTACAGAATCAGATTTTTTACTATCAATAGAAGGAATCATAATCACTAACAAATGATTATCTGTTACTTTGTGAGATTGTAAGTTTGCCACAACTTCTGATTCGTCTTGTGTCATTTTAAAGGAATTTACCCCCAAATTTGCGTGCTGAATTTCAATTCCAAATTCATATAATCGTCCAATATTTATCATGATGAAGATTGTTGTTTTTGTTGATCTTGTAAATCGATAGCCTTTTTCGTTACATCGTACATACGAACTAAAACATCCCATAAATTAGAATTTCGTACGTGTTCGTAATTGCCAAATACACCAGATTCTGCCATCATGTATGCTGTGGCTTTTATTCCAATACCTGGACGTGGCGATTCGTAAGAATTTAGTTCATTATCAAAGATGATAGATAAGTCAATTTCTTGACCCGAAATGAATACGGATGCAGAATTTAGATAATTCATAAATGCTGTAACATGAAGGAAGAATCCGTACACAATTCCAATATCAATGTGTTTGAATTTCTCTACACGTTTTAATGAAGTTTCTTTATTGTACTTTTCGTTTTTTGGCAAGAAAAAGATTGCCAAAACTTTGTACATATTGTCTTCGTCTGAGTATTGAAAATGGTCTAATATAATTTCGACTGCATCTTCCCATTGTCCGTATGTATTTTTGATAAAACCATCTAAAGGTGCATGATAATTCGTCACCCAATAACGGAAATTTGTGATTTTACGTTCACCCAAATGATTGATTAATTGAACGGAATTTGTTTCGCGATCAATTTCAAAAAATGATTCGACAAATTGTGATAAATAAGCAATGTTATTCCAATGGTCCAAATCTTCTGCAGCCGTTCTGATTTTCTTGGTAGGTTTTACGTTTAAAATTGCATAAACAGCGTTAGCTAAGAATTGATTCCAATCAATTTGTCTGGTGTGAAACGCATAAGCTAATCGACAAATGTCAATATATTCTCGCGAATTACATTCGTTTAAGTTTTCTGGAAAATAAACTTTTTTCTCGTGTCCAAAATAAATTTCTTTCATCTTAAATATCAATTATTTTATCATTTTCATTCATGCCAAAATCGTAATCGATGCACTCATTTGTTTTGATTGGTTTTGGTTTTAAAAGACTTTCGATTTTAGAAAGTTCTATTTTATAATCTTTTTCAAAAGCAACTTTCAACACTCCAAATTGATTGGTTTCAGGTACTTTTTTTGCTTGTGAAGTTTGATTTTCAGCTACAAAATTTTGTAAAATTCCTTCTGGGAAAATAGTTGCTGAAAGTCGAGTAGAAGCCCATGACAAAGCATAATAAGCACATGCTGCTTTTACATGATACAGAATTGTTTTATTTGGTACAGATTGGTTCGATTTTAAGGCTTCGAAATATTCGGACCATTTAGAACTTGTAAACCTTGGAATGATTTCTTCTTGTATACATTTCTTAATTCCTGGTATTAATTTGATTAATAAGTAGCGTGATTCGATTTCGAAATATTCGTTGAATTCTTCTGTAGTTCTGAATAATGGATAGAATGTTTTTTTATATTCTTCTGAATTTTTCCATTTAATTTCATTTTCAATGATAGGATTCTTTTTGTCTAAAACTTCAATCAAATTATCTAAGGCTTTGTAATAGCGTTTTTCTAATTGTTTGTTGTCACGATCTATCATCCATTCGAATGCTTGCTTTTCATGTTCTGAAACTCTCATTCTACGACCTGAATTGGTATGTGCAACATCATTATTGATAACATAATTACGATAAGCATCGACAGCAATAGGATAGGCAACTGCTGTGACTAATTCCTGTTGCTCATAAACTTCTTTGAATTCGAAAATGTTATCGTATAATTTCTGACCAATTAATTTGATGATATTTTTAGTTGCCGCATTGGCATCTAAAATGATATTTTCGAACGTAATATCTGAATCAATATAAGGTAGATATTGTTTTAATTCTTCGCTATTGTTGAATAGTAATTTCATAAGATTATTTATTAATCATTCGTTCTGATGGAGTGATTTCTTGTTGACGTTTTACGCCTACATGATAAAAACCTAATCGTAAATCTGTACCAGGGAAATTTGCTCGAATAGCTTCGTTGTAAGCTTTTAGAGTAATCATTTCAGGAATCGTAACATTCGTGTTTAAATGCGTTTGGTGCGCGTATAATTGTTCGCTTCCTGAATCTGATTTACCTGTTTGCGAAATGTTTCCTAAAGCTGAATGAATTCCAATTCCTGAACCAACCGCATAATCGGCACGTTGAGAAACTGCAATTTGTGCCGATATAAAATCTTTTACATTCTGATCAATGGCTTTTATTTCCCAGCCAAATTCTTTTAAATCATTTCCGTTATCATCGTAAAGTTTAATGGTATGCCACATCTTACCAGAATTGTCGGCACCTGAAAGAACTGTTGTAATTTGTTGGAATAATTTTCTTCGATATTCTTGCAACATCGAATCTTTATACTCGATACCTTTAACATCGCAATAATCTTTTAACTTTTTTTCTTTGTCATCCCAGTATTTCTGTGGTGATTGTACATGAAATTTTAGATTGATTGAATTTTTAGTAAATGCTTGTAAGATAAGTGGTGTAGCAGTAGATGTCTTTAGCCATTCTAACGAACCAAAGATATCTGGAACAGTATAAATGTCAATTCCAAATGTATATTCGTTGGAATAAACAATACTATTTTTAGATGCAAAAGGATTTTTTCGATTGTAAAGATTATATACTTTGGCTGTAGAATCGTTGTGATATTGATTGGCAAATGATTCTGAAACGACACAATGTGTAGGTTCTTTTTCACCAGCTAAATAACGTGTTGTTAATAAACCTTTGCGTGCTTTATTAATTGGAATGTGATCAATAGATGTAATAAATGAATTACCGAACAAACTACCTTTATTCAATTCATACTTCGATACACACGCTTCCATGTGGTTGTAATCAGTTGCTAACTTATTGATTTCAGTATTTGCATCAATATGATCTAACCAATGATTGATCTCTTTATCTGTTGTCCATTCTCTTATTAGTTCGTTGCCATCAAATACTTCTCGATATAATCGTGGACCTTGTCCCCATAAAAGATTTTTCTTCTTTGACAGTAAACCAGGAGCGATGTAATTGTTTTGAATAATATCACGAATAACAGTTGGTAGATTATTTCCATCGCCATATTGATAGATGTAATAATCTTCTAATTGAAGTAATGAGTTATTCCATTCCAAAGAATCTTTGGTGAGAACATCCTTTGGAGATTCACCACGAGGATCATTCATAGTAGAGAATGTTACCGCACCCATGTCATTGTACATCAACAATGCATCTTCGTGTTCTAATGTATGTATCATAAGTAAACGTTTGCTTCGTTGAACTTCATTAACAATGAACGATGGAATTGTCTATTCTCATTGGTATCTAAATCTTTATAAGCAACTAAAAACTTTGCTTTTTTAGATTGATCATTTCGATAGCTTTTATTTAATGCTGCACGTTGGATAACTTTTCTTTCACCTTTCAACGTTATGAATTCAATACTGAATTCTATTTCATGATATGTGAATTGTTTCATCCTACGTATAGCTGTCATGTAATGAATGTTCATAATCAAATATCGCATGGTATTGACACAAGATTATTGACACAAGTTTATATCAGTATGATTGAAATTTATTTTAAACCCTCTGATAGAAAGGGTTTCAGAGTATTTGTATTATTAATTTAATGTAATTTTTTATATTTTTTAAGAAAAAAGTAAAATTTTAGAATTTCGAAAATCGTTAATCCCTCTGATAGAAAGGGTTTCAAGCGATATGTCATATTTCTCAATTTTTTTGAGCCTTTCAACGTCGAATCTAAGGACTGAGCGGGCCGGTGTGCTTGTCCTCTCTCAATTATTTGTTTTTTTTGAAAAATCCAAATTTGATTGATTTTGAGTTAATTAGCTTTTTTGTGTTTGATTTGAAGTGTTATTATTGAATATTTTTACATTAAAAGTATATTGTTTAGACTTATTCTAAGTAATTTAAGTAAAATATTTAGGCACAAAAAAACCTCCAAATACTGGCATATTTGAAGGTTAAAATTTAGTAAGATTTTAATCCGCTAAAATTAAAATTCTATGTTGTAAAGATACAATTTTTATATGATTTCCGTATCAATAAATGTTGTAGAAGTGCTTATTCTTGAACTTGCAGTTGATCTCCAATCTCGGCGCATGATCCAATATTTAAAAGCATCTGAAAAGTTGGTAGAATACATCGGTCTAAGGTGCATTGCTAATTTTTCGGATGTTTTATTTTTATGAATTTTGGTTTTTCCTTTTTGGTCTTTTTTGGTGATGACTTTCGTAATTTCTAATGATGATTTTAACTCTTTGTTGAATTTACGATATATGCGTAAAGTTGGAATTCCTGCAATGCCTTCGTTCAACCATTTTGTCATAAAATAATATTCTTCATCTTGGTAGATAGTCGCTTGATTTTTTGACATCAAATTTACTTTCCATTTTTGACCAATTTTTGAAGAATATTCTTCTATTGAATTTTTGACATCAGTTGCCCAATCTCGATTGACTTGTTCATATTGATTTCCTGAACGATCATAATACAAGTTCAACACTCGTTTTTCGTGTCCATCATAAAAATCGACAAATTTAGCTGCTATTTGTGCTGTACTTTCTGGTGGAAGGGTAAAGAAATTTCTTAATGCATAAATGTAATTTTTATTTTCTTGACCTGTTACCATACTGATCATATCTCCGAAATCCATTCCTGCAGATACAGGTTGTTTTTTGTCGTAATATGGTTTTTTGATATGTTTTGCTAAAGGATTGAATTCTTCTTTCAATGTATAATTTGCAAAGAAATCTTCTCGTAAACCATCATCAAAAAAATGATGTGGTCCTAAATAAGCGTAAAACATTGCACCTTGTGGAATAGATGGTTTTAATGATAGTATAGAGGTTTTAAATTCTTCTATCCCCAAGGTTTTTAATGAGTTTTCTAAATATCCTAATTGTAAAATTGGTAAATTGGCTAAAGTCGAACCAATCATAAAAAATGTTGAATCTTTTCGTTCTCGTCGCCATGCAATTGTTAATTTTAAAACTCGTTTTGTAATACGTCGAATTGCTACTTTATCATTGTTTTTATAAGCTTTGAATAATAGTTTTTTTTCTTCATTTAATTCATGAGCAATAGCTAATATATTTTTTATTTGCTCGACATTCATATTCTTTTCTTGTTCTAAAATCCAATCATATTCTTTATGCATTGGATTTGGCATATCTGTAGTAAATGAATGTCCACAATAATAAATGGAATCACCAAGATTTAAATATTCACCGCGAATTGCAGGGAATAATTTTGCAATCTTTTTTTCTTCAAAATATTTTACTTCGTCACCGAATAGATGTTGATAGGAATTACCTGCTGCAGAAGATGGTTGTGCCAATGAAACGATTTTGCAGAAACATCCATTGTAAATAGAAATTGTATGATGAAAATCTTTTGGTGACTTGTATGGTTTTTCGAAATGTGCTGGTGGTCTTTCGTCCAACACATAATGCACACCTTCTATCCATCCTTTCCGATTAAATCCTTCTATCAGTGCATCACGTACGTTACCAATTGCATTTTCGTAGGTATCAGCAACCCATGCAAAATATGCACGCGGCATATCTTCTGCAATTCGCATAAATCGTTCAGCTAATATATCAGAAGATTTTGCAGTTGCACGTCCAGAAATAATATTTAAATCTTTAGGAGCAATTAAATCAGCTAAAATTTTTATCCAGGACGCAAAACGCCCCTCAACTAATGGATCATCAATCAGATTTGCGAACGTCCTCATGTTTTTCAGGGAATAGTTTTAAAGGTTCTAACATAGCTTCTTGATAAGCCAATTGTTTTTCTCGTTCAGTTACATTTTCAAGATTATCAATGAATTTTTTAACTAAATTCTTATCGACAATTGTTTCTAATCCTAATAATTTTGGATCATACGTATAGATTGCAAACATTCTACCTGCAGCATCTGGATTAAGTTGTGGTGGGTCTACTTTGTCTAATTCACGAATTTTGGCTACTTCAATCCAAAGTTTAGTTGCAGCCACAAAATCTTTCGTGTCTTTTGCAGCCATAATCGCTGCATTGATCCCACGTTCCATTTTATCAGCAATAATATTTCGCCATGCCGATTTAGAAATTTCATTATCACAATAGAAAAATTCTAAAGCTTGGTTGTAATATTTTTTGGCTAAATAGCGCGATAAACCTTCGGCAGTAATTAAATGCTGTACGATATGATCTTCACTACCGTATTGCTCTATACGCAAATGCATTGCTCGAATTTTGTCTAATAATTCGAGATGTTTTAAAATATGTTGTTTATGTGCTGGAATGATATCATCAGGACCATACTTGCAATCGATGAAATCATAAATATCCTCTAATGTTATATTTTCTGTTTTCATCCAAAAAAGTGTTTTCTTATTTCGTCAACTCTACGAGATTCTTTGCTTTTTTCGAACTGAAAATTTGCTGATGTATCGCCTTTTGCAGCTTTTTCTATCATTGCATTGTTAATAGAATATTCTACAGCCATTCGTCCACGGTTGATGCAGTCGTACACGCGTGTTCCTTTTGTATTTGCTAACGTGATAAAGATGTCTTCGTTAACATCTAAGAATTGCGCAATACGACGCAATGAGAATTGTGCACCTGCTAATTTTTCAAGTTGTTCGTATTGTTCCTCGGATAGGAAAAGCGGATTTTCGTGGAATGGCGTTGACATTTTCTTTTGGTTTTAGGTTTTCGAATGCTTCTCGTAGTTGTTGGACTAATTTTGGAAATTCCTCTCTCAACATCATTTGTTTGACATCTTCTGGATATGGTAATTGTGAAGAATGACTAAAATCTTCTATTTTTTGGATTGAAATAGACAGGTTCTCTAAATCTGTGTTTTCCATATTTCTCAATTAAATCAGTTAGTATTTGATTATGTCTTTGTTGTAATTCATCGATACTACAAGGAGTAAACATGCGACTAAATTGATCCAGAATAAATATTTGTTTATCATGTTTTATTTCTGATACACAAAACACTGATAAATCTCTGTGTTCATTAGAACTATAGTAAGAAATGCATATATTACTAATTACTACTTTTCCTTCAATAATCATAAAGTCTATTTTTTATTATTGATTTCATCAATATGCGTTATACTTATCAAGAAAGAACACATGCTACATAATACAGCTACTAATACAGTTGTAAGTCTTTCATCAGGTTTCCATTTTGATAAGTCAGGTTCCCATAAAACAAACATTGACAATAGGAAAATGATCACAAAAATTAATACAGAGATAATAATAGATTGGAATATTGGTTTCATGTTAATTAAGAATTGGTTTTTAAAAACCAACTTTTTTGAGGTGATCGCCAAAGTTGGAAATGAGTAAAAAAAGATATTTAAACAGGCAGGATTTAATTATTTGCTTTTTCTAAAGACTTGATCACAAGATTTCGTTCCAGTTCCAACGCTTCTATTTTAGCTTTTAGGTCGGTTACTTTTTCTGTATCCTTTTTCTTTTCTGCTTTTGTTAAGGCAGATTTTGCTACACGAATTTGACCTTTCAACGTTTCGATGCGTTGCGCCTTTTGTTCGGCAGTCATATTCTCAATTGCTTTTTTTAGGTTGTGTGTTGCGAATATTTCGTGGTTTCCAAGGATTTCACCAGTATCTTGATAATGTTTCAATTCATCGTAAATCAAAGAATTTAACATATCAGCATCAGCCACGCTTTGCGCAATTTCAGCACGTTGTTCTTCTGGTGTATTTGGATCGTCTAACGCTCCACGACCAGCTACCATTTTATGATAGGCTGTGATTTTATCATTGACCAAAATTTTAAATTCTTCTGGACAATCTTCTTGGTTAAGAAATGGAAATTCTTGACGAATAGGAACTTCGTTATTTTGAGTTTCTTTATTAATATTTTCGTTCAACTCTGAATCTTCAACTAAATGTCTTGTACGATTTTGACAACCATTTTCGTCACAATAATTCATATTGCATTTTTCTTCTGGAGTTTCGCAAAATCCCCAAGGTTTGCGAATAGAATTATCATTGAATTCGTGTTGCACCACTTCTAAATCAGAAATTTTGTAGACTTTTTTTACTTCGTAAATCAGTTTAGAAAATTGATGTTCGGTGAATCCAATACGATTAAAATTAGATTCGAAGTTGCGATCCTTTGATGGATTTTTTTTGTAGAAATCAAACAATTGATTGAATTTCTCTGGGTGATCCAAAGTTGGATGTTTGATAATATTTAGAATCTCCGTTTTCATACGTTTTTGATTTAAATTTCCGATGAAAACAGCGATTAGAAGCTGACACAAAAAAACCGCTGATTATTCAGCGGCTTCGTTAGATTTTACTTGATCTAATAACCCAATGCAATAAAAGACTGCCATTTGTATGTCGGCACGCTGATTTTCGTCCGTAGCAGAATCACTGCCATTCCAGTCCATGAAAAGCGTTAATAAATTACGATAGATAAAGTCTTTATCTTCTTTCGTAAGATCATTTAGCGGTTTGCTTTGTTGTTTGGCGTCAAGTAACATGTATGTTGAGTTTAAATATCGTAAATCTACTTTGTAATTGCGACAATTTGTGTCGTTAATAGATTTGAAAACTTATTTAAATTGAAACTATTTATTACTTTTTGAAAAGTATTTTTTGATTTTATTGAATACATTTTGTATCCAGTTCCAATGTCCAGTAAAAGCTAAAACAGCGCAAACAATGGTAATCCCTAATAAACAAATGATATAAATAGATTGTGGTCCATACGAAAATCTTTCTTTGAGAACTGTTTTGTAATTGATAACCGATTTATACGTTATATCAGATTTGTACGTAATGTTTGAGATGTAACGATTAATCGTTTGGGTTCGTTTTTCTTCGGATTGTTTTGAATCGTTTTGACCTCCAGTTACAGTTGCACCAGAAATAACGAGTTTTTCTGTTTGTCCATTTTTTGTTTGTTCGATTATCAACGGAATGATTTCACCATTTTGGTCAAACAATGGTTTGTACTCAAAATTGAACCAATTGGAAAAGTCTTTTCTTTCGATGAAAGAATTTTCAATTGTTGATTGTTCCTGATCTACTGACAAATTTGTTTGTTCCGAAATTTCGGAATGGATTTTTTCATGTCCTTTTTCTTTTTCCGTTTTTCGAATGGAGCAACCATTGATTACAATTATCATTAAACCTATAAATGCAAATAGATTTAAAATTTTTAATGAATATTTTCTGTGCATAATCTTATATTTTACCGCCAAATTGTTTGTAGTATTTTTCTAAATCTTTGTCGTAATTATTAATAGCGTAATTAGGACCATTGTATTTTCGAGCGATGTTTTTGAAATTCTTATTTCGCATATCAACATCAATTTTATTGACTTTGATAAATCGAACAAAAGCATCTAATTGCTTTGCTTCACTTTCATACATTGCATTAATAAACGCTTGTAAAGTTGGATATCCTAATGATTTCCAATTTTCGCCCATGATCTGAAATAATCCCCAACTTGCAGATTCTAAAGCAGCATTTCTATTTAATGTAGATGCTTTTTGTAATCGTTTGTGTTGATCCGCTTCTTTTCCATAACCACCAGGTGTTTTGTTTGAAATATCAGGATGATCTTTCGAAAATTTACCTCCTGTTTTATTATGAAATTTGTGTCTTTCAAACAAAATACGAGGTTCTGTAGCTGTAATAAATCCAGAAGATCTCGCTTCTTTTTTTGCAAAAGCTTTTACCATTGCAATTTCTACATTCAATGTTTTAGCTGCATCTATGTAGTCTTGTTCTGTGATTTTTGGTTTCATTCTTCTTTATTTTTGGATTTGAAATTTGTGATGTCCAAATCTTTGTTGAAATTGGTTATTTTATCTAACCACGATTTAGGCGGGAATTTGCCATTGCTTACAATTGACATGTTATTCCATGCAGAAGTTGCAGGATATATAAAAACAACTAATCTGGTTACGATTTTTAGCATTTGTTCGATGAATGTGAGGTCTTGTAGGATATAATGTAGACTTTCAAATAAAAATATCCCGCCTACAACTAATGATCCTTTTAGTACTAATCCTAATGCATTGTATTTCCAATTAAAAGTTCGTGTGAAAAATAGATGTTTGATTGAACCAAAAACCCAATCAATAAGAATTGCTCCACAAACAATAGTTACATAAATAGAATTTTCGATGGTCCAAACAGATAATTTATCGAAAATAAATACCAAAGGCGCTGTAATAAAGGCGATAATAGATGATGAGAGTAATTTCTCCTTTACGGAGCCATCTGCAATTGTGATGATTTGTAGGAGTATAAATGATAAAATCGTTTTCATGAAAAAAGATATTTGAGTAAATGTTTAATACTCAAATATCTTATCTATAGAGTAGGGAAGTGCTGACACTATTTTACATAAAAAAACCACTCCGAAGAGTGGTTTTTTTTATGAGAATTTGTTCTTCAATTTTAAAAAAGGTTTTTCCAAATATTTATAAGAAACATGAGAAAAAAATATTGTCAATAAAATAGCTATTGGATAGATGATAAGTCCTATATTAAAATTCATTGAAAGCTTAATTGCAATCACTATTGCTATTGAATGATACATATAAATGCCGTATGAAATACCTCCTAAATAATTAAATATCTTATTCTCTAAAATAGTCGCCAAAGCTTTATTTGTCGCTAAATTCAAAATGATTATAGCAAATAAAATGGCGTAAATTTCATAATGAAAGAAACCAAAATTAACACCGAAAATCATTAATAAAATTACGATTAATGCTATTAAATAAAATACATAATTATTATTAACATACTTCAAAATTTTTGAATTTCTAAAACTTAAAATAGCCGTTAATCCTCCAATAGCCATGCAATCTATATTAAAAGTATTCCAGAATGCCAGCAAGTTAATTCCAAAAGGATTTTTAGGATTTATGGTTAAATAATATTTAACTCCTATATATCCTATTATAACAGAAAGCATTAATAACATTTTGTTTTTTCGAAACAAAATAAATAACAGCGGCCATATTAAATAAAACTGCTCTTCTGTACCAATAGACCATGCTTGTGATGCGTATGGAACAACTCCAAAGTTTGATAAAACCATATTCGGAAGCATGAAAATATATAGTAGAAAAGTTTTTATAGATAATATTTCGGTTGAAATATTATCTACAGATAAAATATCTAAATAGGGAAATATAAAGTAGGATAGGAAAATAATCAAATAATACAATGGCCAAATTCTAAGAATTCGTCGAATATAAAAACTCTTTACATTAATCTTTTTTTTCGTTAATTTTTCTTCATTAACAAGTAAATAAGTGATTAAAAATCCACTCAAAACGAAAAATAAAACAACGCCTAATTTTCCTATCACTTGAATAAATGGGATGTTCCAATAATTATCAAGTTTAAATACATCTTTGAATTGCTCTGCATGATGAATTAAAACTAACAGTGCGGCAATTGCTCGTAAAGCATTTAGATTTGGAAAATGTAAAAATTTGCTCATATAAAGTATATGAGCAAATATATAAATTATTTTATATTAGTCATTTTTAAATCTGATGGCTTGTCCGAATTTATTAAAGCTTTGTTAGATTTATTTACAACATCATTAATCCAAATATCTTGAGCTATATTATCAACTCTCATCGCTGTCCATTGGTGAGTCTTATTACCGATATACACATTGTTGACAGATATATTTTTAACATCACCTAATTTCGCAGGAGGCGTAATATTACCTTCATAATTACCTTCTATTGTTACAGCAGATTTAGGGCTTCTTCCAAGGTCGTACGAAACAATATTATTAAATGTTACGTTTGAAACTTTAGGACCGTCGACAACGATTACTCTGCAAAGAACAGATCTTGTATCTCCTTTAATATTTCTAACATCAACATCAGAACCGTCTTGATAACTAACTGGCTTATCCTTTACATCATTTATATTTGGTATAGAGGGATATATGTATTGGTAATGCGGGTAAGTCATATTTCTTCTTGACACGTACGCAACTACAACAGCATCATCATATAAATCACAAGTAATATTTTCTACAATTCCTCCTTTACACGCTATCACATCTACACCATCTCCATTTCGCACTCGTGACAGTAAGTCTAAATCATGAATCCAAAAGTTAGTAGCATGAAAAATAGGGATCATCCAACACTTTGGCTTTCTCATCGAAAAACCTCCTATTTCCAAACCGTCAACATTGCACATTAAAATAGATAATGTTCTCCAACCGTATTCATCTCCAACCCAATCTTCTTCAGTAGTTGTAAACGGTCTGTTGGCACGATAAGGAATGTCAGAACCTTCAATTAATGTATGTTCTTCTCCAGCTCCCAAAATGATGATATTTTTATTCGTAGTTGCTCTACCTGTACCACTCATATATTCTGTAGAATGTAATGCAGCCCCTTCAATAGTACCTATTCCTTTATTTCTAATAATTGTATCGACGACATAATTTTTAGAAAACTTAATAGTGATTCCTTTTTCAATCACTAAAGCTGTATCATCACCAATTAACAAGCTACTTTCAATATTCCAAATCGAAGAGCCACTTAAATGGTCTTTACCTAAAATTAAAGTAATAGATTTACCTTCTGCAAAATCTAAAGCCTGTTGTATTCTCTCCTGTTGTGTACCCGTTACAAATGACTCTGATATATTAATTTTATTTACTCCTAAAAAGTTTCGCCATGATAAATCGTACTTATGGCTCTTAGGAACTCTCGAATTGATTGACGAAAAATATTCTTCTAAAGTCAAAGGTTCGTCAACAAAAAAAAGTTCTGGTAAAATTGCATTATTATTACCATCTGCTAAATTCTGCCATGATAAATAAATTTCTTCTGCACCAGGTGGTATAGTGAAAATCTTATCAATCATTATTGTTTTCGAAACAATCGGATGTAATACTATATCAAATGTGTTGTCGTTCATTTTAAAAGCAATGCAAATAAAATCTTCCACACCAGAATCCCAATTAGCCCCTATAGCCGCTTGATTTCCTTTGAATCTAAATGATTTAGAATTTGATGTTATTGGAATAGTTGTTGACCTAAATCCAGTTGTAGCAACAAAATTTCCATTTGAATCATATATCCCAACATTAGTATATATTAGAGGTATAACCTTCTCTATGTTAAGAACGTCTAAATAATGAGTTTTTGAATCAACATATTCTTTAACATTTGAAATCTCGCCATTTGAAATCTCAATTAAAGTTTGGTAGTTGACAGAAGCGTTAGCCCACATAACATTAACATACATTTTAACTGCATTATTAGGTAATTTTATATTTTTCAATTCAACTAAATCACCATCTTTTGAATTAAAAGTTGCTGGTATTATTTTTTGAATAACACCAGTATCTAATTCAACAAAAACACAAGAATAATTATCAACTTGCTGTTGCTGAGCATTAGGTTTATACCCTCTAAAGTTCAAATATTTATCTCCTGTCGGCAAATCAAAAATTTTACAGCGGTACGTAGTATTTGAATAAAAATTTTTCAAATCATCTCTTAAACCAGATTCAGCACCAGTCATTGATAAAATTGCTATTTCACCTTGGGTAAAACCATCTAATGCAGTAGCTAAAGGCGTAACCTTTTTATTAGAGATAGCATTCTCACTATCCTTATCAAATTCTTGGTCGACATCTGCTGACATTTTAAATTCAATCCACTTAGTAGATGATTTACTTGGATAGTCTTTATTTCCGTCTGTTGTAGAAATCCAAAATTTATTGTCAACGAATACTTTTGAGTTTACCTCATAACCGTCCTTATCTGCGAATGAGTGCTTGAATTCAACAAAAGAATTCCTTTGAACATATCTCTCAACTTTATCTCCGTTAACCGCTCTAGCTGTCTGTCCTGCAGTTACATTTCCATTAGGCTCAATTTTATCTTCTAAATCAGTTGTTCTATTCTCAATGTTAGTTACTTTATTTTTTAAAGAAGTATCATCGTATACAGGTATTTCTATCGTTACTAAATCAAATGTTGTATTGTAAAAAAAGATTAAACCTAAATTGTTCGCAGGAATTGTTTTGTTTCCGTAGTTAGGATATGTTCCTGGTCCAACTAAAAAAACAGCTTGCGAAATACCTTCTGGAAAAGGAGATGATGGAATTACTTTTTCGGGATAAATTCCTCCAGATGAAGTAAGGATTTGTTTTTGTTGTAATGATAAATTTTCAGCATGGTTTTGTAGTACTTCAACTATGCCATTCATTTCTTCTGCAGATTGTTGTGATCCAAATGTTTTTGGCAACCATACTGGGTAGTTAATTTCCATATTTTTATTTGAAAATTAAGGCGTTGTACCTAAAAAAAAACTGACGCAATTAAGCGTCAGATGTCCATTTGTGTTGAAAACGTTTTAGTTTGGCTGGTGATTTTTTGTAACGCATATACATACGTTCTATCGATTCTAATGTATGTCCGTGTTCTTCGAGATCATAATCTCTCATATACTGGCGAATTCCTTCTTTTATTTTTCCGTTTTTCTCAAATCCACGTAAATAGGAATTAAGTGATGTTCGGAAAATATCTTCTAACATGTGGTTGAGATCATCTATAAATGGTTCGGGTAATTTCAAGAAATGATTGCGGCCATCTATGTACTGATACACGCTTGCTGTATATTGTTTGCTTGCCAAATCTTGTACTTCGAAAACCATGTTGTAAAAACGTTTAGTTTCTGGACGTTCGGCTTTTTCGCACATGGAACGGATATAACGTCCAAGGCTTGATTTGAGATCAATTTTAACTCCTTTTACTTTTTTACCTGCAATTGTGTATTCTTTACCTTCGAAAAAATCGTAAAGAACTGGTATTAGTTCTGGGCGAATTGTTGTTTGGATTAATGTACTCATGCGAAAAGTTTTTAAGTATAGATAAATGGATAAGTGAACGTGTAACCTGTATTCACAACATTTTTGATAGATGCTGGAATGATAGATCGCGAAACAAATTTGGCTTCTGTAAAATTGAGATCAGATGAAAAACTAAGTTTTGGTTTTCTGTTTTGTTTGACATCATTTCTGCCTATGATAATCTCTGATCCATCTGATAATAAAAGTCCGATAAGTTTTACTTTTTTTAGAAATTCTGATTCTAAGGCGTGTTCGTCTGTATTGGAACGGTAACTGAATTGTACACTTTGGGTGTAAACGCCACCAGAACGTGTTTCTTCATAGTCTTGGTTGAAAGATAATGATGCTCTGTTATGTTTTTTTTCTGTTGGAGTAGAGGCGATTAATGATTTGTAAAATCCTTTTTTGGTAGTTGAGTTTTTATCTGTATCAACTAATATAGAAGCTATTTTGTTGTCTGTATATAAATTGACTTTACAAACTACTCTAAGATGTCTATTTTGCTGATTCATAAAAGGAAAGGATTTGTACAAATATAAACAAAAAATAGACACAATTCTTAATAATGTCTATTTTTTGTTTATGAATAATTATAAAAAACCACCTTTTGATTCTATATTGATTTTAACCTTATTTTGAATATTAAAAACTTCAATCGCTATATTTCCAATTATATTAAGTTTTTCGGCAAATTTCATCATTTCCATATAGGTAAATTGATTTTCTTTTATATAGTCAATAATAAATTTCATGTATAAATCTATTGAAGGAATGCCTATCATTAAATAATAATTGAATCTTTCATTAATTTTTTCTAAACTCCAATTTGAAGATTTTTTATTGAAAATTAAAATCAAATTATACGTTTCTAAATTTTGTTGAAAGTCTTTTTCATTTGACAAAACTTTAATATTTAAATATTGCTGTTTTAATAGTTTTCGTGTTTTTATTGAATCAATGATTGTTTGAATTATTTTTTTCATAATCTATAGTTTTATATTATACTCTTTTGCAGTTCTATTAACAACTGCATCAAACTTATTTTCTACTTCTTGTATAAATGTTGTCGATTGTAACAATGGTTGTTCAAATGCCATTTGTGTGTGTTGTTCTAATAATTTTCGTAGTTGTGTTGCTTCTTCCGTATCTACTCTGGCCAAATCCATTTCGTATAGCATTGCATTTGCTAATATTGTCATTTTGATCAGAAACTTATTTTTTTCTTTTTTTGTCATAGTTTATTTGTTTTTGTTTCATTTTCAAATTCGTTGCGTTAATCAGGTAGTTATAAGCCATTTTAGTA
>NZ_JACXZC010000013.1 GCF_020281205.1 Empedobacter stercoris
TAAATAAAATGAGTCCGATAGAATATCGAACTCATTTTTATAATTATTAATTTTTAATCTGTCCAAACTTTTGGGTGCAGTCTAAATTTTCGGAACCTTTTTTCATTTTGTAAGTTTTTTGTAAATCTTATACAAAATGATGGCTACTATAATTACAAGAACAATCTGGAATAGAATCCAAAGTACCACATTAAATGTCGACTCGCTTGAAATTGATAGCATAAATATTCCTCATGTGTTAACTGAATGCTAAAATATAAAATATTTTTAACATTTAATTAATAGATGAAAAAAAATATCTTTTTTCTTTATCTTGGTTTAGTGATTTATAACTTATCACATATCAATTTTTATGTTTATAAATCAGCATAAATTTATAAGAAAATTAAGAGCTATGAATTACCAAATATTTAAATCGGAGTCTAGAGGAGGAGCTAATCATGGTTGGTTAAATACTCGTCATTCATATAGTTTTGCAAGTTATTATGATCCATCTCGTATTCATTTTGGTGCTTTACGGGTTGTAAATGATGATATCATAACAGGTGGAATGGGATTCGGTAAACATCCGCATGATAATATGGAAATTATTACGATTCCAACAAAAGGTGGTATTTCGCATCAAGATTCTATGGGAACAGGTTCTATTATTGAGTCTGGAGATGTTCAAGTGATGAGTGCTGGAACTGGTGTTTTTCATAGTGAAATGAATGCCTATGAAAACCAAGAAGGACATTTTTTTCAGATTTGGATTATTCCAAATAAAATGAATGTAGAACCACGTTATCAGCAAATATCTATTCGTGAAGTTGCAAAAGAAAACGAATTGTACCAAGTTCTTTCACCGTATGCAGATGATCAAGGTGTTTGGATTCATCAAGATGCTTGGATTTTTTTAGGAAATTACACAGAAGATATAACAGAAACATATAAAGTACAAAAGGAAGGAAACGGAGTTTTCTTTATGGTAGTAGAAGGTGAAGTGGAGTTTGATGGAAATACATTAGCAAGAAGAGATGTAGTTGAGATACAAGATGTAAATGAGTTTACGTTTAATGTATCGAAAGGATCACGATTAATGTTCATTGAAGTTCCAATGAAGATTTAAAATTTTTTACATGTTTTAGTTGTTTTATATTGAAAGCAGATTTCGTTTTGAGAGTCTGCTTTTTTTTGAACAAAAAAAGCTATTCAATTCAAGTATTTAGTATATTTACTGCTGATAAAACTTTAACTTAAAACGTATTAATCCATACTATATGAAACGTTTATTCATCATTGCCTCTTTTGCTTTAATGATTATCAGTTGTAAGAATGATAACATTGAAATAGATTCTTCTTCAGCGCAAACTTTTAGCGAGACAGTTGACAAAATCTCGAAAGCATTACCTGTTATGCAACAAGATAAGTTCAAAGAAGCATTACAAATTATTTTTGAGTATAACACAAGTCCAACCATGGATAATGAAGCGCGTTGGGGAATTGTTCGTACGTTGTTAGATGGAAAAACGGTTGATGAAGTTTTTGATATTGCAGAAAAAGTAGCTTTACAGCATAAGTTTACTTGGAATAGAAATCAAGTTCCTTTGGTTAATGGTATTCCAAAACCAGAAGCGTTAGATGTTATAGAAACGCCAACAGAACCAACTTCAAATGTTCAGCGTTTTGATTTTAGTGTAAAACAAGATGATAAGGGTATTTCTATATCGCCGTTTTTTTATAATGCGCAAGGAGAAGAAATTCAATTGGATCAAGCTGTAACAGCAGCTGTAGAAGTTTTTAATTCTGGTAATATTGTGTATACTTTCCGAGCTACGATTGATCCAAACTCTTTTGATGATTTATATAGAAAGAATGCAATTACGATTAAATATTCCTCTTTAGATGCTTCTAAGATAAAGAATGATCGTTTAGATATTTTAGTTCGAATACCTAACTCTGAACGTTATTTAACCAATCGTAAGGCGGTAAAAGTGCCAATTAATTTGATTGGTGCAGTTGTAGATTCACTTTCTTTAGAAGATGTGCCTATTGATGTAAGTAAAGAAGCAGGAATGGTGAAGTCTTTGTCGAATCGTTTTATGACAAATTTATCGAAGAAAAATTATTCTGGCGCTTTTGCTTTAACAAGAAATGGAGAATGGAATACCTATCAAAAATTTTCTTCTGATGAAATCATCAAAAATTTAGAGCAAGCTACCATTAATGAGGCAAAAGTTTTAGATGCCGATGAAAAAGTAGCCTTAGTAGAAATGCAAGCGAACTTAAAAGATCAATCTTCTAAAACGTATCAAGTAACGTTAGAAAAGATCAATAACAAATGGTTTGTGGTTAATTTTAAATAAGTTTAAACCTTTGTAAACATAAAAAAAAGCGTTCAATAGCTGAACGCTTTTCTTGTTTTATAATATAAATGATTATTGACCATTTGCTTCTTTAGCAGCGTCAGCTTTCATTTTTTCATTTGCAGTAATCGCAATCTCAACACGACGGTTTTGAGCACGTCCTTCTGCAGTTGAATTGTCTGCGATTGGTTCTTCTAAACCTTTACCTTTTGATGTTAAACGAGAAGAAGATATTCCTTTTGCAACTAAATAATCTTTTACAGATTGTGCACGTTTCTGTGATAATGGTAAGTTATATCCTTGCGAACCTACGTTATCTGTGTGTCCAACGATTAATAAATCTGTATCAGGATATTCGTTGAAAACTTCTACCAATTTATCTAAATTCGATTTAGCAACAGCAGTTAAAGAAGCTTTATTATATTCGAAAGTAACTCTAGAATTTTCATCTAAAATAAGGTTAATTCCTTCTTCTGTTCTTACAACTTCAGCACCTGGTAAAACTTCTTCGATTTTTTGAGCTTGTTTATCCATTTTGTTACCAATAACACCCCCAGCGGCTCCACCAACTGCAGCACCTATTACAGCACCTAAAGCAGTGTTTCCACCTTTACCAATATTATTTCCTAAGATACCACCAATCACAGCTCCACCAACAGCACCAATACCAGCACCTTTTTGAGTGTTATTTGCGTTTTGTACTGCTGTACAAGAAGACATGATAAATGAACCTCCTAATACGATTGCAGTTATTTTTGTATTTATTTTTTTCATAATTTCTAAATTTTTTAAATTGTTGATTAACGTTGGAAGTTATAAATTACCTGTGCAATTTTTCCTTTTGCATTAATATCTTGTACTAATCTCATTGAATTTGCATCAACATAATCTACACGTATTTTGTAACCAGCAGTATTTTGTTTAGCTTTGATTCCTGTTACATCTTTGAAAATAAAAAAAGTTGTAGAACCATCTTGTTGTAAATTCCAAATAATGTTTGCTGTTCCTGAAGGACAATCTCCACCTGCGTTATTAAATGTATACGTTCCTTTTTTATTGTTTTGGACCAAGTTCCAAGTAGAACCTTCGTAACATTCTGGATTTGCAGTATCAAATACTCTTGATACGGCATCCGTAACTTTTACATTACCCTGAACTTCATTCGTTGTTAGACCTTCGTAGTCAACATTTGTTAATGTCCATGACCCTCTCACTTCTTTACCTGTTTCAATTTCTTGTTTTGCTACCGTTGTAGATGCACAAGATGTTAAGAAAGCAGAAGCGCATATCCCAAATAATAAAATACTTTTTTTCATAGCTATTTATTTTATGTATTTATAGTCCAAAAAAGGGCTTTTATATATATTAGATTTATTCAATTTTTTTAATAAAAAGGTCATAATGCTCAATTGGCTTATAAAAAATAGCTTAAAAGGGCTTATTTTAATTTTCGGCTTTAATTACATAGATTAAAGAAGAATATTCTCCCGTTTTCATTGCTTTTGCATTTGATTTTAAACCAATTCTAATAGCGTTCAAAAAACCTAATTTATTTCCTTTGTATTTTTCAGAAAGTAGACTCACATAAAACGAATCTAATTTCATCGGATGAGTAGATTCAATTTTCATACCAAAGTTGTTAAAAAGTTTATGCATGCTTGTTGCAGAGAAATGCCACAGGTGTCTAGGTACATCATAAGCTGCCCAATATTTTCCGTAATAAGCTGCGTCGTATGATTGATGATTTGGTACAGCAATTATTAATCGACCATTTTCGTTTAGATGTTTTTTTAACAAATGAATGATTTCATTCAAATTTGGAATATGTTCTAAAACATGCCACAGCGTTATGATATCATATTTCTGATTATTCTGTTCTAATTCTGTAGAAGTAACTTTTTCAACTCCAATTTTAGATTGAGCAATTCTTCGCGCAGAATCGTTTGGTTCCATTCCTAAAACATCGTAACCATTTTTTTGTAAATGTTCTAAAAAGTCTCCAACACCACAACCGTAATCCAATATCTTTTTACCTGTTGATACATTCCGAATCAATTCTAATTTGTTGTTCAGATTGATTGATTTTGCTATTTGGTAAAAGCGTTCGAAAATAGATTTTTTTCCATCGGTATGGGAAATGTAATTTTTACTTTCATAATATTTACCCAAATTTTCGATAGGCTGGGGGAGAGTATATAAAACGCCTGTTTTAGAATCTTCAAACAATTCGAAGTTTTCTCCAGTTAAAAAATAATCTTTTAAATCTAATTTCTTAATACCAGAAAATCCTTCTTTTGAAGGATTTTCTTGAGATGTTTCACGTGGAACATTTTCCATATTATCTTCCCATGTAAATTAATAATACACTAATATCTGCTGGTGATACACCACTAATTCTTGAAGCTTGAGCGACGGTAGCTGGTTTTATTTTTGCCAATTTTTGGCGTGCTTCGATAGACATTGATCCAAAAATACTGTAATCCGTATCTGCTGGAATTTTAAGATTTTCTAATCGATGCAATTTGTCTGCATTCTGTTGTTCTTTTTTGATGTATCCTTTATATTTTATCTGAATTTCTGTTTGTTCTAACTCTTCGTCATCATATTCATTAGAATCAATATATTCTTTCACACGGTTTAATTTTGTGAAATCAGAAAGCTTTAATTCTGGACGAGAAATAACAGAAATCATTTTATTTGGTTGCTTCAATGGAGTACCATTTCGTTCTTCTATCACCTCATTTATTTCTAGAGGTTTGATCGAATTTTCTTCGAAATAGTGAACAAGTTTTTCAGCTTTATCAAACTTTTCTTCCATTCTTCTCAAACGATTTTCGGATGCTAAACCAATGTCAAAAGCCTTTCTTGTTAATCGTTCGTCTGCATTATCTTGTCTCAATAAGATTCGATATTCTGCTCGGGAAGTGAACATTCGATAAGGTTCTTCTGTTCCTTTTGTAATCAAATCATCGATTAAAACACCAATATATGCTTCGTTTCGGTTTAAGATAAACGGATCTTTTTCTTGAATTTTCAACACAGCATTTATTCCTGCCATTAATCCTTGAGAAGCGGCCTCTTCATAACCAGTTGTTCCGTTTATTTGACCTGCACAATACAAGTTATCAATCAACTTTGTTTCTAACGTATGTTTTAATTGTGTTGGTGGAAAATAATCGTATTCGATGGCGTAACCTGGGCGTAAAATTTTTGCATATTCAAAACCAGGTACAGATCGTAAAGCTCTTGCTTGAATATCATCAGGTAAAGATGTCGAAAATCCATTTATATAGAATTCCATTGTATGCCAACCTTCAGGTTCTGCAAATATTTGGTGACGATCTTTGTCTGCAAAACGGTTAATTTTATCTTCTATCGATGGACAGTATCTTGGTCCAGTTGATTTGATTGTTCCGTTAAACATTGGAGAACGATCGAATCCTTCGCGTAATAAATCGTGTACTTCTTGATTGGTATATGTAATCCAACAAGAGCGTTGTTTGGTTAGTTTTGGCGTATTGGTATACGAAAATTTAGATGGGTTTTCATCTCCTGGTTGCTCAATCATTTTCGAATAATCAATTGATCGTCCATCAACACGTGGAGGTGTTCCTGTTTTCATTCGGCCAGCTTCGAAACCTAAATCAACGAGTTGTTCTGTTATTCCGAATGCAGCAGATTCTCCCATACGTCCACCTCCAAATTGTTTTTCTCCGATATGGATCAAACCATTTAGGAAAGTTCCATTTGTTAAGATAACAGTTTTAGAACGAATTTTCATTCCCATCGCTGTAATCACTCCACAAACTTTACCATTCTCTACGATTAAGTTTTTAACCATATCCTGAAAGAAATCAACATTCTCTGTTCTTTCTAATGATAAGCGCCATTCTTCGGCAAAACGCATGCGGTCAGATTGAGCTCGTGGTGACCACATCGCAGGACCTTTTGATTGATTCAACATTTTGAATTGAATCATCGTTTTATCTGTAATAATACCTGAGTATCCACCCAAAGCATCTATCTCGCGAACAATTTGTCCTTTTGCAATTCCACCCATAGCAGGATTACAAGACATTTGCGCGATTGTTTGTAAGTTCATTGTAACAAGGAGTGTTTTAGCTCCTAAATTGGCAGCTGCAGCTGTTGCTTCAGCACCAGCGTGACCACCACCTACTACAATTACATCATATTCTGATTGAAATATCATTTGATTTGTAAACTTATTTTTCTTGTTAAAATAATAAATGTTCCACGTGGAACATTATGAATTTAGATAGTGACTAAACGTTTCTAAATAGTGATTTTCTTTTGTAGTCATCAATTCTTTTTCTTCTGGTTCTTTATCCATATAACCAGCGAAATGTAATATTCCATGAATCACAACACGAGCCAATTCATTCTCAAAAGAGACATTATTCTGCTCTGCATTATCTTTTATTCTTTCGATACTAATAAAAATATCACCCATCAATTCGTCTTCAATAGAATTATCGAAACCGATAACATCTGTATAATAATCGTGATCCAAATATTGTCGATTAATTTGAAGTAAGTATTCATCATCACAGAAAATATAGTTTAAATCTTCTATTGTTTTTCCTTCATTTCGCATACTCTCTACGATCCAATCTATCCAAGTTTGAGCATCTTTTAACTCAAAATCTGTTTCGTAAAATAATTCTATCATTGTTCTAAAACCAGTAACCTAAACTTAAATTAAATAATCCTTTTTTGGTATAAGGCGAATAACTCCAAATGAAATTTAAAGGTCCTAATGGACTATCGTAGCCATAGGTAATGCCATATCCAAGATATTTGTAATCGGTTAAACTTAATTGCTCAAATCTGTCGGTAATATTTGCGATATTCATAAACAGACTTGTGTAATGATTTTTCAAAATTCGAGCTTGCAAATGAGACCCAAATAACAATTGATTGTCGCCAATCGCAGAGCCAAAAGGAAGCCCATAAAACTTCGTGTAATTGAAAAAATCTTGTTCAACATAACCTCCAATATAAAATTTCTGAGGTATCGTTACATTATCGTTGAAAAAGGTTCCAAAGTTAGCAGTAAATCTGTAACTTAGGAAATTATTTAACGGAAAATTTGCCTCTAAACTTGATTCTAATAAATAGTTATTTTCGAATCCAGTAACATTAGAATCAAATAAATACTTGAAACTTCCATCAAATTTTAAACCACTTCGTGCAAAATTAGCATTGTTTCGGTTATCTGCTTTGATGTAGCCATATGCTTTCCAATAATAACCTTCTGATTTTGCTGGAAAATCTTCGTTTTTCGTAATATAGTTGTTTGTAAAAACCTTCGTATATTGATGCTCTAAGCCAACACCAATCGCATATTTTTCTTTGATTGTAGATTGAATGTAGATTTGATTGATGTATTCTCTAAAATTGTAATTGACTTTTTTATAAATATTATCTTGACCAAAGAAGTTTCTGAGGTCAATTTCTTTATCAAAATAATGTGAAAAAGAGTTGAAACCAATACTTGGTAAATATCCATTGTCAATGAAAAAATTGATGTTATATCGAGCATAATCCCCAACGACAACATCAGCTGAAAGTACCGAGTTTTTGACAAATAAATTTTTAGACGTAAAGTTCAAAAGTAACCCTGTTTTGAATAAATCATCGTAATGTAATCCGAAACGAATTGATTGTTTGGTCTTATTTTCTTGAACTTTTAAGGTTAATAAATTTTCATCATCTTCGATTTCTGAAATTTTATACGTAATATTATTAAAGTTTCCTGAAGCATATAACTTCGAAATTCCAAACTTTAAATCATCGTATTTTATTATTTCGGGAGTTCGAATCCCTAATTTACCTTCGATGTAATTCTTGTTAAAATTTTTCAAACCTTCAACCTCGATATTTTTTACCAAAACATAATCATCCAATTTTATTTCATTTCTTTGAGTTTTGGATGCATGTTGTTTTTGAGCAATTTCTTTCAATTGATCAAACACTTTTTCTGAAGCGATAAGACCTCTGTTGTAGATGGAATCTACTTTATCAAAACTCGTCACAGAATATTCTTTCAATTCAGGTTTAATTAAAAGATCTACTAATTTCTTTTGTTCATCTGTTTTTTTAACGATGCTCATCGTCATAATTTGACTCAAAATATCAATCGCTGAATTGAGGTCTTCACCCTTTTGCAAACCATCTCCAAGCTCGACTCCGATAATGATATCGGCACCCATTTCTTTTACTTCTTTGACAGGGAAATTATTGACAACGCCGCCATCAACATAAATTTTTCCGTCAATTGTAACAGGGTCCAACATCGTAGGATAAGCGCCAGAAGCTAAAATTACGCGAGGTAAAAATCCTGAACGAAACACTTTTTCTTCACCAGTTTCGAGATTTGTTCCAATGCAAACAAATGGTGTAGGAAGTTGATTGAAATCGTCGATATTGTGAACTGGGCGTAGTAGATATGTTAATAAATCTAATGGTCCTTGCCCTTTAGAAAAAGCATTTGGAATGGTTAGTTTGAACTTATCAAAAGGTAATTCTAAGATATACTTTTCTTTGTATGCTTTTTCAAAAAAAGGAATTTCTGCACGGTCTTTATTTTGTGTAATCAAAGAAGAAATATCCAGTTGATACATGATTTTTTGAAGTTCATCGGGAGTATAACCAGCCGCATATAAGCCGCCGATAATCGCTCCCATACTTGTTCCTCCAACATAGTCAATCTTAATTCCAGCTTCTTCTATTTTCTTTAAAGCACCAACATGTGCATAACCTTTTGCGCCACCACCACTCAATACAACGCCAACTTTTAATCGTGTGGAATCGTTCTTCGTTTCTTGGGCAAAAGAAATGGTTGAAATAATGAAAATAAAAGCTAAAAGACTGCGCATAAATTGATCTAAATTGAGGAATAAAGATAGTAATTTTGAATCTAAGTTGTAGAATTGTTTAACTATTCTACATTATTTTCATAACAACTTAAATAATATGAAAATTTCGAAAAGTTGGAAGAAAAAGCTTTATTTACTTTTAGAAAAGGTTTTAGTTTTTCTATTTGTGAAACAGAAAGTGGGTATGAATCATAAATTTCTGTCGGATAATCATCCTTATTTAAGGTAAAATCATTTAAATAAAAAAGAATCTGTTCAGATGTTATTTCTAATTCGAATTCATTGTTCAGAGAATCGTCAGAATTATTATACTCTTCAATTAATCTAATTATTTTATCCATTTATTTTTTTTAAAAATACAAAAAAAGAGCCACTTTTCAGTAACTCTTTCTATGTATTATTCTTTATAATATACTCGTTTTATCCGTTGCGAAACAGAAGTCAAAACCTCGTAAGGAATTGTATCTAACCATTCGGTAACGTCCGCTAAAGTTGGAAGATTACCAAAGATTGTAACTTCATCACCTTCTTTACAAGATATGTCAGTTACATCAACCATCATCATATCCATGCAAACAGATCCTGTTATGGTAGCTAATTTTCCATGAATACCAACTTTTCCCTTTCCATAACCAAGCGAACGACGAATGCCGTCGGCATAACCTACAGGTAAAGTTGCAATTTTGGTATTTCGTTCTGCGGTAAATCGACGACCGTAACTTACAGTTTCACCTTTTTCAATTTCAGAAATTTGAGAAATAACCGTTTTAAAACGTACAACAGGTTTCAGGTATTTCTCCATAAAATCGGTATATTCCGAATAACCGTACATACCAATTCCTAAACGAACCATGTCGTATTGATGTTCGCCATAGGCAACAATTCCAGGAGAATTTAACGCATGTTTAATTGGTTTTATGTTTAAGGCTGTTGAAATAGCAGCATAACTGTTATCAAAACGATTCAATTGATATTTGACATAATCTTCTTCTTCTGGCATATCTGCTGTTGCCAAATGCGTGAAAATTGATCGAACAACAACCTGTGAATGATCTTTTAAAATTGCAATTAATTCTTCGAAATCATTTTCATGAAACCCAAGACGATTCATTCCCGTTTCCATTTTCAGATGAATTGGAAAAGATGAAGAAATCTGTTTTTCTTGTAATTTTTGAATAAATAATTTTAACACACGTAAACTATAAATTTCGGGTTCCAATTGATAATCGATCACAGTAGAATAACTACTTTGTTCAGGATTCATTACAATAATTGGTACCGTAATTCCAGCCTCGCGTAATTCTTTTCCTTCGTCAGCTATTGCGACACCAAGAAAATCAACACCATTATTTTGTAACGTATTTGCGACTTCAAAACTACCCGTTCCGTAACTATTCGCTTTTACCATACACATCAATTTAGTGGTTGGTTTTAGCAACGAACGATATACATTTATATTTTCGATAAGATGTTGCAAATTAATTTCGAGAACAGAATCGTTGGAACGCGTTTCCAATTCGTTCGAAATTTTTTCTAATTTGAATGGACGAGCACCTTTTAATAAAATTGCTTCGTTATCGACATGTTGATGTTTGAATTGTTCTAAGAATTCTTCAGTCGAATTAAATGAACGAACATACGATTGAAACAAATTTTTGAACTGCGAAATTTTTTCACCAATCAAAACGATTTCATCAAAATGATAAGGATTCACTAAATCGGCAGCTTGTTGATATAAATCTTCGTCAGATAAATTACTTTGTAAAATATCCGTCAAAACCAGCGATTTTTTATCACGAGGTTGTTGATTAAGAACATTTAGCCCAATTTTTAATGAATTTAGATCAGAATTGAAGGTATCATTAATTAAGATAGAATGATTAATCGCTTCTTTTATTTCCAAACGCATTTCGATTGGTAATAATTGATTAAATTCTTCTTTAAATTGATTGTAATCAATGTTTAAACTGATTAATGTTGTTAAACAAATTAAACTGTTTTTAATCGAAGCATCATCAATAAAAGGAATAGAATAAGTGAATTCTTCTTGATTATGTAAAATAGAAATTTGCGTATTAGTCTGATTACTTATGATTTGCTTGATTTGCACAGTGGCAGAATCTGAATAACCATAAGAATATTTATCTATATTGCTTAAATATATGTTTTCAAGAATAGCTTGACGAACTTTTTCATTATCGATATTGAAAACTAATTTTTCTACATTCGAAAATAATTTCAGTTTTTCTTGAATCAATTCTTCTTGATTTTTGAAATTCTCTAAATGCGCTTCTCCAATTTTTGTCAATACACCAATTGTGGGCTGAATAATTTCTTCGAGATTTTGCATTTCGTTTGGCATCGAAATTCCTGCCTCAAAAATTCCCAAATCATTTTTTTCTTCCATTTGCAAAACAGAAAGCGCTGCTCCGAATTGAGAATTATAACTTTTTGGACTTCGAACAATTGAGAATTTTTTCCATAACAATTGATTCAACCATTCTTTCACAATTGTTTTTCCATTAGAACCTGTAATTCCGATGACAGGAAACTGATATTGTTGACGATGAATTTTTGCCCAATTTTGTAAAGCAAATAGAGGATTTTCAACCTCTATAAAATTTGCTTGAGGTAAATGAGTCAATGCTTTTTCGACCACAAAATTTCGAATTCCTTTTTGATAGGCATCTTGAATATATAAATGACCATCTTTTTGATTGACATGAAGTGCAAAGAAAATTCCGTGAGTTGGATTGACAATCATACGCGAATCAAAGAATATTTGATCGATGATGGCATCTCCATTTCCAATCAAAGTACCATTTGTGATACTCGAAATTTGATTTAGATTATACGTTTTCAACTTTTTGTTTGTTATGTTCTTCCCAAAAAGCAGCTCGGCTTAATGGTTCGTATTCTGAAGTTTCGCCTAATTCGACAAGACGATCACTGTCTATTTTTCTGTGTGAGTAATTGGCTAAATTTCCTGTACGCACGCAAATCGCATGTACTTTGGTCACATATTCGGCAGTTGCCATTAGATTAGGCATAGGACCAAATGGTCGACCTTTAAAATCCATATCCAAACCAGCCACTATCACACGTTTTCCTTCGTTCGCTAATTGATTGGCAACATCTACGATTCCTTCATCAAAGAATTGCGCTTCGTCAATTCCTACCACATCACAATCATCAGCCAACAATAAAATTGCCGAAGAATACTCGACAGGCGTTGATGTAATCGAGTTTTGATTGTGTGAAACTACCTCGCGTTCTGCGTAACGAGTATCAACTGTAGGTTTGAAAATTTCGACACGTTGTTTAGCAAATTCGGCACGTTTTAGACGGCGTATAAGTTCTTCGGTTTTACCAGAAAACATTGAGCCACAGATGACTTCTATCCATCCACTTTTTTTGTTATGATTAAAGGTATTTTCGAGGAACATAGTTCAAATAATTTAGTTTAAAATGTGAGAACAAATTTACGGAATAAATTAGATGAGTTGGTTAAAAAATAAATGAAGATTAATTTAAAAGAAAATTAGTAATTTAGCGTTTTGTATTAGAAATTTACCTAAATTATTATATTAAGTATGAAAAAAATTTTATTTGTTTTTGGAACACGACCAGAAGCAATAAAAGTAGCTCCATTAATAAAGTCTTTTAAAGAAGAAGATTTTTTTGATGTAAAAATTTGTAATACTGGACAACATAAAGAAATGTTGGATCAAGTATTAGATTTTTTTGAATTGGAATGTGATTATAGATTAGATATAATGACTGAAAATCAAACTTTATATAGTATAACAGAACGAATAATTCATAATTTAAAAGAAGTATTAGAAGTTTATAATCCTGATTATGTATTTGTACATGGAGATACATCTACTACAATGGCTGCTAGTTTAGCCTCTTTTTATCATGGCTCTAAAATTTGCCATATAGAGGCAGGTTTGAGAACTTCAGACTTAAGAAATCCTTTTCCTGAGGAAGCAAATCGAAGAATTACATCTGTATTGAGTGATTATCATTTTTCTCCGACTGAATCATCTAAAAGAAATTTACTTAAAGAAAACATTGATGATAGTAAAATTTTTGTTACTGGAAATACTGTTATTGATGCTTTGTTATATGGAATAGAAAAAGTAAAATCTGATAGCTCTATTGTTGCAGATTTAAAATTAAGATTATTATCTAATAAGGAAATTGTTTTGATAACTTGTCATCGTAGAGAAAACCATGGTAATGGAATTTTAAATGTATGTAAAGCTGTAAAAGAACTTGCACTATCGAACGAAAATTATCAATTTGTTTTTCCTGTCCATTTAAATCCTAAAATCTTAAAAATTGTTCATGAAGAATTGATTAGTATTGAAAATATAGTTTTAATAGAACCATTAAACTATCCTAATTTTATTTGGCTAATGAACGAATCAAAGATTATTGTTACCGATAGTGGCGGAGTGCAAGAAGAGGCTCCAAGTTTAGGAAAACCTGTAATTGTTGTTCGTGATGAAACAGAAAGACCAGAAGCTGTAGAAGCTGGTACAGTAAAACTAGTAGGATCAAATGTAGATTTAATTGTTAAAAATGTACAAGCTTTAATAGATGATAAGAATTTATATGAAAAAATGAGTAATGCACATAATCCATATGGAGATGGTAAGGCTGTTGAAAGAATAATAGAGGTTATTAAAAATTATAATTAAAACAAATAATGAGTAAAGTAGAAGAAAATAATAATCAAGAAATTGATTTAATTTATCTAGCACAAAAAATCAAAGAAATTTTTGTAAACTTAGGATTATTAATTTTTAATGTACTTAGATTTTTTATAAAGAGTAAATATATTTTATTACTACTAATTATTTTAGGAGTAATTTTAGGCTTTTTTTATGATAAATATGCTCCTGTTCAATATAAGACAGAAGTAATTGTTGTGCCTAATTTTACTAGTACAGATTATCTTTATTCTGAAATACAAAATTTTAGTTCTAATATTCCCCGTAATAAAAAAGAGAAGATATTTTTAGAAGATATTTTAAAAATAGAAATAGAACCAATTACAGACATAAAATCATTTATCGAAAATACTCAAAATAGGGAGTTTTTGAAAATTTTGTCGGAGAATGGACAAAATTTTGAAAAGGTGTTGAAAGATAAAAATATTTTAAAAACCAATAAGTATCATTTAATTACTATCACAACAAAAACTAATAATTATACAAAAACTATTGTTGATTTTTTATTAGAGGATTTAAATAAATCTAAGTATTATTTGGATAGAAGTAAATTGAGCATAGAAAATTTAAAAGAAAGTAAAATTCAATTAACAAAATCTATAGATCAAATCAATGTGATTTTGGATAAATTAGGTACTAATGATTTAAAAAAAGGAGAAAATGATGTAAGTATTAATAACTACGATCAATTAGATTTAGTTATAGATTTGAAAAAAGAATATTTAGAAGAATTATTAAAAATAGATACTAAAATTATTGAATCTGAAAAGATCATATTCCCTGTAAACATTTCTTTTAATAATGAACCTATTTCGAAATTTTATCTAAAAAGTAAATTTGTCTTTCCAATTATTCTTATTGTAGCTTTTATTTTTTATAGTGTTTTAACTCGTTTTTATAAGAAATATGCTAAGATTTCAAGTATAAGAAATGCGAGATAAAATTGAGCAAATTCTTAAAAATAAGGACCTTAAAAAGGTTTTAATAACTCTTTTTTTGAGAATTATTGGCATAATTACATTGTTTGGAATAACATTAATAATGACAAGAAATTTTCCAGCTAAAAATGTAGGAGATTATGATTTTTCTAGAACATTATTATTATTACTAGGTAGTATTACATTATTAGGTACGGATCAATCAATTTTATATTTTTCTGGATTTTTGGAGTCAAAACAATCTTTTTATAGTATGAAAAAACTGTATAATAAGATTGTTTTGTTTATGTTTATTATGTGTTTAATAGTTTATATATTATTCAACTGTTTGCCAATAACTTTGTTTGAAAGTGATACTTTCTTATTCTTAAAAAAAGGAATCTTTATATTATTTTTTTATAGTTTAACAATATTTAATACTGAGTATTTAAGAGCAATCAATTATGTATATTTATCTGAGCTTTTTAGAAATACATTTAAATATTTACCCTTATTATTAGGTTGTGTTTTGTTAATTAATTTTAACTTAGATTATTCTTTAGTCGATTTTTTTTATTTTGGTTTTGTAATATTGGCAATAATAACAACTGTTTGCTGCTTTTTATATAATAAAAAATTAAAACTTTCTAATGCACAAGTTTTTATAATAAGTAATAAAAAATTATTAGAAAGATCGACTCCAATGCTTTTTAGTAATATATTAATTTTTTCAAATCTAAGTATAGATATTTTTCTTTTGAAAAAATATTATTCCTCTGTAGATATAGCTTATTATTCCACGATTATGAAGTTAATCACAATATTGTCAATGGTTATAATATCGTTTAATATTAACATTTCTACAAAAATATCAGAATTTTTTAGTTTGAATAAATTTGAAGATTTACAATTGTTAATCAAAAATAATACAAGAATAGTTTTATTGTTAAATATAGTTATAACAACTATCTTGATTTTTATAGGAGTTCCTCTTTTAGAATTTTTTGGAAAAGGTTATTCAGAGGCATATATACCTTTAATAATCCTTTTGTTTTCTCAAGTAATAAGTTCTACACTGTGTACAGCTCCAGTTATTTTAAATATGATAGGACAATCTAAAATTTATTTTGTAATCTTATTGTTTTCTACCTTTATTTGTTTGATTTTTAATGCAATATTAATTCCATATTATGGGATAAATGGAGCAGCATTATCATTTTTAGTAACCAATTTTTTTACCTATTTTACAATTTATATTTATGTAAAAAGAAAATACAAATTATCAATATATTTTATCTAAAGCTATGACTTATTATTTCTATCTTCCTAAAAAAGCAATAAACGAAGCGACAATATTTTATGTAAATATTGTCAAAGAAGCTTTAGAGTTTAAAAAAAATGAAGTAATTTTTACAGAGACATTAGATTTTGAATTAGAAAAAGATGATTATATTTTAACGATACGATTAAGAGATTTTCTAATATCGTATTTAAAATATAAAACACAAAATACTATTTATTGGTTTCAAGGTATTCAGCCTGAAGAGTATTTAATGCTAAATAATAATACAATTAAATCTAAATTAACTAAACTGGGATTAGATCGGTTGGAAAGTTGGGTACTTAAAAAAACTAAATATGTTTTTTTCGTATCTAATAAAATGAAAGAACATTTTGAAATAAAGCATAATTATAAAGTTGAAAATGATATAATTATGCCCTGTTTTAATAAACGATTGAATGAAGAGATGTTTACTTCTCCAAAAATAGAATCTTCATTTGTTTATGCAGGATCATTATTTGCTTGGCAATGCTTTGATAAAACAATAGCATTATTTAAAGAGATTCAACAACAAATACCAGAAGCATCTTTAACTATACTAACAAATGAGATGGAGAAAGCTAAAATACAAATTGAATCTTTAGGGATAAAAAATTATTTTGTTAAGTTCGTTCCTTTAGAGGACTTAGACCAAGAGTTGTCAAAATATAAATATGGATTTATTATAAGAGATAATATTTTAATAAACAATGTTTCTACACCAACTAAAATGAGTACGTATTTATCAGTTGGTTTAATTCCTATCTATACAGATGTAATAGAAGATTTTAATCAAAATCTTAAAAATTATAATTATCAAGTTTTATTGGATTATGAAGAAGATATAAAAGTATGGTCAGAAAAGATAAGAACGTTTAATCAAAAAGATATACAAATCACGAATCAATTTACAGAAACTAATACTATTTTTAATGATTATTACAACATTAGCAAGTATATCACAGTAATTCGAAAAACTATAAATAGTATTGATTAATGAAAATTGAAAAAAGATCATTTTTTATTGTATTATCATTTTTGATGATTTTATTAGGATTAATATTTCCGCTCATTCTTCCAGAAAATTTTTATTTTGATGCTAATATAATTGTGTCAGATTTAGGAAATGAAAAAGGGGTAATAGGTAGTTATCCATTTACAATGCTTTTTTATTGGATAACAGGCTTAGGAAAGTTGCCATTTAGCCTTTTGGCTATCATACAAATACCTATATTATTATTATTAATTTGGTTTATAGGTATTCCAAATAATTTTTCAACATTAAATATAAAGAATAGTTTAATATATTTATCTTTTTTGATGTTAGTTATATTTATTGGTCAACCATCAAAAGAGTTTATAACATTTATTTTTGCAGCAATTATTGTCTATATATTTAAATACAACTATTTTTCATTAGGGATTTCAATACTTCTATCTACGCTCTTTTTTATAATTTTTGGAGGTGTTTTTCGTCCATATTTTGCATTTATGCCATTTATAGCATGCGCTATCTATTTTATTACGAGAATTAGATTTACAAACCGTTGGATACTATCATTGTTTTTAGGTTTTTCAGTACTAATTCTTTTATCTTTTTTGTATCAACTTGGAAAAGGAGAATTTTTCTCTGAAATGTCGAGAGAAACTATAAATGAAATAAGATTAAATTCGGGTGATGAAAATGCAGATACAATGATTGTATCTCCTATTCCAGTGACAAATATATTTACAGAGGCATTTGCAACTTTATATGGTTTTTTAACCGTTAATTTTCCTATAAATGCTTTACGTTTTTTTTATAAACCACAAGTATTTGCTTTTGTTATTTGGCAAATATTACTGACATGGATTGTTATTGTTCGCTTTGGTTATTTGCTAAAAGAATACCCCAATAGAAAGAAAGATCTATGGTTAATGTGTCTATTATTATCTTACTTTGTTGTACAAGGAATTTTTGAACCAGATTTAGGATCAGCAGTACGTCATAAAATAGGGATATTACCTTTAATTTATTACTTATTTTATTATGATGATTTCAAAAGAAAAATTTAACCTTATTAATAATTGGTTATTGATATTAATTCTATCAACTATTTTTTTTAGAGCGTTTTCTACAATTTTAATTTTTGTTTTTGGAATTTTTAATATATTACATTATAAATATTTAACTTTTAATAAAAAAAATATTCCATTTTTTTTAGTTTTAGCAGTTCCTTTTCTGTTAGAGATAGTTTTTTTATGGAATAATTTAGATTCTCCAAAAATATTTAAACCTCTAGAAAAAGTTCTTTCTTTTTTAATATTT
The DNA here is from genome assembly GCF_020281205.1 of Empedobacter stercoris. Lineage (GTDB taxonomy): Bacteria > Bacteroidota > Bacteroidia > Flavobacteriales > Weeksellaceae > Empedobacter > Empedobacter stercoris. Next base: position 18,533 of record NZ_JACXZC010000013.1, read on the forward strand.
CCATTATTTATTACATTAAATTATAAGGGGTATAAATATTATTATATTGCAGATTGGTATAGAAAGGTGTCAACATTTTTGATTGTTATATTGATGATACGTTTCTGTATTATTTCTCCTGAATATGTGAATAAGTATATAAATGGAATTCATTTATGGGAAATGGGGTATGTCTTTGCCAATAGTTTTGGAAATCATGCTCCTGCAGTGAATATGAATATTGCTTTTGTTGTAGTACTCAACTTATTTTTTATGTTAAAAAATTATCCGAAAACGAAAGTGTATAATTTAGTTTTGTTGATGGCAAGTATTATTTCGTTATTCATTATCAATACTAGACTTTCATTGGGTAGTTGTATATTATGCTGTTTAATAGTAGTAATTTGGTTCGCATATAGAAAGTATAAAATAAGAAGTATTTACTTTATAGGTGTTTTTACAATTGTAACAAGTCTTATTTTGGTAATCGCTTTTATTTCAAATCCATATATGAAAGAGAAATATTCTAAAGTAACTTTTGCTAACATGGATAAAATTGGAAAGTTAGATGAGGTTGAAAATCCAGACGGAGTTTTACACAATGCTTTAGTGACAAGAGTAAGTATATGGAAGTCTACGATAGAATTAGGCAATAATTCGTTTTTTACAGGAGTAGGTTCTGCTAATGCAAAACAAGCGCTTTTTAATTATTTTGAACTAACTAACCAAAAGTTTTTATCTAAATATGAATTTCCAGTTCATAATCAATTTTTAGATTATTTTCTTCGATTTGGGATTATAGGGTTTATATCTTTAATTTTTTATTTTGGTTATATGTTAAAACTTTCTTTAGCATCTAAAAATATTATAGGAATTAGTTTTGTACTAAACTTTTTTTTATCGAATTTATTTGATGATTTTTTAATTCGTTTCGATGGAATATTATTCAGTGCGATATGGTTTAGTTTGATTGTCGTTTTTTATCTAGATAGAATCCAAGATGAGGTCAAATAAAAAGTAAAATAATTAAAAATAAGAGACTTAATTATTTTTGAATATGTGTTAAAAAACGACTTACAAATAAATAGACTCAATAACAGAAATACTAATTTCCTTCAAAATCAATTTCTTTGATATCATAGGTTATATCAGCACTTCTTGTTGCAGAGTATATATCTAATCCTGTTATAAAATTTGTTTTATTGAAATCAATATCATTAAAATATTTTAGGATTAGAGGTTTGAAATCAATAGTAATATTTTTATATGAAGAATCAATATTATCTATTCCAACTTTATTTCCATGTAATAAGGTTCTTTCGATTGTTACCCCTTGGTTAAGAATAGTTTCCTGAAAAAAAATATCATCATTAGGATTTCCATTGTAATCTTTATTCGAAGGATTAGAAAAAATTACACCAATCAAATACGATTTAAAGATAGAACCATTATCATTGTAAACACTAAATCTAAAATCACAAGTAATATAGGCTCCCGACCAAACAGTATTGTTTAAAGGAGGTTTATAATCGTTTAGTTTTGCATTGAATGTGACTTTAAGAGTATTAAAATCATTAATATTATAATTGGCTTTGAATGAGTGATTACCTCCGCTCCAAACATTGTCTACAGGCCAGTATTGTGGCCAATTGTTAAATATAAAACCAACTTCTCTTAATTTATCATTATTTAAAAATTTAGCGTTGTTGATGATTCTAAATTCTAAAGGCTCATTATTTGAAATCCTATTATCATTTAAAGTTAAAAAATCAAAACCGGGATTGGATTTTTTTTGATTATAGTCATAGCCCAAAGTCACCCACATTAGTGAATAGTTTGAAAGATTAGATGTATGAATAGTTTGATTAGAAATAGGATCAAGATAAGATGAATCCCATTGATTAGATGGTGATCCTAATAAATGTCCTTCTGTTAAATTAGAATAATAATTTCTAAACATTGCGCTATCCTGATTATAAAATACCCAAGATTTTTTAGTTATTTTAGGATTCCAAAGTAAACTGTTGGAAATACCGTATTTTTTATTTTCAGTATAAACTTGATAATTATAACTTTTACAATTAAAGAATATAAGCAAAAATAAGGCAACAATGAATAATCTAATTTTCATAAATATTAATTAAATCGTAGAAATTTTTTTGACTGTCAAACTTATTTTTACAACTTAGGTATGCATTTTTTCCCATTTTTTCCCTTGCTTCAGCTTGCTCTAAGAGAGTGAAATATTCATCTAGTTCCTCTATTTTTGTGAATAAATAACCATTAATCCGATGATCTACAATATCTTTGTTTCCTATCACATCGGTAGCTACAATAGGTTTGTGGAATGCGAGTCCTTCTAATAAAGCAATTGGTAAACCTTCCCAAAGAGAAGTTTGTAATATTACATCAATTCGATTGAGGTGTTTATACACCTCTTCAGAATTAAAAAACCATCCTGTGACCTCAATATTTGGTGCAGTAATTTCATGTCTTAATTCTCCATCTCCAATCCAAATAAATTTGTATTGTGGAAAATGAAAAGCTATTTGATTAAATAGTTTTGGGTTTTTTTGTTCAGATATACGTCCAACTAATCCTAATGTAAGTTGGCTATTATTAATAGCGATGTAATTACGCTCAACTTTTTTCAAATTTATCCCATTACGAACTAAAGTCGCTTTTCCCAATTTTTTAGCTATTTCATATTCTGTGTCACCGCAAGCAATTGTAGTTCCTCCAAAAATAGATTGTGTATATTTTTCAATTATTCGATATAAATTTTGTTTGGAAGAAGAAATATCTTTACGTAGGAAAGAATAACCATGAGGAGTGTAGAATAGCTTATGTTTTTTGAAAGAAACAAAACTTGCCCAACGACCTATTACACTTGCTTTAGAAGAGTGTAAATGGATGACATCAGGATTAACTTTTCGTATAACTTTGGCTAATTCATAAGTTGAAATAAGATCTTTTATAGGATTTAGGTTTTTAACCATGTCCACTTTTATTAATTTAACCTTATCTCCAAAATCCTCCTTAATTTTTTCTGGTACAATTTCATCTCGTTTGTCATTATAAACAATAATAGTTTCATAATCGTTTAATACTTCTTTTTGACTAAAAAAACAACTAAGATCTTTAAAATAGGTATGAACTCCACCACCTAAGGCTTCTATGATATGTAAGATTTTCAAAATTTGTAATGCTAAAAATAAAAAATAGTAATCTCAACAATTTAAAAAGATTTCAATAGAATTCTTTATATATTTGGCAAAAGTAATAAAATGTTTTACAAAAATAAGTTCTTTGAAAGAAAGGTTTTTTTATATTTATTTGATTTTATTATATTATCATTTTTATTTTATAATTTCATTAGATTACAATATGATTATTTTTACACGATAGATTTAGTTCATTTACCTAACTTTTATGCAATAGTTGATGCCCATTATAAAGCATACACACTTACAATTGTTTCTTGGTTTATTATTGCTGATTATGTTAAACTATATTCGATAAAGAGAGTAAATTATTTAAGAGAATTAATAAAAAAAGTTATTTCTCAAAGTTTTCTTTTTTTTGTTATTGTTTTTACCATTTCTGGATTAAAGACCGAAAGTCTATTATCTAATAAATTGGTAATACTTCTTACTTTTATAATTCTATTTTATCTACTCATAACTCGTATTTTAATGTTTTATCTATTCAGAAAAAAATATGAAAAGGGTGAAGATTTAAAAAATATTTTGATTGTCGGAGAAAATTTAAATTCGATGCGTTTAAAAAATATTTTAGATGATAGAAAACATTTTGGATTAAATGCTATTGAAAGTAATGGATTAGATTTAAAAGAAATAATAAAACTGATAAATCAATATGATATAAAAGAAGTTTTTATTTCCCAATCAGGCATTCAAGATTATCATTTTGAAAATAAAATACTAGCCTATTGTGAAAATAACCATATTGAAGTAAGTTATGTACCAAATTCTTTAAACAATGATTTAATAAGTTTAGAGGTTAATTACATTGATACATTACCTATTTTCAAATTAAAAAAATACCCATTAGAGCAAACAAATAGTCAAATACTAAAATCATTATTTGATATTATTTTTTCATCTTTAGTTTGTGTATTTATATTAAGTTGGTTGTTTCCAATTATAGCTTTATTAATTAAACTAGATTCTAAAGGATCTGTCATTTTCAAGCAGAAAAGAAGAGGGCTTAATGGTAAAGAATTTGATTGTTATAAGTTTAGAACAATGCGTAATGATGGAACAAATTCTATTAAAGCTACTGTTGTTAATGATAATAGAATTACTAGAATAGGTCATTTTCTAAGAAAAACAAGTCTTGATGAATTTCCTCAATTTATAAATGTTCTCAAAGGAGATATGTCTATAGTTGGGCCTAGACCTCATATGATATCACAGGACATATATTATAGTGAAATAATAAGAAAATATAATCTTAGAAATTATGTGAAACCTGGAATTACGGGTTTATCTCAAGTAAAAGGGTTTAGAGGAGCTATAGATTGTGATAAGGATATGGAGGATCGTATTCGAACAGATATTTTTTATGTACGAAATTGGTCTTTATTATTAGATATTCAAATCATTTACCAAACAGTAGTACTTGTTTTCAAAGGTGACGAAAACGCAATATAATTCACAAAAAAACCCTTTACAGTTATTGTAAAGGGTTTCTCGAATTAATTCGAAAATATATTTTTATACAAATAAAGATGGATTATCTTTCGTATTTTTTTTCATTTTCGGTTCCAAAGCTAGCGATTTTAAATAACCACCATCCCATCAATGCGCATCCGATGAATGTAAATAACCATCCAAAGATAACGCCAACTGGAGATAATAAATTTTCAAAAGTCCATTTGAAAATATCACCAATCGCAAAAAATAAATCAGTTATAACTCCCATATTCTAGTTTATTGCTTAATTTGCATCAAAGTTAATAAAATGTTGGTTAATCTACTTGACAAAAGGAATTTTTTTATACAGATTTTTATCATTGTACTGTTTACATTGCTTGGAGCAGCGAATTTTAACAGTATTGATCTGAGTAATTTAGAAAAATTGGGCGTATTTCTAACGATTTTAACAATTGCTTTTGTAGGTTATACCGATAATACAAACGATTTAATTAGTACGTCATCATATCCAACGTTTATTTATATTTTATGGCTAATGCCTTTTATAGGCGGATTGTCAGACTATCGTATTGCAGGAAGTTTATTGCTTGTTACCTATATTACAGTACAATTGTTGTACTTCGAATCCGAAAAAAATGATACATATAATGCGTTTGATATAGGTGTGTTTATGAGCTTTGCAATTTTACTCAATCCTCCACTTATATTTTTAGGAATAGCTATTTTCGCTTATTTCTTGACGCTAAGAGTGGTAGAACCTAAGATTCCTATTCTTGGATTTTTAGGATTTATTCTTCCAGTATTAATTGTAGCACAAGTAAGTTTTCTTTTAGATTATTACTTTATGTACGATTTTTATAAAGAACAATTAATGTTTACAATGGTACATTTCGAATTGAAACAATTGTTTTTAATTCCAGTTGCAATTGTCTTAATTTACTCTATTGTTAATCATTTCAAGAATATCAATAAGCTGACAGCTCAAAAGAAAAGAATCTTTTTGTTGATGCACTTTATGTTTCTCGTCATTTTTATCACTTATATTCTTTACGGAGGAAATAATGATACTTATCTTGCTTTTTTAGGATTTAGTATTATGCTAATGTTGACCAGATATTTTACCGAAAGCAAACCGAAAATAGAGTGGCTAAAAGAAGCTTATCTATGGATTTTTATGATTTGCTTGTTAATCTATAATTTTTATGATCGAATCCCGAGATTCTTCTCCTTGATTACGGAAGTAAGTTTTTAATTCGAATTCCTTTCCATCAAAAACACCATAGGTAAAATAGTTAATCCAATCTCCAAGATTGATGTGACGTGCTTTACCTATCGCAATTTCCATTGGTAAATGTCGATGTCCATAGACAAGGTAATCGTAGTATTTTCGATGCAATTGTTTGCGACTGTATAAGATCAACCATTCGTTATCAATACCAAGAAAATTGACATCTTCATCGCCCGAAATCATTTTGTTTTTTCGCGAAGCTGTAATTCCTAACCACATAGCTAAATCGGGATGAAGTAAGTAAAAAAGAAATTGACAAACTTTGTTGGTAAACACTTTTTTCATGCGTTTGTAACCTTTATCTCCAGGACCTTTTCCATCGCCATGAACAATAAAAAACTCTTTGTTGTTGATGATAAAATCTTGTTTATCTCGAAAAACGATTGCATTGATTTGTTCTTGCAGATAATCTTTCATCCATAAATCATGATTACCAACAAAAAAATAAATTGGAATTCCACGATCAGATAGTTCGGCTAATTTTCCTAAAACACGAACAAATCCTTTCGGAACAACATGTTTATATTCGAACCAAAAATCAAATAAATCACCAATCAAAAATAAAACACCACAATCGTCTTTTATTTCATCAAGCCATTTTACAAACAATTTTTCGCGTACCAAACTATCTTTTTCATTCGGAGCACCAAAATGATGATCCGAAGAAAAATAGGCCTTTTTACCAGCTTCTAATTGAATGTTTATTGGTTGTCCTCCGCTAACCATTCTGCATAAGAATTATCTGTTTCATGTAATTTTAGCGCAACCAAATCAATATTATTTGGTAAAAGAGGCTTTATTCTATCCACAATCCACAAAATCATATTTTCTGCAGATGGTTGATAATTTGTAAATACAACATTATGCCCTTCGGCTAATAATTTTTCACCCAAAGATTTGTGAGGAGAATTTTCGTTCAATAGAATAGCATGATCAAAAAGATCAACAATTTCTTTGTTGACAATTTTCTTCAAATCTCCAAAATCCATCACCATTCCAAGTTTCACATCGTTGATATCCTCAGAAGGAACACCTTTTACAGTAACAAATAATTTGTACGAATGTCCATGTATATTTTTACACTTTCCGTCATAACCATGCAATGCATGTGCAGTTTCGAACGTAAAAGCTTTTGTAAGTCGAATGATTTTCATTAAATTTAGTACTAAACTTTAATTTGCAAAGGTAATGGAAATCAAAACAATCGTAAATTCTTTGGTTGATTTATTTTTTCCGATGCGTTGTTTGGATTGTCAAGAGGTGATTCAACCTTCGCAGTTTCTGTGCGTTTCATGCTCAACCAATCTCGCATTTACCCATTGGCAATTTGATCAAAACAATATAGCTTATTCTAAATTACGAAATATATGCGAGGTAGAAAATGTTGTTGCTTTGTTAGAATTTAAACATCACAATACAACGCAAACAATTTTGCATGAAATGAAATATAGAAATCGTCCACAAATAGGAATTGATTTAGCACAGTTAATCAAATTTGATTTGAGTGATTATGACGGAATTATTCCGATTCCATTACATCCAAAACGATTGAAAAAAAGAGGGTATAACCAAGTTGAATATTTTGCACGAACATTGGCTGAAAATAATCAAATCAATTACTTTTCGGATGGATTAATTCGAGTTAAATATCATTCATCTCAAGTAAATGAAGATAAACAACATCGGTTAAATAACTTGAAAAATGCGTTTGAAATTAATCCAAATCTAAAACCTGGACATTATATTTTGATTGATGATGTGCTAACAACAGGTGCTACTATTGCCTCGGCAGTTAAACAGTTTAATTTTTCAGAAAATTTTAAGATAAGTGTAATCACCATTGCTTGTGCTTAATAACAAGCTTTTTCTTAACTTGCGTCCATGAATAAGACGACACGTTTTTCGCTTTTGATGTTAACTATTTTGACGGTTATTTCTTGTGCAAGACAGGGTTCGCCAACTGGTGGACCTAAAGATGAAACACCGCCAGTTTTCCTAAAAGCTGCTCCAGACACGTTGGCAACGAATGTAGATGTCAATTTGCAAGAAGCAACAATCAACTTTGATGAGTATATTATCTTGAAGGAATACAGCAAAAATGTGGTGGTTTCTCCTTCGTTTCAGATACCGCCAATTGTAACGCCTCAAGCATTAGCAAAGAAAAATATTTCAATAAAATTTCAAGAACCACTTTTACCAAATACAACCTATAGTTTCAATTTTGGTGATGCAGTTCAAGATTTTAATGAGAACAATAAGTTGTCAAATTTTCAATATGTTTTTTCGACAGGTAGTTTTATCGATTCGTTAAAAGTAACGGGGCATGTAAATTCGTCTTATGATTTTAAATTACCAGAGAAGATATTGGTCGGACTATATAAAGTAGACAGTGCATATACCGATAGTGTGGTGTTGCAAAAGAAACCATATTATATTGCAAGAGCAAATGATAAAGGAGAATATCAGTTAAATTATTTGGCTTCAGGGAAATATAAACTGATTGCATTCGAAGATAAAGTAGAAAATGTAATGTACGATCATGGTAAAGAACGTTTAGCTTTTCATAATGAAGCGATAGAATTGAATTCGAATCAGGCAATAAACTTGAATTTATTCAATCAAAAACCAGCATATCGTAAGCCAGAAGCAAGTTTCAAACAAGAGGGTTTGATTGTGTTTAAAACAACTGGAGCAACAGAAGATGTAACGATTACACCTGTAGGGAAAGAATTTAAATCGGCTTACATTGAGAAATTTCCAAAGCAAGATTCGATTAACTTTTGGTTTAATCCAAAGGTGGACACCATATCAGGGAGAAGCGCAAAATTAAAATTTAATGTGCAACATAAGGATCAAATTGATTCGATTAGTGCATTGTATTCAAAATCGAATGTTGAACGTAAATTAGAGTTTAAAGCGTTAAATGATCAAAAATTAGCACCGAATAAAACGTTTAAAATCCAAGCTAATGCACCTATTAAATCGTTAGATTTAACTAAAATTCACGTATTCAAGGATACAGTTTCAATACCATTCAACGTTTCGATTGATACGATTAATGCACAAAATTTAAACTTTGTTTTTGATAAAAATTTAGATGAGAAGTTTGAGGTAAATATCTATCCCAATGCGTTAACGGATGTTTTAGGAGAAAAGAATGATACATTGGCATATCCAATAAAAATGGGAACGCGTGGTGATTTTGGGCATTTGAAATTAACGCTTCAGAATACGCCTTCAAAACCATTTATTTTGCAATTCCTGAAAGCAGATCAAAACTTTACAGTTTTAGAAGAGATTTATAATCCAGCGAATAAAAATTATTTTGAGTTTAATTTTATAGAACCAGGCGAATATTTGTTCCGATTGTTGGTAGATGAAAATGCAAATGGAAAATGGGATACAGGTGATTATTTATCAGGTAAACAACCTGAACCAATTTATTTGTATCCAGAACCAATTAAAGTACGAGCAATGTGGGAGGCTACTGAAACTTGGGTTTTAGGAGAAGCGAACCAAGCTGTTTCGTTACCAAATGATGAGGTAGATTCGGATAAAAATAGAATACGTCGAGGAGAGTTAAAAGAAGGTGAGGAGCGTAGCGCTACACAATCAGATCAAAAAAAATTAGAGGAATAGTTCCTTTAATTTTTTTTGATTTAACCTTCTGGTGCTAAATAGATAAACGGTGAAAGAGGAATATTCCTTAAAATCGAATAAATTAATAAAAAGAGTAGAAAGTTTCGCGCGAAACTTGTTGAAAAATGAAACTTACTCGATAAAGGTTCCGCTAAAAATATATTTCCGATAATAGAATAATAAAAACGTATGCAAATATATAGCGCAAAGGGGAGTAGCAAATTATACCGCAACGATTGTAAAATATGGCCGTGTGTTAATAAATAAAAAGCGCGTTGACCACCACAACCAGGACACCATAAGCCAGTTATTGCATGAAACATACATTTTATTGTAAACGGACTTTGGTTGTTGTAATAGCCGTAAAAATAAGCGATTCCCAAAATTGGCAATACGGTTGCTAATCCATAAACTAAAATCCGCTTTTTCATATTATTTCGTTTGAAACAAAACTATAATATACATGTAAATCCAATTATTTGATGACTTTTAATTTATTGAAACAACATACGGTAAAGATCTTCGACTTTTGAAATTCGGACAATTCTGATTCCAAAATCTGTATCTTTTATTTTGTTGTACTTTGAAACAAATATAACATCAAATCCTAATTTTTCCGCTTCCGTAATACGCTGTTCTACACGATTTACAGCCCTTATTTCGCCGCTCAAACCAACTTCGCCAGCAAAACAACAGTTATCAGGAACAGCAGAATCTTCGCTCGAAGAAAGAATTGCAGCGATAACAGCCAAGTCAATTGCAGGGTCGTCTACACGAATTCCTCCTGTAATATTCAAGAAAACATCTTTCATATTCAATCGAAAACCAGCGCGCTTTTCCAAAACAGCCAACAACATGTTCAATCGCTTCGCGTCAAAACCAGTAGCAGTCCGTTGTGGCGTTCCATAAACAGCTGTCGAAACCAATGCTTGAATTTCGATTAACATAGGACGAACGCCTTCCAAAGTGGCTGCAATCGCATTTCCACTTAACAATTCGTCTTTTTTTGTAATCAACACTTCGGATGGATTTGTGACTTCGCGCAAACCGGCACCTTGCATCTCGTAAATTCCGATTTCTGCAGTCGAACCGAAACGGTTTTTATTCGCACGTAAAATTCGATAAATATGGTTGCGATCACCTTCAAATTGTAAGACAACATCCACCATGTGTTCCAAAATTTTTGGTCCAGCAATTACTCCTTCTTTGGTGATGTGACCAATCAAAATAATCGGTGTGTTGGTTTCTTTGGCGTACTGAATCAACTCAAAAGTGGTTTCTCGAATTTGAGAAATACTTCCGGGAGAAGATTCTACATAAGTGGTTTGTAAGGTTTGTACAGAATCGACAACGATCAATTGAGGTTGAATCTCTTTTGCGTGCGCAAATATTTTTTGCGTATTTGTTTCAGGTAAAATAAAACACTGATCAGATTCGATACCAATTCGTTCGGCACGAAGTTTTACTTGCGAAACAGATTCCTCGCCAGATACATACAAGATTTTAATCGTATCTAACTTTAAGGCAACTTGCAACATTAAGGTCGATTTTCCTACACCAGGTTCTCCACCAACCAAAATAACTGATCCAGGAACAATTCCGCCTCCTAAAACGCGGTCTAATTCTTGGTTTTTAGTCGAAATACGGATTTCTCCCAACGGATTAATTTCTCGAATATTCAGCGCGAAAGTTTTCTCTTTTTTATCCGATTTATCTTTCCATGATTTTTTTTCTTCGCCTTTGTCAACAATTTCTTCAACAATGGTATTCCATTCACCACAACTTTTGCATTGTCCCATCCATTGTGAGGTTTGCGTGCCACAGTTTTGGCAGAAATAGGTAGTTTTTGTTTTAGCCATAGTTTCAAATTTACACAAAAATAATGGTTTAGCGCGACAAACTGTGGAGTTCTATTTGTGAAATTTTTTAATACAATAAGTAAATAACGTTAATGATAGTCCACTTTTTTAACAAATTAACTACTTTAGATAAAGTTGAGTTAAATATTGATTTACAATCATTTTCTCGATTATTTTTAAGAGAAAATTGAATGCCAATGATGAGAACTTTACTTTTTAACCTATTTTTCATTTTATGTAGTTTACTTTATGCGCAATCAACCTTAATCACAGGAAAAATTATGGTTGACGATGCTGATGAAGTGATGGATCTGAGTGGAGCAACGGTTGAAAATTTAATGACAAAAGCCAAAACAAAAGCCAATTCGGAAGGATTATTTTCGATAAATGTTAATTTGAATGATGAATTATACATTAAGCATTTGGGGATTCAAGATCGAAGTTTGAAAGTTACTGAAGCTATGATGACGAAAGGATTTGTAAGTATTCACATGAATGTAGAAGTAATCGAATTGGCTGAAACAAATATTCAGAAACTGAATAAAGATGCGTTTAGGAAAATGGGAAAAGAGAAATCGTTTCAAGAAAAATTAGGAGATGAAATGGGAATTAATTCACTTGATTTTAAAGCTAAATTGAATCTAAAACATGATGAAGAAATAGTCAATCGAACAATCAAACAGGTTGGTGGAGTTAATTTATTGGGAATAATGAATCTTTTCAAAAATCCCAAAAAGCGTGTTAAAAATCCAGTTCCACTAAAAATAGTGAAAGAAGATCAATTGCTTGCGCTTCGTAGGTTTTATACGACTTATTATTTTGTTAATGATTTGAAGACTCCAGAAGGTAAAATCAATGAGTTTTTAGATTATTGTTATTCAAATTTTGATTTTCCAACGTTGTTAAGGGGTAATAATTTTGATGAAATACTTTTTATCATAGAAGAACAAGCTCCAATTTATTTAGCAAAAATATCGAAGAATGAATAAATTTTTATACATCTTATTTTTTAGTTTGATCAGTATTTTTTCGCTTGCACAATCCAATTTGATTACTGGAAAAGTGGTGATTGACGATGGTATTGTGGGACAAGATATTGTTGAGAATATTTTGATTACCAACGAAACGACTAATGCTAAAGCATTTACAAACTCGAAGGGAATGTTTTCGATCAAAGTTTCTGTTGGTGATGAATTGGTTTTTACGCACGATTTTTACAAAAAGCGTTCAATCAAAATAACAGCAGATATTTTAGCAAAAGGAATGTTGACCATTCATTTAAATATTGAAACAATAGAATTAGCTGAGGCTCGGATTAATACATTAGACAAAAACTTTAAGAATAATATTAAGCTCAAATACGATAAAGTAGATGATTTGTATAAAGGATTGAATCTTGGAATTGATCCCAATTTACGTTTCAGGAAGATCGATCCGAATGCCTCTTCAATGTTGAATAACAATGGATTGTTAGATCCATCTAATTGGATTGCAACAATTTCTGGACAAAAGAAAAAAGCAAAAGTAGAAAGTAAATACTTTAAAAAAGCAGATAAAATCAAAGAGTTAGAAAACTATTTTACAAAGAATTATTTTGTCGAAAGTTTGAATATTCCTGAAAATAAAGTCAGTGATTATGTAACGTATTGTTATCACAATTTCGGGTTAGAGAAATTAATAAAAGAAAATAAATACGATAAAATAACTGAAATATTAGAAGATCAAGCGTCCAAATATTTGGAGATGATTAAACAGTAGAATCTCGACGAATTTTTGCAATTTTATAAATCGCGATTAAGCCAAAACTAATCATCGAAATAACTTGAGCTATATAAAGTATTAACCCAAAATAGTCGCCAATAGCTCGTCCTTCGTGCTGATCGCCGCCTTTAGCAAGATACACTGCTGAAAATGCGATCGACATGACGTAAGGATAAGCTAATCCGCCAGAAACGGGCAAAATCATTCCAAAAGAACCTGCAATTAAAAGAAATAAACCTTCTGCAATTCCAAAGTTTTCGGTATCTGGAAACGCAAAGAAAACTAAATAGGTCATCAAAAAATAACAAATCCAAAGAGCAAAAGAATAAAAGATAAATAGACTTCTTCTTTCTAATTTTGAGATTGATTTGATTCCTTCCCAAAGTCCTAAAAGAAATGTTTTAATTTTCTCGAAAAACTTCAATTGGATAATTTTTTTCCAGAAAATGGCAAGTAACATCATTCCAAAAAGAACAATTCCAATTGCGATGTAATACTTTAAGAAAGAAGGTTCTGTTGTTGGTTGTTGTGCTTTTTCTTTGTTTCCTAATTCTACAAAACGCATAAAGGTCTCGTAATTAAAAATAAGTGTTAATCCGAAAAATAAGCCTAAAAATAAGAGGTCAATAACGCGCTCTAAAACAACTGTACCAAATGATTTTTCGAAAGGGACATTTTCCATTTTATAAAAACTTGTTGCTCGTGCAACTTCGCCACTTCTCGGAATGGTTAGATTCATAAAATAAGCAAAGGCAATTGCCCAAAAACCAGATGAAGTTTGGGTATTGTACCCCATTGGTTTGAGAAGAAGTTTCCAACGAGCGGCACGTATCCAATAGGTGAGGATACTAATAGCCATTGATGCAAAAATCCAAAAGTAATTGGTCTCTTTTAAAACGTTTGCAACTCGTTCGAAATCAATTTGCCTCACTGTTATTACCACAAAAAAGAGTGCTAACAATGAAGCAATGATTAAGAAGAGTGATTGTTTCATCTTACTCTTCATATAAATGTTTGAAAATTAATTTCTTAATCTAAACGATTATTGTCGTTAGGGAAAACAATTGTTGGTTCGTATGTTTTGGCTTCCTCAAAATCCATCATCGCGTAGGTAATAATGATTACCGTATCACCAACTTGTACTTTGCGCGCAGCAGGTCCATTCAAACAAATTTCGCCACTTCCACGTTTCCCTTTTATAATATAAGTTTCAAATCGTTCACCGTTTTCTTGAACAACGATTTGTACTTTTTGACCCACTACCATATTTGCAGCATCAATCAAATCTTCATCGATTGTGATACTTCCGATATAATTTAGTTTTGCGTCTGTTACCTTAACTCTATGTATTTTAGAGTGAAAAACTTCTACCATCATAATTTTGCAAAGTTACATTGAACTTATAAATTTCAAAACCTATTCCAATATTTTTCAATGGATTTGGAACAAATATTTTAGTTTTTTTTAGAATTGAATATTATCAATTAAACGAACATCGCCTGCATAGGCAACAACAAACCCTCGAATATGTTTTGCTTCAGAAAAATGGTTGATAGACAACAATGTTTCTTCGTCTGTGATTTCGAAATATTCTAATTCGAAAGGAGAGTTTTCAAATTCATTTTCGACAAATGCTTTCACTTCAGCTACATCTTTTCCGTTGTTTTTAAGTTGAACAGCTTTTGATAAAATCGAAAAAATTTGTGGTGCATCTATTGTTTGTTCTGTTGATAAACGAGCATTTCTCGAACTAAAAGCTAAACCAGAATTTGCACGATGAATGGGCATAGGAACAATTTCGACATCCAAATTCTCTTGTTTTACCATTTCTTGAATGATACGAATTTGTTGAAAATCTTTTTCTCCAAAATATGCTCTTGTTGGTTGAACGGCTTTGAATAATTTGCAAACAATTGTTGCAACACCATCAAAATGTCCTGGACGAGAAGAACCTTCCATGACTTTGTCAATTGTTCCGAAATCGTAATGTTTTGCACCTTCATTTGACTCGTATAAATCCTCTACTGTTGGCATATAGACAAAATCACAACCATTTTTCATTAACAATTCCTTATCACTTTCCTCAGTTCGAGGATATTTTGCTAAATCTTCTGGATTATTAAATTGTGTTGGATTGACAAAAATACTTACAATTGTGTAGTCATTTTGAGCTTTAGAAGCCTTTACTAAAGACATGTGCCCTTCGTGCAAAGCGCCCATTGTAGGGATAAACCCGATGGTTTTGTTTTGGTTTTTTAACTCGACGATTACGGGAGTTAATTTTTCCTTTTCGTTAAATACAACCATTCCACTGATTTGTTAAAAAAAAACTAATATCCGGCAAAGCTACTATAAGCAAATAATATATCAACATTTTTTTGTAAATTTGTGCCTTATTATTCATTAGGAAAAGAGAGTAGAAATTATGGAAGGAAAGCGCATATTGTATGTAACAACAGAAATGGTACCTTATTTTCCTGAAAATCCGATGTCTTCTCAAGCATTAGATTTGCCAAAAATCATGCAAAGTAATGGCGCAGATGTAAGAATCTTTATGCCAAGATTTGGAGCAATTAATGAAAGAAGACACCAATTACATGAAGTAATACGACTTTCAGGTATGAACATGATTATTAATGACTTGGATCAACCCTTAATCATTAAAGTAGCATCTGTACCAGGAGAGCGACTACAAGTGTATTTTATCGATAACGAAGAGTATTTTAAACGTAAAGAAGTTTATGGAGAAGGAAATGATTTGTTTTCTGATAATGATGAGCGTTCGATTTTCTTCGCAAAAGGAGTTTTAGAGACAGTAAAAAAATTAAACTGGAAACCAGACGTAGTTCACGTTATGGGATGGATGTCAAGTTTAGTACCATTGTACCTAAAGAAATATTATTCGGATGATCCATTTTTTCAAGATGCGAAAGTCGTAGTTTCACTATTTGACAATGCATTTGATGGAGAATTGGATAATGGATTAATCAATAAATTAGCCTTCGATAAAGTAGAAGGGGAAGTAAAACAATACTTAGAAAAACCGACTCATTTAGGAATGATTCAAGCTTCTTTAGAATACGCAGATGCGGTAGCGAGAGGAGAAGAGATAATTCCAGAAGATGTCAAAAACTATATCAACCAACAAAATATTCCTTTATTAGATTATTGCTCAAAAGAGCAAGCAAAAGAAGTGTACAACAACTTTTATCTTGAGGAAGTAATGAACTCTAATTAAAATCCGTTGAGATTAATGAAAAAATTTTTGAATGTCCTTTCTGTATCTGTTGCAATGATGATTGGAATGGGAACAATGGTTTCTTGTGAAAACGAAACATTAGAATTAGATAACAATGTTATTGGAGGTGAAGCAGATGGGAATGTGAAATCGTTAGATGTATTAGCGTTTAATGCAAGTTTTGATACGATTCGATCTGATAGATTTGTATTGCAAAATGGGGCTTTTGGTGTGTACAATGAACCAATTTTTGGCTCTACTGCATCAAAGTTTTATACGCAATTTAGACCTACTTCTATTGGAGACCAAGATTTTGGTACAGAGCCAAAAGTAGATTCTGTCAATCTTATCATCCCTGTTTATTACAATTCTACAAAAGATCCTATTTCTAAGGATACAATCAACTTGTCTAAACCAGGAGAGAAACCAGAAGATACAGATACAATCCAAATTACAACAAAATACGCTGTTGATTCCTTGTATGGAAAAAAGGATTTGGAGATGACGTTGAAAATTAAAGACATTAATACGGTTTTATATCGAGACTCAAAGTATTTTTCTAAATTAGATGGTTCAGAATCGCCAATAGATGCCAATTCGAGAGTGATTGGGACTGCTAAAATTGGAAAAACAGTGGTGAGTAAAGTTGTAAAACAAAAAACAGGAACAACTAATATTTCGGAAGAAGCAGTAGGTTACAAAGTCTCTTTAGATAAAGATTATTTTGACGAAAAAATCATCAAGAATGCTAAAACAGGATTGCTTTCTGATTATGCAACATTTATTCGTGAAAACATCAAAGGGTTAGAATTTTCTGTAGAAGAAACGGATGGATTTATCATCAATTTTAATCCAAATAAAATGGATTTAAAAATGTATTATTCATACAAAAATCCAACACCTAAAAAAGATACAGATAAAGAATACAAAGAACGTTTGGACGCAACCTATGATTTTGATTTCTCTAATCAGTGGAATTCAGGTACAGCGAATAACTCAAATGTAATTGCTTCTCAAATTGTAAATAATATAACAGGTTCTACTTATTCAACAGTCCAACCAGACTCTATAAAGGGTGATGCAAGATTGTTTTTGAGTGGAATGAGTGGTAACTATGCGAAATTAAAATTCAACACCCAACAGTTAGATGAATTGAAGACAGAAATGTCGAAAAGTGATATTGCTATTCTTGGTGCCAAATTGAAATTTTATATAGATGAATCATATGGTTTTCCAAAACCACCGTATATAACTGCTTGGAATAACTACAAAAAAGAGGACAAAATTGTTAATGAATTATATGCAGATGTTTTAGAATTTTATAATTCGTATCCACTTTCTGTACACTTTAATCCTCAAGTAAAAGGAAAAACAGAGTTTTATACAATTGATATCACAAAACATCTGAAAAGTATGTTAGAAAAAGGAAATGAATTTAAAGACCAAACAATGTACATTACATTGGGTAATTTTATCACTTCTGTTTCTGATGCGACAACTATCAATAGTACAAACCCATTCCAAAATAATAGAGCATACAATCCGTATAGAATTGTATTGCACGGGAATAACACAGAAAATGATGCTAAAAAATTAAAACTATTAGTATATTATTCAAAAAAATAACAATTTAACTTAAAATACTATATAACATTATGTGTGGAATTGTAGGATATATTGGTCATCGCGAAGCGTATCCAATTATTATAAATGGATTGAGAAGATTAGAGTATCGTGGTTACGATAGTGCTGGCTTAGTCCTTTCTACTGGTACTGATTTTGAATTAGTAAAAACAAAAGGAAAAGTTTCTGATTTAGAAGAAAAATCATCAAATTTAGATAAAACACCTCATTTAGGAATTGGTCATACACGTTGGGCTACACATGGTGTTCCAAACGATGTAAACTCGCATCCGCATATGTCAAACAGTGGACGTTTGGTTTTAGTTCATAATGGTATTATTGAAAACTATGAATCAATCAAAAAATTGTTGATCGAAAAAGGTTATGTTTTTCACAGTGATACAGATACAGAAGTTTTAGTAAACTTTATTCAATTATTTCAAGAAGAACAAAATCTAAATTTAACAGATGCTGTTCGTTTAGCGCTTAATGAAGTGATTGGAGCTTATGCTATAGCAGTTTTAGACAAAGAAGAACCAAATACAATTGTTGTTGGACGTTTAGGATCTCCATTAGCAATCGGAATTGGTGAAAACGAATTCTTTGTAGCTTCTGACGCTTCTCCGTTTATCGAATTCACGAAAGATGCTGTTTATTTAGAAGACGGAGACATGGCAACAATTACTTTAGACAAAGCAGTTGATGTACGTACAATCAAAAATAATGAAGCAGTATCTTTAGATGTTCAAGAATTAAAATTAAATATCGAAGCAATCGAAAAAGGAGGGTACGAACATTTCATGTTAAAAGAAATCAACGAACAACCTCGTTCTATTCGTGATACAATGCGTGGACGTTTATTGGTTGACGAAGGTGTCATCAAAATGGCAGGTATTTGGGATCATCAAGAGAAATTCTTAAATGCCAAACGTATCATTATTGTAGCTTGTGGAACGTCTTACCATGCAGGATTAGTAGCAGAATACATGATCGAAGATTTCGCTCGCATTCCTGTAGAAGTAGAATATGCATCAGAATTCCGTTACCGTAATCCAATCATCAACAAACATGATGTGGTAATTGCAATCTCTCAATCAGGAGAAACGGCAGATACATTAGCAGCGCTTAAATTAGCAAAAGAAAATGGTGCCTTTATCTTCGGAATTAACAATGTTGTAGGTTCATCTATCGCTCGTATTACAGATGCTGGGGCTTATACACACGCAGGTCCTGAGATTGGTGTTGCTTCAACAAAAGCTTTTACAGCTCAGTTAACAGTTTTAGCATTGATTGCATTAAAATTAGGAAAACACAATGGTGAATTATCAGCAGAGAAATTCAACTTGTTAACACGCGAATTAGAGCGTATTCCAGAATTAGTGCAACAAATTTTAGATAATTGCGAAGGCGTTATCGATAAAATTGCCGAAAAATACAAAGACAATAGAAATGCAATTTATTTAGGTCGTGGGTATAACTTCCCATCAGCCTTAGAAGGTGCATTAAAATTAAAAGAAATTTCTTACATCCACGCAGAAGGGTATCCTGCAGCAGAAATGAAGCACGGACCAATCGCATTGTTGGATGAAAATATGCCAGTTATTGTTATTGCAACGAAAAAAGGATATTACGAAAAAGTAGTTTCTAACATTCAAGAAATTAAATCTCGTAGTGCAAAAGTAATTGCAATTGTAAACGAAGGCGATGAACAAGTTACTGCAATGGCAGATGATTATGTTGTAATCCCAGAAACGGCAGAAGAGTTTTCTCCAATTTTAACAGCTATTCCATTACAATTATTATCTTATTGGATTGCTGTAAAATTAGGTAAAAATGTAGATCAGCCTCGTAACTTGGCAAAATCAGTTACAGTTGAGTAAAATAAATATTTAGATCAATAATTAAAGGGGTGATGTTTTAAAATCATCCCTTTTTCATTTTATAATTTTAGAATTAATTATTACTTTCACCAAAAATAACATCATGTTTACAGGAATCGTTGAAGGAGTTGGAAAGCTTGTAAAAGCAGAAAAAGATCAATCTAATTTACATTTATGGATTGAAGCTGATTTTTGTGATGAACTAAAAATAGATCAAAGTGTAGCACACAATGGAGTTTGTTTAACAGTTGTTGATTTTAAAGATGGTCTTTACAAAGTCACAGCTATAGAGGAAACACTACAAAAAACAAACTTTAACACCTTAAAAGAAGGCGATTTTCTCAATTTAGAACGATGTTTGCAATTCAATGGTCGCATAGACGGTCATATCGTTCAAGGGCATGTAGATCAAACAGGAAAAGTAGTTTCTATTGAAAATCAAAACGGAAGTTTTTTTGTTACCGTAGCTTATGACGAAGCATCGTCTGGAAATGTAACTGTAGAAAAAGGTTCGATCTGTCTAAATGGAATTAGTTTAACCGTTGTAGATAGTAAAGTTGGTCAATTTTCGGTAGCAATTATTCCGTACACTTGGGAATTTACAAATCTCAATCAAGTGAAAGTTGGAGATACCTTAAATTTAGAATTTGATATCTTAGGAAAATACGTCAAAAGATTATTTCAAAAATAAAAATGATTACAAGAAAAAATAACTTATCGCTACCTGTTCGTATTATCATTTACATGGTAACGATTTTGTTATTTACAGCAGGCGCAATTTTATTGATTACTGCTAATCATTTCAATGATCAAACCAAACAATATCACGAAGATATTCTTAAAAGAAAGGTAAGAGCAGTAGAAGCTGCGATAGATTATGAGATGGATAATTACCCTGGAATTGCAACCAAGGATAATATTCATAACCTATTAGAAGATGGTTTTCTTCGCATTGGAGATATCAACAAAACAGATATTGTGGTTTACGATTTGCGTGGAAATAAAATCCTTACAACTCAACCTGTATCGACAACTTATGATGTTTTACCGCAAAAGATACTCGATAAACTCAAAAATTCAAATGATTTTATTGTAACGAATAAAGATTCTAATGACGAGAGTGATATCTATTCATCGTATAGTAATATCAAGAATTATTACAACGAAAACATTGCCATTCTTTGTTTACCTTATCAATCCAATCAAGATTTTTTACAGCAAGACATGTTTACCTTAATTGGAAGTTATGGATTGGCTTTTGGTGTAATTCTTTTATTCGGAACATTAGCCGTCTATTTTGTAACTAAACGTACATTGAATAAACTTTGGTCGTTTGCAGATCGTATTCGAGAAACAGAAGTAATTGTCAACAATATGCCGATTCGTTACGATGGAAATGACGAGATTAAAGTCTTGGTCGATTCCTATAACGATATGCTATTTCGATTAAAAGAACAATCCGATTTGTTGGCCAAACAAGAACGTGAAGAAGCGTGGAGAGATTTTGCCAGACAAGTAGCTCATGAGGTCAAAAATCCATTAACTCCAATGCGATTAATGATTCAAAATCACATGAGAAGATTTGATATCAATGATCCTGATCTCGAAGAGAAAACAATGCGCACAGGGAATATTTTATTGCAACAAATTGATACAATTTCGGCAATAGCTGAAGCTTTTTCTGATTTTGCTAAAATGCCTTCTCGTAAAGACGAAAAAATTGATGTGGTTGATGTCATCAAAAACGCACTTTACGTATTTCCGATGGAATTTATCGAATTTAATTATTCGCCTAACATCATCATGATGCGTTTTGATAAACAATATTTGAATCGTATTATCACCAATATTACCAAAAATGCTTTTCAGTCTATACCACAATCTCGTACAGCAAAAGTAAAAGTTGATGTGACGTTGGTTAAAGATTTTCTTCATATCACCATTCAAGACAATGGAGACGGAATTCCAGTAGAATCTCAGGACGCTATTTTTATTCCAAAATTTACAACAAAAAATAGTGGAATGGGAATAGGTTTGCCAATGGTGAAAAAAATTATTGACGATTACGATGGAACCATTCGTTTCGAAACCGAAATTTCTGTTGGCACAACATTTTATATATTGATTCCATATAATGAATAGAAAACCTTTTCGTTTTAAACAATTCGATATTTTTCAAGATAAAACGGCGATGAAAGTTGGCACAGATGGTGTTTTGCTTGGCGCTTGGTCAACTTTAGAAACAGGCGAAAATATATTAGATATTGGCACTGGAACGGGATTAATTTCCTTGATGTTAGCTCAACGTTTTCCACATGCAACAATTGATGCTATCGAAATTGATATAAATGCTTTTTTACAAGCAAAAGAAAATTTTGAACTTGCAACTTTTTCTGAGCGATTAACGGTTTTTAATGCATCACTTCAAGCGTATTCTACAGATCAAAAATATGACTTGATCGTAAGCAATCCACCATTTTTCATAGTAAATGACACGGTTGATTTTGATGCGCGAAAACAAGCGCGACAACAAGAAACCTTAACATTTGAAGAGCTAATCAAAAAAACGACTGAATTGCTTCAACAAGACGGTTTAGCGAGTTTTATTATACCTTACGATCAAATGGGTGCTTTTTGTAAAATTGCTTCGCAAAACAACTTAAAACGATCAAAAACAGTCTATGTAAAAGGAAATGCAACTACTGCAATCAAACGTGTTTTATTAGAATTTAGTTTTCATGACAAGAAATGCTTTGAAAACGAGTTAATCATCGAAGTCGAACGTCATCAATATACCGAAGATTACATTAATTTAACAAAAGAATTTTATTTGAAAATGTAATATGAATGCTTATCAACAATATCAAAATACTTTTTGTTCAGAAGAAATAAAATCAGTAGTAAAATTAATAAATCAGATTAATTTTAAGGATTTAGGAATTAATGAATATAATATAGATTATATCGAAAATATGCAACCTACGTTATTTTATTACTTTCAAATGTTTGATTATTCTTTGCAAAAACTGATCAATTTTGCACCTATTAAAGGTGAATACATTGTTGACTTTGGTGGTGGTCATGGTTTTTTAAGTCTGTATTTAAAACAAAAAGGATTTAAAGTGATTTATTGCGATTTTAATCCGAGTTCTGTTTCAACAATTCAGAAAATAAGTCAAAAAATAGGTTTTGGTCCCGATTATTATATTGAAGGATCTTATCAAGAATTGTTACAATTTATCAAGGATAGAAATATCAAAGTAGATTATTTGATTTCGACAGATACAATAGAACATATTCATGATTTGGATGAAATGTTTAATTATTTCAGTCAGCTTAATTCTTCAATAAAAATGTTATTTACAACAGCTTCTAATCCTAAAAATTTCATTAAAGCGAAAAGATTAAGAAAATTAATGGAGAAAGATGAAATTGAAGAGTACTGTCCAAAGAGAAAGGAATATCTAAAGAAAATAGGTCCAGAATTAACAGAAAAGGAATTAGAATTATTAGCAACTAAATCTCGTGGTTTGCGTTATGTGGACTTGATTGATTTTTTGGAATATTACCGACAAAACCAAGCTGTGATGCAGGTTGATGTTGATCAATATAATTGTTGTGAACCCGATTTTGGTAGTTGGATGGAACGTATATTACCATTGTCTGATTACCATAAATTGGCAAAAAAATATAATTTTAGCTGTACGATAGAAAACGGTTTTTATTGCGATGTTGATAAAAAAGGCTTTAAGAAAAAAGTGGTTTCTTTAGTTAATTTCAGCGCTTTAAAAACGAGTCAATTAGGGTTGATTTTATCTCCGTTTATAACATTAAAGTTTGCTCCAAAATAAAATTCTGGATTACAATTGCAATCCAGAATTTATATGATTTAATTTTAATCTTAAATTGTTGGTCCTCCAGCTAATAAATCAGCATTTGCAAATTCTTCGAACTTTTTGAAGTTTTCTTTGAATTTAGCTGCCAATACTTTCGCATTTTCTTCATACGCTTCTTCTGTTGCAAATGAAGTTGCAGGATTTAATTTTTCTGATGAAACACCATCTATTGCAACTGGAACTTCAAATCCGAAGTATGGATCCTTTTTAAACGCTGCGTTATCCAAATCTCCATTTAATGCTGCATTGATCACTGCACGAGTATCTTTTAACGACATACGTTCTTTTTTACCATTCCAACCTGTGTTAATTAACCAAACATTAACGCCAGTTTTTTCTACTTTGTCGCTTAACATTTCAGCATATTTTGTTGGGTGCAACGGCATAAATGGCGCACCAAAACATGTAGAGAATGTCGTTTGTGGTTCTGTAACACCAGCTTCTGTACCAGCCACTTTTGAAGTATATCCTGAGATAAATAAATAAGCTGCTTGATCTGGGTTTAATTTAGCGATTGGAGGGAAAACACCAAAAGCATCAAATGATAAGAAGAAAATATTTTTAGGATTTTTTCCTACAGATGGAACTGCAATATTCTCGATGTAATCAATCGGATAAGAAACACGTGTGTTTTCTGTAATTGTTGTATCAGTGAAGTCAACTTCGTTTGTCCCTGGAACTAATTTACAGTTTTCTAATAACGCCCCTTCTTTAATTGCTGCAAAAATTTCTGGTTCTCCTTCTGCAGATAAGTTGATTACTTTAGCATAACAACCACCTTCAAAATTGAATACAGTATTGTCTTCAGTCCAACCATGTTCATCATCACCAATTAAACGTCTGTTTTTATCAGCAGATAAGGTTGTTTTTCCTGTGCCAGATAACCCAAAGAACATGGCAGTATCTCCGTTTTCACCAGAGTTCGCAGAACAATGCATTGGTAATGTGTTTCTAAATACCGGTAAGATAAAGTTTAAAGCAGAGAAAATTCCTTTTTTCATTTCTCCTGTGTAACCAGTTCCACCATTCAAAACTATTTTACGTTTGAAGTTTAAGATAGAGAAATTGTGTTGTCTTGTACCATCTTGGTCTGCATCAGCAACAAAAGTTGGCGCATTTATAATTGTCCATTCAGAATCTCCGAAGTTGTTTAATTCTTCTTCTGTTGGACGAATAAACATGTTGTAGATAAATAAATTAGCAGCAGGTGTTTCTGTAATTGCTCTAATTTTAGTTTTGTAGGCGTCATCTGCACAAGCAAAAGCATCGCGTACATAAATTTCGCGGTTGCTTAAGTGCTCAACTACTTTATCATATAAAGCGTCAAACTTATCAGAATCAAAAGGAATATTTGTATTTCCATCCCACCAAACGTTATCAGCCGTAATATCATCTTTTACAATGAAACGGTCTTTTGGTGAACGCCCTGTAAATTCTCCTGTTAGCATATTAATAGCGCCAGAAGATGTGATTTCTCCCTGTCCTAATTCTACCATTTTCTTGGTAAGTTCTTCAGGAGATAATTGATAGTTAATTTTGGAATTTTTTATTCCGTAAGATGCCAATTCTATGCTCATTTTTGTGATTTTATAGTATTTTTAAAATATTAAAGGTAAAAACTTTGCACAAAGTTACAATAAAAAAAAGCGTGAAAAATTTGACTTATGTCATTCACTTAAACGTTTTCGTGAATTAATATTCACACTATATTTACAAGTTGTTATGCATGCATATAAAAAAAAGCTTGTATTTAATATAAGTTTTATATTTTTGCAGTAGTTTACAACAATTAAAATTAGAAAATTATGTCTGACATTACATCAAGAGTGAAAGCAATTATCGTGGATAAATTAGGAGTTGACGAAAGCGAAGTAACGCTTGAAGCAAGTTTCACTAACGATTTAGGAGCTGATTCATTAGACACAGTAGAGTTAATTATGGAATTCGAAAAAGAATTTGATATTCAAATTCCAGACGATCAAGCAGAGAAAATTTCTACAGTAGGTCAAGCTGTGACATACATCGAAGACTTAAACAAGTAATAGTTCCTTAATTTTTATGGAATTAAAAAGAGTAGTAGTAACAGGTTTAGGCGCGCTAACACCAATCGGAAATACTTACCAAGAATACTGGAAAGGATTAGTGAATGGTGTAAGTGGCGCCGCGCCTATTACGCTTTTTGATGCAACTCTTTTTAAGACACAATTTGCTTGTGAGATCAAAAACTTCAATATTGAAGATCATTTTGATCGAAAAGAAGCGCGCAAGATTGATCGTTGTGCCCAATTGGGGATTGTGGCTGCAAGAGAAGCTATCAAACACAGTGGGATCTTAGATGCTACTAACGTAAACAAAGAGCGTATCGGTGTTATATGGGGATCTGGTATTGGTGGAATTAAAACTTTTGAAGAAGAAGTTTCGAATTACGCAACAGGAAATGGAACACCACGTTTCAATCCTTTCTTTATCCCTAAGATGATTGCAGATATCACACCTGGTCATATTTCAATGGAATTTGGTCTTATGGGACCTAATTATACAACTGTTTCGGCATGTGCCTCATCAACAAATGCAATTATTGATGCGTTCATGTTATTAAGACTTGGAAAAGCAGAAGCAATAGTAGCAGGAGGGTCAGAAGCTGCGATTACAGCATCAAGCATTGGAGGTTTCAATGCATTACATGCGTTATCTACACGAAACGATGATCCACAAACG
Source organism: Empedobacter stercoris (assembly GCF_020281205.1). Lineage (GTDB taxonomy): Bacteria > Bacteroidota > Bacteroidia > Flavobacteriales > Weeksellaceae > Empedobacter > Empedobacter stercoris. Next base: position 45,093 of record NZ_JACXZC010000013.1, read on the forward strand.
GCTTCAAGACCATTTGACAAAGACCGCGATGGTTTTGTAATGGGTGAAGGCGCTGGATGTATTGTTTTAGAAGAGTACGAACATGCAATTGCACGTGGAGCTACAATTTATGCTGAATTAGTAGGAACAGGGATGACAGCAGATGCTCATCATATTACAGCACCACATCCAGAAGGAATTGGCGCTTTAAATGTGATGAAAGAAGCTTTATTAGACGCAAATATCAAAGTAGAAGACGTAGATCATATCAACATGCACGGAACATCTACACCATTAGGAGATATTGCAGAATCTAAAGCGATTCAAAAATTATTTGGAGAACATGCATACAATATTCAAATCAATTCAACTAAATCAATGACAGGTCACTTATTAGGTGGTGCTGGAATTATTGAAGCGATTTCGGCTATTGGAGCTATCAATAACAGTATTGTTCCACCAACAATTAATCATTTTACGGATGATGAAAATCTTGATCCTAAAATTGATTATACATTTAACAAAGCAAAAGAGAAAAATGTGGATTATGCATTGAGTAATACTTTTGGTTTTGGTGGTCACAATGCGTGTGTGATATTTAAGAAGTATAAGTAATGTCTTTCTTAAAAAAATTATTTTCTTTTAAAAATCATCGTGATGATTCAAATTCATCTGATCCTTTTTTGAAATTTTTGAACGAGACCCTGGGTTATACCCCTCAAAATATTGAGGTGTTTAAAGAAGCATTTACCCACAGATCAGCGCAAAAAAAAGATGAAAATGGAAACAGTATCAATTTTGAAAGATTAGAGTTTTTAGGAGATGCATTACTTGGTGCTTCTACAGCAGTACATTTGTACTATAAAGCACCAGACCAACAAGAAGGATATTTGACAAAAATGCGTTCTAAAATTGTTTCACGCAAGCAATTAAACGCTGTGTCAAAACAACTTGGTCTGTTGGATTATTTAGATCCTATGAACAATCACAACAATTTGGGGGAAGACGTCAATGGTGATATGTTAGAAGCTTTAGTCGGTGCAATTTATGTAGATGGAGGAATAGATGCAGTCCAAAAATTTATTCAAATCAAAATTATTGACCCTTATGCGGATTTAGATCGTTTGGAACATACCATAACAAGTCACAAATCGTTGATCTTGGAATGGAGTCAAAAAACGAGAAATACAATAAGATTCAATACATTTGAGGAGCAAAATGCAGAAGATCTTCAGGTCTTTGTATCCGTTATCCGTCTTAACGATAAAGTTATCTCAAAAGGGAGAGGAACTTCAAAGAAAAAAGCAGAAGAAAGTGCCGCAAAACGCGCGTATTATTCACTACAAAAGAAAATAGAAAAAGTATAGAAGAATGGCAGAGTTACTCTTATATGATGAGTGGATAGATTTCCATCTAATAGGCGTAAATTCAAGCTTTAATACTTCGACACAATTTATTTTCCATCTCAATTCTACTTATGATACGCGTTTTCAACGTATCAATGATTTGGATATTTGGTTAGATGATCATACCTATTTTTTCGAAACATACGAATGGATAGATGAAACCAATAAGATAGATTATCATATCATTAAAAATATCCCAAATCAATCCGATTCTAAAAAAATTGAAGTAGATTTATCAAATCTTTTCAAAGAGAGCATTATTCTTGTGCCTAATTACAAGGATTGCAACTACATTGTCAAAGTGTCTGGCTGGGAAGATGAGATAGAGAATCTTCCACTTCCATTTGTAGAAAAAGATTTTATTAAATTAATTAAAAAAATAGATATCGATTTAATCAGTACAGCTGATAGATTGGTTTTCTAACAAAATATTGTGCATAAAAAAAGGGAAAAATATGATTTACGATAAACAATTTCTTAAAAAGACGAAAATTGTTGCAACATTAGGTCCAGCAACTGATAGTCCAGAAATTATTCTAGAAATGATGAAAAAGGGAACAGATGTGTTCCGTATCAACTTTTCGCACGCCGATTATGCGGATGTGAAACGTAAGATAGAAATCATTCATCAATTAAATAACGATCACGGATACAATACAGCAGTATTAGCGGATTTACAAGGTCCAAAATTGCGTATTGGGAAAATGGAACATGAAGATTTTGTCATCAATCCAGGAGAAATTTTAACTTTCACCAATGAAGATGTTGTAGGAACAAAAGAGAAAGTTTTTATGACCTACCAAAAGTTTGCTCAAGACGTACAAGTGGGTGAAAACATCTTGATTGATGACGGAAAATTAATCTTAAAAGTTATCGAGACAAATGGGACAGATACTGTAAAAGCTGAAACAATACAAGGAGGACCATTGCGTTCTAAAAAGGGAGTTAATTTACCAAATACAAATATTTCTTTACCAGCTTTAACGGAAAAAGATAAAGAAGATGCAAAGTTCGCAATCGAAAATCGTGTCGATTGGTTTGCATTATCTTTTGTTCGTTCGGGACAAGATGTAAAAGATTTATCTGATTTTATCAAAGAACATGGCACACTAAAAATTCCAATTATTTCTAAAATTGAAAAGCCTGAGGCTTTAGAAAATATTAAAGATATTTTAGAGTTTTCGGATGGATTAATGGTTGCTCGTGGGGATTTAGGAGTTGAGGTTCCGTTTGAAATTGTTCCAAAAGCACAGAAACAATTAATTGACAAAGCAAAACTAGCACGTAAACCAGTTATTGTAGCAACTCAAATGATGGAAACCATGATTTCGAGTTTAACGCCAACTCGTGCCGAAGTTTCTGACGTTGCAAATGCCGTTTTTGATGGAGCAGATGCGGTTATGTTATCAGGTGAAACATCTGTAGGTCAATACCCTGTTCAAGTAATTGAGAAAATGACGAAAATTCTTCAGACTGTTGAAGATGATGAGCACGTACATGTACCAGAACACAAACCAAAAGTTAAAAACGAACGTTTTGTAACCGATATGGTTTGTTACAATGCAGCTAAAATGGCAGAAGATACAGGAGCAAAAGCAATTGCAACGTTGACATATTCTGGTTATACAGCTTTTCAAATTTCTTCTCATCGTCCAAATTCTTTTATTTTGGTGTTTAATCCAAGTAAACGAATCAACCGTATGTTGAATTTGTTATGGGGGGTAAAATCAATTAATTACGATCCTCGCGATACATCTACGGATCAAACGGTAACAGAGGTAAATATCTTAGCGAAGAATGCAGGTTATGTAGAATATGGTGATTACATCATCAATTTGAATGCTATGCCAGCGTTTGAAAAAGGAATTACCAATACACTACGTATTTCAATGATTTAAGATTCAAAAGAAATTTAATATAAAAATCCTGCTCAATTGAGCAGGATTTTTTTGCATTAAAAAATAGTTGAACAATTATCGAATGACTTTTATTGATTTGTTTCTGAAATAAATTAATCCAGCACCAGCAGCTATAATTAGTAATAGATAGGCTGAGTCGTTAATTCGTGCAGCAGGAGTATCGGGATCATCTACAGTTGCAATACTGTTGGATTGTGTTTGTGATGAAAAGAAGGATACTTCCTCTCCGTCATTAGCGAACATAAATGGCGAAACGGAAAACATTGCGATTAAAATAAATTTTCTCATTAGAATATAGTTTTTAATGTTGTTGTTTTAGAATCTGATGTTGTTACTTTGATTAATAACACTTGGTTGTTTTTCTTTAATTCTGATAACACAAGTCGATTGTTCGATGATTGTTTAGCGATAACTTTTCTACCAGTTATATCATAAACTTCTACAAAAGTGATTTTTTTTTGAGAGGTTAAAACAAGGGTGTTATTTGTATTGTACACGACAACATCTTGTTTTGATAAATCTGATGTAGATAAGGTTTTGTTTTGATAAATGATTTCAAAACGATCGTTGTAAATACCTTGTTGAGCATCAAATGTGTAATGATCTTTTGTTAAATCAACCACTTGGTGAAGTTCTTTATCTCTTAAATAAATCGCTTGATCCTCAAAATTTTCTGTGCTATTTAATTTGATGGTATAAGGTGCGCTTTCTTTTGCTTCGAACCCTAATTGTACCGTATCTTCTGTTGTGAATGGTGCACGTCCTTGAATCACATATTTTTCAGGAGTTCCTTCGATGATAGAAAATAATGTAGAGCCGTTGAACATTTTGTTCAATTTAGCATCAATTTGATGGTCAAAACCATTTGTAGCATCTTGCATATAAGTTACTAAAATTTGATTTTTAGCTTGTGCTCCTTCAAACAAATCTAATCTCACACGTTTTGTATCTTCTTCATTTTTATGGAAAATAACTTCTTTGTCATCCCATCCTGTAAAACCATTGTGTAAGTATATATTTGTTGGATTGTTTGTTATTTCTACAAAAAATCCTTGTCCAATAGCAATATTTCCATTAGGAATTTTTCCTCCTGCAGCAGCTTGTACACCACCTGCTCTCGTATAAGAAGAGTAGTTGTTGCTCGCGTAGCCATTTGTTGTAAGTGGAGATTCTTGCGTCCAGAAGTACAAGGCAGAAATATCAGAATTTGTATTTAAAATACGATTCGCATATATAGGAGCAGGATAAGGATTACCAATTAGGTTGTATCCCAAATTATTTTTTGTTACAGGAATAGAAAATAACCCTGTATTTAATTCACCAACAAATTTTCCGATATGTTTTTTACCTGGCTTTGTTGTAGGGAAATCTGAACCTACTCGAATATGGTATCCTTTTCCAGCTTCAAAATTATAGCTTGCAGGATTTTCTAAGTTTCCATTCGGATACAATGGATCTTCGATAAATAAACTTGCAAATTTGTTCGTTGTTTCATTGTATTTGTAGAACCTCTTTAACAATGTATTTGGAGAAAATTCTCTCAGGTTCTGATTTTTAACAGGCGATGACCACAATGCAGCATCATTAAAAATCATAGGTGAACTTTCTTGGATTATTGTGAATTCACCACTTGCAGAAATATTATTTCCCCATTGTAATAATCCACTGTTATTTCCTGTTACCACGAATTTATCAGCAGACAATTTATTTTCGATGATTGGTGAGATAATTGCACCATAATTATTAATTGTAACAGATCCACTTTCTAAAGTAAATTTATTAGTTGTGATTCTATTGCTTTGATCGATGACTAAATCACCTCTAACAATCGCTTCTTTTGTTAGTGTTGGTTCTCCTACAGACCAAGAAGTTCCATTCCAAACTGTAGACGTAGCTTCTTTTACAATGATAGTAAAATCTTCTACTTGGCCAGCTACTCGAGAGTCACAAGCTCCGTAAGTTATATGTTGATATCCATTGTATATATTAGATAAATCCCCAACAACTCTCATTCTAAGTGGAGTGTTTTTCTTAGTAGTGGTTGGTATAGTAATCGTTGTTGATAAATTTGTAATATTTCCAAGTAATTCATGATTAGATAAAACAACTTCATCTGCATCAAAAATACCATCTCCATTATAATCTATATAAATATAAACTTTTCTTCTGTTAGGATTGGTACTTGTTGTTATATTTAATTGATAGTTTTGACCTTCTGTAACCTCTGTAATATAAGCAGAGGTTATATTGTTACTTTTTGTAAAATCATTGTGTAGATTATAAATTATTCCTTTTTTAGAGATTGTATTAAACTCTATTTGATTAAAACGTATATGACCGGAACCTCCTGTTACTTCACAAGCTTCTACAGGAATATTACTTGTTCCATCTGCTGGTGTTAAAGCAAGTGAGGTAAGAAACGAAGATCTAAAGAAATAGATAGCATCTAATGCTCTGTCTCCTTGTCCAGGAGTAAAACGATCGAGGTTTATGCCGTAATTCATCATGTTAACCAACGTATGGTCAAATGGAGTATTAGAACAGTCGTTAATGGTTTGGTTAATTGTGGGATATGTTTTGTATTGATTAAAAGAGTTATTTGGGTCTCCAAAAAATAAACCGCTTCTTATGTTTTGAGTATCTTCTATGTCATCGTTTGTTAGGCTACCGCAATTTACTCCATTTCCATCTCCACCATTAAAAGGATGTGCGACATTAAATGCATGCATCATTTCATGTGCAAAAGTAGTATCTCTATTGTTGATTGTTACATGGTAAAGCATTACAGATAAATCTAAACTTCCACCAGGGTAATATGCAAAACCTGCTGTATAAGCACCTGTTGTATTTGATTGATTTACCCCATCAATCATATTTGTTATGTATATATTGTAATATGAATTAGAATTCCAATTATAAGTGTCATTTAAATATTGATTCGTTAGTCCTTTTCCATTAACACCATAATTAACGTAGACAGAATTATTAGAAAGATCGTGAGTAACAATACCATTAGTTGCTGTATTGCTAGGTGTTCGTTTTGCTAAAACTAACCGAACAGGTAAAGTAGTACCTCCAGCTTCAGGTCCTTTTATATCACTTGCCGTTCCATCAAAAATAGAATTTGCACGAGCAATCCAATTTTTTACTTGTACTTCGGTAGGTATATATTTTCCTGTACCATCATCAAGTATGTGAACAACGGTAGGAATTTCAATTATTTGATTTGCTTTTAGTTGTTTTTGACCTTTTAACTCAGATTTTCTAAAATTAAGAAATTCGGCTTGTTTAGTTTCATATATCTTTTTTAGTTCAGGATTTTGTCTAAATATTTCTTCTTGAACTTCATCTGCGCTACAAGTCCATGTAGGAGAGTTTTGCGCATTTACATTAACATTCGATAGGAGAAATAATGATAATAATTTAAAATAGAGTAATTTTTTGCTCATTTATTAAGTGTTTGATATTTAGTGCAAATTTTAAACTAAGTTATATAATAAGAAAGTAAACGTAGGGTAGTTGTGAATCCTAAAAAGAGTAGTTTTAAATGAAATAAGGTAGTGTAATGGGTAGTAGGACGATCAAAATACGATTAATCATTTATTTTATGCATGTTGTGATTTAATCGTAAATTCCGAAAAAATGAAAAATAAAATAGTGACTATAAATACGTTGATGTTTTGAAGAGGTAAAAGAGTGGTGAGTTTGATTTTTTTTAATCGTAAGTAGATTTTCTTATCTTTGTAAGTTCGAATTAGAAGAATTTATGTGTATTTATAATGTGATCTTATCTGGTGGTGTTGGGAGTAGACTTTGGCCACTTTCACGAAAAAGTCATCCAAAACAATATTTACCTCTGTTTAATGAGCAATCTTTATTTGAGTTAACGATTCAGCGCAATCTTCCTATTGCAGATAAGTTGATGGTCATAGGAAACAAGGATAACGATCATTTGAGTCAAGAAGTGCTCGATAAAATGAAAGTTGAATACACAAAAATTGTAGAGGCTGTCCCTCGCAATACAGCAGCGGCAATTGCGTTTGCAGCTTTGGCGGTTGACGAAGATGATCTATTGATTGTGACTCCTTCTGATCATTTGATCGAAGATACAGCAGCTTATCAAGAAGCGATGAATAGAGCAATCGATTTAGCACAGAATGACCATATTGTAACCTTTGGGGTGCATCCAACACGTCCAGAAACAGGTTATGGTTATATCGAACACAAAGGAGACACTGTGTTATCGTTTCGTGAAAAACCAAATCATATTACCGCACAAGATTTTATCGAGCAAGGTAATTTTTTGTGGAACAGTGGAATGTTTTGTTTCAAAGCAAAAGTGTTGCTAAAAGAGTTGAAGAAGTTTGAAAAAGAAATTTATGAAACTTCTGTCGAGGCTTGGAACGAAAATAAAAATGGTGAATTAAGTGAAGAGCTTTCAATGAAAATTCCATCAAATAGCATCGACTATGCCGTGATGGAACGAAGCAAGAAAATAAAAGTTGTTCCTGCAAAATTTATTTGGAACGATTTGGGGTCTTTCGAATCGTTGTATGATTATTTTATCATGAACGGACATACTGTGGATCGAAATGGAAATATGATTATCGGAACAGAAGTGTACACCTCTTTTGTGGGGTTGCAAAATTGCATTTTTGTCCATACTCCAACAGCAAATTTAATTTTACAAAAAGAGTATTCGCAAGAAGTGAAAAATGTTTACACCCATTTAGAAAAAAGAAATTCAGAATTGATATAAGTGTAAGTCTCTCAAATTTGAGAGACTTTTTTTATTGTACAATTCCTTAACAATAATTCAAAATATTACCTAAATTTGTCTTTCCAACAATAGTATTATAAATGACAACTGGAATTACTTTCGGAATATTTGACTTACTTCATGCAGGACATGTGATGATGCTCGAAGAAGCTAAACGACAATGCGATTATTTGATTGTAGGTCTTAATACAGATCCTGCAGCAGTAGACCCTTCCAAAAATAGCCCAACACAATCTATCGTAGAACGCTATATACAGTTAGAAGGATGTCGTTATGTGGACGAAATTATTCCATACGAAACAGAACAAGATTTGTTTGACATGTTAAGTGCTTTGCCCGTAAATGTTAGAATTATAGGCGAAGAATACCGAAACATTGACTTTACAGGAAAACAATATTGTTTAGATAATAATATTCAGATTTACTACAATAAGCGTACGCATCGTTTCTCAAGTTCAGGATTAAGAAAAGTGGTCGCAACCTCCGAAAAAGAGAAGTAATGAAAACAGTACTTATAACTGGCGTAGCTGGTTTCATAGGTTATCATTTAGCTGAAAAACTAATCGAAAAAGATATTCAAGTTGTTGGAATTGATAATATCAACGATTATTATGACGTTCAGTTAAAATATGATCGATTACACGAATTAGGAATTTCTCAAGAATTTGCATCACATTTTAATCAAAAGGTCGCCTCTTCTAAGCATGAAGAGAACATGATTTTCTATCGAATGAATTTGGAAGATAAACTCGAACTTTCTGAGTTATTTGATAAATATTCTTTTGATGTCGTGATTAATTTGGCTGCTCAAGCAGGAGTACGTTACAGTATCGAAAACCCAGATGCCTACGGACAAAGCAATTTGGTTGGTTTCTTGAATATATTAGAATGTTGTCGTCATCATCAGGTGAAGAAATTGCTTTATGCAAGTAGTTCAAGCATTTATGGAAACTCGTCTGATGTTCCTTTTACTACAGAACAAGCTGTCGATCATCCCATTAGTTTATACGCAGCAACGAAAAAAGCAAACGAATTAATGGCGCATGCTTACAGTCATTTGTACAATATTCAAACAATAGGCTTACGATTTTTTACCGTTTATGGCCCATGGGGAAGACCAGATATGGCGATGTTTTTATTTACGAAAGCCATCTTAAATCATCAACCTGTGAAAGTGTTTAATCACGGCGATTTATCACGAGATTTCACCTATATCGATGATATTATTCAAGGAATAACGAAAATACTTGAAGACAAACAAACAAACGAAACCTACCAGTTATACAATATAGGAAATAGCAAGCCTGTTCAGTTGATGGATTTTATCAAAGAAGTAGAGAAATCAACAGGAGAACAAGCTATTTTAGAAATGTACCCTATGCAAGCGGGAGATGTCAATCAAACATGGGCGGATGTCCAAGAGTTGAAAGATAAATTTGGCTACAATCCATCTTATCCAGTGGACAAAGGCGTGTCTAATTTTGTACAATGGTATAGAAAATATTACAAGATATAATGAATCAACAACATAAAATAGCAATTATCGGTTTAGGATACGTAGGTTTACCTTTAGCACGGTTATTTGCAACAAAATACCCTGTTGTTGGGTTTGATATTCATCAGCAACGAATTGTTGAATTAAACAATGGAATAGATTCAACTTTAGAGGTAGAGAATGAGGTGTTACAAAATGTTTTAGTCAATAATAATCCCTTTATTTGTCTCCCTGAGCTTGTCGAAGGAATTCAAAATGGATTATTTTGCTCATCAAACATAGAAGATATCAAAGATGCATCAATCTACATTGTAACGGTTCCAACTCCTGTAGATAAGAATAATCGACCAGACTTGACTCCTTTGAAAAAAGCTTCGGAAACGGTAGGTAAAGTGTTGAAACCAAATGATATTGTTATTTATGAATCTACGGTTTATCCAGGTGTTACAGAAGAAGAATGTATTCCAGTATTGGAACATTCTTCGGGATTGAAGTTTAACCAAGATTTTTATGCGGGATATTCACCAGAGCGAATTAATCCAGGAGACAAAAAGCATACGGTTGAAAAGATCTTGAAGGTTACCTCAGGTTCTACTCCAGAAATAGGAAAAATTGTAGACGATTTATATCGTTCAGTAATCGTTGCAGGTACACATTTGGCACCAACCATAAAAGTGGCAGAAGCATCAAAGGTGATTGAGAATTCGCAACGTGATATTAACATTGCTTTTATCAATGAATTATCGAAGATTTTTTCTTTGATGGACATTGATACCAATGATGTATTAGAAGCTGCAGGTACTAAATGGAATTTTTTACCATTCAAACCAGGGCTTGTAGGCGGTCATTGTATTGGTGTTGATCCTTTTTATTTGGCACAAAAAGCACAAGAAATAGGTTATTATTCTGAGCTGATATTAGCAGCAAGACGACTAAATGACTCGATGGGAGTATTTGTTGCCTCTCAGATTGTTAAATTGTTAATAAACAATGATATCAAAGTTAAAGGAGCTAAAGTTCTAAATTTAGGAATTACCTTTAAAGAAAATTGCCCCGATATACGAAATTCAAAAGCAATTGATGTGATTCATGCTTTAGAAGAATATGGAATAGAGGTGACAACGTTAGACCCTTGGGCTAACCCAGATGAGGTAAACCATGAATACGGAATAACTTTTTGTAATACATTGGATCAGGTTTTCCAGTTCACCAGTTCACCAGTTCACCAATTCGACGCCATTATCTTGACTGTTTCACACGACGAATTTTTAAATCTTCAGTTAACTGATTATTTAAAAGAAAACGGAGTGATTTATGATGTAAAAGGGGCTTTGCCTAAAGAAAAAGTAAATAAAAGACTGTAATGAAAGCAACAGAGTCAAAATTAAAAGGTTGTTTTATTTTAGAACCAACTGTTTTTGAAGATTCGAGAGGGTATTTCTTCGAATCGTATAACGAAGGAAAGTTGGAAGAAATTTTGGGATACAAACCAACTTTTGTACAAGATAATCAGTCTCGTTCGTCTTATGGCGTTGTTCGTGGGTTGCACATGCAAGCAGGAGAGTACGCACAAGCAAAATTAGTACGTGTAGTAGAAGGAGCTGTGCTTGATGTCGCAGTAGATGTACGTCCAGGTTCAGAAACCTATGGACAAGCTGTCGCAGTAGAATTATCAGCAGAAAATAAAAAACAATTGTTTATTCCGAGAGGCTTTTTACATGGTTTTTCGGTGATTTCAGAAACAGCAACATTTTTCTATAAATGCGATAATGGGTACAACAAAGCGTCTGAAGATGGCGTGTATCCTTTAGACATCGAACTGAATATAGATTGGCAAATTCCAACAGATAAAATGATAATTTCTGAAAAGGATCAAGAAGCACAGTCGTTTGGAGAGTTTAAGGTGAAGAAGTTAACAAGTGAAGAAGTGAACAAGTGAAGAGGTTACAAGTTTACAAGTTCACAAGTTTACAAGTTTACACGTTTACAAGTTCACATGATCACAAGTTTACACGTTCACACGTTCACAAGTTTCACATAAAATACAATAGATGAAGAGCCATAAGGATTTATTAGTATATCAGAAATCATTAGATCTGGTCACAAATATTTATTCTATTACAGATTGCTTCCCAAAAGAAGAGCAATTTGGTTTGACAAACCAATTAAGAAGAGCATCAGTATCTGTCCCTTCTAATATTGCGGAAGGAGCTGGAAGAAAAAGTAAAAAAGAATTTATTCATTTTTTGTACATCGCTTTAGGCTCATTGAATGAAATTGAAACACAATTAGAAATATCTAAAAGATTAAATTATATAAGTAATTTAGATGATTTTGATACACAATTTTTACACATCAAAAGAATGCTCTTAAAATTAATCGAATCATTGAAAAGGGATATTGAAGAAGGTTAACAAGTGAAGAAGGTTAACAAGTGAAGAAGTTAACAAGTGAAGAAGTTAACAAGTGAAGAAGTTAACAAGTGAAGAAGTTAACAAGTGAAGAAGTGAAGGAGTTTACAAGTTCACATGATCACAAGTTTACACGTTTACAAGTTCACAAGTTTACCCGTTTACAAGTTCACAAGTTCACATGATCACAAGTTTACACGTTTACAAGTTCACAAGTTTACATGATCACACGTTCACACGTTTACAAGTTCACAAGTTTACAAGTTCACAAGTTCACACGTTTACAAGTTCACACGTTTACAAGTTCACAAGTTTACACGTTCACATGATCACAAGTTTACAAGTTTACAAGTTCACTCTTTCACCCTTTAACCATCTAACAAGAAAAAAACATGAAAGGAATAATATTAGCAGGAGGATCAGGAACGCGATTACATCCATTGACGTTGGCTGTAAGTAAGCAATTGATGCCGGTATATGATAAACCAATGATTTATTACCCTTTGTCAACCTTAATGTTGGCAGGGATTAACGAAATTTTGATTATTTCTACGCCTCACGATTTACCTCATTTCGAAAAATTATTAGGCGACGGCTCTCAAATCGGATGTAAATTTTCGTATAAAGAACAACCAAGTCCAGATGGATTGGCACAAGCCTTTATTTTGGGAGAAGAATTTATTGGAAATGATAAAGTAGCCTTAATCTTGGGTGACAATATATTTTACGCTTCTGGAATGTCTAAATTATTACAAGATTCAGCAGATCCAGATGGTGGCTTGGTTTTTGCTTATCAGGTGAGCGATCCCGAACGATACGGAGTAGTTGAATTTAACGAGCAAAATGAAGTTGTTTCAATTGAAGAAAAACCAACTGAACCCAAGTCAAATTATGCCGTTCCAGGTTTGTATTTCTATGACAATGATGTGGTAGAAATTGCAAAAAATATAAAACCATCGCCAAGAGGAGAATTAGAGATCACAGATATCAATGCCGAATACTTGAAAAGAGGAAAGTTGAAAGTTGGTGTTTTCGATCGTGGTACAGCTTGGTTGGATACTGGAACAATCAATTCATTGATGCAAGCTGGTCAATTTGTTCAAGTCATCGAAGAACGTCAAGGAATGAAAATAGGAGCTATAGAAGAAGTGGCGTATCGTATGGGATACATTACAAAAGAAGAATTAATGAATATTGCAGAACCACTAAAGAAAAGTGGGTACGGCGAATATTTGATGAAAATAATAAAATAATTTAAAGACATAATAGTGTTATGAAACATATATTAATCACAGGAGGAGCTGGATTTATCGGGTCTAATCTTACAGAATATTTTTTAGGAAAGGACTATAAAGTAACATGCCTAGATAATTTTGCAACTGGTCATCGTCATAATATAGAACCTTTTTTTTCAAATCCTAACTATACATTAATCGAAGGAGATATCCGTGACTTAGAAACTTGTCAAAAAGCAGTGGATGGTGTTGATTATATTTTACATCAAGCAGCTTTAGGATCAGTACCTCGTTCTATTAATGATCCAATAACTTCGAATGAGGTGAATGTTTCAGGTTTTTTAAATATGTTGGTAGCAGCTCGTGATGCTGGAGTTAAGCGTTTTGTCTATGCAGCTTCTTCATCAACGTATGGAGATTCAGAAAACTTACCAAAAGTTGAAGACATAATTGGAAAACCACTATCTCCTTATGCAATTACTAAATATGTGAACGAGTTATATGCCGATATTTTTTCTAAAACCTACGGATTATCTTGTATAGGCTTACGTTATTTCAATGTGTTTGGACGACGTCAAGATCCAAACGGAGCTTATGCAGCTGTGATTCCTTTATTTGTGAAACAATTTATGAATCATGAATCTCCAAAAATAAATGGAACAGGAGATTATTCAAGAGATTTTACGTACATTGACAATGTCATTCAGATGAACGAACGTGCGATGTTAACAGAAAATGAAGAAGCAACAAATACCGTTTACAACACAGCAGTAGGAGATCGAACAACCTTAAACGATTTAGTGAGATATTTACGTGAATATTTAAGCGAATACGATGCTGATATTGCAACTGTAGAAGCAATTCATGGACCAAATCGTGTTGGAGATATTCCTCATTCACTAGCATCTATAGAGAAAGCGAAAACATTATTAGGGTATCAACCAACACATACAATAGACAAAGGCTTGAAAGAAGCTGTAAAATGGTATTGGGATAATTTGAAATAAAGAATAAGAGAATAAGTGAAAAGGTGAAGAGGTGAAGAGGTGAAGAGGTGAAGGAGTTAACAAGTGAAGAAGTGAAGGAGTAAAAAAGTTACACGTTTACAAGTTCACAGTTTTACAGGTTCACAAGTTCACAATTTACAAGTGAAGAAGTGAAGAAGTTACAAGTTTACACGTTTACAAGTTCACAGGTTTACACGTTCACACATTTACACGATTAATCATAAAATAAACACATGAATACACAACACAAAATAGCAGTTATCGGTTTAGGGTACGTAGGTTTACCTTTAGCACGATTATTTGCAACAAAATTTCCAACAGTAGGATTTGATATCAATCAAAAACGTATCAACGAATTAAATCAAGGACGCGACTTAACATTAGAGGTTTCTGATGAAGTATTACAATCAGTTTTAGTAACTGAGAATCCAATTTTATCTAAACAATTAAACAATTCATCAGTTCAACTAACCACTGGTTTATATTGTTCTTCAAATTTAGACGACATCCAAGATGCCAATGTGTACGTAGTAACCGTTCCAACACCTGTAGATAAGCACAACCGTCCAGATTTAACGCCTTTATATAAATCGTCTGAAACTGTTGGGAAAGTTTTATCAAAAGGTGATATTGTGATTTATGAATCAACTGTTTATCCAGGAGTAACAGAAGAAGAATGTATTCCTGTTTTGGAAAAAGTATCTGGTCTTAAATTCAATAAAGATTTCTTTGCAGGCTATTCTCCAGAACGTATCAATCCAGGAGATAAAGAACATACAGTAGAAAAAATATTAAAAGTAACTTCAGGTTCTACTCCAGAAATAGGAGTTATTGTAAATGATATTTACAAATCAGTGATTGTTGCAGGAACGCATTTAGCTCCAACAATTAAAGTTGCGGAAGCAGCTAAAGTAATTGAAAACTCGCAACGCGATATCAATATTGCTTTTGTGAACGAATTGGCAAAAATTTTCAATTTATTAGAGATCGATACACATGCAGTTTTAGAAGCGGCAGGAACTAAATGGAATTTCTTGCCTTTCAAACCAGGATTAGTAGGAGGACACTGTATAGGTGTTGATCCATATTACTTGGCACAAAAAGCACAAGAAAAAGGATATCATCCAGAAATTATCTTGGCGGGTCGTCGTTTAAACGATTCGATGGGTGAGTATGTAGCTTCGCAAGTGGTGAAAACCATGATCAAAAAAGGGATTAAAGTAAACGGCGCAAAAGTCTTGAATTTGGGTATTACCTTCAAAGAAAATTGTCCCGATGTACGCAACACCAAAGCAGTAGATGTCATCCAGGCCTTAGAAGATTATGCTTTAGAGGTCGTGACTTATGACCCTTGGGCAAACCCAGCAGAAGTACAACATGAGTATGGAATTTCTTCTACAGATTCGTTAGAACAAGTTCACAAGTTCACAAGTTCACAAGCTCACTTTTTTGATGCCATCATCCTAACTGTTGCCCATAAGGAATTTTTAAACTTAGACTTAAGTCAATACCTGAAAGAAGGGGGAATGGTATATGATGTGAAGGGTATTTTAGAACAAGCGGATAATAGATTGTAGATTTATAATGGTAAGCAATAGATATCAGACAAAAATTAATTTGATTTATAACATAATAACTTTTGTTATAAATGCATTAATAGGATTAGTATTACCAACTTTTTTAATAAGCAAATTAGGGGTTTCTACTTATTCATTAATTCCTTTATCGATGTCGATTACTTCATTCATGGTATTGGTTACAATTTCAATAAATGGAACTTTATCCAGGTATTTATCATTAGATTTTGAAAAAAATAAAGATGATGTCAATAAAACCTTTTCGACATCCTTTTTTTTATTGTTAGGATTATTTTTAATATTGATACCGTTTGCTGTATACTTTTTATTAGATCCTCAAAAGTTTTTAAATATTGAAAATAAAGATTTGAATGATGCAAAAACGTTATTTTTATTTACAATTATAGCATTTGTAATGAATTCGTTTGCATCCTTGTATAATAGTATTCCTTATGTAAGAAACAGAATAGATTTAAGAAATATTGCATTGATTATAAATAGATTAGGTATTGTTGTTTTTATTGTTATTCTATTTATAGTAGGTTTTATTAATGTACAGGCTTATGGAATAGCTGTGTTTCTAGCTACATTTTTATCTTTATTTTATAGTATTAAAACGGCTAAAAAAATATTTCCTGAACTATCAATAAGGTTTCGTTTTTTTGATAAGCGCCAATTAATCCGTATTTCAAAGTTAGGCTTTTGGTTAATTATAAATCAAATAGGAGTTCTCTTATTTTTGCAGACAGATATTATTATTGTAAATAAAATTTTAGGAGCAAAACAATCTGGTATATATGGAACTTTGGTACAATGGAGTTTTTTGGTAAGAACAATAGTAGGTATGTTAGCAGGAGTTTTAGGACCATTAGTTTTAAGCTTATACGCAAAAAATAAAATAAACGAGCTCATTAATCTAACTAAATTTTCAACAAAGGTTTTAGGGATTTTTTCTTCAATTATTGCAATTACAATTGTATATTTCTCTAAAGATATTTTAGGTGTTTGGTTAGGGAAAGAGTTTCAAGAGTATTATAAAGTACTTATTTTAATTGTTTTTCATTTAGGTTTTAATAACGGATATAGTTCTGTTATTAATTTGAACATAGCCTATAATAAAGCTAAAGTGCCTGGATTTGTTACGATAATAACAGGAGGATTAAATATTCTT
This sequence comes from Empedobacter stercoris, assembly GCF_020281205.1. Classification (GTDB taxonomy): domain Bacteria; phylum Bacteroidota; class Bacteroidia; order Flavobacteriales; family Weeksellaceae; genus Empedobacter; species Empedobacter stercoris. The sequence continues at coordinate 62,073 of NZ_JACXZC010000013.1, forward strand.
TTAGGTATATTATTATTAAAATATACTGACCTTGGATTAATAGGTATTGGTATTGCTGGTTTTGTAAGTTTGACCATAAAGAATTTAATTTTTACTCCTTTATATTTGTCATATATCATGCAATTAGATATGAAAACTTATTTAAAGCCGATTGTCCCTTCTTTAATCATTACTTTAATAGGGGTAATTGTAACTATTCTGATGCCGTCATCATTTTTAAATATTAGCGGTTATATTTCATTAGGATTTTACGGAGGGATATTTATTTTAATTGTTTCTATAAGTTCATGGTTTCTATTTTTTAACCAATCTGAAAAACAGCAATTAAAAAGGTTAGCTTTTAGTAAATTAAAAAAATAAAAAAATGAATAAAATTATATACAGTGGATTTTATGGTTTCCAAAACTCCGGTGATGATGTGTTTTTAGAAACGACAGCTTGGGCAACCAAAAATTTGATGAATGAGATGTCTCCTGTATATTTCGGAAATAATTTACCTCAATTGGTTAATCCATATACAGAGTATTCTAAAGCTAATTTTAAAGGACACGATAGGTTAATCGCTGCTTATGAGTTAAGAAATGCTGCTTATTTTATTTCAGCAGGAGGTTCAACCTTTTCCAGACATAAAAAAAACAGTTATAAAGAAATTGCTGAATACGTCAAAAAGTATTACAATAAAAAACTGAAAACAGGGGCGATAGGAGTATCAATAGGCCCTTTTAAAACAAAGGAAGACGAGTATAATGTTCAGGAGTATTTAAAAAGAATGAATTTTCTTGCAGTTAGAGATCGCCGTTCTTTTGAATATGTGAATGCATTGAATCTCCCTTATAAGCCAGTTGAAGCATTTGATTTAGCCGCACTTTTACCAGAGGTTTATAAAGACATTCCTTTTAATAAAGAGCACAATTTTGAGAATAAAAAAATCATAGGGATAAGTATATGTCCGGTTGAGTCGATTACAAATAAAAATTTTATAGAGAAAGAAGAGCAAAGAAATAGAAAAATTCAAGAATTAATCAAAAAGCTGAATTCATTACATGACAACTTGATTTTCAGATTCTTTATTATTAATGGACATAAAAATATTGGGGATGAAAATCTAACAAAAAAAATGATTGAGAATCTGGGTATACACAATTACGAAATTGTGCCTTACCAAAATAAAGTTTACGATATTTGGGCTAGTATAAAAAACTGCGACTTTATGATTGCAACTAGACTTCATGCAGCAATAATGGCAGCTTATGCGGATGTTCCGTTTATTTTGAACGAATATCATCAAAAATGTACTGATTTTGTAAAAGATATCGGACAAAATGAAGCGTTTATAGTAGGTGACGCGGATTATAATTTTAACAATTTAATAAGTTCTATTTCAGGCATACTCTTGGAAGAAAGTAAATACAATTTAACAAATAAAGAAGAAACTCAACAATTATCTCTAAAAAATTTTAGTTTTATTAATCAATATTAGAAATTTCAAATGTTAGAAAATAAATATGAAATACTATTTAATTTAAGGTATAACTTTATTTACTATATAACAGCTTTTATTACGCTCATATTTGTTGTTGAATTTTATTTAAAAAATAGAACTTACACTAAAATACAATATTATTTTTTAGCGATTTTATTACTTGTTATTACATTCTTTTTTGGAACAAGAGGTGAATATGTTGGTACAGATACAGTTAACAATATAAAATATTTTACTGGAAGAGTAGTTATTTCTGATTTAAGCAGTTTAAATGATATTGGCTTATTTTCATTATCTATGTTTTTAGCTAAATTTTCCGATAATATTAATTTTTTTTTAACTGCCGCAGCTTTTATATATCTAGCACCTATTTTATTAGCTATTCATAATTTACAGTTACGTAATCCTTTAATTTTCTTTTTTTGTTTGTTAAGTATGTTCTATTTTAAAGGAATGGGTATTAATATACAAAAACAAGGAATAGCATTTTCATTTTTTATATGTGGTATTTCATACTTATTTAATAATAAGAAAATAATAGGCTATAGTTTATTTGCTGTAGCTTTTATTTTCCATGCTTCCATAATCATTCCGATAACTGTGTTTTTTCTATCATTTGAAGTAAAAAAAATAAATTGGGTTTTTGTAGTTTATATCATAACAACATTACTTTCTTTAATAAATTTTAATTTAAATAGTATTTTATCTAACATCCCTATTGTAAATATTTTAACTGAATCTCGACTTGACACTTATTATATAGATAAAGGTAATTATAAAATAGGCTTTAGACCAGAATTTTGGTTATTTAATACTATTTTTACCATGATAGGCTATATTACGTTAAAGAATATAGATAAATTTAATTCTGTTTTTTTGAGTAAAAATTATAAAGTTTTTTTTGTTGCTTATGTGTTGTTAAGTAGCTTTTTCTTTTTAATGTTCTCTGCCAGATTTAGTGATCGTTTTGGTTTAATGTCTTGGGTATTTATTCCGTTACTATTATTGCCATATACACAAATTAGATATAATTTAAAATATTTAAATACCCTAACAATCTTTCTTATTTCAGTTTTTTTATTCATAGCTTTTAAATTTATTTAATTATGATAACCGTATTTACACCTACATATAACAGAGCCAACACCTTAGAAAAATTATACCATTCGTTACTTTATCAAACGTATAAAAATTTCGAATGGGTAATTGTGGACGACGGAAGCCAAGACAATACAGAAGAAATTATTAATAAATGGTGTAATGAAAATAAAATTACAATCAACTATCACAGACAACTAAACGGAGGCAAGCACCGGGCTATAAACAAAGGATTAGATCTTGCCAAAGGCGAACTTTTTTTTATGGTGGATAGTGATGATTACTTAACCAAGGATTCTTTAGAAACAATTAATACCTATAATAATACCTATTCAAACGAAAATATTATTGGTTTTGCGTTTCGAAGAAAATATTCGGATGATGTTGTAATTGGTAATAATTTTCCGCAAAAAGCGTTTATTTCAAATCATATAAAAAAAACATATTTTTTAAATGTTAAAGGGGATTTAGCAGAAGTTATTAAGACCGATGTGTTTAGAAAATTTAAATTTCCAAATTTTGAGAATGAAAAATTTTGTGCAGAAGGACTGGTATGGAATAGACTTTCTAATGAGCATAGGATTTTATTTGTTGATGAAGCAATATATGTATGTGAATACCAATACGATGGATTGTCATTTAATAGTATCAGAAATAGAAGATTAAGTTCTAATTATACTTTACTATTCTATTCTGAATTAGAAAAACAAAAATTACCATTTAAAATTAAAATACGAACATTAATTAATTTTTGGCGATTTGCATTTTTTAACAACAAACAATTCTTTGATAAATTAAATATGTTAGACAATAAACTACTGGCTTTATTGGTATTACCAATAGGATTTATATTAAAAATAAAAGATGATTATAATGACAATGTAAAAATTAATAACAGATAAATGGAAAAACCTATAAGAATATTGCATGTTGTTACAATCATGAATTTAGGAGGCATTGAAACCTTTCTTATGAGTTTGTATAGAAATATTGACAAAAATAAAATTCAATTTGATTTTTTGGTTCATCGTAATGAAAAAGGATTTTTTGATGAAGAAATTATAGAGATGGGGGGAAATATTTATAATTTGGAGCCTTTAAAACCCTTGAAAATATTTTCCTACACCAAATCATTAACTAAATTCTTAAGAAAATCAAATTACAACATTATCCATTCCCATCTCAATGCTAATAGTGCTATTGTTTTAGGTGTTGCAAAAAATGCAGGAATTAAATGTAGAATTTCTCATAGCCATGCTAATACAAGTACAAATGGTGTAAAAGGATTAATTAAAAATTTCAATAAGTTATTTATTAATTACACCTCAACCGTTCGTATTGCCTGTTCTGTTGATGCCGGTATTTGGCTCTATGGTAATAATTCGGAATTTACAGTTTTAAAAAATGCTATTAATTTTGATAATTTTCAATATAATAAATTATTAAGGGAATCTAAAAGACAAGAGCTAGAGATAAATCTAAATGAGAAATTATTAGGTTATGTGGGTAGCTTTAATTATTTAAAAAATCATAAATTTTTAATTGAAGTATTTAAAAACTTATGTGACTTAAATAAAAATTATAAATTATTATTAATAGGAAATGGACCATTAGAACAACTTATTAAGGAAAAGGTTATTGAATACAAATTAGAAAGTAAAGTAATTTTTCTAGGGAGTATTAAGAATGCAAATGAATATTTAAGCGCGATGGATTTGTTTTTATTCCCTTCCTTATCAGAGGGGTTAGGGATTGTTGGTATTGAAGCGCAAACCAATGGTTTACCAATTCTTATAAATGAATCTTTGCCAAAAGAAATAGAAATTACGGATAATGTGTATAGATTACCTATCAATTCAGGTGCTGAAAAATGGGTTGCTAAAATAGAAGAATTATCCAACACACCTATAGATCGTTCATCGGTTAGAGAAAGAGTTAAAAATAGTGGATATGATATCAAGCAATTAGCTCTTTATATAGAAAAACTCTATTTAGATAATAATAATTAAAATTTCATGAAAGAAAAACTCTATAAAATAGCTCCCAACTTTATGCAGAATCTGTTAGTATTTTTGTACAATAAAAAAGCGTATAAAATAAGATATGGAGGAGAGTATAATAAATTCCGTAAAGAAAAAAAACAAAATAGAAATTGGTCGTTGGACAAATTAAAAAAATACCAACAAGAGAGGTATGCAAAACTAATAGCGTTTGCTATTGAACACTCTCCGTATTATAAAGAAACATTGGGCAAAATACCGAATGTTACGGACATCAATAATATAAGGCAATTGCCAATTGTTAATAAAGAAACTTTACGAACAAATATACAAGATATTGTTGCCAAAACAGAGGAAAAGTTAACCAAGTCAAAGACAGGAGGAACAACAGGTAAGTCATTAGAAGTACAAAACTTTCATCGTAACAATCAAGAGCGTTTTGCTTTTTTAGATGATTTCAGATCTCGTTTCGGCTATGAGTTGGGAAAAAAGACAGCATGGTTTTCTGGAAAAAGTCTTTTGACTGATAGAGATATAAAAGCCAATCGTTTTTGGAAAACAGATTTTGTTCATCATGTAAGATACTATTCTACTTTTCATATGAAAGAAGAATATCTTAAATTCTATGTAGAAGATTTGATTAAATATGCACCTGAATATTTAGTGGGTTTTCCTTCAACCATGTTCGAAATAGCAAAGTATGGTATCAGGAATAAGTATGATTTCCCAAGCAATACGATTAAAGCAGTTTTTCCTACAGCAGAAACTATTACAGAAGAATCACGCAAGACAATAGAAACATTTTTCAAAACGAAACTGTATAATCAATATGCTTCTTCAGAAGGTGCTCCTTTTATTTTTGAATGTGAAAATGGTAATCTACATTTAGAATTGCAAAGTGGTGTTTTTGAAGTGTTAGATGAGAATGACCAACCGACTAATACAGGGAGATTAGTAGTAACCAGTTTTACAAATGAGGGTACACCTCTAATCCGATACGATATCGGAGATAGTATCACATTGGAAGATGAATCCAAAACTTGTACTTGTGGTAATCATAATCCAATAGTGAAAGAAATTTTAGGTCGAATTGATGATTATATTTATTCTCCTGAAAATGGAAAAATAAATTTAGGAAATATTTCCAATACATTAAAAGATACGAAAGGCATTGTACGTTTTCAGGTTATTCAAGATTCGTTAGATTCTTTGATAATTTTAGTGATTAAAGATGAAAATGACTATTCCCAGTCAATAGAAAGTAAATTCATCCAAAATTGGAGAGATAGAATTGGAGAGAAAATGAATTTGGAAATAAAGTATGTAACCGATATTCCAGTGGAAGCAAGTGGAAAATATAGAATTGTTAAAAATAATATCAAACATTTGCTAAACTAATGAATAAACCAAAACTCATCCGTATCACCACCATACCGCTTTCGTTGAAAGTATTATTACGGGGGCAGCTAAAATTCATGTCCAATCATTTTGAAGTAGTAGGGGTTTCTTCTAATGGCAAAGAGTTAGAAGAAGTGAAGAATGAAGAGGGGATAGCAGTTGTACCAATTGAAATGTCACGTCAAATAACACCTATACAAGACATTAAATCTCTATGGAATACCTATCAATTTCTAAAAAAAGAGAAACCTTCCATTGTACACACGCATACCCCAAAAGCAGGTATTGTTGGAATGTTAGCTGCAAAGTTAGCAGGTGTACCTATTCGTTTGCATACGGTGGCAGGCTTACCTTTAATGGAAGCCACAGGAAGCAAACGTAAAATTTTAGATGTTGTTGAAAAGTTAACCTATTCTTCAGCAACAAAAGTCTATCCGAATTCCCAAGGATTGTATGATTTTATTTTACAAAATAAGTATACATCAGCTGATAAATTAAAAGTAATTGGAGAAGGTTCGTCCAATGGTATTGATACCAATCATTTTAGTCCAAATCAAATTTCGGAAGAAAAAACAGAAAAGTTAAAAATAGAACTCAATATAAAAACAGAGGATTTTGTTTTCGTTTTTGTTGGTCGTTTAGTGGGGGATAAAGGAATTAATGAGTTAGTTGAAGCATTTCAGAAACTAGGTACTGGAAATCAGGAATCAGAAACTCTAGTCTCTAATCCCAAATCTCTAGTTTCTAGTTCCCAGTCTCTAGTCTCTAGTAAAGTCCCTAAACTCTTATTGGTTGGTCCACTTGAAACAGAATTGGATCCATTAAAGGAGGAAACATTAAAAGAAATCAAAACAAACCCTAACATAATCAGTGTAGGTTTTCAAAAAGACGTGCGTCCTTATTTTGCAATAAGTAATGCGTTGGTTTTTCCAAGTTATCGCGAAGGATTTCCGAATGTAGTGATGCAGGCAGGAGCAATGGAATTGCCAAGTATTGTATCAGATATAAATGGATGTAACGAGATTATTGTAGAAGGAAAGAATGGAACAATCATTCCAGTGAAAAATGTTGAGGCTTTACAACAAGCGATGAAAAAAATGATTTTGGACAAACTGTTTTACGAACAATTACAAAAGAACGCTCGTCCTATGATTCAATCTCGTTATGAACAGCAAGTTGTTTGGAATGCAATATTAGATGAGTATAATTTATTAATTAAAGAACAAGGAACAAGGAAGTAGAAATTTGAAACTAGACTCTCTAGTTCCTAATTCTTAGTCTCTGGTATCTAGTTTCTAGTAACTAATCTCAGGTTTCTAACCCCTAAAAAGATAAATATGAAAACGCATAAAGATTTAGAAGTTTGGAAAAAATCTGTTGATTTTGTAACGACGATTTATAGCGAAACTCAAAATTTTCCGAAAGAGGAGATTTATGGTTTAACAAATCAAATGAGAAGAGCAGCTGTATCAATATCAAGCAATATAGCTGAGGGAAGCGCTCGTCAAGGAAATAAAGAGTTAGTTCAGTTTTTGTATATTGCATTAGGTAGTGCTGTAGAATTGGATACTCAACTTATTATTGCACGAAATTTAACCTATATTAATGAAGAAAAATTTATTCAATTAATAGTAAAATTAGAAGAAATAGCAAAAATGTTAAACGGTCTAATTAATTACAGAAAAACAAAACTCTAGTCCCTAATTTCCAATCACTAACCCCTAGTCCCCAGTTTCTAATCCCTAAAATTATGTACAAAAATTACCTTAAACGCTTTTTAGACTTTACAATTGCTTTAATCGGTTTAATCTGTTTATCACCTGTTTTTATGGTGGTAACAATTGGCTTATATTTTGCCAATCAAGGGAAGCCCTTCTTTTTTCAGGCACGTCCAGGATTGAATGAAAAGATTTTTAAAATCATTAAGTTCAAAACGATGAATGATAAAAAAGATGCACAAGGAAATCTTTTGTCTGATGCCGAACGATTAACACCCATTGGGGCATTTGTACGCAAAACATCCTTGGACGAAATCCCACAATTAATCAATGTCTTAAAAGGTGATATGTCACTAATAGGACCACGCCCTTTGTTACCTCAGTATTTACCATTGTATAACGAAACACAGAGAAAAAGACATTTGGTACGACCAGGTATTACGGGTTGGGCACAAGTCAACGGACGCAATGCCATTTCATGGCAAAAAAAGTTCGAATTAGACGTATGGTATGTAGAGAATCTTTCGTTTGCAGCAGATTTGAACGTGTTCTTTACAACCTTTAAAAAAGTGTTCAAGTCAGAAGGAATTTCAGCCGATGGACATGTAACGATTGAACCTTTTAACGGAAAAAATTAAATAAAATTTTCATATAACGCACAAAAAAATGAAAAAAATAGCAATCTTTGGAGCAGGTGGTTTTGGTCGTGAAGTAAAGACCATCGTTGATGCAATTAATAAAACACAACCTAATACTTATAATTTTGTTGGTTTTTATGATGACGGTAAAGAGAAAGGATCAATTATTAATGGTTTTCCTGTTTTGGGAGGAATTAAAGAATTAAACGAAGTTACTTCTGAATTATCATTAATTATTTCTATAGGTGATCCTAAGATAAAGAAAGTAATTCTCGATAAAATAGAGAATTCTAAACTTCAATTTCCAACAATTATTCATCCCAATACTTCTATTTCGGCAGATGATGTTACAATAGGTAAAGGTACCATTATTTGTGAAGGAACAATAATTACTTGTAATATAAAGATTGGAGATTTTGTTATTTTTAATTTAATGTGTACTGTTGGTCATGATACATTAATTGATGATTATTGTGCTTTTATGCCAAGTGTTAATATATCAGGAGAAGTCCATCTATACCAAGGTGTATATGTTGGTACTGGCGCTAAAATTATAAATTTGTTAGAAATTGGTGAAAATACAATCATAGGAGCAGGTGCTGTAGTTTCAAAATCTTTACCTGCAAATTGTACAGCTGTTGGTATTCCTGCAAAACCAATAAAATTTCATGAGGTTATATAATAAATAAATTTATGTACCATAGCTTTGCATTATTTTAAAATATACAAATGTATTTAGTAGGAGCAAAAGGGCATGGAAAAGTTATTTTAGATATTCTTGAAGATTTAGAAATAAAAGTTGACGGATTTCTTGATGTAGATGAATCAATAAATTCAGTTTATCAATACAAAGTTTTGCATAGTTTCCCTAACGAAAGAAATATGTTCATATCAATAGGAAATAATGCTACACGAAAAATGATTGTGAATAATCACCCACAATTTAATTATTTAACGCTTATTCATCCAAAAACAGCAATCTCAAAACGAGCTAAAATTGGAGAAGGGTCTGTTATCATGTCAGGGGTTTCTGTGAATACGGAAGTACAAATAGGTAAACATTGCATTATTAATACCAATGCTTCAATCGATCATGAATGTGTAATTGAGGATTATGTACATATTTCACCCAATGTGGCGTTAGCAGGAAATGTAGAAGTAGGTGAGGGAACTCATATAGGTATAGGAACTGCTGTCATTCAAGGAATTAAAATAGGCAAGTGGTGTACCATTGGTGCAGGTGCTGTTATTATAAAAGATATTCCGGATGGCGCAACTGTAGTAGGTAATCCAGGAAGAATTATTAAAATTAAAGATAGTTAACATACAAAAGGCTCCTATTGGAGCTTTTTATATGTTAACTAATTTGAAAAATTCATATAACTTAATTTCTCGTGCCTCACAAATTCTTTCAAGTGTTGATATTGGCATATTATATTCAATATAATTATCATCTTGAGAAGCTTTTTTAATTTTTCTGACAACGCTTTCTTCAATATTATGTTCGTCAGCAAACTTTCTTTGTGATTCAGATTTTGTTATCCAGTTATTATATATGAATTTACATATACGTCTATTAGAACTATCCATGATAGCAAATTAATAGTAGTAAATAAAAAAAACGCGGTCGATAGTGCGCAATTAAAATATTATTATTATATTTGTTATCAGATAGTTAAAAAATAAAGTAAAAATACTTTTATCTCGCTTTTGAAAACTGGTAATTTTTGTAGCAACGAGAAAATAAGTAAATTTGCTCACGACCTAGGCGTGGGCTCTCTTATTGTTGCTCGGTATACCAGTACCTCAAAAGCTTTAAGAAGAGTTCCATGCCTTTCTTGTTTTTGGTCGTTTTCTTCCATCACATTCGCATCGAACTTTATACACTTGGTTATTCCTCTATACCATTTGTTTTACCCTCTACACTTTTGCAAGATTTAAAGATTTTGCACAGACGGTTATTCGATTCAGTTAGAATTGTAAGATGTTTTTTAAGTATTAAGTAAAATGTAAAAAGTACAATGTATTATGTATTTGAAAAAGGATCATAAAATGTCATATGATTTGGAGGCGAGTGTCAAAAAGTTGAAGTAAATGGTTAAAATATTTTACTGTTTGCGTAGCAAATGATTTAAAACATTGAATGGCTGAAACTTATTTTGACCGTCGAAAATCAAAGACAAGAGTTTTTTGATTACTTTTTTGCTCTCTTCCCCGAAGGGCATATGAATACCGACAATAAAAATAGATATGTAATGAATAAAAAAGTGATAGAAAGATTCTTCAAGAAGTATTAATGTTCATCTTCATTCCTGATTTTTTTACGTTCGTTTCAATAGATTGTAGCTCGTCTGCAAATCGTATGTCGGCTCTAAAATTGGTTGTTAGAAGTGGATGAGGTTAAGATTCTTCGACAAGCTAAGAGTGACAACGAATTTAAGTATTGAAAAAGGCTGAAGAAAATGTCATATGATTTGGAGGCGAGTGTCAAAAAGTTGATGAGAATGGTTAAAATGTTTTACTGTTTGCGTAGCAAATGATTTAAAACATTGAATGGCTGAAACTTATTTTGACCGTCGAAAATCAAAGACTTGATGTTTTGTAATCACATACTCTGTTTGCACAGACTTTGCATTAAGGTAAAAGTTAGAAGAAAAAAAATAGAAAGATTCTGCACTTCGAGTGCCTCAGTGCCTGTATTATAAGTGAATTTGAATATAATAAGAATAAAAACGTAGAACGTTGAGCGTTTAACGTAAAAATCACCCCCCTTTCCCAAAAACAAAGTTGGCGCGATGTACAGGAAAAGGAGTGGCTTTTAAAAAAAATGTTGAATTAAAAAACGATGTAAAATTATGTGAATATTTTACTTTAAAATTAGTAGGCAATCTTGTGTTGCGCTTCAAGAACTATTTTGTGCTATCCCTTGGGTATACACAAAGAAAAACCATGACTCACATGGTACAAAAATTTCGATCCTTACTGTTGAATAAACAAGTGGGAGTGCAAAATTTGTAAACAATTATGACTCACATTTTATTCCCCAAAGACAACCTAAAAGAGTGTTAATGATCTTCATAGAATGTATTAGTGTTAAATTTTATTTCATTTATTAATGTATTTTTTAAAACTGTCCAAGGGGAATTTGTGGGTTGAGAGAATTGTGTTATGTACAAAGTATTATGTATTCAGATTTAGGATGAGGTTCTGAACATAGTTACGATAATATGGAGATAAATAGTAGTTCATTTTTTATTCATTACTTTTTGCTTGATCAAAAAGTAATCAAAAAATCAAGTCTGTGCATACAAGTCGGTCAATAATGGCTATTCGCTAAATGCTTTAAATCATTCGCATATGAAATGCGAACATAAATCATTTTTAACGCTCTTTACGCCGAATTGACACTCGACTTTTCAGCAATGACGAGTTTAGAATTCGTTGTTATAAATGGATTTGAGTATTGAAAAAAGAGTTAAAAATCCGACGATTTAGAATCGAAATGATAACGAATTTGAACTTAGAAAAAAGGATTAAAAAAATGTCATATGATTTGGAGGCGAGTGTCAAAAAGTTGAAGTAAATGGTTAAAATATTTTACTGTTTGCGCAGCAAATGATTTAAAATATTGAATGGCTGAAACTTATTTTGACCGTCGAAAATCAAAGACAAGCGTTTTTTGTTTCGTTTTTTGCGCTCAAAAAATGAAAAAAGATTTCTCGATACCTCGAAATGACATATTGGATGCGATTCTGAGACAAGCTCAGAATGACAAAATTTGTTGATAAAAATGAATTTGAATATTAATAAGAAAAAAAATGTAAAACGTTAAGCGTATCACGTCAAACGTAAAAATAAAAACCCCTTTCCCCAAAACAAAGTTGGCGCGATGTACAGGAAAAGGAGTGGCTTTTAAAACTAATGTTGAATTAAAAACTATGTAAAAACGTAAAACGTTAACCGTAGAACGTAAAACTTAATAAAAAACCACCTTTATTATGCTAGAAAAAGAATATGAATTACTGAAAAAAGGCGATCCCAAAGCCTTAGAAAAAATTTATGTACGACATAAAAGGTTACTTTTTTGGATTGGTAAACAAATAATTACAGATGAATTTGTTGTAGAATGTTTGGTACAAGATGCTTTCCTTAGATTATGGGAATATCGAGATAACATAGAAAGACCTGAACATATCTTTTATTTCACGCGACTTGTTTTGAAACAAAGTTGTTATTCGCATTATAGAAGTTCTAAAAACAAATTTTTTAGGTCAGTGCATTCATTAGAGAGTTACGAGAATTATGATATCTATTTGACTGGATACGATCCGTTAGAAGTTGCAGAAAACATAAGGGATAAAGTAATACATGACGAACATTATGAAGAAATTAGAAAAATATTACCCCTATTAAGCGCTGAAAGAAAACATTTGATTGAACTCTGCTTGAAATATGGATTTAGATATAAAGCAATTGCCAATGCTATGGGAAAAAGAGTTTCAGAAACGAGTAAGGAGATTAAAAGTGCAATAGAGGATGTTAAGAGCCTGATTAATAGTCATGATATATTAGTGTCTAAAAAGAAAACAGTTTCCGAGGAAAAGGCACAAAATCAAATGACCGAAAAACAATCGTTGATTTTAAAGCTTCGATTCGAGAAGAAACAATCGTTTACAACAATTGCCAAGACATTAGAAATTTCTCAGAAAGAAGTGCACAATGAATTTGTAGTCGCTTATAAATTGACTCAACAAAACAAGTTTAAACCACTAAATATCTAAATATGGAAAATTCTACAATCTTTTTAACACGTAAAATACAGTTAATTGCTGATTTACCGACCCAAGAAGAACGAAAAGAAGTTTTGAGTACGCTTTATAAATGGCAAAATAGATGTTTTATAGCGGCTAATTTGATTGTTTCTCATTTGTATGTGCAAGAAATGGTGAAAGATTTTTTTTATTTCTCTGAAGGAATCAAATATAAATTAGTAGATGAAAATAAAGATGAAGATGGAATACTAGAATGTTCTCGTATGAATACCATTTATCGTGTGCTCTCAAAACGTTTTAAGGACGAAGTTCCGATGTATATATTGTCTAGTTTGATGAATACCTTATACCTATCTTTCAAGAAAGATTGTGTCAGGTATTGGAAAGGGGAACTTTCATTAAAAATTTTTAAACGGGATATAGCAATTCCTTTTAATATAGACAGGATAACTAAATTCTCGAATGATACAGAGAAAAAAGACATTTATTTTAAACTTTATAAAATACCTTTTAAAACGTATCTTGGAAGAGATTATATTGATAATCATAAGTTATTGGAGCAAATAGTAAGCAAAGAAATTAGAATTTGTAGATCAAACATTAAATTAGAAAAAAATAAAATATTTTGGGTATTCACGGTAGAAATTGAAAAAGAAAAAAATCAATTACAACCCGATATTATTGCAGAAGTTTCTTTGTCATTAGAATATCCGTTGGTTGTAAAAATAGGTAGATCTCAGCTAACCATTGGTAGCAAAGAAGAATTTCTATATAGAAGATTAGCCATACAAGCTTCTCGTAAAAGAATACTAGAAGGAGTGCCTTTTTGCAAAGGAGGGAAAGGAAAAGCAAGAAAATTAAAAATAGCAAAAAAATTAAAAAATACAGAGAGTAAATATATTCATCATCGCCTACATGTCTACAGTAGAATGTTAATTCATTTTTGTGTGGAAAAAAAAGCAGGAACGATAGTTATTGTAGATCAAGAAGAAAAAATACAAATTGCCAAAGAAGAAAGATTTGTCTTAAGAAACTGGAGCTATTATGAGCTCATACATAAAATAAAATACAAAGCTGATAAAGCAGGTATTGAGCTTATAACAGCTTAAACCATAATTTCGGAGGGTGATTTGTACACCCGTAGGGTGGGGTGATTGTTAACGCTCATCAAATGTGAAAAACATATACAAAAGGGGGATTTTTTTAGATTTTATTGAAACTCGTTAGATAGTCCCAAGATAAAGGCAGGATAAAGGCAGGATAAAGGCAGGATAAAGGCAACATAGTGGCAGTAGGGTGGCAGTAGAATATTTGTAAAAGGTTTTTGATATGGGATTTACGATGTAAAATGTTTTTATGAACAATTAGATATGAGATTCTTTGAAAGTTCTGAATGACAAGGAATTTGAATATTGAAAAAGAATTAGAAAAATCCGGCATTAAAACTCTCACGTTAAGAAAATGGTTGAATGGAGCGTTTAAAAGGTTTTAGCCCGTAGGGTTTTTAAAATCTTTAGTGGAATGAGAACATTTTTAGTAGAGAGGTTTACGGCCTTGACTTTTTGGTTACTTTTTATTCAATTAAAAAGTGACATTAAAGAATTTTTAATTTCAAATGTTATTAATAAGGAATTTGAATATTGAAAAAGAATTAGAAAAATCCGACGATTTAGAATCGAAATGCAATTCAACTCTAAATTATTGGAATAAAAAAAGTTGGAGTGTTTGAGTGGAGCGAGTTGCCAACTTTATGGAAATAATTTATTTAAAATACCTGAGCCATACCATGGCTCCTCCTTTTAATTTCAAATGTTTTTTTAGATGAGTTTCCCCGAAGGGCATATGAATACCGACAATAAAAATAGATAAGTAATGAATAAAAAAATGAAAGGAAGAGCTTTTTCGACAAGCTAAGAATACCAACAAGATGAGATTCTGATACAAGCCCAGAATGACAAAATCTGTTTTTAAAAATGAATTTGAATATTGAAAAAGGATGAGAAACCGGCATTAAAACTCTCACGTTAAGAAAATGGTTGAATGGAGCGTTAAAAAGGTTTTAGCCCGTAGGGTTTGTAAAACGTTTAGTGAAATGAGAACATTTTTAGTAGAGAGGTTTACGGCCTTGACTTTTTGGTTACTTTTTAGTCAAGTAAAAAGTGACATTAAAGAATTTTTAATTTCAAATGTTATAAAACGTGGATTTGAATGTTTAAATAGGAATTAGAAAAATCCGACGATTTAGAATCGAAATGCAATTTAACTCTAAATTATTGGAATAAAAAAAGTTGGAGTGTTTGAGTGGAGCGAGTTGCCAACTTTATGGAAATAATTTATTTAGTTGAATTACCTGAGCCATACCATGGCTCCTCCTTTTAATTTCAAATGTTTTTTTGGATGAGCTTCCCCGAAGGGCATATGAATACCGATAATTAAAATAGATATGCTATGAATAAAAAAAGTGACAGAAAGATTCTTCA
>NZ_JACXZC010000014.1 GCF_020281205.1 Empedobacter stercoris
TAATTAAAGTTAATGATTTTTAAAACACTACCTTAAATTTTAGGTCTTAGATGTCCACTTTTTGCTGACGATTTACATGAATTAAGCTTTCTAATTCGTAATTCAGTTTAATATTCAATACCAAGACATTACCTTCAATCCACTGTTCTTCATGTAGTGGTTTAGTTTCAAGATAAGGTATAATATTATTCATTAATTCTATTTTAACCTTCTCCACTTGCTTATCTTGATAATTTGTAACCCCTATAATCTCATTAAAATAATTTTCGAAATCAATGGTGCTCTCAGTATACTCAAAAGTAGTACTTTCAACTAAAACAATACGGTCTAAAGCCAAAGTTTGAATATAATTTTCATTATGATTCATCCCTAACAAAAACCATCTCTTATTATATTCCTTTAAATAATAAGGTGATATTAAAACTTGAATTGGATTCACTTCGGTAAAAGGATGGTATAAGACTTCTAACACCTCTTTGTTAATAATCTGACGATATAATTGATGAAGATATTCAATCCCTTTTAAATATTCATTCCCTTCAAAACTGATTATTTTCTCTTTACTTGTATCAATATCCAATGCTGTTTCCAACTGGACCTGCATTTTACTTAACCAATCAAATCCAGGTAAACCTTTTATACGAGACATTGTAATTAATGCATCTTTTAAAACAGCAAACTCATTCGCATCTAAATCCTTTTTCATAAAAGAATAAGACGGATCTGAATATCTATAATAAGACTTACGACCTTCTTTAAATTTTTCAATTGGTGCAAAATTACCTCCAGAACCCTTCATAAAGTCTATATCGTATTGAATGGTTCTTTTTGATACAGAAATCTCATAACCATAATAATCTGAAAGTTTTTTAGAACATTTTTTTATAAGATCATCTAAAAAATATTTACGATGAAAGTTCGAGAAACAATCATCTAATATTTGATACCTTAAAAAGGCATTTTTAGTTTCTGACATTTATAAATTTTACAATAAAACAATAGCAATTATTAGCAAATATATAAAATGGGTATCAAACGGGTATCAAAACAATGGTAAAAAATGGTGATTTTAAAATGTAGTGAAATTGATAAATTATTAATAATCAGCATTATTAAATAAAAAAAGCACCTTTAAAAAGGTGCTTTTGTGGTCCCAGTTGGGCTCGAACCAACGACTTGCTGATTATGAGTCAGCTACTCTAACCAGCTGAGTTATAGGACCTGAATTTAAGCCATTATAACAACTACTTTCGCAAATAGTCTACTGCTTAATTCGAGTGCAATATTAAAGCATATTTTTTAAATAACAAAATTATTTTACATCTTCGCAAAGCTCTACCAGTACACCATTGGTTGTTTTAGGGTGCAAAAATACAATTCGTTTATTATCTGCACCTAACTTCGGTTGATCATTAATAAAAGTAAATCCCTGATTTTTAAGACGCTCGATTTCAACTTCGATATTATCTACTCCAAAAGCAATGTGATGAATACCTTCTCTATTTTTTTCTAAATATTTTTCAATTGCACTGTCTTTTTTTTCAGAACCTACCAATTCAATCTTCGATTCTCCTACTTCGAAGAAAGATGTACGCACGCCTTCCGACTCCACAGCTTCTTCTTTATAAGGTGCTTTTCCTAATAATTTCTCGAATAAATCATTTGATAATCCCAAATCTTTTACGGCAATCCCTATATGTTCTATTTTCATGTGTGTTGTTTTGTGTAAAGATAAACTTTTCTGAAAATTTTTATTTAAAATTTAAAGAGATTGTTGTAATATTGAACTATGAGTTTTTATGAAGATGGGAGTCAATATCTCCGCAAAGGTCAGTATAGAAAGGCGATTGATTATTTTACATTATCGATTAAACGTCAAATAGAAGTGGCAAATTCATATTTCGGACGTGGATTGAGCCAGTATTATATGAAACAAAATACAGATGCAATCAAGGATTTTGATAAAGCAATTGAATTAGATGATAAAAATCCTAACTTCTATTTTTATAGAGGTATGGCGAATTTTAATCAATATAATCCTACAAAAGCAGCTGAAAACTTTGATAAAGTCATCGAAATTGATCCAAATAGTTTTGTCGCTTATCATCAAAAGGGTTATGTATTGATGAATTTAAACAAATATGACGATGCAATTGCTTGTTTTAATAAAGCCTTAGAAATTAATCCAGAATACGAATCTTGTTACCATAATCGTGCATTTTGTTTTGATCAATTAAAACAATTTGATCAAGCCATTGAAGATTATTCAAAAGTGATTGAAATGAAACCACATTTCTTATCGTTTTACAACAGAGGAAATACTTATTTTGTATTAAATGATTTAGACAATGCATTGAACGATTTTAATCAATCAATCGATTTAAATCCAAATCATTTCTTATCGTTTTACAACAAAGGTGCAATTTTAGAGAAATTAGAAAAGCAAGATGAAGCTGTTGAACAATACAAAAAAGCCTTGCAGTTGAACCCAGAATTTTATTTAGCTGCAGAACGATTAGCACAATTAGAAAATCAAAATAACTAAGCAACCGTTTCAAAAAGAAACGGTTTTTTTGATCGAATTCATTTCTTGACCTAAATCAATGTCTAACTTTTTATTATATCCTTTCTTTGCAAGGTAAACAAATCGGGTATGCAAGTGCAAATAGCTGTTTTTGGAAAAAATAAGGAGATTGTTGATACATTAGAACGTGTAATTAACAACAATGACAAATGGAAAGCATTTTGCACCTGCACGCAAGAGGAATTGAAATGGTTTGTCGCTGTAAACAAGGTCCAAATTGTTTTATATAGTAGTGGAATTGGTGCTTCGGAGTTAGAAGGTGTAGAAGAATGGATAAACACCTATTTTCCTACCATAAAACAAATACATCATTACGGTGGTGGAAGTGGTTTGTTAAAATGCGAAATTGATGGAGTTTTGGCTGGAATAAATCCAATCTCTAAACTTGAAGTGAATTTAATTGGTTAGTTTTTGTTATACAAAAAAGGCTTTTCAAAATTGTTGAAAAGCCTTTTTTATGTTATATCTCTTTTACAATCCAATAATCTCGAGAAAGCCCTACATCATTACGATTGATTGCTACTTCATCGCAGAAATCTAAAAATAATTCGTCTAAGGTTTTGTCAATTTTTGGAGTTGAACCAATTATTTTGGTTAATACTGGATTTGTTTCATGTTCCAACAATTTTCCAGAAAAATTTAAAATCGAATTGTCTTTAAAACCAATAAAAGTACTTGGTGCAAAAACCATTACCTCTTCAGCATCGATTACTAAAAATGTTTTTGATTTTTTGATCAATTGAATTGCTTTGGCTTTTTCCTGTTCAGTTCCCATTTCCAAACTTTCTAAAAACAATTCAACATTGTCAAAAATTTCTTCTTTATTTTGAACAAACTCCATCATATATATTTTGGCAAAAATAGAGATTTTTTAATCTTCTTTCAGTAAAATTTCAACTTCTAAATATTCATGATAATTTTTGACAAAATCTTGATCAAAATTTATATCATCCAAACGCATTTGTACACCTTTTTTATCGACATCAATATAATCTAAAACCGTTTGTACAGTATACATTTCGAAATATTGAAACGTTGGATAAAGCGTAATTTGTTTCAAGGTCAATGCCATTATAAAACAATTGATTCCATTAAAGTTAACACCAATATCAGCGAAGTTTTTGTAAAAAGAAATCAAATTTGTTTTGAGTTGAAGATTATAATTAAAACTTCTTAATTTGAAATTTTTTAACACCAAACGGTTCGTTGTTTTCAGAACAATTTCTTCTGTAATTTGAAGATTTTTACTCAATAATTCTAAAACTTTTTTGTCTTCAATTAATTGATAAAGAATATTTAAATATCGTTTAGCTGATTCAAAATCAAACAATTCCAAACTTACCAAAATCGATAAAAATAGAAAACGCTGATTAGTAGGGTATATAATTTCAATTTCTTTTAAATACTTTTTTGCTTCTTCAAATTTTAATTTATGAATGTAATATTCAGCAATATAAAAATTAGCAGCATACAGGTAATAATCTTCTTTCTTTGCTTCTAAAAGGTATAAAATTGATTCTTCGTTGAAGTTCAAGTTTCGTTGAACAACGCCCTTTAAAAAAAGTGCTTTTTTGTCTTTTGGAAATTCGTGCAACAGCTGATTCAATAAATCTTGCGCCTTAATCAATTGCTGAATCGGATTGTGGATAAACGAAAAACTTTTCCAAATTGGATATTGATTTTCATCCATCTCATCATCAAGAATTAAGAAAAAAATATCGTTAAAAAGTTTATTGTAGTCCACGGTATAAGTTTTTTAGTAGTGCTAAAATTAAGCTATTTTTAGATAAAATGCATGAAAAAATAAAATCAGCTATTTCTAAAACTGTTGTCGTTTTATCTTCCCGCTTTCCGTTCTCGGAAAAGTTTCTATAAATATAATTTCTTTTGGAACTTGGTATTTCGTCAAATCGACCAAAGAAAAATCTAAACTTCTTTCCTCGCCTTCCACTATTAAAATTAATTTTTGTCCTAACAATTCATCCGTTTTTGATGTCACATAAAAGGCTGAATGAATAAAAGGTTTCAGTTTATCTTCTATTTGTTCAGGAAATAATTTTATTCCGCCCGAATTAATCACATTATCTGCACGCCCAATCCAATTAAATTGACGTTTATTGATGATTTCAACAATATCATTTGTCACCACTCGCAAACCATCATACGGTGTATCAATCACCAAACAACCTCGATTATCTTGTGAAATTTTCACCTCATCAAAGGCTTCAAATAAATTAGAAACATTTTGATATTTTTTGTTCTGAACTTGTTTAAAAGCAATATGTGTAATCGTTTCTGTCATTGCATAGGTTTCGTAGACTTCGTTATCAAAAGCCGCCAAATCTAATTTAACTTTCTCTGAAAGCGCTGCTCCGCCAATGATTAATTTCTTACATTTTGAAACAAACGACAACGAATTTTCGACTTGCATAGGCGTTAATGCTACAAAATCAATCGAACCCAACTCTTTTTGAATTCCTTTTGAAATATCTTCCATCAAAATATTCGAAGTAGGTTGCATACAAATCAACTTTAACCCAATTTCTACTGCACGAACCAACATTAATTTACCCGCAATATAAGATACAGGCATCACCAACAAGGCTGAATCCCCTTTTTTCAAATTCAAGTATTTCCCTGTCATATTCGCACTTTTACGCATATTTTTTTTGGTTAGAATAATCTCTTTTGGCGTTCCTGTTGAGCCAGAAGTATGCGCAACCATGACTGTAGAATCAGAAAACCAATCATCTAAAAATGATTTGACTGTTTCCTCAAATTCATTGGTTGGTTGAATAGAATTGACATTAAAATTAGGGGTAGAAAAATCTAAATACAACATCTTATTTATGATAACTTACACCTGCATTAATCTCCACATCTAACACATTATTTGCCGGTGGAATTGGACAATTGTAATGCTTGCTGTAGGCGCAATATGGATTATACGCTTGATTAAAATCAATTGTTACTTCGTTTGAATTACCGCCAAAATCTTTTGTATTTAAATCTAAATATCTTCCTCCTCCGTAAGAAGTAACGCCATTTGTTTCGTCCATAAAAGGCAAAAACAAACTTTCTTCGTATTTCTCCATAATCGGATAAGATTGATAAATCGTTAACGTTTGCTCCATATCGTCAATCGTAAACGTAATTGTTCCGTATTCTTTGTAATTTTTGATTTTCTTCGCCGAAGTTGGAAATGGAATAACTTTTCCATCCTTAATTGGAGTAAAATTCGCTTTTACACGGTACTTTTCATTAATCGGAAAAAACGTAATTCCT
This sequence comes from Empedobacter stercoris, assembly GCF_020281205.1. Classification (GTDB taxonomy): domain Bacteria; phylum Bacteroidota; class Bacteroidia; order Flavobacteriales; family Weeksellaceae; genus Empedobacter; species Empedobacter stercoris. The sequence continues at coordinate 5,870 of NZ_JACXZC010000014.1, forward strand.
TTAAAATTTGTTTTCTCCTCATCTACCAAAGGTGTTGTTTTAGGATTTGTATAAAATGACGCTAATTCAGTTTGATATTTTTGAATTGCGTTTGTATCAGTCATTTTATTTGCTGTTTGACAACTCATCAACACAACAACTGAGATTATTGCTACTAATAATTTATTGATCATAATTTGTTTCTAAATAAATATTCTCCTTTTAATTCTAATCGACTTGGAAAGTTATTGGTAAACAAACCGCCTGTTCCCAATCCTTGAGGCATCTCTGGATATAAAATTGCTGTCCATTGTGCAATAGCATTTAGTCCGATATTACTTTCCAAAGCAGAAGTAATCCAAAATGGAATTTCGTAGGTATCGGCCGCATTTATCCATTCCAAAGCCCCTCTTATTCCTCCTACTAAACTTGGTTTTAGAATAATATATTGAGGTTTAATTTTTTCTAACAATTTAAATTTATCCTCTTGTTGAACAATTCCTATTAACTCTTCGTCCAATGCAATTGGCGTTGGTGTGGTAGCACATAATTCGGTCATTTGTTCAATATTCCCTGCTTTTATGGGTTGCTCGATCGAATGAATTTTTAAGTCAGCTAATTGTTGTAACACAACCTTAGCTTCGTCAAACGTAAATCCTCCATTTGCATCAACACGTAATTCTAATTGTTCTACAGAAAATTCTGAACGCAATTGTTGTAAAATTTCATGCTCATTTTTCCAATCAACACCAATTTTCAGTTTAATACATTTATAACCAATCGCTAATTTTTCTTTGATTTGTTCACGCATAAAATCAATTGAACCCATCCAAATCAAACCATTTGTCTGAATACCTTGATCTCCTGAAGAAAATGCTGACTCGTACAAATTTGGATTCAATTTATCTGTATAAGCATCATTGTATCGATTAGTAGAAAGACTTTGAAAAGCCTGTTCTATTCCAAATTGTATTGAAGGCCAATCTCGTAATTGATTCCATAATTCCTCAATTCCTAAATCGATATGATCGCAAACCCATTGCAATTTTTCTTCATAATCTGGTCGATCATCAAAACTCAATCCTTTAAACAATCCACATTCACCAACATATTCTTTCCCATCTTCTTCTATCGTAAAAAGATACGTTAATTTCTCTGTCAAAATCCCTCGTGAAGTCCCGCTCGGATTTTTGAATTTCAATATATAAGGTTCAAAACTTGCTTTCATACCTCAAATTTAAACAATGCTTTTAGAAAAATATTGATTTAAATTAATTTTTCAATAAATCCAAACTCAATCGTTCACAATTTATCAATTAAACTATTTTTTTTTGAATCTCATTTTTATTTTATTACTTTATTTCTCAAAGTGATTTCAATAAATAGTTAGTTATGAATACAAAAATGCACCATAAACAATCTTTAATTTGTTGGAATAATTAGTCTAATAATAACAATTCCACTAATTGCTATGCAATTTACAAATGAAGTCAACTGGAGTTTATTTTGATTTTATTATTGCATTTATTTTACTGTCGGTTATTGGATTAACGATAAACTACATTCTACAACTGACTAACCGTTTACAAAATAAAATCTTTTTCTGCATAATGGTTTTACTCATTGGTTTATTAATATGGACTGAATTAGCTGTCGGAGTTTTCCGTAGTCCAATAGCAGGAAATTAGAATGATTTTTTTATTGAATACTTTTCCATTTATGTCAACCTAAAAAAGATCTGAAATACGTCTAAATTTTAAAATAGAATACTAAAAAGTATTTTATTGAAAAATTGTCATAACTTTAATTCACAAAAACAGTTAATTATGAAAAGAAGTGAACACATTGTCGTTTTATCAAAGGATCATCATTTTGGATTGCTTTGTAGTTGGAAAATTGAACAAGGTTTCTTTAAAAATATTGCATTAGAACGAATTGCATCTTATGTTGAATATTTTTGGAACAATCATCTTTCTGAGCACTTTAAACATGAAGAAACGATTATTTTTCCCTATTCAAACGAAACATACAACCAACAAATTAAAACCGAACATCAAGAATTAAAGGTTTTGGCACAAAAGATTGCTCAACATCCAGAGAAATCAATAGTAGAAAAATTTGCTCATTTATTAAAAAATCATATTCGGTTCGAGGAACGTGAATGGTTTCCTTACTTACAAGAAAATCTTGATGAAAGTGATTTGAAACAAATAGGTAAAAGATTAGAAAACTCGCACACAAAACCATTTGATAATTTTGAAGACGAATTTTGGAAATAATTAGAATTAATAAAACACCTTTTACTCTTTTATTAAAGAAATGATGTATATTTGTAGTGTAAAAGAATTGTAAATGTTATCAAAAACTTGTGAATACGCCATTAGAGCAGTAATTTATATCGCACAGCAAACCAAAGACGGAAATCGAGTTGGAATAAAAGATGTAGCGAAAGGAATTGATTCTCCTGAATATTTTATTGCAAAAATTTTGCAAGAAATGGTTCGAAAAAATCTTTTACAGTCTACAAAAGGACCAAATGGTGGTTTTCATCTCGATGAAAAAGATATGAAAAATTCATTGGCTGTAATTGTTAGACATTTTGATGGAGATAAAATTTTTAGTGGTTGTGCACTTGGACTAAAACGATGTTCAGAAAAAAATCCTTGTCCTTTGCATCAGCAATTCAAAGAAATACGAAATACTTTAAAGCATTTATTAGAAACAACTACTATCAACCAATTGGTTGAGAAATTAGATTCGCAAGAAGTATTTCTAAAATTAAATTTAGAATAAAATTTAGCTTAATAAAAGATAAAAAGGTCTTTTTATTTGAATTGAAAATAAAAAACTTACTCAAATGAAAAATGATACAATTGATAAAATGTCTGGACATTGGCTTCTTGCTAAAATAGGAAAAAAGTACTAAGACCTGGAGGAAAAAAGTTGACAAATGAAATGGTTGAATTGTTAGATATCAATACAAATGATGCGATTGTAGAATTTGCTCCTGGGCTTGGTTATACCACTTCTATTGTACTTGACAAACAGCCAACATCATACATTGGAATTGATTTAGACGAAAAAATTATCGAGAATTTAAATCAAAAATTTGATAATCAGAAAGCTGTTTTTCAATTAGGAAATGCTGCTGACACAAGACTTGATGACTGTTCTCAAACTAAAGTTTTTGGAGAAGCTATGCTAACGATGCATGCCAATCATCGTAAAAGTGAAATCATAAAAGAAGCTCATCGTGTTCTAAAAAAAGATGGATACTATGCAATTCATGAATTAGCATTAAAATCGAATAATATTTCAGATGAAATCAAAAAGAGCATTCAAAAAGAGCTTGCAATTACGATGAATGTTAATGCAAGACCATTAACAGTTGAAGAATGGAAAATTCTTGTAAAAGAAGAAGGTTTCGAAATTATTGAAATTAAAACAGCTGAAATGCGCCTGCTTGAACCTTCAAGATTAATTGATGATGAAGGATTTTCAGGATTTTTAACTATCATAAAAAATATTGCAACTCAAACAGAAGTAAGAGAAAGAGTAATAAAAATGAAGAAAGTTTTCAAAAAATACGAAGAACATTTGTGTGCATTTGTCATGATTGCAAAGAAAAAATAATAATGCTAAAAGGCTCAAAAAAAATTTAATTTAATAAAAGACAAAAAAGTATTCTATTATGGACATAAAAACAGATTTAATCGGAGAAATGGTTTCAGAAGATTTTAGAACTGCGGCGATTTTCAAAAAACATGGCATTGATTTTTGTTGCCGTGGTGGAAGAACCATCGAAGAAGCCTGTGAAAATAAAACTACAGATGTAAACAAAGTGTATAATGATTTGGAAAATTTACCTTCTCAAACCGAAGCTTCAATTGATTTTAAATCGTGGCCATTGGATTTGCTAAGTGAATATGTTGAAAAAATACATCATGCTTATGTGGAAGAAAAAATACCTGTTTTACTCGCTTTCTTAGACAAATTATGCAAAGTTCATGGTGAAAGACATCCAGAACTTTATGAAATAAACGCTTTATTTAATCAAACAGCTCAAGATTTGAGTGCTCATTTAAAAAAAGAAGAATTAATTCTTTTTCCATTTATCAAAAAAATGACTCATGCAAAGAAAAGAGGAATAGAATTAGAAGTTCCTCATTTTGGTACAGTTGAAAATCCAGTTCACATGATGGAACATGAACATACCGCAGAAGGTGATCGTTTTGCAAAGATTGCAGAACTTACCAATCATTACACTCCACCAGCAGATGCGTGTAACACTTATCGCGTGACCTATGCAATGTTAGAAGAATTCGAGAATGATTTGCATACTCATATTCACATCGAAAACAACATTCTATTTCCAAAATCTATTCAATTAGAAAAAGAACTTAAATAAGTTTATTCACTCCCAATAATCCCCTTATTGGGAGTTTTTGATTCTTTAATTCATTATTATTTAAGATATTTTCACTTATAGTTTTGTAACTTTTTGATGATTGATGCGTCTTATTTGTAAACAACCCTATAAATGAAAAAATATTTTCTTCCAATTATTTGTATTGCATCTGTTCATACTTTTGCTCAACAAGAAATAAAAGGAACTTTTCAATATACCAATCAAGCTCCAATATCGTTAGCAGATGTAATCATTTTTCAAGGCGAAAAAATTATAGATGAAATTTCTACTGACGAAAATGGGCACTTTACGGTTATTTTAGAAGAAGGAACTTATACGTATAGAATTGAAGAAGCTGGAATTTTACTTCATTCATCCTCTCTCACGATTACGAATCATACGGATTTAGGAATTATTTTAGTTCCTAAAACAGAGAATGTATCGTTAACAGAGGCTGTCGTAACTGGCCAAAAAAAATTAATTGAAAAGAAAGTTGATCGAATCATTTTTAATCCAGAATTAGCCGAAGGCGCAAAAGGAGGAAATGCCTTAGATGCGTTAAAACTTGCACCACGTATCAAAGTTGAAGAAGCTACAGATGCGATTTCTATCATTGGAAAAGGTTCTGTAAGTGTGATGATTAATGATCGTTTGATGCAAATGAGTAGTGAACAATTAGCCAATTATCTAAAAACTATCCGAACAGAAGATATCGATAAAATAGAAGTTATCACCAATCCACCTTCAAAATACGATGCAACTGGAAATAGTGGAATCATTAATATCGTATTGAAAAATGCAAAACAAGAAAGTTTCAATGGCTCTATTTCAAGTTCTTATAGTCAGCAAAAATATCCAGGTTTTAACTTAAATGGGAATATCAATTACCGAAAAGGGAAATGGACCTTAACCTCGAGTGTTTATAGTGGTGTTGGAAATTGGTACAATGAAAGTGAAAATTCGACTATTTATCCTGATCAGAAATGGTTGACAAACGGAAAAAATAAAAATGAGAACCAGTATTATGGTGGAAGAATTGGTATTGACTACCAACTAAACGATTTATTCATTACAGGATTTAACTTTGACTATTCTGATGGAGATGGGATGAACAAAGGGAATTCCATCACTTCTATTTTTGATTTAACAAATAATACCTTAAACCGATATATGACAACCAACAGAGATGGTACGACTTGGGATTGGGGGTATCTTGGATTGAATTATCATATCATCAAAAAATTTAAACAAGAAGGAAAAAAGTTAACATTTGACTTCGATTATTCGAACAATATAAACGATAACAACAGCAAAAATATAAGCAACGAATTTGATTCAGATTGGAATCCAATTGATAATAAATACGACAACAACTATAGTTTATCAGAAAGTTCATCGGATCGATTTAATGTAAGTCTTGATATGGAGCATCCTGTTAATTCGTGGAAAATGAATTATGGAACACGTTTGCGTTGGGCTAAAGATAAAGCAGACAATCACCGTTACTCAAAATCAAATCCAACTGAAGATTTCCAAGAAGATGTTAATTTCTCGAATAACTATCAATATAACGAAAATGTGTATGCACTTTATTATTCAGTCGAACGAGAATTAAATGAAAAATGGACAGCTAAAGTTGGTTTACGTTACGAACATGCACAATCAAAAAGTATAATGGATGATCCGCAATATAATTACAAAAAAGAGTATGACGGTTTATACCCTACTGCCTATTTGATGTATCAATCTTCGGAAAATCATTCGTTTACCCTAAACTATTCGCGCCGTGTAGATCGACCATTTATTTGGTATTTAAATCCGAGAACAACCAAACAAAACGAATACAGTTACTATGAAGGAAATCCAAATCTAACACCTTCTAATTCTAATAATTTCGAATTAGAACATGCCTATAAAGATTTATTTGTATCGAGTATTTATTACAGAAATGCAACTGATCTTTTTGAACAAGTCGTTATCTATGATCCTGAAACGAAAATTTCGCTTTCTAAACCATTTAACATCGGAAAAACATATAGTATTGGATTTAGTGAAAACATCAATGTAAAACCATACAAATGGTGGAAAATAAATGCTTCGGCAGATGTTTTTTATCGCAAAACCACAAGTAAAATTCCTGAAATGAACTATACATTAGATGGTATGAATGGTGAATTTAGAATTACAAATAATTTAGATTTAAACAAAAAGAAAACCCTTTTTGCAAATTACTCGTATTCGTATTACACAAAAAGCACAGATGGCTTGGATAAATTTGGAGATTTCACGCGACATAATATTGGGTTAAGAGCAATGGTTTTTCAAAAGAAATTGCAAATCTCTGCCAATATTTCTAACCTTTTCGAAAACAAAAATGGTTCATACACAAGCATTTCTAATAATGTTATAAATACTGGTGTAAGCCAATCTTACAGATCGTACCGAATTGGAATAAGTTATAATTTTGGAAAACAATTCAAAATAGAACGATCAAAATCTAACCAAGAGCAAAGCGGAGGCGGAGGAAATGGTTAACATATAAAAACTTTTTCATCAAAACTAAAAATACAAAAACCCTAAAACTTATCATTTTAGGGTTTTGTTATTTTAAAAAAAATTAGTCCATTATATGGAATAATTTCGATGTCCAAAAATCGAACTTCCAATGCGAACCATTGTACTACCTTCCTCTATTGCAATTTGGTAATCACCTGACATTCCCATGGATAAAATGGTTATATTTTCAAAATTATTTTTCAAGAAATCAAAGTTAGATTTTAAGGTCTTGAATTCATTTCTGATCTGATTTTTATCTTCGGTAAATGTTGCCATTCCCATCAAACCTACTACTCTAACATGAGGCAAATGCTGAATTTCTTCTTGCATAATTTGTCGAGTTTCCTCCACATCTAATCCAAATTTAGTCTCTTCATCTGCAATAAATTGTTGCAATAAAACATCGATAATACGATTGTTTTTCTCTGCTTGTTTATTAATTTCTTTCAACAATTTTAGACTATCAACTCCGTGAATCAAATGCACAAAAGGCGCCATATACTTCACTTTATTGGTTTGTACATGTCCAATCATATGCCAACGAATATCCTTAGGAAGAACTTCGTACTTGTCGCACATTTCTTGAATTTTATTTTCACCAAAATCTCTAATTCCAGCTTCATAAGCTTCTTGCAAATCTTCAACAGGTTTTGTTTTAGAAACTGCAACAAGTGTTACATGATTAGGAATTGTCGTTTCAATTGTTTTTAAATTATCTTGAATACTCATTTTATATTATTCTTTCAAATCAAATACTGCAAAACCACTCAACGGTTTTGGTTCGATGTACGTACTTTTTGGAGGCATTTTAAGTCCTAAATCCGAAATCAATTGTAGATCTTTTACATCGACAGGGTAAAAAGCAAATGCAGCGATATAATCGTGATGATCTACTTTATTTTTTAAAGCTTCTATTCCATCTTTGTCACGCGTTCCACATTCGTAATGAACACGTTTATCTTTCTTTGTATCTTCAATTTTTAAAATTGGTTTCAATACAGTTTCTTCAAAAATATACGTATCCAATTCACTCAAACCTTCTGTCATCAATATACTATTTTTGACATAAAGACTATAATATTGACCATCTAAATACATTACCAAATGATGTTTTTTGGTCGGAACAATTAATTCATCATTCTTTGGAATAATCTCATAATATTCTTCTAAACGTTGAATAAATTCTTCGGAAGATAATCCATTCAAATCTTTAATTAAACGATTATAATCATTAATAATCAATTCTTCATTCGAAACCAAAAGCGCTAATGTATAATTAAACGCTTCGTCGCCATAAACCTCTTCTTTAGAAGTTTCTGTTGCATATCTTGTATAACGCTCGGAACTTTCCATACGATGATGACCATCAGCGATGTATAATTCATCTAACTTTTCGATTGAATCTTTCATTTGTTTTAAATTCAATCGATTATCAACTCTCCACAACAAATGTTGCGAACCATTAGGATCATCTATTTTCAGAATAGGTTTACGCTTCATCTCTGTATCGATCAACAAATCTACTCGTTGAGCAGGTTTGTAGGTCAACAAAACAGGTTCTGCATGAAAATGAGATTCTTTCAGATATTCCGCAAATAATTCCACGCGACGTTCTAACGTTTCTTCGTGTCTTTTGATTTTATTGTTTCTATAATCATCTATATTGACAAGTCCTAAAAGACCTTTTGTCTCGCGACCATTTGCCTGAATCACTTGATAAATATAATAAGATGATTTATCTTGAATCAGTATTTTCTTCTCGATAAATTTTTCTAAGTTCTGACGAACTTTTCTGAATTTTTCTTTCGGATCTTGAATAGAATCGTCCCAAGTTGGTAGAATAATATGCAAAAAAGTGTTTTCTCTTGTGTTGATATAAAAATCCACTTCTTCTTTCGAATATTGATTCACCGCAAGGGTAACAAATTCTTGAGAAGTTTCCTCCGTTGGACGAATTCCTTTGAATGGTTTAAATTGTGGCATTTCAGTTAACTTTAAATAGAATAAAAAACAAAATTATTTTCCGTAAATCTCTACGATTTGCGCTGCTAATTCAGTTCCAATTCGATCTTGAGCTTCATTTGTAGACCCTGCGATATGTGGCGATAACGACAATGCTTCGTTCATCAACAATCCCATTTCAGGTGTTGGTTCTTTCTCGAAAACATCTAATGCAGCACCAGCTACTTTACCATTTTCAATGGCATCAACCAACGCACGCTCATCAACAACTCCACCACGTGCAGTATTAATCACAATTACACCATCCTTCATTTTAGCAAATTCTTTTTCTCCTAAAATGTATCCATCTTGAGCAGGTACATGCAACGAGATAAAATCTGCTTTTGTAATGACTTCATCAAAATCGACAGAAGTAATGGAGAAATTCACTTTTTGACCATCAAAAAACTCTAATTCGATATCGCGAGTTGCAGGGAATTTATCATACACTAATATATTCATTCCTAAACCGATTGCTTCACGAATTACTTCTACTCCAATACGTCCAAAACCAATTACACCCATTGTTTTCCCTCTCAATTCGATTGCTTTTGCGTACGCTTTTTTCAATCCATTGAAATTAGAATCACCCTCTAAAGGCATGTTACGGTTTGCATTGTGTAAATTACGAACAATAGAAAATAAATGCGCAATTACAAACTCTGCTACAGATTGCGAAGAAGATGCGGGTGTATTAATTACTTGAATTCCTTTGTTGCGTGCATATTCAACATCGATATTATCCATACCAACACCTCCACGACCAATAATTTTAAGGTTTGTTGCATCGATTAATGGTTGACGAACTTTTGTTGCAGAGCGTACCAAAAGTACTTCGATGTTATTTTGATTGATATAATTTTCTAATTGTTCTTGTGCTACATGAGCTGTTATGACTTCGAAACCTTTTGCTTCTAAAGCTTCTTGTCCTGCTTTAGAAATTCCGTCGTTTGCTAATATTTTCATTTTATTATTATAGAATTAAGATGTGAGATTTTAGATGTTAGATAAAATATTTCTCAATACTAATATCGAGCATCTAATGTCTAATGATTAACCAAATTTTTGTTCAAATTGTTTCATCACTTCTACCAAAACTTGAACTGATTCTAATGGTAAAGCGTTATACATTGATGCACGGTATCCACCTACATCACGGTGACCAGCAAGTGAAACAATTCCAGCTTCTTTTAATAAAGCATCAAAATCAGCTTTTAAATCTTCATTATTCAAAACAAAAGTTGCATTCATTTGCGAACGATCTTCTGTAGCAGCAGTTCCTGTAAACAATCCATTACGATCAATTTCTGTGTACATGGCGTCTGCTTTTTTAGTATTTACTTTTGCAATAGCCTCTACTCCACCTTGTTCTTTTAACCATTGTAAGTTTAACATAACTCCATAAATCGCAATTACAGGCCAAGTATTGAACGATGATTCTTTTTTGATATGCGTTTCGTAATTTAAATAATCAGGAATATTACGTCCTGTTTTACCTAATAAATCTTTCTGAACAATTGCAACTGCAGAACCTGCAGGTCCCATATTTTTTTGAGCTCCAGCGTAAATCACACCAAATTTTGAAACATCTACATGTTTTGACAAAATATCAGATGACATATCACAAACCATAGGAACCGGAGAATTTGGAAACTCTTTTATTTGTGTTCCAAAAATCGTGTTGTTTGATGTACAGTGAAAATAATCCACATCTGTTGGAATAGAATATCCTTTTGGAATATAGTTGTAATTTTTATCTTTAGAAGATGCAATAACTTCTATTTCACCGAAACGTTTTGCTTCTTTAATAGCGTTCTCAGCCCATTTCCCAGTTTGCGTATAAGCAGCTTTCCCTCCTTCTTTCAATAGATTATAAGCAACTGTAGGAAATTGCAAAGAAGCTCCTCCTTGCATAAATAAAACATCATGCGATTCTGGAACATTCATTAATTCTTTTACCAAAGCTCTTGCTGTATCGATTACTTCAACTGCATCTTTACGACGATGAGAAATTTCTAAGATAGATGTTCCTGAATGATTGAAATCTAAACAAGCTTGCGCCATTTTGTCGAAAACAACTTGTGGTAAAATGCATGGTCCTGCACTAAAATTGTGAATTTTCATAATTAAAATTATTGTGTATTTGTGTGTATTAAATTGTAACAAATATAGTAAATCAAAAATTCTTATAAGCGATTCTAAAGCTAACTTTTGAACAGACTTACAAACAAAAAACCCCAAACTGTAAAAGTTTAGGGTTATATAATTTCTGAATGAATTCTTTTTTAGTATTGAACGAAATCAACATTCAATTCTTCAGCCTTTCTTTTGTAGTAACCATCTGCTAATTTATCTTTAATTTCTGCGAAAGAATTTAAAGTATATTCGATGTGCTCATCTTCGTGAGCAGCTGTTGGGATAATACGGAAGATAATCATTCCTTTTGGAATAACTGGATATACTACTACAGAAACAAAAATTCCGTACTCTTCGCGCATTTCTTTTGCTAAAACAGTTGCTTCGATAGGAGAACCATTCAATACGATTGGTGTAACACAAGTGTTAGACCCTCCGATATCAAATCCTCTTTCTTGTAAACCTTTTTGAATTTTTTCAACGTTATGCCATAACTTATCTTTAAGCTCTGGGTGATTACGTAATAACTCAAGACGTTTTAAACCTCCGATTACCATTGGCATAGTCAATGATTTTGCGAAAATTTGAGAACGTAAGTTGTATTTTAAAATACGAATAATATCTTTATTACCAGCAATAAAAGCTCCGAAACCAGCCATCGATTTTGCGAAAGTAGAGAAATAGATGTCAATTGCATCTTGACAACCTTGCTCTTCTCCAGCTCCAGCTCCAGTTTTACCTAAAGTTCCAAAACCGTGTGCATCATCTACTAATAAACGGAATTTATATTCATCTTTGAAAGCAGCAATTTCTTTCAAGATTCCTTGTTTACCTGTCATTCCGAAAACACCTTCTGTAATCACTAAAACACCTCCGCCTTGTTTGTCAGCTAATTTACGTGCACGAATAATTGTTTTTTCGAAACTTTCGATGTTATTGTGTTGGTAAATAAAACGTTTTCCGAAATGTAAACGAACACCATCAACAATACAAGCATGACATTCAGCATCATAAACGATTACATCATTTTTAGAAACTAAAGCATCAATTGTAGATACCATTCCTTGGTATCCAAAGTTCATTAAATAAGCAGATTCTTTTTGAACGAAATCAGCTAATTCTTGCTCTAATTGTGCGTGATAATCTGTTTGTCCAGACATTGCACGAGCTCCCATAGGGTAAGCCATACCATATTCTGCAGCAGCGTCAGCATCAGCTTTACGAACTTCAGGGTGATTAGCTAAGCCTAAGTAGTTATTGATTGACCAAGTAATTACTTTTTTTCCTTGGAATTCCATTACTGGTCCAATTTCTCCTTTTAATTGAGGAAAAACATAATAACCTTCACCGTAATCAGCGAATTGACCTAATGGTCCAGGATTTTGTTTTAAACGTTCAAAAATGTCCATTTTATTATAGTTTAATTTTTTGATTAATTGAAAAAAAAGTAGAAAGTGAACAAACACAACCTACTTTACTATTTAATTTTTACAAATATACGTATTATTTAATTCGTTCTACAGTTGCACGAGCTTCTAAACCATTAAGCCTGCTGTTTGTAAAACCTTCTTCCGCCATCCATTCGTCGCTAAAGACTTTTGTCATGTAACGAGATCCGTGGTCTGGGTAAAGAATTACAACCAAAGAATTCTCATCGAATTCTCCTGCTTCAGCCAGTTGTTTAAACGCTTGTGTTGCAGCACCTGAAGTATAACCTGCCATAATTCCTTCTTTCAAAGCAATTTCTCTTGTACGATAAGCAGCTTCTTCGTCAGTAACTTTTATAAATTTATCAACCATTTCAAAATCTAAAGCTCCTGGTACTAAATTTTTTCCCATTCCTTCGATTCTGTACGGATAGATATCATTTTGATCAATTTTACCCGTTTCGTGATATCCTTTTAAGATTGATCCATAAGCATCAACTCCAATGACTTTTACATCAGGATTTTGCTCTTTTATGTAACGTGCACTACCTGTCAAAGTTCCTCCTGTTCCTGTACATCCAATAAGGTGAGTAATTTTACCTTCCGTTTGATTCCAGATTTCAGGACCTGTTGTTAAATAGTGAGCTTCTGTATTCCCTTGATTAAAATATTGATTTATATAAAGAGAATTTGGTGTTTCCGCAGCAATTCGTTTTGCCACTTCATAATATGATCTTGGATCATCAGCAGGTACATTCGCTGGGCATAAAAATACTTTTGCACCCATTGCTTTCAAAAATGAAATTTTTTCTGCTTTTGTTTTATCCGATACCGCTAAGATACATTTGTATCCTTTTACGATAGCAACCATCGCTACTGCAAATCCAGTGTTACCTGAAGTTGTTTCTACAATAGTAGCACCAGGTTTTAATAGACCTTTTTTTTCAGCCTCTTCTATGATATGTAAAGCTATTCTGTCTTTTGTTGAATGTCCAGGATTGAAACATTCTAACTTTGCATAAACTTCGCCTGGAATGTCTTGGTTAATTCTGTTTAACTGAACTAATGGAGTATCTCCAATTAACTCTAAAACGTTTTTATATTTACCAGTCATTTCACAAATATTCTTTTCTAACAAAAAGCAAAATTACGGATTTTTTAATTAATTGTTAAAAATTTAACTTGTAAAATTAATTTCTAACAATTTTTAACTAAAAATCTAATTATTTACTTTTTATTAAATTAGTTATTATTTAAATTAAAAATATGTTTTAAAATCTTCTCATCAGTAGAAGTAAATTCCACTTTTCTTCTTTCCATCATCTTCTCTGCAGCCTCGCAAGCACGTTCAAAACTAAATATTGGTGCATCTGATTGTCCTCCCCAACTATAATGTTTGATCATATTTGGTGGAAACCCAGATTGAAAAACGTTGGCACAAACACCAACAACTGTACCAGTATTAAATTGTGTATTAATTGCAGATTTTGCATAATCTCCCATAATCAATCCGCAAAATTGTAAACCAGTTTTTACAAATCGAGCCTCTTTGTAACTCCATAATTTCACCTCTGCATAATTATTTTTAAGATTTGAATTGTTTGTATCCGCTCCCAAATTACACCATTCACCAATTACAGCATTTCCTAAAAAACCATCGTGTCCTTTGTTAGAATAAGCCATTAAGATTGCATTATTCAGTTCTCCTCCCACTTTACAAAATGGACCAATTGTACAACCTGAATAAATCTTTGCACCCATGTTTATCTTTGCATGTTCACACAAAGCTAATCCACCTCTAATCATAGAACCTTCCATAATTTCTGCATCCTTTCCAATATAAATTGGACCTTCAGACGCATTCAAAATCGAAAATTCTACTTTTGCACCTTCTTCAAGAAAAATTCTTTCAGCGTGTAAAACTTGGTTTGTTTGTGAAATTGGTTGTGACTTTCTACCTTCTGTTAATAAATCATAATCAAACTCTATTGCTTGGAAATTATAAGTAAATAAATCCCACGAATTTTTGATATGAATAATTTGATCTAACTCAATAATTTTGGTCGTAATCTTTGGTACTGCTTCTGTTGTTCTAACCGCTACAAGTTGATTTTCAAAAACAATAGATGTATTTAATTCTATATTTTTTATGGCTTGTATTAACTCTTTTGTCGGAAAAAATGAAGGATTAATGAATATATTTTCTGATTGTAAATGTGTCGAAAATTTTTCTTCTAAATAGTGTTGAGTTTTATATGAAATGGACGAATTTAGAATTTTCTCCCAACGTTCGGCAAAGCTTAAAACTCCCATTCGTAATGACGCTACTGGCTTAGTAAACGTCAGTGGCAAAAGATTTTCCCATTCTTCACCATCAAAAAGAATTATATTCATTAATTAAGAATTTGTGCAAATTTAAAATAATTATTCTATAAGCTCATACGTTCAATAGAGTTTTATCAATATAACAGCCTAAAATAAATCATTTAAAATATTTGGTTGATGTAAAAAGGTCGCCGTAATTTTAGGCACATTTAAAAAATATTTTTCCGTTTTGAAATCAGCTCCGATTCATTTTGGTTCAATCGCATATATATTAGACGATTACCTTGCAAAAAACACTTTTTCTTCTATCTTCTTTTTGGTAGATGAAAACACACATGTGCATTGTTTACCAATCTTATTAGCTGATTTGGATAACATTTCTGCTTACGAAATCCTTGAAATTGATTCGGGAGAAGAAAATAAAAACATCGAAACCGTAAATAATCTTTGGTTAGCATTAAGCGAATTGGGTGCAGATCGTCACTCATTGGTTATAAATGTTGGCGGTGGTGTTTTAACCGATATGGGAGGTTTTATGGCTTCCACCTTTAAACGTGGTATCAAGTTTATCAACATTCCAACAACATTATTATCTCAAGTAGATGCTTCTGCAGGTGGTAAAAATGGAATTGATATAGAAGGAATGAAAAACATGGTCGGCACATTTAATCAACCCGAAATGGTATTGGTTGATCCCAATTTTTTATTGACTTTGGAACAACGTCAGGTAAAATCTGGCTTGGCCGAAATGTTAAAACATGGATTAATTAAAAATCGTGATCATTGGGATAATTTAGTTCAATTACCTTCTCATAACGCCGAATCTTTAGCGCCATTTATTATGGATTCTATCCAAATAAAAGAAAATGTTGTGGACAATGATCCTTTTGAAAAAGGTGAACGTAAGATTTTAAATTTTGGCCATACCATTGGTCATGCAATCGAAAGTGAATCGTTAGAAACAGATTTTCCACTTTTGCATGGAGAAGCAATCGTAATCGGAATGATTATTGAGACGTTTCTTAGTTACGATCAAGAATTAATTTCTAAAGCTGATTTAGAAGAAGTGTGCGAAAGCTTTGCCTCGATGTATGCATTAAATACAATTGACATGAAGATTTTCCCTAACTTGATGAAATGGATGAAACACGACAAAAAAAACCAAAACAATGCAATCAACTTTAGTTTGATTAATAAAATTGGACATTGTCGTTATGATGTAGTTTGTACTGAAGATGAAATCAGGCAAGCATTTGAAAAATATAACCAATGGATTGCTTAATAAAATATACCTCTTTTATTGTTGTATCGTTACTTGTAAACTTTAGCGTTTCATGTACTTCGCAACACAAAAAAGATGAACAAAAAGTAGAACAACCACAAAATACGATTGCGATGAATGAGAAACCTCAATTTAAAGTAAATAAAACGGAAGAAGAATGGAAAAAAGAACTTACTTCGGAAGAATACTACGTTTTAAGAGAAGCAGGAACAGAACGTCCATTTACTGGAAAATTTAATATGCATTTCGAAAATGGTATTTACACTTGTGCCGCTTGTAACGAAGAATTATTTTCTTCCGAATCTAAATTTGACGGACATTGTGGTTGGCCAAGTTTTGATAAAGAGATTGCAACTGGAAAAATTGTAGAACGTGTAGATTCTTCGCATGGAATGATAAGAACCGAAATTCTTTGTGGAAATTGCGGAAGCCATTTAGGCCATGTTTTTGATGATGGTCCTACACAAACGGGTTTACGATATTGCATAAATTCACTATCTTTAGATTTTAAACCTCAAAAATAATTTTTTTTTAAAAGCTGTTCCAAAACAGCTTTTTTTAATCCAATATCTTATATGAAAGCACTTCGTTTTATTATCATTTTTATCTTATTGTTATTAATTTATAATGGTATTTACAATTATGATTTAATGATTAATGTGAGAATGACTGATCGTCCTATAAACCCATTACGTTATATCTTTTTCGGATTTTATTTTGTACTAATTCTTTTCAATTTAATTGAATTTATTCGAGGAAAATTTAATTACGGATCATTCAAAAAGGTAATTTATTATTTAATTTTTGCTGGATATTTAGGTTGTATTTTCATGTTCAAATACAATGATTACAACATTCCAGGATTACCGCTTTTGGGATATTTCTTTTTAGTCGGAATTACGTTATTCATGTTAAGTCAACTCATCAAAAACAAACCACCTTACAAACGTGTAAAACAATAATACGTTAGTATGAATTTGGTTTCGGATAGAATTACGTTCAAACAAATCAATCAACTTGCAATTCCAGCCATTTTTTCTGGAATTGCCGAATCGTTGATTACATTAACCGACATCGCAATGGTTGGTAACGTATCTGAACATTCTGTAGAAGCCCTTGCTGCAACTGGTTTAGTTGGATCTTTTTTATCTGGTATAATTTGGATCGTTGCCCAAACGAAAACATCTATTTCATCTTTGGTCTCTCAAAGTCTTGGTGCAAATAAATTAGAAACTATCAAAAACTTGGTTCCTCAAGCCTTGTATTTTAATATCTTTTTAAGTTTATTGATTTTTATTCCAACTTACTTTTTTGCTCAACATCTTTTCGAACTTTACAATGCCACAGATTTAGTTCTTCAATTTTCGGTTGAATACTATAAAATCAGAGCTTTTGGATTTCCTCTTACACTTATTTCATTAACGCTTTTTGGCGCTTTTAGAGGAATACAGAATACTTTATGGGCAATGAAATGTAGTTTAACAGCAGCGATAATCCATGTTTTTTTAGATTATATTTTGATTTTTGGTATTGAAGGACTTATTCCTGCATTAAATATCAAAGGCGCTGCTTACGCGAGTCTTATTGCACAATTGATTATGGTTATCATGGCGTTTTATTACTATTTTACAAAAACCTCATTCAACCTAAATCCTGGAACATCGCTACATCCTTTATTTAGAAAATATATCAACCTTAGTTTTAATTTTATCTTACGTACAGCTTCACTTAATGTCGCTTTTTTCCTAGCCAACTCCTATGCCACGGATTATGGAAAAGATTATATCGCTGCGCAAAGTATTCTGATGAATATTTGGTTATTTTTCTCCTTTTTTATTGATGGATATGCAGGAGCTGGAAATGCTATGGCAGGACGATTGCAAGGCGAACGAAATTATCCTAAACTTTGGATTCTAAGCAAGGATATTTCCAAATACTCTGTTCTAATTGCTTGTATTTTGATTGCAATTTGTTTTGTTTTTTATAATCAAATAGGTGCAATTTTTAATCAAGATCCAAATGTACTCAACATTTTCAATGCTGTTTTTTGGATAGTTTTAATGATGCAACCTATTAATACACTTGCTTATATTTTTGACGGTTTTTTCAAAGGAATGGGAGATGCTAAACTACTTCGAAACAACTTGATTTTTGCTACTTTTTTAGGCTTTTTACCTACTCTTTACCTCACTGATTATTTCGGATTGAACATTTATGGTATTTGGATTTCTTTTGGCGTTTGGATGTTTTTACGCAGCTTTCCATTGATGTATATTTTTAGAAAACGAGTATTGAAACATGAGATTTAGCAGTTTTAAATAATTCCCTTTAAAAATCAATATCCCACATCCCCACTGTTCTTTCAAGTTCTATTAATCCTGATGCACAATTAAATAACATCTCTAAATATTGAACTTGTATTTCGTTGTATGTGCGTTGGGCATCTAATACTTCCAATAAAGAAGTATTCCCTCTACTGTAACTGTATTTTTTTGCTTCTACTATTAAGTTAGCATTGTTTACAATTTCATCATCAAATTGTTTCATTTGTTTTTTATATGCCTCGTACCATGTATATGCTTCTTTTACTTGAGTTTTAATTTCTAGCTCAATTTGTTTATAATTTAATTCTGCTTGATTCAGCTGAATTTTAGATATTTTCAATTCATTATTGTATCTGTTTGAAAATTTTAAAGGAATATTCACTCCCCCTTTTATTTGTGTAAACTGAGGGGTTTCAGCAGCTAAATTCCGAACTTCTCCTGAATGTTCAACACCTAGCATCAACCCCAAATCTATTGCACGATTAGCTTTGGCTAACGCTATCATCTTTTGACTAACCTCTTTACTTTGTAATGCTGCGGACAGATCAGTACGATTATTTATTGCTATTTCAACCAAATGATCCAAATCAAAATCTCGGTAAAATGTTCTCAATTCACCAACAGTCGTAATTTGATTTACTGAATCAACTCCCATAAAAATAGCCAATCGAATATATGATGCTGCTAAATCTGTTTCTGCTTGAGTGACTTCATTTTTTAATGTTTGAGCTTCTAATCGACTTTGTCTAGCGTCAGTTTCTGAAATATCCCCCAACTTGAACCTCATCTCATCCGAATTTGCAAGCTGATTCACCATTTCATAAGAATTCTTTTTAACATTCAATAACTCTCTCTGATAGATTGTTTGTAAAAAACCCAATGTTGCATCAGCTTTTAAATTTTTAAAGTAATCCAAAAGAATCAGTTTCGTCAATTCATATTCGCTTTTAGCCAAATTAATTCGAGCTTTTCTTTTTCCTCCTAATTCTACTAACCATCCAACTTCTGCTGAGTATCCTATTCCCATCTTTCTGTTGGTTTCTCCATTATCAAAATATGCAAACTGAAGTTCTGGATCCTCAAATGCTTTTGCACTAATAATTTCCGATTCAGCTATAGCTACATTAAAGCGTTCTGAAGCCAGTAAGATGTTATTTGTTTCGACTGTTTGGATAAACTTCTTATACGCTAGTTCGTACCCAGTAGTTTGTTGAGCCATTAATAAACTATTTGGAAGTATTAAAACACAAACCAATATAAACCAATATTTCTTCATTTTTCTCCTTCTTATTTATTTATAGACTTATCCAAAGAATTTCTTCCCCATTTTTTTTCGATCATATAGTATAATGCTGGAAGTGCAAAAAGTGTAATAACCGTTGAAAATAATAAACCATATACTATTACCGTTGCTAATGGACGTTGTACATCCGATCCGATTCCTGTTGATAACGAAGCAGGAAATAAACCTAAAATAGCCACAGTAGCTGTCATTAAAACAGGTCGAAAACGATTTTTTGTTCCTTCAATAACTGCTTCTAAAAGGTCTATTCCCTGATTTTTTAATAGATTGAATTGAGAGAGCATTATCACACCATTTTGAATAGCTACTCCAAATAGCGCAATGAAGCCAACTGCAGAAGAAACATTCAATGTCATCCCTCTTACATTTAATGCTAACATACCTCCAAATACAGCTAAGGGAATGATTCCAATCAATAACAAAGCTTGTCTCAAGTTTCCAAATGCAACATATAAAAGAGTGAACATGACTAGAATTGCAATTGGAATAACGATTGAAAGTCTTTTGTATGCACGGTTTTGGTTTTCGAATTGACCACTCCATTTGAGATGATATAAGCGATGATCATAAGTTATATTTTGTTCTATTTTATCATGAGCTTCCTTTAGAAAGGAACCTAAATCGCGGTCCCTTAAATTTAATTTTATTGTTAAATGTCGCTTATTCATTTCGCGCGTAATCGTACTCTCTCCTGTATTAAGCTTGATATCTGCCACTTGTGCTAAAGGTATTTTTATACCATCTATATTGGTTAAACTCAATTGTCCTATTTTTTCTGGTGTATTTCGACTATCTTCTTTGTACCGACAAATAAAATCGTACACTTTATCATCTAAAAAGATTTGAGAAATCGCTTTACCTCCGATTGCAACTTCAATTAATTCAGCAACATCAGACACATTTAGTCCATATTGAGCAATTTTATCTCGATTAGCATGAATCTGCAATTGAGGTAATGGAGGTTCTTGATCAATTGAAACATCAACCGCACCTCTTACCTTTTTCAATTCTTTCATCATACTTTCAGCTATTTTACGTGTTTCGGTAAATTCTTTACCATAAATTTTAACTGCCAATTCGCTATGTGTACCTGATATTTTATCCATTACACCATCTATCATTGGTTGAGAAAAACCTACCGTATATCCAGGCATAGCGGCATATTCTTTTTCCAATTCACGAATCAAATCATTTTTAGTTTTCCCTTTAGGCCATTCTTTATAAGGTTTTAATCCAATCGAAACTTCGAAATGAGAAGCAGTCCAAGGGTCTGTTCCATCATCATTTCGGCCTGCTTGTACCATTACATATGTAACCTCATCATATTGCATTGTATGAGATCTCAATGCATCACTCATTTCCTTTGATTTCTCTACTGATAAACCAGGAGGTAATTCAACTTGTAACCAAATCGACCCTTCATCCAATGTTGGTAAAAAATCTTTTCCAACAGAAATGGATAAACCTACTGCACAACCAAGAATTATAATAAGTGGTAAAATAACTTTTTTTGGTTTTACTATAATTTTCTCGATAATAGATGAATAAGATTGTGTTAATTTCTCTAACCATTTATTGTGGTAAATTTTTTGAGGTTTTTTATACATTACATATGCTAACCCTGGAATTAACAAAAGAGCTACTGACAATGCACCAAGTAAGGCATAACCTACAGTAAAAGCCATTGGTGTGAAAAGCTTTCGTTCGACTCTCTCAAAAGCAAATAGAGGTAAATAAGCCGTTATGATTATTAGAGTCGCAAAGAATATAGGCTTTGCGACTTGTTTTGCGACTTTAGAAATACTATGTTCTTTTAAATATTCTGTAGGATTTTTCTCTCTTTTTTTCAAAACGGTTTCCATCATTACAATTGCTCCGTCTACTATAATTCCAAAATCAATCGCTCCTAAAGACAATAGATTTGCAGGAATAGAGGTAAAATGCATGAAAACAAATGCGATAAGCAATGAAAGTGGAATCGTGATTGCAACTAAAAGTGCGCCTCTCCAACTTCCTAAAAAAACGATTAATACAATAACTACAAGACAGATACCTTCTATTAAAGTATGAGAAACAGTATTAAGTGTTGTCTCGACCAAATCTGTTCGGTCTAAAAAGGCATGAATTTTTACATCATTTGGTAAAATATCATGATTAAGTTCATTGACAGCTTCATGAATACCTGCTAAAACTGTAGATGGATCTTCACCTTTTAATAACAATACAATTCCCTCGATTCCATCTGAATAATTTCTCGTTTTGTCACTATACCCTAAAACACCTTTTCGCTCAACACTTCCGTATTTTAATTGTCCAATATCAGATAATAAAATAGGTACTCCATTTTCTGTCTTAATAACAATCTTTCCAAAATCATCCAAATCTTTCACCAGACCTATTCCTCTAATTACGTAGCCAATATCTCCTTGAGGTAATGTACTTCCACCAGCGTTCACATTATTTTGATCTATGGTTTCGACAACATCATTGAGTGAAATATTATATTGAGTTAATTTAGTTGGGTCTATTTCTATTTGATACTGCGTTGTAATCCCTCCAAAATTTGTTACTTCCGCTACACCTGACACCTGATTAATTCTAGGAACAATGACAAAACGTTGTAAATCTGTTAACTCCCTTAAGTCTTTTGTATCACTTTCTATAATGTAACGATAGACCTCTCCAATTGGTGACGTTAAAGGATCTAATCCAGGTTCCGCTCCATAAGGTAAGTCAATATCATTCAATCGTTCTTGTATTCTTATGCGTGCCCAGTAATCATCAACTCCATCTTTAAATACAATTGTAATAATGGATAAACCAAATGTACTTTTACTACGCATTACATGCATACCAGGTAAACCATTGAGTTCCCTTTCTATCGGGATAGTAATCTGTTGTTCTATCTCTTCAGCTGCTAATCCAGGAACTTGCGTAACAATTTGAGAAGTTACATCTGCAATATCTGGATAAGCTTCTATTGCTAATTGCTTCCAAGAATAATAACCAAATACAGCTATCAATGAAAACAAAGTCACCATTAGCCATTTCTTGGCAATTGCCATTTCGATTAATTTGTTCATTTCAATCGTTTATTTTACCCCCATTAAAAACACTCCTCCATCAACCACCACTTTATCTCCTGCTTTTAATCCATCTGTAACACGAACTAAATGATTATCTTCAGAATGACCTATCGCCACAACTTTTGTTTTATGGTATTTCTTTTCATCAATTTTTACAAAAACATATTGATCTGCTTTGTCCTGAAAAACAGCTTTTGAAGGAAGAATAATTTCTTCTTTACCAAAACCTTTAAGTACGACATTAACATACATACCTGGCTTTAGAAGGAATTGATTATTTTCAGTTTCAATTAAAACTTCTACACTTCTGCTTTCTTCGTTCAAAGTTTGTCCTATATGAATTATTTTTCCATCAAATACAATTGTGGGAAAGGCCTCAACTGTAAATGAAATTCTTTTTAATTCTTTTAGAAAACCTAAATTATGCTCTTTTATTTGCGCAGAAACCCATACCTTTGACAGGTCTGCTACTGTTACCAAAGCTTCATGATCTTCTTTTAAATATTGTCCTGTAACTAGTTCATTTTTTATAATCTGACCAGAAATTGGCGATCGAACCATTAAAGATTGTCCCATTCCTATTTGAGAAGAAGTATTAAAAACCTTTACAGATGCTGCAGCTTGATCTACAGCTATTTTTTTTATTTTAAAATCTGTTTGCGCTTCTTCTAATTCTCTTTTTACTCCAACAGCATGATCAAATAAATCTTTTTGTCGTTTTAAATTTATTTCGGCTTGTTTTAATTCTTGTTGCGCTGCTAAATATTCTTGTTGTGCAACAAAAAAATCTGCAGATTTAATTTCAAATATTGGTGCTCCTTTTTTCACTTGCTGTCCCAATGAAACGAAAGATTTAACTACTCGTCCAGCAAATGGAGAAGCAACTTGAGCAAAATGTTCTGGAATTGTTTTTACAATTCCAGGTGAATTCAAATCAGACTCTACCAACTGAAGTTGTGCTTTTTCTATTTTTAATTGAGTTATAATAGTGGAATTATCACTGAATATTATTTCATTTTTATCCCAGTAATAATCTGCTGTTTCTGATTGTTCTATTTTACTGTTACAACTGTTTGTTAAAACAAAACCATTCCCAATAATAAGCAGCAAAAAAAGAGTTACTTTTGATTTTTTCATAAGATATATTCTATCTATTTTATTTCTAAACTTCATTTCTGATAATTTCCCAACGAATTTTTTGGACATCTTTTTCAATGGTTAATCGACTTGCTATTTTTTCTAAAAGACTATCTTGCTGATATAAAGCTGATATCTCTGCTGAAATCATTACAGAATCATTTATTAAATCATCATCACTCGAAAGAGATTTCATCATAAGGTTTTCATTATTCTCAATTGAACGCATTAGTAATACTCTTAAATGATTTTCTACATCATTTCTACATTTTATTACCAATAAATATTCGGTATCCTTGTGGTTTTTATTTTTGAAAGAGTAACGGTAGATCTGATTACTAATCGGTCTTAATAATAGATGTGCTAACATTATAATACAAGTAAGTATAACCGCTTGTATAGAAAGTCCTGAACCAGCAAATAACCCGATTGCTGCTGAACACCAAATCGTTGCAGCAGTATTCAACCCTCTTACACTCACTCCGTCTTTCATAATGACTCCAGCGCCTAAAAAACCTATTCCACTGATAACATATGAAGCTATTCGTCCTACGGCATCTCCTCCAATGGCATAAGACATTAAGATAAATGCTGCTGAACCTACACATACCAAGGTATTTGTTCTTAATCCAGCACTTTTTTGACGATATTCACGCTCTAAACCTATTGCAGCTCCTAATAGAAAAGCTAATCCTAACTGCATTGTAAAATTTATTAAATTCATTTTATATTTTTTTAAGGAAAACCAAAGTTTCAATTCTCTTAAAAGCAGTAATAAATGAATCTTTGGTTTATTGTTTGACGAATTGGGAATCTGTTTCCATTGTTATTTTTTTTCTGTTGCAAATCTACATGACATGGAAAACAGTTGCTGTTAGAAACCTTTT
Source organism: Empedobacter stercoris (assembly GCF_020281205.1). Lineage (GTDB taxonomy): Bacteria > Bacteroidota > Bacteroidia > Flavobacteriales > Weeksellaceae > Empedobacter > Empedobacter stercoris. The sequence goes on from NZ_JACXZC010000014.1 coordinate 30,721, forward strand.
AGAAGAATATTAGAATTTTATTAGAACAAAAAAGCCTGCAATAACGCAGGCTTTTTTCTATTTTTATGATTTATTATTAGTTGTTTTTTTTCAAAACTACTCGAAAAAAAGTTTTATTTTCTTCTATGGTATATACAGCTAATTGACCAAAATGCAAATCAATAATTTTTTTCACCAAATACAAACCTATTCCTTGACCTTGAATATTTTTATGTTGAGCACTTCTATAAAATGGTTGAAAAATCATGGTTAATTCTTCTTGTCTTATCCGTTCACCTTCATTAATAAAATCAATGTTCACTTCGGTTTCATCAAAATCAATTTGAATCTCACAAGTGGAATTAATTGAATATTTACATGCATTTTCTATTAAATTAGTAAAAGCAACTTTTAATAAATATTCATTTCCATTCACTTCGACCTCGTTTTCTTCGTTTGGAATTCGAATAAAATTTAATTCTACTTTATATTCCTTATTATTTTTTTGAACCTGAACCACCGAATCTAAAAGTATTTCATCAATTCTAATTCTTTTAAAATTAATTTCTGAAGGATCGTAACTAGCTTTCGCCATATCAAGTAAACTGTTGGATAAACGAACAATTCTTTTTGTGTCATTTAATGCAAATTGGATTAACTCTTGATATTCTTCATTAGAATGCTTCTTCCCTAAAGCCATTTCTAATTCTGTTATTATCGCTGCTAATGGCGTACGAAGTTCATGTGCTATATTAGAAACAAAACTTTTCTGAGAATCAAAAGAATTTTCTAATCGTTGTAACATTTGATTGATTGTAATTGTTAATTCTGCTAACTCATCTCCTTTTGATTTTAATTCAATTCTAAGATCTAAATTTGAAGCAGAAATTTGTTTTGCTTTACTCGTTATCGCCTTGATTGGATTTATCGCTTTATTGGTAAAAAAGAAAGCAGACAATAAAATTAGCAGCAAAGACAATGTATAGATAAGGATAATATTTTTTAATAAATTGTTGATTTTACTGTAACCATATTCATCCAAAGCTGCAGCTGTAACAAAATAATCAATTCCATCTACAGTATATTTCATCCCGACGACTTGCCACCTATCTTGGTAGAAATTAATGTAACCTTTTTGCTGTACTTGATCGAATAACGCTTCTGTTTCTTTAACAAAATCGATTTCTACTGCATCGTGGTAAATTAATGTTTTGTTGTGATCATAAACTGCAACTTCAACTTCATTGAGAGTTTGTCTGTTATTTTGATAGATATGATGCAAAACATCGGATGAAACTTTAGCTTTAAGAAAAAGATTTGATTTAGTTATAGCTTCTTTTTTAAGCAATTCAAAAAATTCTTTTTCTCTGTCTTTTTTTGCTGAATAATAAATTATAAAAGCAAAGAAAAAAAGAATAGTTGCTGTAAGCAAAGTGAATAAAAGTGTCAGTCTAATTCTAATTTTCATCTTTCTTAAATATAAATCCTTGACCTGTTTTGGTATGAATTAGTTTTGCCCCAAAATGCCTGTCAACTTTATTTCTTAAATAATTTATATAAACATCAATAAAATTAGTCCCCGTATCAAAATGTGTATCCCAAACTTTTTCCGCAATCTCAGTTCTAGATAGCACACGTTCTTTATTTTCGAGCATATAATGTAAAAGACGAAATTCTTTTGGTGTTAGATTAATTTCTTTCCCTTCTCTTTTCACTATTTTTGTATGGAGATTCATCTCTAATGTATCATATTCCAAAATGAAAGATAACGTCTGCATATTGTACTTTCTTTTAGACAAGACGCCAATTCTTGCGATAAGTTCCCTCATTTCAAAAGGTTTTACCATATAATCATCTGCACCTGCATCAAACCCTTCAACTTTATCATCGGTTGTTCCTAGAGCTGTTAACATGATAATAGGAAGAAAAGGTTTTAACTTTTTTAATTCTTGACAAAAATCTAATCCACTTAATTTAGGTAAAATAATATCTGACACAACCAAATCATACTCTTCACGAAGAGCCAATTTTAGTGCCATTTCTCCATCATAAACTACCGTTGTTTCAAACCCGTTCTCTTCTAAACCTCTTCGAATTAACGCTGACATTCTTTGATCGTCTTCTACTATTAAAATATGCATATTACAAAAATAAGGATTTAATTTTAAGGATTTTATCCTATGAGACATGAAAATAGCTCCAAAAATAATTTAAGTATAATTTGATATTTTTTTTCAAAATTTGGATTATACACAGCTTTCCGTTGATGTATATTTTGAGAAAACGAGTATTGAAACATTAAAAAAGTCGCTCAAGAGCGACTTTAGAAAGGTATTATATAAATTAAATTCTTATGGTGTAGAAATCGAAGCTTGTTGAATTTTTCCGTTAAAATATTTCCAACCATTCAATCCAAAATCAACAAGATATTCGGCCATTTCATTTGGTTGTAAAGGCGCAATATATCCAGGGAAAGCTTCTTCTAACATTTCAGTTTGTACGGCTCCTAATGCGACTGCATTAATTCTTGGACCATGATCTTTTAATTCTTCTGCCAACAATTCTGTTAAATTAACTGTCGCCGATTTAGAAGATGAATAAACTGATAATCCAGGAAATTTTACTGAACCTTGTACTGCACCCATTGTCGAAATATTGACAACATGTGAAGATGTATCAAACTTAGACATCAAAACTTGTATCAAACGATATGGCGCCATAAAATTCACTTGCCAAGATGTTAATAAATCCGCTTCTTGTATTTCCTCAAAAGGTTTGTTAATACATATCCCTGCATTGTTGTATAAAACATCTACTTTCTCCCAAGAATTAACCGCTTCTTTCACTTGTGAAATCTCATCAAAATTAGTCAAATCAATTCCTATAAACCAATATTGATTTTCTTTTGCGTAAACCTCTAATTCTTTTAATTTATCTACATTTCGAGAAATTGTCAACACACGGTTTCCTAATTCTAAATGTTGTTTTGCCAATTCAAAACCAATTCCTCTACTTGCTCCCGTTACGATTATATTTTTCATACTGTTGTACAAATTTTACGATTTGTTCTATCGATTCAAATTTTTGTCCTTCAAAGATGATGTTATTTTCTGTTATTTCAATATGATTTTCGGCAGTATTTTCGACAGAAATTCCATTTCGAAACAACGCATTTTTTACCCAAAAAGCTAATTCAGAATTTCCTTTTATTCCTATTACTTTTGTGCAATTAGTGGGAGTCGAAAAACGGTTATTCGCTTTATCGTACATCAAATTATGGTTGGATAATTTCTGAATAATATGGTGTTCAAATGCTATTTGTTCTGGAATTCCTTCAGAAAGGTTACCCTTTTCTATCCACCAAATTTTATCCGCATTTTCTAAGGCAAAATCTACTTCATGGGTAATCATCAAAAACGATTTATCCATTTTAGTTTTCAATTCATTTAATAAATTAAATATTTTATATCGATTGGCTAAATCTAAATTAGATGTTGGTTCATCTAAAATTACCAATTTAGCATCTTGACATATAGCACGCGCAATCATTACCAATTGCAATTGGCCTTCGCTAATTTCATTCGCAAATAGATGAGCCAAATCGGTAATTCCGACCAGTTCTAACACCTCATCAATTAAGTATTGTTCCTCTTTCGAAACTTTCTTCAAAACTTTATGATAAGGCAAACGTCCCATCGCTACCAATTCAGAAACTCTAATTTTTGGAACAATTGCCATTCGTGGTAAAACCACAGCGATATGTTGTGCAATCTCTTGAGAAGATAATTTTTGCAATAAATTATTATCCAAATATATTTTACCTTCAAGACTTTTCTCAAAACCTAAAATGGTATTAATCAATGTTGATTTCCCTGCTCCATTCTTCCCTAAAATCGTAATCAATTCATTTGTGAAGATCGTAGTATTAATCGTTGAAACAATTTTTTTTGCATTATAACCAACTGAAAGATTTTCCAATTTTAATACCTCACTTTTCATCGCACTCCATTTTTATTATTCAACAAAATACTAATCACAATTGGCGCTCCGAACAATGCGGTAATAATATTAATAGGTAAAGTTCCAAATGGAAAAATTTCAGTCAAGATTGAAAAAAGTAACATAAAAAATATACCTGACACGAAAATCCATCGGTATAGAATTTTCATATCGCCTGTTCGTAATAATGTTCTACAAATATGAGGAACGGCTAATCCTATAAAGCTAATAGGCCCTGCAAATGCGGTCGCTGAAGCTGTTAACAATGCGGTTGAAATAAGAATTGTTAATCTTAATTTTTTAATATTTATTCCCAACGACTGTGCATATTTTTCGCCCAATAACAAAGCTGTAATTCCTCGTAAAGTAAACAAGGAAACGATAATTCCACTTAGAACAAATAATCCGAAAACACCTAATTGTTCCCAAGATAAACCACTTAATGAACCGAATCCCCAAACTAAATAGGTTTTTATCTTATCCGAAGGTGCAAAATATTGCATCATTCCGATTAATGCGCCAGCTAAACCAGCAATCATAAAACCAATAATCACTAAGGATGCAGATGATTTAACGCGAAAAGAAAGTGAAATAACCATTAACAAAGCAACTATTGCACCTAAGAATGAAGCTATAATTGTAATCCAAGGATTGTTTAAAAATTCATCTAATCCAATCATCGAAAAAAGAAAAATCACAATTGCAACACCTAAACTGGCCATCGACGTAATTCCTAATACGGAAGGTTCTGCTAAAGGATTTTTGAATAATTCTTGCATCAAAAAACCTGAAATAGGCAAAGCAATACCAACCAATAAAGCTGTTAGTGATTTTGGCAATCGAAAATTGAGTACAAGGTTATGGTACATTTTGTCTGAATGCCCAAAAATAACACTGAATATTTCGGTGAAAGAAATCGGAACTTTTCCAACACTTAAACTGATCACAAAAAGTAAGAGTGTTAAAATAATCAATACAAAAAATAACGGTTTTTCTTTCATCAAGACAAAGATAGAAATTCTAATAATTTCTTAAAGTTTAATTATAAATTCGTTTTAAATCAAATTTTATGATTAGTTTCGTTTCATGAATTTTAGAAGTCTTGTTTTAATTATTTCTTCGATTTTCATGCTACTTACACCTTGTAGCATGAAAGCTTCTATTCATACTATTTTAGAAATTGAAAATGTTCAGCAAACAAAATCAACTCCAAGTAAAACAATTCAGAGTAATACAACATCTTGTGTTAACATTAAATTTGAAGTAATTAAGAAATCAAGCAAACAACTTGATTTATCTCATTTTGATTTACCGAAAATATCTTTACAATTCATTCAATACGCACGATCTTCATTGATCGTAGAAGATATTGATTCGAATAAAATACAATCTCCAAAAATACCTTTCTATTTATTGTATAAGCAATTGAAATATTCGTTGTTGTCGTAATTTTCACAATTAATTCAACAATAATTATTCAACAATTTATACTTATTTGTACATTATTGAATTAGAGTTAGTCAATTCGAGTGATTTTTCGAACTATAAAAAGAAGAAAAATTGTATCGATAATTAAGATGAATTTTATCTTCTAAAACCTTATTCTCGATACAAAATTCTAAATGAATTTCACTCGAGTTGACAGTTTTAGACTACAAAACAAAAATGTAGATTTAAGTAACTTATATAATATAACATATCATGCAAAACAAATCTGTTTTATCAATGGGTAATGCTGTATTGGCATTGCGTTTAGTCATTGGTTGGACCTACTTTTCTGCCTTTTGGAGGCGCTTAATTTTAGAAAACAAACTTGATCCAGAAGCAACTGGATACATTGGCGAAAAATTTAATCATTTTTTACCGAACGCTCTTTTCATCAAACCTCTTATTCAATATTTGGTCGAAAATCCCGAAGCTTTATTGTGGAACATGTGGATTTTCACCATTATAGAAGGCGTGGTAGGCTTGTGTTTGATGCTTGGTTACAAAACGCGTTTCATGAGTATCGGTGTTTTCTTTTTAGCAATGGGAATTTTGTTAGGTTCGGGATGGATTGGAACAACTTGTTTGGACGAATGGCAAATTGGCGTATTAGGTTTGGCAGGAGGATTCACGCTAATGCAAGCGGGCTCTGGTAAAATATCCTTGGATTATTTATTCAATAAAAATCAATTTGTTGAACAAGAAAATAAATGGAATTCTATTTCTTTTAAAAAATATACACCTCATTTTATCGGATTTAGTTTTTTCATATTATTCGTTACGTTATTTACAAATCAAGTATTTCATGGTGGTGTTTATGGAACTTTACACAATAAATCGGTCAAGCCAAAAGTAGAAATCACCAATTTAAAACAACTTCAAAATAAGGTTTCATTTGACGTTATGCGAATAGAAGGTGCTGATGTATATGGTTCTTTTTTAATCCAAATTGATTTTTACAATGACCAAAATAAAATCATTGAATCATTAGATATGAAAGAGTTATCAAATTTAGACCAACAACAAATTTCGAATTATTATGTAGCAAAAGTTACACCACATAAACACAGTTTAGTGTTACCTTTGGGAGCGAAAGCAAACTTAAATTTTGAAATAGAGCATAAAATTCACAAAGTAGTACTAACCGATATAAGCGGATTACAATGGGAACAAACAATAAATTTATAGCAATGTTAAAAAGAAATTACTCAACTATTATCGTAGGAGCGTTGGCTTTGGTCTTACTTTTTGTACCAGAAGCTAAAGCAATGATACAGCAAGGTTTAATGAAATTAGGATTATTCGATCCAAAATTAGAAAAAGTTGAAAAGTCTTCTCAACCAGAAACCGAAGCAAATTATATTTTCGAAATGGTAGATGTGGATGGAAAAACTGTCAACATGGAAGATCTGAAAGGAAAAGTAGTGTTTATGAATTTTTGGGCTACTTGGTGCCCTCCTTGTATTGCAGAAATGCCTTCTATTCAAACTTTATATGACAAAGTAAAAGAGGATAAAGATATCGTGATTTTAACAGTGGAAGTAGAAGGAAAACGTGATAAAGTAGCGAAATTCATGGAACGTAAAAAACTTTCGTTACCAGTGGTTTATCCCAACTCATCTATTCCGACTGAATTTTTTAATGGTTCGTTACCAACAACTATTATCTTAGACAAAAAAGGAAACATTGCACACACCACAATGGGAATGGCGGATTATTCTGGTCAAGATATTGTTGATTTCTTGAACGAATTGAAAACGATGGAATAATTATTCTAAAATAAATTAAAAAAGCTTCGAGAGAAAATTCTCGAAGTTTTTTTTAGAATACATTCAATTGTGTTGATTCTAATTCTAACAAAAATTTCTTGCGCTTATTACCTCCTGCGTATCCTGTCAGAGATCCATTTGTTCCAATAACCCGATGACAAGGCACAATAATTGCTATTTTATTTTTCGCGTTTGCATTTGCAACTGCACGTATCGCCAACAAATTACCCAAAGCCATCGATTGCTCCTTATATGACCGTGTTTTTCCAAATGGAATTTTAATTAATTCGTTCCAAACCTTTATCTGAAAATCAGTTCCAATCAAATCAAGCGGAATGCTAAATTCGTTCAAATTCCCTTCAAAATAAGCGTCTAACTCCTTTTCTAAATTTAACAAAACTTCATCGTGCTTATTTTCTACAATTTCACCCAATTTTTCAATCTCTTTAAGTTGTTTTTCGGTTGATTTCCCATCAAAAAATGCTAATACACAAAGTCCTTTTTGTGAATTAATTGCAAGCATTTCTCCCAAAGGTGTTTGTATTTTTTTTGCGTGAAACATTTTATTAAATTTTAATTGAAAGTTAGAAAAATATAGTCGTAATTTGGTACCATATTTGTTGTTAAACATATCATAAAATTAATTATGAAGAAATCTATATTAGTGAGCATCTTTGCATCATTTATCTTATTCTCATGCCAATCAAAAGGTGTCCAACAAGAAGAAAAAAAAGCTGAAGTGGCTCAAAACTCTACAAAAACATTTAAAGATGAACATAATTCAAGAAACTCTTTGGATTGGGATGGAAAATATGAAGGTACTTTACCATGTGCGGATTGCGAAGGAATAAAATATATTGTTGAGTTAAAAAAAGACGGTAACTTTTTCATTGAACAAGAATATTTAGGAAAAGAAACGGTTTACCAAGATGAAGGTTTTTATAAATGGGATGCTACTGGAAATATTTTGCACTTAAACTCGAATATTAGCCCTTTGGTCCTGAAAGTTGAAGAAAATAGATTGAAAGTTTTAGATCAAGAAGGAAAAGAAATTACTGGAAATTTAAAAGATTTATACGTATTGAAAAAAGTAAAGAAATAATTTCAAAAGTTAAATTTCTACTCTATAACAATTAAAACGCTGTCAAGGTTTTAAACCTGACAGCGTTTTCTTTTATTGTTCTAAACTTTTTTGCCATTCCCAAGCTGTACGCATACTTTCTGCAAGTTGAGTTTCAGGTTTCCATCCCAATTCTTTTTCTGCATACGAATTATCTGCATAGGCTTCGATAATATCTCCCGCGCGACGCTCTTTGATCTGATAATTCAATTTCAAATCATTTGCATCTTCAAAAGCATGAACAACTTCTAAAACTGTCGAACCCGTTCCTGTTCCAAGATTAAAGAACTCTAATTTCGCCTTATTTTTATTTTCAATCAAACGAGTTACAGCTTTTACGTGCGCATCTGCTAAATCATTCACATCAATATAATCTCTAATTGCTGTTCCATCACGCGTTGGGTAATCGTCTCCCCAAACAGATAAAGCTTCTCTAATTCCTGCCGCCGTTTGCGTAACATATGGAATCAAATTATTTGGAATTCCTTTTGGTAATTCACCAATTTTCGCTGTAGGATGGGCGCCTACTGGATTGAAATAACGTAAACAAATCACATTTTTATCGAAAGCTGTAGAGAAATCTTCTAAAATCTCTTCACCCATTTGTTTCGTTTTTCCGTAAGGAGATTCTGGTTTCTTTAGTGGTGTTTGTTCATTAATTGGCATATGATCTGCCTGTCCATAAACGGTACAAGATGAACTAAAAATGATATTATCTGCATTATAATCTTTCATCGCATCTAAAAGATTAATTAATCCTAAAAGATTATTACGATAGTACATCAACGGTTTTTCAACAGATTCACCAACCGCTTTATGTGCTGCAAAATTGATAATTCCGTCAATTTTATTAGTCTTAAAAAATTCATTTACTTTTTCTTGATCTTTTAAATCTATTTGATAAAAAGATGGTTTTATAGAAGTAATCGATGTAATTCTATCTAAAAAATCAATATTCGTGTTTGATAAATCATCAATAATCACCACTTCATAACCTGCATTTTGTAGTGCTACAACTGTATGCGAACCGATATAGCCTAAACCACCAGTTACTAATATTTTATTCATTTTATGTAATTTCATTGAATTAGTTAGTCCAAATTTAAGCAAATAAAAAAGCTTCTGAAACCAATCAGAAGCTTTTTCATATTTTTTTAAGGTAAATTATTTTCCAAAGAATTCACGCACAGCAGAAGTAATATAAACCAATTGTTCTTCTTCTAACTCTGTATGCATTGGCAAAGACATCACTTCTTCAACTAATTTATTGGTATGTGGGAAGTCTGCATCATTGTAATGACCGTTATCATACGCTTTTTGTTTACGTAATGGAACAGGATAATAAATCATTGCTGGAATTTCTTTTTCTGTTAAGAAAGCTTGCAGTTCGTTACGTTTACCATTTGTTACACGTAAAGTATATTGATGAAAAACATGCGTTGTATCTTCTCCTTTTGATGGTGTAATTAGCGCATCAATATCTTTAAAAGCTTCTGAATAATAAGCCGCTGCTTTGTTACGTGCAGCATTATACTCGTCTAAGAATGGTAGTTTGCGGCGTAAAACTGCTGCTTGAACTGAATCTAAACGTGAGTTAACCCCTACTTCATCGTGGTAGTAACGCTTGTACATTCCGTGATTTACAATTCCACGTAAACGATGTGCAATATCATCATCATTCGTAAAAATCGCTCCACCATCTCCGTAACATCCTAAGTTTTTAGAAGGGAAGAAAGATGTACAACCAATATGACCAATTGTACCGGCTTTTTGACCTTTGTATTCTGCACCAATTGCTTGCGCTGTATCTTCTACAACATATAAATTATGCTCTTTTGCAATTGCCATAATCTCATCCATATTAGCACATTGCCCAAATAAATGAACTGGTATAATTGCTTTAGTTTTTGGTGTAATAGCAGCTTTCAATTTTTCTGTATCAATTGTAAATGTATCATAATCGACATCCACTAAAACAGAATTTAATTTTAATAAATCAATCACTTCTACCGTTGCCGCAAAAGTAAAATCTGCCGTAATTACCTCGTCACCTAGCTCCAATCCTAATGCCATCAAAGCGATTTGTAAAGCATCTGTCCCATTTCCACAAGGAATAACATGTTTTACGTTAAGATATTCTTGTAATTCAGTTTCGAATTGTTTAACTTCTGGTCCATTTATAAAAGCAGCCGAATCTAAAACATTCATAATTGCTGCATCAACGTCACCTTTTATTTTTTGATATTGACTCTGTAAGTCAACCATTTGTATTTTTTTCATAACTTAATGAATCTTTCAACATCTACAACTTTAAAAAGTCGATATTATTACAACAAATGTACAAAAAAAGCTCGTTCTAAATTTCTAACTTTGCAAGATTGTGCAAGGATTTTATAATATATCAATCAAGGCGTACGGAATGGCGCTAAAATTGGCTTCGAATTTTAACGAAAAAGCGAAACTTTGGATAAATGGTCGTGATAATTGGGAAGAAAAAATAGCTTCTAAACTATCTAAAACGGATAAAGTTTTGTGGGTACATTGTTCTTCTTTAGGCGAGTTTGAACAAGGTCGACCTGTGATCGAAACCTTAAAAGAAAAGTATCCTACACATAAAATTGCTGTTTCCTTTTTCTCGCCTTCAGGTTACGAAATTAGAAAAAATTATCAAGGAGCTGACGTAATTTTCTATTTACCTTTAGACACAAAATCGAATGCAGAAAAACTAATAAAAGTCTTGCATCCCGAAATTTTGATTTTGGTGAAATACGAATATTGGTTCAATTTAATTTCGACTTTACATCAACACAAAATACCAACAATTGTGGTTTCCTCTATCTTTAGAGAGAGTCAAAACTTTTTCAAAAAGGATGGAAATAACTGGTTTGCTAAAAAATTAAGTTTAATTAATCATTTCTTTGTGCAAAACGAAAATTCTAAAAATTTATTAGACTCTATTCAGATTACACAGAATACAATTGCAGGTGATACGCGTTTTGATCGTGTAAAACAAATTATTCACCAAGACAATCACTTGGATTTTATGGAAACTTTCAAACAACATTCAAAATTCATTGTTGTTGGAAGTTCGTGGCCAAAAGATGAAGAATTATTTATTGAATTAATCAATCAAAAATTAACGAATGATTGGAAAATTGTTTTCGCACCACATAATTTGAATGATGCTGAGATCAATTCTTTTCTGAGTAAAATCAATCAAAAAACTGTTAAATTTTCTGATTTAGAAAAAACTTCGCAACAAGATTTAATTGATTCAAAAGTTTTTATTCTAAATACAATTGGACTACTATCCAAAGTGTATGCATATGCAGATATCACTTATATTGGCGGTGGTTTTGGAGCAGGAATTCACAATACATTAGAAGCTGTAACGTATGGAAATCCTGTTGTATTTGGACCTAAATACAAAAAATTCCAGGAAGCTGTTGACTTAATAGCAGTTGGTGGTGGTTTTTCAATTTCAAATCAAACCGAATTTAATAAAATAATGAACCATTTGATGAATGACGAAAATTTTAGAAAAGCAAGTGGAAAAAAAGCAGGAGATTTTGTTCAAAATTCTCCAAATGCAACGAAAATTATTATGGATTATTTAGCGAAAATTATTTAAGTCATAATATTTTATGAATTTTTAACAAAAAAGGCATAGATATTGTGAAATAAAAAAGCATTATTGTTTTTTTAAAGAACAGCTCAATTTTATCTATGAATAAAACTTTACTTTTGAATTAAATAATATAACTCAAACTTAAGTAATAAAAAAATGAAGAAACTAATCTTAGGAATAGCACTTTTCGGTGGATTAAGTGCAGCGAACGCGCAAATTGATTTAGGAGTAAAAGGAGGTCTTAACTTCCCTACTTTATCTGGTACTGAAAGTGCAAAATTTAGAACAGACTTTTATGTTGGTGGTTATGCAAATTACAAAGTAACTGATCAATTTAGTTTTCAGCCAGAATTATTATACTCAAAACAAGGTGCTGGAATCAAAAAACATGATGGTAGTGATAAAAAAATAGTTACACATAATATCAATATTCCGCTAATGGGACGTTATGAAATTATGGACGGATTGAATGTTGAATTTGGTCCTCAATTAGGTTTCTTGGTTTCTGCTAAAGAAAAAACAGAATTCAATAAAATTAAGACTAAAGAGCCAATTACAGATAATTTCAAAACATTTGATTTTGGATTAAATATAGGAGCTGGATACAAAGTAACTGACGAATTAGAAATCAATGCTCGTTTTACAAAAGGATTAACAGATATTAATCATAATCCATCTTCAAAAAGTACTACGAATACCTATTTTAGTGTTGGTGTAGCGTATAAATTAATGGAAATGTAATAACATTTCAAATCAAAATATCAAGGAGCTTTTTGCTCCTTTTTTTGTGTGTAAATGTTAAATAAGTTAAAAATAAATTGGTCAAATTAAATTTAATTCTATATTTGTAGTAATTAAATTACAATTGTAGATTATGAAAGTTAAATTATCAAGAAGAGAAGAAGAAGTGATGGAAGTTATTTGGAGTGGAAAACAAGTTTTCGCCAAAGATATTATCGATTCTTATGACGATCCAAAACCTGCAAACACGACTATATCTACTTTATTAAAAAGGATGCGCGACAAAGGTTATATTGATTACGAACAAATGGGAAACTCGCGTCGATACTACGCTTTGGTAAAAAAAGACGACTATTTTTCGAAAGAAGTAAAAGGAATGATTTCAAACTTCTTTAATAATTCGGCAACACAATTTGCTTCATTTTTTGCAAAATCAAACAATATGTCTATTGAAGAATTAGAAAAATTACGTGATATCATCGACAATGAAATAGACCGTAAAAAGAAATAGCTTATGGTTGCTTATGTCATAAAATTTATTCTTTGCTCTGGTTTTTTGTATTCATTTTACAAACTTTTATTGGAGCGCGAAAGTATGTATAAAATCAATCGATTTTATCTTTTATTCTCGTTAGTTTTCTCGTTGACAGCGCCTTTGTATAAAATAGATTTACCAATTACAGCTAACGAAACAAATATTTCGCCTGAACTATTAGCTTTTTTAATGCAAAACCCTGACGTATTGCAACAAGAAGAAGGAATTAACTTTGGGGATATTTTAAATGTAATTTACATCCTATTTGCAGTTTTATTTTTAGCCAGGTTTAGTTACAATTTGTACAACTTGTTATTTAAAATTAAAACAGAAGAAAAAATAAAAGACCACGAAATTACTTATGTTCTCGATTTACAATCAAGTCAACCTTATAGTTTTTGGAATTATATTTTTATCCCCAAAAAACAACTCGAGAATTTACATCAAAATTTAATTGATCACGAAAAAGCACATTGTATTCAGAAACATAGTTTTGATATATTATGGATAGAAATTTTTCAAATCCTTTTTTGGTTCAATCCTTTTATTTATTTCTACAAAAAATCGATCAAACTAAATCATGAGTTTTTAGCAGATGAATATGTGTTAAAAAGAAACTCTGATTTAAAAACTTATCAACATCAAATTTTAGATTGCATTGCAACTCAAAATCCATCAATGATGGCGAGTAATTTCAATTTTATATTAACCAAAAAACGCCTACTTATGATGACGAAAAACACCTCAAATCGAAAAGCTAAAACTCTTTCTTTTGCATCTTTACCTTTTATACTAAGCGCTTTTGTATTGTTTTCTCAAAAATCTTTTGCTCAGGAAGTAGAAAATAAAGCAAAAAAGGTAGAACAAGCATTGGAAAAACCTGTTCAATCGCAAGCGGATTTGATATTTGATACAAAAGAAGAAAATAAAATAACGAAAAACCTGAATGACACTATTACGTTAATCAAAAATTTATCTGATGGTAAAACAATGACCAAAGAAGAATTAAAAGATATTTTGAAAAGTAATCCGCAAAACAAAATTATTTTAAACGATGCTGGAGATATCATCTTGAATGATTCGATAAAAATAAAAGATATTGTTAGAAAAAAAGAATTAATACCGACAACACTATATGGTAAAGATGGCAAAGTTTTACAAAAAATAGATCCAAAAGATATTAATAAAGTAATTGTAAAAAAGAGCGAAGGTTTAATAGAAATTTTCAAAAAAGATTCAAGTGTTATCAGAATTTTTAACTCTGAAAAAGATATTCCGAATATTGATAAAAAAGTAACAACTGCTAAAATGCCTACGGTAAAAAATAATATTACTCTGAAAAATGGATATTCTATTTACACCGACAAAAATGGTGTTGAACACAAAATTATTAGTTCAGAGATTGATAAAATTTATATTACAAATAATAAAAATGGTGAATTTGATTTATCCAAATTTCCTAAAACAATTACAAGTTTAAAAGTTGATAATAGAAATAGTGATGATATGAATATTACGATTCTTCCAAAGAATGGATATTCAGTAGAATATAAATTTACGGAATCTAATGAATCATTATCTAAACAATTAGATGAAAAGCTAACAGAATTGAAGCTTGATGAGCAAAATACTAAAAAGCAAATAAAAGAAATCGAAATACTACAAAAAGAAGAGCGTAAAAAGAATAAAAATTAGTACCTTTTTTGCATTATTGTTATATATTTACTCAAACTTTAAAATTTTACTTATATGAAAAAATGTTTATTTTTTATTTCATTATTAGCTTTCGCTATTAATACAAATGCTCAAACTAAATTTGGAGCTAAAGCAGGTCTTAATGTATCAAATTTATCTGGAGATAACCAAAATGCTGATGCAAAAGTAGGTTTTCATATTGGAGGTTATGCTAATATTAAATTTGCTGAGAAATTTGCGTTTCAACCTGAATTATTATATTCTACACAAGGAGCTAAAGAATCTGGAGAAATTTATGTTAATGAACAAATTGGTAACGTAAATGCTGACGTAAAGTATAAATTAGATTATATTAATATTCCCTTAATGTTTAAATTTTATCCTACACAAGGTTTTAATATTGAAGCTGGTCCGCAAGTAGGTTTTTTAGTAAGTTCTAAATTAAATGTAAAAACTACTGCGCTAGGACAAAAAATTGATGAAGATGTAGATATGAAAGATTACTTAAAATCTATAGATTTCGGATTAAACATTGGATTAGGATATGAGTTATCAAACGGTCTTAATGCAGGAGCTCGTTACAATTTTGGACTTTCAAATATCTCTGATGAAAACGGAGGAGATATCAAAAATTCTGTATTTTCTGTTGGTTTAGGATATTCATTCTAATCATTCTTTTATAACATTTACAAAAAAGGAAACTCAGTTGAGTTTCCTTTTTTAGTACGTCATGTTTTGGCATTCTGATTTTCTATTTTTGAGAAGATTGTTTAACTTTCCTAAAAATTCAGAATTTGTTACAAGCAGGCGATTTCAAAATTTACAATGCATCAGCTGGTGCAGGTAAAACCTACACATTAGTTAAAGAATTTCTCTCGTTGTTATTAACCAACGAAAGCGATTATCATTTCGAACATATATTAGCCATCACGTTTACCAACAAAGCTGCTGGTGAAATGAAAGAGCGTATCATCGAAACATTGGAAGAAATTGCCAAAAGTTCGAATCCAAAAGAAGATTCTTATATTCTTGAACTTTCTTCTGAATTGAACATGAAGCCAGAAATTATCAAGGCGAAAGCGTATAATATTCTGATTGCGATTCTTCATAATTACTCCAAATTTTCAATTTCTACGATTGATAAATTTAATCTACGATTGATGAAATCTTTTGCACAAGATTTGGGTTTATCGATGAATTTTGATGTCGAAATGAATACAACAGAAATTATCAACGAATCGGTTGATTTACTCTATTCAAAAATTGGAGAAGACGAAAAATTAACGCAAACCATGATCAAAATTGCGTTGGATAATATGGACGAAAATAAATCATGGGATATCCGTAAAACCCTTTCTTCTGACACTTCTGATATTTCAAACGATCGTCATTTACAAGATTTAGAAAAGTTAAAAAATATTTCATTAGACGAATTTATTCGTTACCGAAAGGTTATTTTTGATGATATCAAAACGTTGAAAGATGGATTGATTACAATCGGAAATGAGTTTTTTGAGTTGCTGGCAAACAATGGAATTTCTGTAAACGAATTACCTGGAAAAAGTCGTGGTATTGCCGCTTTTTTCCAAAAATTAAAGAATTATGATGGTTTTGGATTGATTTTACCAACCGATGCCAACACAAAAGATGTTTTAGAAGGCGGTTATCTTTCGAAAGTAAAAGATGTAATTGCCGAATCTATTTTTCCACAGATTAAAGATTTGTTCGAAAAAGCTGCAAATATTAATGATCACTTACTTTTATTAACGTCTATTCAAAAAAACATTTCGTCAATTTCGTTGATTAATGAAGTCGAAAAATCGTTGGATTCGATCAAAAAAGATTCGAATGTTTTATTGATAAACGAATTCAATACTATCATCAGTAAAAATCTGCAACAACAACCTGCTAATTTTATTTACGAACGAATTGGCTCGCGCTACAATCACTATTTTATTGATGAATTTCAAGATACTTCAACTTTACAATGGAACAATCTAAATCCGTTGGTGGAAAATGCGCGTGCGCAATCTGACACGATTATGTTGGTTGGTGATGCAAAACAATCTATATACCGTTGGCGAGGAGGAAATCCAGCACAAATGATAGATTTAATTGATCGAAAAGAAGAAGAAAATATCAAGGTTGAAGAATTAGAAAAAAACTGGCGAAGCCACGAAAATATCATCCAATTTAACAATGAATTGTATTCGTTTATAGCGCCTAAACTTAATTTACCAAGTTTTCAGTATTTGTATGAAATCGGTAATAAACAATTCACCAATCATCAAAAAGATGGTTTTGTCAAAATAAATTTTATCGAACAAGAAGGTCGATCAAAAGACTTATTCAAAGAAAAAAACTTAGAATTGGTTCTGAAAACGATTGAAGATTGTCGTGCAAATGGTTTTTCTTTAAGTGATATTGCAATTTTGATTCGTAGTAATGCGCAAGGCGTTCTGTTGGCGAAATATTTGACTGAAAATAATTTGGTTGTCATTTCCAATGAAGCTTTATTACTTAAAAATTCATTCGAAATACAATTAATCGAATATTTGTTTAAAATAACATCAAATCCACAAGATGAACAATCTAAAATACGCTTTTTGATGGTTGCGTACGAATTAGAATTATTCAGAACAGATGATTTAACCATCACCGTTGAAAAAGCGTTGAAAGAAGGTTTGCCGAAATTTTTGAAATTAACCAAATCACTTGGAATTGAATTAGATTTTATTCAAGATCAAAACCTTTCGTTATATGATTTCACCGAAAAAGCTATTCGTACATTGCATTTACAAGAACGTTCACCTGCTTATATTTTGAGCTTTTTGGATGTTATTTTAGACTATTCATCAAAAAATGAATCAGATCTTAATTCGTTTCTCGAATTTTGGTCAACGATCAAAGATAAAGCAAGTATCAAAACGCCAAAAGGTGTCGATGCAATTCAAATTATGACGATTCACAAGTCTAAAGGTTTGGAGTTTCCAGTTGTTATTTTACCATTTTTGGATTGGCAAAGTAAGAATTCTAAAATTTGGATTCCACTGCAAAAAAATGAAGATAATCCATTCGAAACGTTTTATGTTGGGATTAACAATGAATTAAAAACCATCAAAAACGAAGCGATAAAATCAAAAATTGACGAAGAAGAAAACTTGGTTCAATTGGATGAAATTAATACACTTTATGTTGCAACAACACGTGCAAAAGAACAATTGTACATGATTGCGCAAAAGCCTAAAGAGTCTTCGAAATCAAAAAATATTGCCAACTATTTACACGAATTTGTTTTCAGCAAAGGCTTTTCTGAAGATGAAGTTATTTTGAAAGGTACACCAGAACGTATTTCAACACCAAAAGTTATTGAAAACTCTTCGGCAGAACTTAAAATTTATTCTTCGGATTGGAATACACGTTTGGTGATTAACACCAATTCAGAAAAAGCACAAGAAAAGTTAAAATTCACAGAATTTGGAAATACAATTCATACTATTTTATCACAAATTGTAACGCAAAATGATTTGCCAAAAATCATCGAAAGTGAAAAACAACGTGGTACTGTTTCTGCTGAAAATGTAGAACATCTGCAAAAAACCTTGCAAAATCTCTTACAAGATCCTAAATTAGTTCCCTATTTTGCTGAAGGTTTAACGGTTTTAAATGAACGCGATTTTATTGATGAAAATGGACAAATTTTCAGAGCCGATCGTGTTGTCATTGATGCTGAAAATAATTGTTCAATTATTGATTATAAAACTGGGCAACCCGATTTAGATCATCATTTTCAAGTGAATAGATATGCTGAATTTTTCAACAATTTGGGCTATAAAATTCGAACAAAAATCTTGATTTATATTGATGATGAACAGCAAAAAATAAATGTTGTAGAGGTAGTTTGATGAATGAAAATGTAAAATTAAAATTAGCGAGTTTACCCGAAACGCCAGGTGTTTATCAGTATTATAACAAAAAAGGAGATTTGTTATACATTGGTAAAGCGAAAAACCTGAAACGTCGTGTGAATTCGTATTTCAATAAACAACACGATTCGAAACGATTGCGTGTTTTGGTGAGTAATATTGATAACATCGAAACGATTAATGTTAATTCCGAATATGATGCGTTGTTATTGGAAAATAATCTGATCAAAGAACATCAACCTCGCTACAATATTCTGTTAAGAGATGACAAAACCTATCCATGGATTTGCATTAAAAACGAACGATTTCCACGTATTTTTTCGACACGAAATGTAATCAAAGATGGTTCTGAATATTTTGGTCCATATTCTAATGTCAAAACCATGAAAGTTTTATTAGGTTTGATCAAAGAATTGTATCAAATCAGAACATGTTCGTACGATTTGAGCGAAAAAAACATCGAAAACCATAAATTCAAAGTTTGTTTAGAATACCATATTGGCAATTGTCTTGGACCTTGCGAAAATTACCAAACCGAAGAAGATTATAATGAGCAAATTTCGGCGATTCGTAATATTATCAAAGGAGAATTTAACGAAGCAAAGCAATATTTAATCAATCAAATGACAAAATATGCATCGGATTTGAAATTTGAAAAAGCACAAATGATCAAAGAGAAAATCGAAGCTTTACAAAATTACCAAGCACGTTCAACAATTGTTTCACCTACCATTACCAATGTTGATGTTTTTTCGATTACATCGGATGAGGAATATGCGTATGTCAATTTCATGAAAATTTATCATGGTGCAATTATACAATCTCATACCGAAGAGTGGAAAAAGAAATTGGATGAGACGGATGAAGATTTATTGGAGCGCGCGATTATTGATTTCTCAGAACGATTTAATCTTACTTCGAAAGAAATTTATGTTCCATTCGAATTAAGTTTAGAAATTCCATTCCGAAAAATTACAGTTCCAAAAATTGGCGATAAAAAACACATTGTTGATTTATCGTTAAAAAACACGCGAATTTATCGTTTGGAACAGCTCAAACAAACCAAAATTATCGATCCAGACCGTCATACAAATCGCATTATGAATCAAATGAAGGTTGATTTGCGATTACCCGCAGAACCTCGTCATATAGAAGGTTTCGATAACTCTAATATTCAAGGAACAAATCCTGTATCGGCTTGTGTTGTCTTTAAAAATGGAAAGCCAAGCAAAAAAGATTACCGAATTTTCAATGTCAAAACAGTTGAAGGTCCAAATGATTTTGCAACAATGGAAGAAGTAATAGAACGTCGTTATACACGCGTTTTGGCTGAAGGTGAACCATTGCCTCAGCTAATCTTGATTGATGGAGGAAAAGGACAATTAAGTTCGGCTTTAAAATCGATTGACCGTTTAGGTTTACGTGGAAAAGTATCTGTCATTGGAATTGCAAAACGTTTGGAAGAAATTTATTATCCAGACGATCCTTATCCTTTGTACTTGGACAAAAATTCTGAAACCTTAAAAGTGCTGCAACATGTACGAGACGAATCGCACCGATTTGGGATTACTCGCCATCGAAATCGTCGCAGTAAAAATGCCTATAATTCGGTTTTAGAAGAAATAAATGGAATCGGTCCGCAAACAATTAAAGAATTATTAACAAAATTTAAATCGGTTGAACGAATAAAAAATGCATCTTTGTTAGAGTTAACCGATTGTATAGGGAAATCTAAAGCAAAAAAAATAAAAGATTATTTTTCAAATGATGAAAAATCTACTAATTGACAGAGATCTAACGTCTCTTTTAAACAATCCAAAGCTACAAGCCACTTTGGCTATTGTTCCAATCACTTTATTTATACTTGGCTTGCTGAGTTATTTTGGAATTTTTTATTCGATGTTTAATACGCTCGATGCGCAACTTGGACATATGGGAAATTCGAAATCGCTTCTGAGTGCTTTATTAGGAAATCTTATCATTTTCATCTTTTTAGTTTTAATGAGTTTTTTTACTGGCGTAATTTCTTTTGTTTACTTCATTGTACATGCCTTAAAAAATCCAAATTTGATTAAAAGTGACGAACGTTTAGTTTGGATAACCGTGATTATTTTCGGGAATGGAATAGGTATTTTCATTTATTGGTTAACGCAAATCAAACGAAAAAAACCTCGACCAATTATCGATTTATACACGGATGATATTTAAAATATAAAAACAGCTTTACAATTTAGTGAAGCTGTTTTTTTTTACCTGATGTAATCTTATCTTTTATTTACAAATCAAAACATCATGAAAATAGTTGAATTATTAGCAACCGAATTTCAAAAATAATTTTGTAAAAAACTTCTCAACTACTGTAATTAACTTTAAAAAAGTAAGTCGACACAACCAATTGTGTTGTTTAAATGTTTGCTTAATCTGCTTTATTTTTAATGAAAATAAAAAAGGCTTCTTTTTACAGAAGCCTTACAATCATAATTAGTGTTAATTCATATTACCTATTTGTAATATTATTTACTCAAAACTATAACATAAATCATACTAATGCAAATCATGTATGATTTTTTTTAAATAAATGTTGACGTTTTTATTGTATTCACACTTTTTATCTAATATTTTTTGTTTTATCTAAATAAGACAAGGAATAAATTAGTAATTATCACATATTGTTTAAAAAAAAATAACAGTAATCGCGTTATCTTTTAAAAGATTCAGACACGATTACTGTTTTTTTAGATCAAAAATTGTTCTACTATTTTTTGTAAATCATCTTCAAACTTAACTCCATAATGCTTCCAAAGAAGTTTTCCTTGATGAAAAAGCATTAAAGTTGGTACGCCATTTACTTGATACATCGCATCAAACTGAATCGTACTTATTTTGTCTTTATCTACATCAATTTTTATTATCTCGACATGATCAGGAAGTTTTCCTTTTAAGTTTTCTAAAAATTGAAGTTGTAATTGACATGGTGCACACCAATCTGCATAAAAATCAATTAGATAAAAATTATTTCCTTGTATTCTGTCTAATAAATCCATTCAATATAATTTAATTATGTACTTAAATCATGTTCCAAGGTCCGCCATTGATGGCATCAAAACCTTTATTCTTTAGTATAACTGCAGCTTGCCCACTTCTTGCTCCGCTTCTGCATACCGTTACTATCTTCTTGCTCGACAATTCGCCTATTCTGCTTTCTAATTCTTGTAATGGAATATTGACCGAATCTGCATGATGTCCTGCCAAAAACTCCGCGTTTGTACGCACATCCAATAGCAATGCGCCTTCTTGTAGATAATTTTCTACGTTTGAGTTTGATGTCAACATTTTAATAATTTTTTTGAAAAACATATTATTTGACTAATGGTTTTTTATTCAATTTCCAATCTGCCATTCCTGCACTATAATTTTCTACTTCAAAACCTTTTGATTCTAAAAAACTCTGTGCAATTGTTGCTCTATCACCTGCTTGACAGTGTAAAACTACTTTTTTATTCGGATCCAATTCATGGTATCGTTTTGGTAAATAACCTACAAAAATATGTTTTGCTCCTTCTATAAAACCTTCTTTAAATTCGGCTTCACCTCTTACATCTAAAATTTGAACCTCATCATTCCCGATATAATTTCCCATCGTATCAGCATCAATAATAGTTGAAGAAGTCATTTCTTCTGTATTGCTCAATAATTCTGCTGGTGTAATATAACCGTACACATTATCTAAACCAATTCGCATTAGTTTTCGTGTCATGTCCTCTACCTCATTTTCTTCTACAACTAACACGATTGGTTCTTGATAATTTACCATCCAACCCATCCAAGTGTTGAATGTTTTATTATTTTGAATATTGATTGTTCCTGGCACATGTATTTGTGAAAAATCTGTTTTGATTCTTGCATCAATTACTTTCATTCCAAAATATTTTGCTTTCTCAAACTCAATGTATGTCAACTTCGCCCATTTCGGAACTTCTATTAATAAAGGACGTTTTGTCTTGTTCAATTTTTTCATCATAGCAAAATAAGCTGGTGCCTCTGGTTGATCTGCTAATAGATAATCGATGAAACCTTTTTCATTTTGATCAAATTGTAATGCCCAGTTTCTTATTTTTTCGTATCCAACTGTTGAACTTGCTACAGCTCCCAATGCTTTTCCACAAGCTGATCCTGCACCATGCGCTGGCCAAACTTGAAGATAATCGGGTAAAGCTTGAAATTTTTTCAATGATTCGAACATCTGCTTTGCGCCAACCTCTTTCGTTCCAACCAAACCTGCCGCTTCTTCTAACAAATCTGGACGACCAATATCTCCGACAAATACAAAGTCTCCTGTAAAAATCATGACAGGTTCTTTTGTTGCAGGTGTATCAGTCAACAAGAAACTTATACTTTCTGGCGTATGTCCTGGTGTATGCATCACTTCGAAGATTAAATTTCCGACTTCTATTTTATCTCCATTTTTTAATCCAACATGGTCAAAATCGTATTGCCAATCTTTACCTCCTTCATCCGACAAATACATTTTAGCACCTGTCACATAAGCCAATTCCTGACTTCCTGAAAGATAATCTGCATGAATATGCGTTTCCGCAATGTGCGTAATTTTAAGATTATTTTCTTCGGCTATTTTTATATAAGTATCGATATCTCTTTTTGGATCAATTACAATCGCTTCTCCAGCAACTTGACATCCTACAATGTAGCTTGAATGTGCTAAAGACTTCTCAAAAATGTGTTGAAAAAACATATGTGTATATTTTTATGGTTTAACCTTTTTTCTTTTGTTGATACAAAGTTAAGTGACTAAAAAACAATGGACAGTAACCAATGTTACAGATGAATAAGAATGCTTATCTGTTGTTTAGAAAAATTTCAGAACCAATACCAAAGATAAAATCGAGATGAATATCCAAAGTAAAATTCCATAAGACAAAGTCTTGAAACCTGCTTGTTTGATTGATTGTAAATTAATTAACGAACCAATCATAAACAACGCTACTACCATTAATTGTTTCGAAATGCCTTGTAAGATTTGATAAACTTTTTCGCCTTGTGGAAAATAAGTTGCAATTAGCATCGTTGCGACAAAACCTAAAATAAAGTAAGGAAATTTATAAGTAGAATTTTCTTTTTTATTAAAATAACCGATGAACAAAGCCAATGGAAAAATCCACAATGTACGGCTCAATTTTACAGTTGTCGCAATCTCTAATGCTTGCTCTCCGTACTGTTTTGCTGCTCCAACCACAGAACTTGTATCATGAATAGCAATCGCTGACCACAAACCAAATTGATATTGGGTTAAATGAAATAAATGTCCAATCGTAGGAAAAATAACCAGCGCTATTGCGTTCAACACAAAAACTACTGCCATTGCAATCGTAATTTGGTTCGCTTTTGGTTGTAAAACCGAAGAAATAGTCGCAATTGCGCTTCCTCCACATATAGCAGTTCCCGAAGTAATCAGCAACGATGTATTCTTATTGATCTTTAATAATCGATAAAACACAAATCCTAATAAAAAAACACTTATTATAGAAATAAAAGTGAGAATAAACCCATCTTTACTTACCGAAACTGCTTCGTGAAGATTCAAACCTAACCCTAAACCTATGATTGCTATATTTAATAACTTTTTGGAATATTTTTTTGAAAAATCACCAAATTCATTTTGAAAAATTAATCCATAACCAATTCCTAAAAGAAGCGCTACTGACGACTCTATAAACGGAAAAAATGTAAGTAGCAATAATCCAAAATAAATTATACGGGCAATCATATCGTCATTTATATAACGCGGCAAAGGTAGAAAAGCATGAGAATACAAATTGTAACATTTGTTACAAAATTTTTAAAAAAACAGATTAATTATTTGAATATTTAGTTTTAAAAATCAATTATAAAACGATATTTATTTATCGTTTTACAATAAATAAATTTTGCAATTCAAAAAATATGGATTTAATTTGTCTTATAAATTTTTAACCAATATGGAAACTAAATCTAAATTTTATTTAAAATTAATCGGTGTATTAATTCTTCTTCTTCCTTTTATTGACTTCTTTTTCAACAATGGTTTCAATGATTTTAAAAGAGGTTGGCAAAATGCAGAAATCGCAGAATCTTATAAATATTTTGATGTTGTACCAAATAGTGCTATCGATCAAGCTGTTTTGCTTCCTAAAATAAGCGGTACAATTATCCCTAATAAAATAAGTTTGAGCGTTCATACAGAAAAAAGTTTGTCAATCTATCCATTTTATATTTGGGTCATCTACTTATTATTAGCTGTTGCAATTATTTTTTATCTTTTTTCTCTTATTCGATTAATAAAAAGGTTCATTAAAGGAGAATTATTTGAACAAAGTACTTACTATACAATGGTTTTGCTATAATTGCCTTTTCTTTAATTGATGGCTTAATAAGTTTTATAAAAAACTTCCATCTCCAAAAATATCTTGTTGGTAGCAATTACACCATTTCTTATAACAATATGATTGATACTTCCAGTTTATTTATAGGATTATTTGTGCTTGCATTTGCAGTTGCTCTAAAACAAAGTCTTTATATGAAACAAGAAAACGATTTAACGATATAACATGGCAATAATTATAAATTTAGATGTTATGATGGCAAAACGCAAAATGTCATTAAATGAACTAAGCGAAAAAGTTGGTATTACTTTATCTAATTTATCCATTCTAAAAAATGGAAAAGCTAAAGCTATTCGTTTCGAAACTTTAAATGCGATTTGCAAAGCTTTAGATTGCAAACCTGGTGATATTATTGATTATACTGAAGAATAAAAAAGGAATCTCAAAATTGAGATTCCTTTTTTATGTATGATTAAAATGATTTCTTAATTAATCGTGATTTCATTTCGATTTAATTGAAGGAAACCTTCTTTTTCTAATGCTTTCAAAAGGCGAGAAATTACCACACGAGAAGTATTGAGTTCGTATGCTATTTCTTGATGTGTTTTCACAATCACTTTCCCTTTGTTAATACTTGCAACATCCAACAGATATTTTTTCAATCGTTGGTTCATGTCATTAAATGCTAAATTGTCAATCGCAACCAACATCTCTTCCATTCTATTGTTATAACTATCAAAAATAAAACGACGCCAAGAAGCATATTTCGCTAACCATTCGTCCATTTTAGTAATCGGAATCATCACCAATTCACCATCTGTTTCGGCAATAGCACGAATTTTACTTTGTCTATCACCCAAACAACACGCCATTGTCATGGCACATGTATCCCCTTTTTCAAGAAAATATAACAACAATTCACCTTCATCAAAATCCTCGCGCATAATCTTAATAGCACCTTTCAAAAGAATAGGCATTCCTTTGATAAATTGGTTTAAATCGATCATGACATCATTTGCTTTGAACTCGATCAATGAACCTAATTCATTAATTTCATCCAACAATTCATCTTCAAATTGATAAGGGTAAGTTGCTTCTATTTTCTCTTTTATCATGTTTAATGTGGGATTTTATTTCTAACTTTTCCGTAAGCAAAAGTACCTATTAATGCACCAGCAATTGTAATTAAAATTGGATAAACACCAGCACCTAACAATACAAAAATTGGACCAGGGCAAGCACCAACTAATGCCCAACCTAAACCGAAGAAAATACCTCCGATTAAATAACGTGCAATCGATTTTGCTTTGGGTTGAATCACAATTTTCTGACCATTAATATCTTTTGCTTCTTTCTTTTTCATTAATTGAATTCCAATCGTTCCGACAACCAATGCCGAACCAATAAATCCGTACATATGGAAAGATTGAAAATTGAACATTTCAAAAATTCTGAACCAAGAGGCTGTTTCTGCCTTATACATGGTTGCACCAAAGATAATACCTAATATGATATAAACTAAACTTCTCATGAAATTAAAAAATTAAAGGAAACAATACATGAACCATTAAAAGTCCACCGATAAAAAATCCGATTACAGCAATTAATGAAGGTAATTGCAAATCACTCAAACCAGAAATTGCGTGTCCAGATGTACAACCACCTGCATAGCGTGTTCCGAAACCAATTAATAATCCACCTACAAATAATAAGGCAATATTTTTAATCGACATAGTTTCGAATATTTCGGTAGGAGAATATGTTTTTCCTGCACTTTCAAAACCCATTTCGTTTAATTGTACGATTGTCGCTTCTGAAATTGCTGGAATTTGATTATCTGATAAAAAATGTACCGATAAATAACCTCCAATTACAGCACCCATCAAGAATAATAAATTCCATTTTTGTGCTTTCCAATCAAAAGAGAAAAAATCACATGATTTTCCAGCTCCAAAAGCAGAACAAATGGTTCTGAAATTAGATGAAAATCCAAAACTTTTTCCAAAATAAATCAGCAATAACATTACGATTGCGATTATTGGGCCACCAACGTACCATGGCCAAGGTTGTAAGATAAATTCCATTCGTTATACTTTTCTAATCGGTTACAAAATTGATAAAAGTAATTTAATTTGAAAGTTACAAATGTTACATTCCCTTTTACAACTTATCAATTTGAAAACATTTTATATTTTTGAACCAAATGAAAAAAAACAATCACCGAAAAGTTTTTAAACAAATGTTTTACTTCATTCTTTCTCTCATTATTTTATTTTCACTACTAACTTTTGCCATTCTACAAATGAATACGTTTGGTGCAGAAGCTACTGGAGAACGTTTGGAACGAATGAAACAATCTAAACATTATAAAAATGGACAGTTTCAAAACATCAATCACACACCTGCTTTTGCAGAAGGCTATGATACTAAAAAAGTGATGTGGATTTTATTTTCGGTAAAAAAGACTCGAATATTTCTCCAAAAGATTCAATTCCTCATATTCAAACAGATATTTTATCAATTGATCCATCTGAAAATATCTTCATTTGGTTGGGACATTCGTCTTATTACATTCAATTAAATGGAATTAATTTCTTAATTGACCTGTTTTTAGTGAACATGGATCACCTTTACCAATTTTCAATAAAGCATTTAAAGGAGCAAATACCTACCATACAAAGGATTTTCCGAAGATTGATTATTTAGTGATTTCACATGATCATTACGATCATTTGGATTATGAAACTGTAAAAGAAATACAACATAAAGTGAATAAAGTAATTTTGCCATTAGGTGTTGGTGCACATTTCGAAAAATGGAATTATTTACCAGAACAATTAATCGAAGAAGAATGGTATACAACTATAAAGTTGAAGAATAATCTTGAAATAACCTTTACTCCTGCTCGTCATTTTTCTGGTCGAAAATTTAAACGCAACGTTACTCTTTGGACTTCTTATGTTCTGAAAACCCCAACGCAAAAACTATTCTTAGGTGGAGACAGTGGTTATGACACACATTTCAAAGAAATAGGAGAAAAATATGGGCCATTTGATTTTGCTATTCTCGAAAATGGACAATACAACGATGCGTGGAAATACATTCATGCATTACCAACGGATATTCCTGCTATTGTTACCGATCTAAAAGCGAAACACATAATTCCTGTACATGCTGCAAAATTTGCATTAGCAAAACATGCTTGGGACGAACCTTTAGAAAAAGTTGTGGAATATGGCAAGCAGAATAAGGTTGATATTTTAACTCCGATGATCGGTGAAACAGTAAATCTGAACGATTCGGTGTTTTATTTCAAAGAATGGTGGAAGGGTTAAAACTTAGATTAACGAATAATATTCGAAATAAAAACCAATATTTTAAATTAAATTCGAATTTATTGATTTTTAACAAGTTTATTCTGAATTATCGTCAGAAAATCATTTGATTTCCGTAATTTTGGCAACTAAAATTTAACTTTAAACAAAAAATTAAACAAAATGGAACTGAATAGAGAACGTCTATTAGAATTGGTGCAAAAATATGGTGCACCTTTATATGTATATGATGCGAACAAAATAAAATCGCAATATGATAAGATGACCAATGCATTTTCTACAGTCAAACGTTTAAAGTTAAATTATGCATGTAAGGCGAACACAAATCTTAATATTTTAAAGTATTTTAAATCACTTGGTTCAGGATTGGATACAGTTTCTATTCAAGAAGTAGAATTAGGATTAATGGCGGGTTTCAAACCGAAAGAAATCATTTATACGCCAAATGGCGTTTCGTATACAGAGATCAAAAAAGCAATTGAATTAGGCGTTCGTATCAACATTGATAACCTTTCGGTTTTAGAAACATTTGGACAAGATTTTCCTAAATATCCAGTTTGTGTACGTATCAATCCGCATATTATGGCGGGCGGAAATGCGAACATCTCGGTAGGACACATCGATTCTAAATTCGGGATTTCTATTCATCAATTACCACATATCAAACGTGTTGTAGAAAATACAGGTTTACATTTGGACGGAGTACATATGCATACAGGTTCTGATATTTTGGACATTGATGTTTTCTTACAAGGAGCAGAAATTTTATTTGAAGTTGCTGCAGAATTCAAGGATTTATCTTACATCGATTTTGGATCAGGATTTAAAGTTCCTTATTATCCAGGAGCAGATGAAACAGATATCGAATATTTAGGAGAACGTTTATCAGCACGTTTCAATGCATTTGAAAAAGCGTATGGAAAACCATTAACACTAATGTTTGAACCAGGAAAATACATGGTTTCTGAAGCAGGATCTTTCTTAGCATCTGTAAATGTTGTAAAACAAACAACGTCTACTGTTTTTGCTGGAATAGACACAGGATTTAATCATTTAATTCGTCCAATGTTTTACAGCGCTCACCACGAAATCGAAAATATTTCGAACCCAGAAGGACGTAGTCGTTATTACACTGTTGTAGGATACATTTGTGAAACAGATACGTTTGGATCGAATCGTAAAATAAATGAAATTAGCGAAGGTGATATTTTATGTTTCCACAATGCAGGAGCATATTGTTTCTCGATGGCATCAAACTATAATTCGCGTTTCAAACCAGCGGAAGTCTTGTTAATTGATGACAAAGATTATTTAATTCGTCGCCGTGAAACATTACAAGATTTAATCGCTACAACAGAGGATATTAAATTCTAAGTTCAGAATTTTTTATATATTTTTTATAGTATTTTAAAAGCTCAATCAAAAGATTGGGCTTTTTTATTTCCCTAATTTCAATGGTTTACTTAAAAATATCTCATGTACAATACTTCTAATTAAATTTTGTGTTTTGGTCATAGAATCATCAAATCTATACTCAATTCTTTCTTCAATAGGATTTAGAGGAGAAACCGTTGTCAGTTGATTATTATGATGTTTTACATAATCTTGCATCAATTCATTATTCTTCTCAAGCGATAAATTTTGTTTATACTTTGAGTCAAAATAGCCAATTGATTGTACAAATGGAATTATCAATTTATTCTTCAAATTACCATTTTGCACTTCTACTTGTGCAAAAAGACAAATTGGAAAAAGAAATAATAAAAGTATTTTCATGATCAATTATTTAATTTATTAAAGTTAACCCGTTATGTATTTTGAATTAAAATTCGTCAGTTCGAATAACATTTCGAAATAAAATAAAGAAAAATTGTATGAGAATAGAATTTCACCTTCAAAAACCTTTTTCTCGATACAAAATTCTTTCAGAATTCCACTCGAAATGACGGTTTTATTGATAAAATTAACAATATTCACACAGTTTAAGTTAAGAAATTTGTTTTAAATAATAGCCTTATCCTATTTTAAACACTTTACAATGACATTCGTCTTATGCTATTCTAAATGAATAAAATAATTTTGTAAAAATTTGTTTGAATAATGGAAAAAAAAGATAAACGAAGTACCACACAAAAATTAATAGACGATGCGTTTTTTATATTTCTTGCAATTTTGGGTGTTTTTTGTGTTTTGATTATTCTACTTGTGGTATAAGGATGAAATTGTTCGATCCCTACTTTTGTCTCTATTTATTAAGTTGGATTTTCGTGAAAATTACACGAATTTATGCCATCGAAATCGACTATATCAATCATTATTTAACTGATATTTTTGCTGTTCCTGCTATGACTCATCTGGGTTGTTATATCATTTCTAAACTAAAATATAACGGAAAATTATACATTTATCCAACATCATATTTAATCATCACAGCTACTGTTTTAGCGCTGTTAATGGAATTTATTATGCCAAAATATTCTACGAATTATACCGGTGATGTAATTGATGTTGTTTGCTATTTTGTTGGAATTATTTTTTACTTAAAAGTTCATAAAACCTATTTAATAGAAAAATATTCAAGGAAAACTGTTATTATGCCTTAAAAATTTTCATTCTACCAACCATAAAAACCATAATCAATCCGAAACATGCAAATAGCGCATAAGAATATCTCAAATCTGAAACCTCTGCAATGTATCCAATAAGTGGAGGGCCCATCAAAAATCCTAAAAAAGATATACTCGAAACCATTGCCAAAGCTACTCCTGGATTAACATTCTTATTTTTTCCGGCAACACTATAAACCGTTGGCACATTACATGCCACACCAAGTCCCACCATCATAAAAGCAATGGTACACACTATAAATTGAGGAAAAAATACCGAAAGCATCAAGCCAGAAAACATCAATATTCCGCTAATTTGTAAAATACGCTGCTTCCCATATTTACTGATAAAATAATCACCAACAAAACGACCTGTAGCCATCATCACCATAAAAGAAGCATAACCTACGACAACTAAATTTTGAGGCGCTTTTACAATATCTTGAAAATAAACACCACTCCAATCAAACATCGCACCCTCTGTCGCCATACTTAGAAAACCTATTATTCCTAATTGAACCAGCACTATATCAGGTTTTGAGAAAATAGATTTCTTTTCCTTTGCTGGAGACGGAATGGAATCAACCAAATATTTCTTATTCACCATCCAATTCAATACAATTAAACCATAAATAAGTACAAAATGATAAAATGTATTGACATGTAAATTCATCATCAATAAACCAATCAAAGCTCCAGTAAAACCAGCAATACTCCACGCACCATGAAATGACGACATAATTGATTTACCATATATTTTTTCGACCTCAACACCTTGTGTATTCACCGAAATGTTGCACATATTACCAACTACACCAAAAAAGAATAAAACTGCTCCTAATTGATAAAAGTCTTGTGCTAAACCAATACAACAAAGAAGCATTGGATAAATTAGAACAACAATTTGCAATACGTTTTTACTTCCATATTTTGCGACTAACTTGCCCGAAAGCGCCATTGTACACAATTGACCAATTGGCATCAACAACAATAAAGTTCCTAACTGACCTTCTGAAATTCCTAATTCTGATTTAATCGTTGGTATTCGACTTGCCCAAGATGAGAAAGCTAAACCTTGTGAAAAAAAGAACAACGAAACGGCTAAACGAATTCGTTTTTTTTGAGTTGATGTATATTCAACGGAATTATTCATGGCTATTATTTAAACTAAAGTGCAAATTTAAGGTCTGTAAGGCCATAGCCAATAAAAAACCTCAAAAATATTCGATTGATAATCATTTTGTTAAAAAATAATTTTAAAATAATTGTTTTCAGAGTTTGGAAAAACGAAAAAGCGTTCTATATTTGCACTCGCAATACGGCAGTAAACGCTGTGTAGGAGAGTTGGCAGAGTGGTCGAATGCGGCAGTCTTGAAAACTGTTGAGGGTCACACCTCCGGGGGTTCGAATCCCTCACTCTCCGCTAAAAGAGATTCTATTATTTAGAATCTCTTTTTTTGTATAAATAAGTAAGTTTTCTTCCTTCATTTTCAAATGGTTAATCGAAAATAAATCCATCATTGTAAGTGTTCGATAAATACCATTTTCATAGTATAAATTGCTGTCGAACACTATGTTTACAAATACTCTTTTCTGTAAAGTATTAGCTTTAGAATAAATAAACTTCATATCTGTTAATTGATTCAGATTCTTTTCTAAGAATTTAAAAGCAATGGCGGTTTCAAGTTGCTAATGCAACGATAGTATAAAATAGTAAAAGTTTTGATTATTTGATTTGTTTAATAATCATTCGATTAAAAACTTGTGCCGGCGAATATCCATTAAGTACTTTTCGAGGTCTTTCATTAAGTTCCCGTTGCACTTTTTTGAGTTGTTTTTAAGAGTAAATTGAAAGGTCAGTTCCTTTTGGAAAATAATCCCTTAAAAGCCCATTTGTATTTTCATTTGTAGGTCTTTCCCAAGGCGAATAGGGATGTGTAAAATAGACTTGTACTTTAGTGTTTTTGGTGAATAATTTATGCTGAGCCATTTCGGTACCATTATCGTAGGTTAACGACTTTTTCATGAGCTTTGGCAGCTTCTTAAATTCCTTTTCAAAAGCCTTTCGAACCGTCTCTGCATTTTTGTCTTTTAGATGTACTAAAATTACCGCACGAGTAGATCTTTCAACCAACGTTCCAATAGCCGATTTATGATCTTTTCCGATAATTAAATCACCTTCCCAATGTCCAGGAATCTCTCTACCGATCACTTCTAGAGGTCTTTCATCGATAGAAATACGGTCCTTAATTTTGATATTTTTCGACTCTTTCGAACGAGCAAGTCCTCTAGTTTTGTTCCATTGCCTTAGCGAGTCAATTAGTTCCTTTTTTAGGTGACTTTTACTGTGCAAATAGATATAAAAATAAATGGTTTCGTGGCTTACATTCATTGCTTTATTATGTGGAAAATTATGTTTTAAAAATATGGAAATTTGTTCAGGTGACCATTTTTTTTTGAGCTTCGAATGCACAATTTTTAAAAGCTTTTTATTGCTTAGGATTTTACTTCTCCCATAGTTTTTATTCATCGAAATTTCAAAGGCAATTTGATGTGAAATAAAAGCATCGTAACATCTTTTTTTTAAACTTTTTCACTTCTCTGGATATTGTGCTTTTGTTTCTATTTAATAAAATAGCAATGGATGAAATGGAAAGTTTTTGATCTAAATATTTCTCAATTTTAAATAGTTCTTGAAGGGTTAATCTTGTATAATTTTGGCTCAATAACAACACTAAATTAATAATTTATAGTGTTGCATTAGTTTTCTGAACCCGCGAATAAATTACTAAAAAATGTGAATGGAAAAATAGCGGCGGATAAAAGAGGTGAACTTCCAATGAATTAACCTGCATTTTGTACGTATTGTATATTCCTTTTTTATAAAAGTTATAATATTCGAAATCATTGTTTTAAATATTTTTTAAAACAGTGCTGTATTCATTCATACGGCAATAGGTACACTTGTATCTAAAGTCATTTTGTTCTAAAATTGCATAACGATTATTTTCATTATTCTGAAAATTAAACCATATATAAGTTAAGTTGAAAACTTAAACCTAAACCTATTTTATACCCAACTAAAACCAGATGATGAATAATAATCGTCATATAAACCTATTATTTTCAGGCATACAATTTAATATGAAGTTGTATGCCTGTATTTTGTGTGTTATTGTACAGGCTATATCTACACAGGTCTATAGCAATTCATCGGTTAATGATTCTCTAAAAAATAGTGAAACTTATTTATATATTGGAGAGAAGACAACAATAAGAGATGTTCATCTACTACATGTTGTTACTCCTGCAAAAACAGAAAAAACAAAGCTATATATAAAAGGAAATTCATTTATAACAAATGCTGATCAGTTAAAAAATACTGAGATTATACATTGTGGTAAAGTTGTCGGGAAAAAAGCGAAGAAACATATTATTCGATCTCGATCAAGGGAAAAGAATACTACCTCAGCAACAAAACAGTTGAATGAAGTTACCCAAAAAGTAAAGCCATTATATTATTCTAATACTTCCAGTAGTCGACTTTCTTCAGATAAACGGATACAAATAATGGCAGTACAAACTTATCAAAATAATAAGTGCATATCTGTAACATCAGCTGATAATCTAGAACTATACAAGTCTCTCATACTAAGAGAAGAAAATAATAAATATAGAAAAGAAGTCTTTGTACACAAAACCCTTGTGGCGTATTTTAAAAATCGTCCACCACCATATGATCCTTTTATTTTTTTCTAGTAGCACACAGAGTGGATAGGTTTAGATTATTACTCTGTAATGGGTACTCAGAATTTCGGTTACTGTAATTAACTAGTTACAGTTATGGTAAGTAAAATTCGAACGATATATATAAAAAAATGTAAAGTGTAAACATGTAGCGCTTTACATAAACAAACTTAAATAATATGAATATTAAAAAACTACTTTCTCAAGGTGGAAAAGTTTTATCTCTTGCAATAGCCTTACTCTGTGGGAGTAACGCCTACGCAGATGGGTCTAAAGATCTATATCCAAATGGCGTAACAGGTGGACGTGCTTTTTTGTATAGTAACTCTTCAGGTACTATAGGATCTACTGTAGGATCATGGCCCTTCAAAACAGAAGGAACACATTATGCTTATGTTAAAGCTGGTGAAATACTGCATACAGCTTCCAGCGCACAAGGAATAGGAAATGGTATAATTAGATTAACAGCACCAAATGGTACTGTTTATACTTCCTCAGGAACAACAGGACGAATAACCGATAGAACAGCAGAGCTTGCTGGTCCAAGATTAACGTCGCAAGCTGCAGGAGGCAATCGATATGCAACTTATAACCGTACTGCTTTAACGGCAGAAGAAGGGGTTTGGAAAATAGAATTTTTACCGACAGGAAATGTATCTACTACAAGATTTCCTGCTGTTTCTAATATTGCAGCTAATGATAGCTGGACGCAAGGTACAAGCTCAGAACTTATTGCAGCGTGGGATGTATCTGTAGAGAGTGCAGGAGCTTGGGTGCCAGGAAGAGTTTATACCAATGTAATGAATTTACACATTAGTGAAAGACAAACGGCAGGTTTTTATGGAAATATGTATGCGCTGACAAAAGATGGATATATTTATAAGGTAAATAATAACGGGAATAATGGTATAGCTTTTACATTTTTTATAAATAACAAAGGTTTTTTGACTAACGTAAATGATAGTAGCCCTTCTTATAAAAGTAAAAATTTCACAACTGGTATTTCTTCTTTTGTACATTCTCCTTTGGCAGCAGATGCAGAGGATAATATAACACATAAAATTTTTTATAGTCAACCAGCTCAAGATTTACCTACTTCTGCTAATGGTAGCGTCCCAAATAATAGTACATGGTTGAAAAATACCCCTATTACTCCAAATGCAAGTAATATTAGTATTGTAGGAGCTGAAGGAACAGTTGGAGAATTGGGATTAAAAGGAGGGTATATTAATTTTACAGCAGATGCGCAAGGGATTTATACTATTACAATAGAAAGTTCTGGCCTGCCTTCTTTTGCAACCAGAACTTTAACGGGAACTGCGATTGCGGGTAATAACAAAATATTTTGGGATGGTAAGGATGGTAATAACAACTATCTTCCAGGAACTAATGCCTCTGTGTTAGTGAAAATACAGTTACGTGGAGCAGAGGTGCATTTCCCATTTATTGATATGGAAATTAATCCTAATGGACTCGTATTAGAACTTTTGAACGGAAACAATCCTCTTTCTGAAGAACGTTTTCGTGTTTATTGGGATGATAGCGATATTTCAAGAGTTACTGGCACAAACAATAACGGGAAAGCCCCTAATCCACTTGATGCAAGTGTAGCAGGTTCGCTTAGTGGACCTACAGGTACTGGAGGACATATGTGGGGACAGCAAAATAACAATACCAGTCCATTAAGTAGTACTAACCTTTCTCAAGGATTTGGTAACAATAAATCTATAGATACTTGGTCATATATAAAAGGACCTGTAGCAACAGTTAACACAACAGTTGCTATTAAAAAAAGTGATTTATCAGCAACAGCTAATATAACAGATGTTTTAGGGGCTTCGGGCATAAATCCATCTTTATCAGAAGGTGATGCGTTTGGGTTTTATTCAAATATTTGGAATAACGGTCCAGATGCTATTTCTTCAGAAGCAGAAGTAACAATAATGTTTGAAATACCAAATGGTGTAAGAATCACCAATGTATCAAATAACGGAGGTGTTACATTAACTTATGATCCAGTATTAAGAAGATACACTGGTAAGAAGTCTAATTTTGGTGTAGGTAAGATAGAATTTATTTTTTCTGCAGTGGTTGACCATACAGATACCAATGCAACCAGTATTACTGGTAGTTTTGCACCAGTTGTACGTACTTTTACAGCAAGTGTATTGCGCCCAGCAGATTACGTGGACCCTATGGCAACTAACAATTCGGTAAATACACCTCCAACAGATATTTATAATGAGATTGCTTTAAATACTGTTAACGGAGGGAATAGAAATATGAGTAGTGCTAGTATTTTCATCTTACAAGATTGTATGATGGATTATATATATGATGAAGGAGCTAGTTATAATGCTGGAGTTATTCACTATCAGAATTTTAATACTTCATCTCCGTTGGTTAAAGACGGTAGAATCCCGTGGGTGAATCAACCTAATATATTATCATCTACGTTAACCTCTAATGGAGGTGCTATTACCAACGGTTACCGTTTTTCACCAGGTTACAACGATCCGTTATATGATCCTAATTATATTGGAACTCACTTACCAACAGGTGTTGGAGCTACACCTTCTGGCCCTATCAAGTATTTCGATTCTCATATTGGGGATGGTAGCTATGCAGTAGTACCGCCTGCTTTTGTTAGACTTGGCTGGGATCCTCGTTCGTTTACAGACAATACTACTGTAAACGGTTCTTCTGCAATAGCACCACATTGGGCATCTGGACAATCATATCCACAAGTATATGACTGGACAAATACTTATCCTTGGGACAACCCAGCAGATCCTTCTGTTCTAAATGTACTAGATATGTCAGGTCATTTAAACGGTGCAGCTTTTCTTGTAAAGGGTAATGTATCTCAATCTCAAGGTATTCGACCATTCTATAGAATAGATGATGTTAAGCCAGAGATGGGTAAAACATATACATTACAATTGTTCTCGTATGTAAACTATACGGCTAATACAGATTATATGTACATGGATTTGGTAGACCGTAATACTGGTAAAGTATATGCGTCAGCACAGTTAAAAGCAGATAATCCGCTACCAGGACCAGGAGCAGTTTCTTTTGGTTGGGTGCCACTAAAAGCAGCTATTAATATCGGAACAATGGATTTTACAGGAAAAACAATGGATATCCAAATTCGTGGTAACCGTACAACTTTTGGGCATACATTGATTGATGATATTATGTACTTCGAAAACAAAGTAGGTGTACCATCTTGTGTAGTACCAGTCGATATTTTTGAGCCTTCAGAATGTACAGAACCAATTTTAGGAGAAGATTTCAGTATGAATAATGATACAGATCCAATCGTTAATAATACAATTAGCAAAACTTTTATTCAACCAGCTGGAGCAGATCAAGGCTTTACATTAGATATTTACTATTTAGATAATTCATTTAATATGGAAGTTAATGGTAGTAAACTGTCAAATATGGAAATAGAATTTCATAATCAAGGAGGCGTGGTTTCTAATGTTCGTTTTGAGTCAGACGACGCTGGATATGGTCCTACTTTTACAAATGGTATACCAAATATTTGGCAGATCGGTAATGCAGCCAGTAAAGTACCTGCATTACGTATAGATATAGACCCAACAGGTAATGTAACACTTTTGGGTAGAAGAAGTACAACAGCTCCATTTGAAAAACTGAAATTGATAAACGGTGCTACTTTAAACCGTGTCAATTGGAATGTAACTTCAAGCAATACAATACTAGCTACACAAAGTACTTTATTGTCACCTACAGCTATGATAGGTACTGGTTATGGTAAAAAAGCAGTTCCGTGTGCTGCTCCAAAATGTGTTAAACCAGCTGTTTCAGGTATCTCATCAGTTCGTACGAATGTAGGAGTTTCAACAAAAGAAAATGTAACTTCGGGATGGCCAGAAGTTGTACCAAATGGATATATCGCATTAGAAAGTTCAAATGCCGGTTTAGTAATTCCTCATATGACTACAACTCAACGAGACGCACTTACAGCGATTGAAGGAATGCTTATTTACAACACAACAGAAAATTGTGTCCAATTATACAGAGGTGAATCTCCATTGATTGATCCTTCAAGAAAAGGATGGAACTGTTTGGAAAGAGGTTGTAACGAATAAGAGTTTTTCATAATTTTTTTTGATAAGAAAAGTAATCTTGGTAAAACTTGGTTGTTTTACCAAATGCTTTTTTCTAGTTACTATTAGCAACAA
Organism: Empedobacter stercoris; assembly: GCF_020281205.1. Classification (GTDB taxonomy): domain Bacteria; phylum Bacteroidota; class Bacteroidia; order Flavobacteriales; family Weeksellaceae; genus Empedobacter; species Empedobacter stercoris. Next base: position 69,883 of record NZ_JACXZC010000014.1, read on the forward strand.
AATAATGAGATAGTCAATCTCAAAATAAAAGATAAATAAAATGAGTATAAATAAAACATTAGCGATTAAAATGTTAGTAACAGCGAGTTTTTTTACAGCTGTATCTGCATCAGCTCAAGTCGCTATCGGAAAAAGTAGCGTTACAAATAATAGTGTATTATTAGAATTTGGCGATGAAGCTACAAATCTTAGAGGTATTATTTTGCCTTCTGTTACTACAGCTCCTACAGATGCTGTAAACGGAACATTCATATTCAATGTAGCAACTAAAGAGGTGCAAGTTCGAGAAGGAAGAACTAGTACAAATGATCGTTGGACTTCTCTTTCAGCGAAGTTAGACGCATCTCAAGAAGGAGGCAAACTAAACCCTTATGTGATTAATGGAGAATCTGTTAACAAACAAGGGGTAATTATTGGAGCAGAAACCAGTAGTAAACCAGGTGTTTTGATTTTAGAATCAGAAACAAGAACATTGGTTCTACCTAAAGTAGCTGATCCTAATACGGCTGTAATAGGTCCTGTTGCAGGTAATATAGTGTATGATACAACGTCAGATACTCTAGCTGTGTACGATGGTACAAATTGGAGTTACTGGAAATAAGTAGAATAAAGTAGTCTTTATAAAAAGACTGCTTTATCAAAAAAATAAGCATTTAGAAATAATGATTGATAATTATAAAGATATCCATATTGGATCAGTTATTCAAAAAGCTGTTGTAGAAAGTGAAATAGAGATAGGTCGCATCTGCAATTTTATAAATTGTGATGAACAGAGAATTAATAAAATGTATGAATCAAAAATATTGGATACAGAGATTTTACTAAAATGGAGTAAACTATTAGAATATGATTTTTTTAGATTATACTCTCAACATCTTATTTTATATTCATCAATAGCAGCAGACAAGCCGAAAGATAGTATAAAGAAACAAACTAGTCTACCGCAGTTTCGTAAAAATATCTATACAAAGGAAATCATAGAATTTATATTAGAACAATTAGAAACAAAACAGATGACAAAAAATGAAATAATGGATCGTTACAGGATTCCAAAAACCACTCTATATAAATGGATAAGTAAATACACCAAATAAGGTATAGTCTAATTTCATTTTACAGTATAAAAATCTGATCAAAAAAATGATAAAAATAATTCGTCATCAAAAAATGATTTCTTTGTTTCAAAAACAAAACTAAAAATAGAGGTAAAGAACATCTTAAGATACAGTAAATATCACTCAGAATATAATATTTGGAATAGAATATATAGTACCTATGATTAGTAATACGGATTACAAACTTTAGTTAGGTAGAAAAAAAACTCTTTATATATTTTAATAACGATAGATTAATAAAAATAAAAGTTAAAAAAGGATATGGAAAAATCAAGCCCTAATTATAAACAAATTTTTAAAGATATTTTAGATAGAAAATACCCTGAAAAAAGAAATGCATGCGAAAACATTCTTAATAAAACAACACTCTCCATTGTAGACGTTATAGAAATAAATGCAAAAATATTTGGCAAAGGAATTATTAATAATAGTCAGAAATTTCGTTCGTATAAAAAATCAGATATTTTGAATATTTTAGATTACCAAAAGGAAAATGGCCTCAATAATTCTCAATTAGCAAATCATTTTAGATTAAGTCGAAATACAGTTGCAAAATGGAAAAAACTATTTTTAGTATAAAATAAACTACATAACCTATGAAAAAACTAAAAACCCATTTAAAGCAAAAGGTAATTTTGATGCACCAAAATGTAAAAATCAAATTTCAACTAATTAAAACTAGAGTATGTCGCTAATAGGTAAAACATTAGAGGAAACAGAAGCTCTTTATAATAGCACAGCAAAAAAGATTACATCGAATGAATATGAAATTATACTTAAAAAGTATTGTTTTGGACTCTTTTATAAAAGATTGCAATTAAAATGCAATAAAAAAGGGATAATTATTCTTTATAGAATATATACAGATCTTCGATAAAGAGGTTGAATTCCCTGATTCAACCTTTAAATATAGGACGTAATCAATCTTTCTTATATTATTAATATTGTAAATCGTCAGCAAAAAGTGGACATCTAAGACCTAAAATTTAAGGTAGTGTTTTAAAAATCATTAACTTTAAT
>NZ_JACXZC010000015.1 GCF_020281205.1 Empedobacter stercoris
ATTGAGTAAAATTATTTTATAGTTAATTAATTGTTTTTGTGAGTATTGTGTAAAAACAACACATTTGGAACACTACCGATGAAAACACAAGGAATTTCCACTGATTTATAAAACTGATAAAATAACAAAAGGCAAACCACAGTTTGCCTTTTGTGCTATTGTTAATGTTGGGTTGGAATTTTACCAACACATCTGATACACTTTCCTACCTTATCTTTTAATAATTTTTTTCCAAGGTATAATGGATAAAATAAAAATTCCACTTATTATTAATAATCTATTTTTATCTCTTTTTAGTCCATCTGGCATGTAAAAATAATCAAACTGATCGTTGTAGTTTAGCATTATTTTAGAACCAATAGGGTATTTTTCACATGTAGCTATTGATAATCTAATATAATATATCTTATTATTATATTTAATATGTACAGATGATCCTCCTTTTGATTTTTTACATCCTTGTTCTATTACAGAATAAGCTTTTAATGTAGCTATATTTTCTAATTTTGTATTTTGATTGTAAAAAAATAAGGTGTATAAAAAGCCTAAAACAGTACAAATTGTTAAAATATATTGATTTTTATACATAAAATTATTCTTGTGTTACATTACCTACCGTTATAGTAACTTTTTTCTTTTCTTCTGGTGTTGTTTTAAATAAATCTATATTCTGTAGAGCTTCAGAACCACCTGCTTTATATGCGTCATTTACTATTTTTACACCAGAATAAGCTTTTGTATAATTTTCATAAGCTTTTTTGTTTTCAGCAAATTTTCGTTTGTTTCTAGCTCTTGTATTTCTACTTCTGTTAGAATCATTTTGCATTCTATTTTTAAAGCGATTCATCTTTTCTGCGCTGATATTCATTTTTTTTGCAAGCTTATTCTCTAATTTATCAACATATTTTAGAGGTATAAATTTACCAATTCCTGCTTCAAGCAATCCGCCTGTAATTGATTTCCAAATATCAAACTCTCCTTTTTCGGCATAATCTGTAGCGGCATTTTCTATAGTTCCTACTAAAACATCTACACCAAAATCTATAGTTTTTATAATTGCTTGTTTTCCTATACCACTTGTAGCTACTTTAGTTAATGCGCTTATTCCTCCAGTAGCAAAACCAGAAGCACCAGAAATTGCTAAAGACCAACCGCTAATATCTGTTAAAGAAGTTTTAAAGTTTTTACCTTCTAAAAAATAGTTGACTCCAACTTGTGTTACATAATCAGAAAAGATACCTATAATAGCTCCTACAGGTCCAGGCATTTCTCCATCTTCATCTATAAAAGATATAGGGTCGTTATAAGCATAAGTATAAGGAGACCATTCAACCATATATTCACTTGCAGGATCATGAACTCCCCAACGTCCGATTGCAGGGTCATAATTTCTTGCTTCAAAATCATAAAGATTAAGCCCTAATTCCTCTTGTAACTCTTTACCGTTGTATTTGTACTTATAGTTATCTGAACCTGAACCTAAACTTCCAATACCTACACCAATTTCTACATTACCTACTTCTCCTATTATACTTTTTTGAGGTTTATTATACCCTCTATGTTGTAATCCAAACGGATAATAATGATCTTCGTTTACGGTTTTTAATTTACTGTTTACATTGTCCCACGCATAACTTACGCGGACACTCGCTTCACTCGGGTCATTTCACGAAAAACTTTATTAAAGTTTTTCATTCATGAATCAAAATGATCGGTCATGTTGTAGACGTAATTGTAACCTACTGCTCCTGCTGTTATCGCATTGACATAACCTTCTGCTGTTGGGAAAAACTGCAATACACCATCTTTATACTGAAATCCGTCTAGATACTCTGTTGTGCTTACAGTAGTTCCGTCTGTTACAACTTTATTCAACTTTACACCTGCTCCATTGTAGGTATAATTGATCTTTTTGGACGTATTCCAAAGAACTTCTGTAGGTAAATTTAAGAAATTATAGGTAATTCCTGCTATTCCTTTGTTTAAATCTTTGGTTAGATTCCCGTTGACATCATACGTATAATCGTTTCCTGTTTTGTTTCCATCGTTGAAGCCTAAAGTTAGAGATGAATCGGTTACCTTCTGTAACTTATTACTTTTATTTGCATTTTCATAATCATACACTGTACGTTGTCAAAATGATTTGGACACCTCTTTCTAAAAATTAAGAGAGTGTTTGGTTTATAAATTTATTATTTTTTCTTGAAAATACAACTGCCTTCTTTTTGCAATTGTTTGTTGTTTAATAATTGCTCTTTGTTCCAAAATTTTATCTGCTCTACCAAAATAAACATCCGAAGGTGTAAGGTTGTTCAAAGCCTCATAACACCTACAATTGTTATAATTTTCTACACTCGTTTTTTGAAAATTTTTACATTTATAGTGTTGGTTTCCATTCTTCGTTTTACCGTGTTTAATTAATTTAGTGATCAATTGGAACACATTTTTGCTTGATTTTCTATCGTAAAAGTTGATTTTGTCATACATTGTTAATGATAAATTGTGTTAAAATTTTCTACCAACACATCTAATACACAAACTTATCAAATGAATTGACTTTAGCTGTTTTAAACGCATAAAAATACCCAATAGTAGAGATTAGTCCACTATTGAGTAAAATTATTTTATAGTTAATTAATTGTTTTTGTGAGTATTGTGTAAAAACAACACATTTGGAACACTACCTTTGTGTTATTGTGAATTTGTATTTGAAATAATACTACTGGAATAGAATTCTCTATATCCACTTAACAAGAATAATAAGAAATATATTATCTCAAAATTATTTGACTTATTCATGTTAAAAGAAGAATACAATATAATTATAACTATTATAAAAATTCTTCCATAAAAAGAATTTAATTTTATGTTATATTTTTTTTGTTTTTTCTTTATTAAATAAAAAAAGAACAATACTAATATCTGTATTAAAAAAGAATAAATTAAAATTTTAATACTTAAATATTCTTGAGTGATTGGATTTTCTATTTTTAAGATATATTTTATATATAGACATAAAATCATTAGATACAAAAAATTATATGAAAACAATGTTAAAGAATATTCATTTTTATATTTTATTAAAAATTTGTAACATACGTTAATTAATAGCATGATGATTAATATAATAGATATATTATTAACATGGCTACTGTTTTCAATTAATGATTTATTTTCAATATATAGAGAATAATAATAAAATATATTTTTTATTAAAAAACTCGACATTAATATACAAATTATAAATTTTAATACTTTCCAGAATTTCATATTATCTCGTTGTTGAAGTTGTTCCAAAAGATTTTACAGGAGTGTTATTAAATTTAAGAATATTACCATTTTCATATATCTGCCTAATTCCTGAATAATCCTTATAACTATGCATTAATTTTCCTGTATTAGAAAATATGCCCATTTCTGTATATGAAGATTTATTGTATGCGGTTTTTATACGTTTATTTGATAATCCTCTAAAATCAACACCATTAATTTCGCCAGTAAAAATATTTGAAGATATCGTTCCATTCCATGAGTATATGGAATAAGTACTGATATTGACATTTCTTTCTTTAATTACATATTTACCAGACATTAATTTATCAACAATAGCTTTAATAGATTCACTTGGTAAATCTTCAAGACCAAACATTTTTATTATATTATCAAATATAAATGATTGTCCTTTCTCTATTAAGTATTGTGATTGTTTATCATCAACCCATTCAGAAGTATATAATTTATGAGATTTTTTATCAATATAATCAAGACCTATATTATACGCACCTCCTTTACCATCAACACATGTTGTTTCTTCATTCCAAAATTTCATACCTCTCATTTGAGGTTTAGAAGGTTTTATATCTTTGCAATCATTACATTTTGAAGTATCTCCATTTCGTTCATTTGTAAATGTACTATCACCGTTATTATTCCATGTATCTCCATTTTGAGATTTATTATATAAATCATTTAACCAACTAGTAGCATCTCCTCCACTAGGGTCTGCCCAATAAACTGGATTATTATCAAAAGCAATATAAGGAGACATAGAATGATGTACAACGGGATCTTGAACAACCCATCTTGCAATAGTAGGATCATATTGTCGCATGTCCATAGCGTACATATTCAATCCCAATTCCTCTTGCAGTTCTTTGCCGTTGTATTTGTACTTATAGTTATCTGAACCTGAACCTAAACTTCCAATACCTACACCAATTTCTACATTACCTACTTCTCCTATTATACTTTTTTGAGGTTTATTATACCCTCTATGTTGTAATCCAAACGGATAATAATGATCTTCGTTTACGGTTTTTAATTTACTATTGACATCGTCCCACGCATAACTTACGCGTACACTCGCTTCACTCGGGTCATTTCACGAAAAACTTTATTAAAGTTTTTCATTCATGAATCAAAATGATCAGTATAATTGTACACATAATTAAATGCTGTACCATTGGTCACATTAACATATCCTTCTGCTGTTGGGAAAAACTGTAATACATTGTTTTGGTACTGAAAACCACCTAAATAATCGGTTGTAGTAATGGTAGTCCCATCTGTTACGATTTTTCTTAACTTTACACCACTTGCATCGTAGGTATAATTGATCTTTTTGGATGCATTCCAAAGAACTTCTGTTGGTAAATTTAAGAAATTATAGGTAATTTTTGTTATTCCTTTGTTTAAATCTTTCCTTTCTTCGCTCTACCATAGTTAATTATAACAATTAGAACAGTTTTTGTTTGAGAATTTATTGGAAAATTTGTTCAATTAATTTTAATAAAAGATTGATAGAAATCGACCATAATATACTATATTTATCACTCAGCTTCAATGAATTAGAAACGCTTCTATTTTTTCAAGATTCTTTCAATTCGATTGCTTACATTCATCCTTCTATAACGCCTTTATACTACCTCTATAGTGCGTTTTTATCGCATCTATACCGAATAAATAGGGAGGTTTATTCGGTCTAAGTGGGAGGGTACTCGCATAAAACGTTGAAGAATGAATACATATTACTCTAAAAAAAGGAAACTTCATTTCCAAAATATTTAAGAGTATCCAGATTCAAGGAATTTATTTTAAACGTGTTAAAAACTAAAAAAAATAGTTTTCCTACTACAGCAATTACATCAGAATAACATAAGACAAAATAAAAAAAGAAGCTATTTATAGCTTCTTTTTTTATTAGTAAGATTTAATTTTTAGTACGCTTTCGCATATAAAACTCTGTATTTTGCAGGTTTTCCAGAGAAAACATCCACTCCTTCTGTTGGTATTTCGAACGCTTGAGGAATACAACGAATAGTTGCTTTTGTTGCATTTTTCACTGCTTCTTCCGTTTCTTCTGTTCCATCCCATAAGGCAGAAACAAAACCTCCTTTTTGCTCGATAATATCTTTAAATTCTTCGAAAGTTGAAGCTTCTGTTGTATGCGTATCGCGGAAGTCTACTGCACGTTGGAATAAATTATTTTGAATATCTTCTAATAATTTTTCTACCTCTGTTGAAACATGATCTAAAGCAATAAATTGTTTTTCTAACGTATCACGGCGCGCTACCTCAACATGACCTTTTTCTAAATCTTTTGGACCTATTGCAATTCGTACAGGAACACCTTTCAGTTCGTATTCAGCAAATTTCCATCCTGGTTTCGTTTTATCATCATCATCAAATTTGATTGAAATTCCTTTCGATTTCAATTCTGACGTAAATTTATCAACCACTTGACGAATCTCTTCTAATTGTTCTTCAGTTTTATAAATTGGAACAACCACCACTTGAATTGGTGCCAATTTCGGAGGTAAAACCAATCCTAAATCGTCAGAATGAGTCATAATTAATGCCCCCATCAAACGAGTAGAAACACCCCAAGAAGTTGCCCAAACATACTCTTGTTTACCTTCTTTACTTGCAAATTTCACATCAAATGCTTTCGCAAAATTTTGACCTAAAAAGTGAGAAGTTCCCGCTTGTAAGGCTTTACCATCTTGCATCAATGCTTCGATTGTATACGTATCATCAGCACCAGCAAAACGTTCAGAATCTGATTTTCTACCTTTTACAACTGGAATAGCCATAAAATTCTCTACCACATCAGCATACACTTCCTGCATTTGTTGTGCTTCTGCAATTGCTTCTTCTTGTGTTTCGTGAGCAGTATGTCCTTCTTGCCATAAAAATTCAGCTGTTCTTAAAAATAAGCGTGTACGCATTTCCCAACGAACAACATTTGCCCATTGATTAATTAAGATTGGTAAATCACGATACGATTGTATCCAACCTTTGTAAGTACTCCAAATGATTGCTTCGGAAGTCGGACGAACAATTAATTCTTCTTCTAACTTTGCTTCGGGATCCACGATCAATTTTCCTTTGTTATCTGGATCATTTTTTAATCGATAATGTGTAACAACTGCACACTCTTTTGCAAAACCTTCTGCATTTTTTTCTTCGGCCTCGAATAAACTTTTAGGAACAAATAAGGGGAAATAAGCATTTTGATGACCAGTTTCTTTAAATCTTTTGTCTAGTTCTGCTTGTAGTTTTTCCCAAATAGCATATCCGTATGGTTTAATCACCATACAACCTCTAACCTTCGAATTTTCAGCTAGATTCGCTTTTACAACAAGCTCATTGTACCACTTAGAATAATCCTCAGCACGAGTTGTTAATTTTGCCATAATCTTTTATATTTGTTGATAAGTTTCGTATCTTTACTTGGCATTATTATTGCCATTAAATTTATGCAAATTTAATTATTACAAACGATGTAAATTTATAATTATGAACAAAGTTTATAAAATTTCTAATAAAATTTCTTCAACTACTCTATTACTGGTAGCCGCGTTAGGAATTTCTTCTTGTTCGACTTATCAACCAAGTGGTTACGAAAGCGACGGTGTTTATTACAACCCGAAAACAGATAAAACATATCAACAAGCTCAACCACAAGACGATAATGAACAAGATAATCCTGGAGAAATAAAAATTGGTAGTCCATACTTTGATGCCGAAGGAAATGGAGCAGAGCAATTTTATTACCAAGATGATTTGGATAGTACACAAAATGGTACTTCTGAAAAATCGACAACAAAAGTTAAAATTAACGGATACGATTTAGGTGGATACAACTATTTCGGAAACAATGATTATACGCTTTCACTAAGCGGAACTAACAGTTATAATTGGGGAAGAAATGACGGTGTAGAAATTAACATTTGGAACAACTATCCTTGGTACAGCTATGGCTGGGGTGGATTTTATAATCCATATCGTTGGGGTTATTATAACCCTTGGTATGGCGGATGGTACGGAAATGGATTTGGGATCTCATTCGGTTGGGGTTGGAGCAGCCCTTGGTACAATGGTTACTACGGATGGGGTTGGAACAGACCTTACTATTCAGGATATTATGGATGGAATAATTGGTATGGATATCCTGGTTACTATGGTAATGGATATTATGGATACTATCGTCCAAGAGGGATTTATTCTCAGCCAGGATATAGAAACGGAGGTCGTTTTAATAACTCAATCAATTCAACACGTCCAATAGGAAGTTACGGAAGAGGAAATGTCTCTAACGGAATTCGACCTTCAAGAGTTAGTAATATTAACGGTTCTGCAACTCGTCCTACTCGTGAAGTGAGACCAGGAAGTACAAGTACTGTTCGAGAAACTCGTCCAACAAGAGAAGTTAGACCTACTGTTAATCAAGGACAAAATAACACAACTCGTCCAACTCGTGAAGTAAGACCAACGATCAATCAAGGACAAATAAACAATACACGTCCAACAAGAGAAGTTAGACCTTCTGTTAATCAGGGACAAAATAACACAACTCGTCCAACTCGTGAAGTAAGACCAGCTCAAACACAGCAACCAACATACAACACAAGACCAACGAGAGAAGCACAACAATATCAACAACCAAGTAGAAGTTACGACAGAGGAAGTATGAATAACTCTCGTCCTTCATACTCAACTCCCGCTCCAAGTAGAGGAAGTAGCATGAGCAGCGGAAGCATGGGAGGTGGATCTCGTGGAAGCATGGGAGGCGGAGGCTCTCGTGGTGGAGGAAGAAGATAATTTGATTTAGATAATTAATAATGAAAAAAATAATTACAAGCCTTTGCACCTTAATTGGTGCATTTGCTTTTGCACAACAAGGTACAGGTTACGACACTCAGTACTCTACAAACGCAATTAATTTATACTCTCAAGATATCAATAGTGGAAATGCCAAATATATTGGTGTTGGTGGAGCTGTTGGAGCTTTAGGAAGTGATATAAACTCTGTAGAACAAAACCCTGCAGGATTAGGTGTTGCAATTAATTCTGATGTACAATTTACAGCTGGAGTTTCTACATTTAACAACACAACTACTTTTGGAACAAAAATAAAAGAATCTGATAGTAATTTTGATTTTCAACAATTCGGAGGAACATTTGTTTTCGAAAACCCTGGTTCTAAATGGAACAGGTTTTCTGTTGGAGTAGCTTTTCTTAATCAACGCTTAGACAATTATTCAACAATTGGCACGAACGAAGGGATTAAATTTAATAATCCTGATGGAACTTTTAATGGTTACATTAAAGATATTGACGGATACAAATCTAAATTCTCGGTTAATTTAGGTACAAGTTATGATGATAAAATCTATTTAGGTGCAGGATTAAATTTTCATGAAACAAATTATTCAGGATTTGAACAATATGCCGAACGTGATGATAACAATGGTCAAACCTATGTTTATAACGCAGATGGTGCACCTTATAGTGAAATAGGACAAGGCTTTTCGTTCTCTTTAGGAGCTATTTACAAAGTGAACCACAATGTACGTTTAGGAGCAGCTTATCATTCTCCTGTTTGGTACAATGTTGCTGAAGATTATTATGCTGCAAACTTTAACAATGATGGAGCAGTTGATTCTTACTATATGTATTCTTCAGATTATGACATGACTCGTGGTGGGCGTTTAGTAGGAAGTTTAGGTTTTGTTGTGGGTAAAAACTTATCAATTGGTGCTGATTATACGTACCACATGAATAACGACACAAAATTAAAACCTTCTCAATATTTCAATAATACAAACAACTTCATCAATGATTTTGTAAAGAACTCGAGCGAAGTTAGAGTTGGTGCAGAGTATCGTGTAGATCGTTTCAAAGTAAGAGCCGGATACAACTATGTCACTTCTCCTTACAAAGATTTCTCTATCGATTTAGCAAATGAAAACAATGTGGTAACAAACGCTGCTGTTTTATCTAAAGCTTTTCAAGGAGATATTAACCGTGCAAGTTTTGGTTTAGGATACGATTTTGGAGGATTCTATATTGACGCTGCTTATCAATACCAAACTCAAAAATACCAACAGTTAATAGGTGGAACAGATTATATTGACACAAGCTACAATTTTGTTTCTTTACCTAATACATATGCCCCAAAAGTTAAATTAGACAACAATTTATTCTTGTTGACATTAGGTTGGCAGTTTTAATATAAAACATTTAAAAGCATAAAAAATCGGATGAAATTCATCCGATTTTTTTATGCTAATATTTTACATTTATAAAAGACTTACATCTTTTTTATTGAAGACATTCCAGAAGTACTTACTTTCGTTTTCAATCCATTTTCATCTACATAGCGAACAGAACTTGCTCCAGAACTATCGGCAGTCAAGCTATTCACAGCCCAAACAGTTGTTGAACTTGCTCCAGAACAATCTACTGTTACATTTGCAGCTTTAAGCTCTTTTCCAATAAACGATGATGCTCCCGAAACAGAGATGTTTAAATCCTGTACATTTCCAGTAATTTTCATGCTTGAAGCGCCAGAATTATCAACAGAAATAGAATTAGAAACTACATCTAATTTCAAATTACTTGCTCCCGATAAATCTACTGCTAATTTTTCTACTTTTTGGGTTGGAATAACGGTTACATTCGTTGCACCAGAAAGATTGAATGAACGTAATTTTTTATGTGGAAAGTTAACTTTAATCGTAGCATTTTTCAGATTAACAGTACCTTTAATTTTAATCACTAAAATACCTTTTTCTACTTCGGTTACAATTCTATCCAAGATATTATCTGGGGCTTCAACAGAAATTTCGCCATCATAATTACCATCAGAAACCGTTACATTTATTGCACTACTGACATCAATTCCTTCAAAAGAAGAAATTTTTCGTATCTCTTTGATCGTATTATCACTTGCTTCTGCACGATCTAAATAATTAGAAGCAGGAGATTTAGAATTTAAATCTACCGAACAACTCGCTAATCCAAACGAACTGACTATTAAAATAGGAAGAACAATGTATTTCATATTGATGCTTTTTATTATTAAGACGTATTAATTTCTAAAAAGTTACAAAAAATATTCACTTTATTTATCATTCTAAATCAATCCGTCATAAATATTTATTAATTTCGCTTTCTATGAAAATCATCAGTTACAATGTAAATGGAATTCGCGCTGCGATAACCAAAGGTTTGGTTGATTGGTTAGAAGCCGCACAACCAGATGTTTTTTGTATTCAAGAAACAAAAGCGATGCAAGAACAAGTAGACACAAAACCCTTCGAGGATTTGGGCTACCATATTTATTGGCATGCTGCAGAGAAAAAAGGATATAGCGGTGTCGCAATTTTTTCTAAAATAAAACCTAATCACGTACAAATCGGAACTGGAATAGATTATATTGACAGAGAAGGACGTGTTTTGAGGCTTGACTTTGACAATGTTTCCGTCATTAGTTTATATTTACCAAGTGGAACTAATATTGAACGATTAGATTTTAAATTACAGTTTTGTGATGATTTTAAGGATTACATCAAAGAGCTTAAAATATCACATCCTAATTTAGTAATTTGTGGTGATTACAACATCTGTCACGAAGCAATTGATATTCATGATCCTGTTCGTAACGCAAAAGTTTCGGGATTTTTACCCATCGAAAGAGAATGGATGTCAGCTTTTATTGATGAGTGTAACATGATTGATTCTTTCCGATATTTTGTAAAAGAACCTCATCATTATTCATGGTGGTCTTATCGAGCAAATTCTCGTAACAATAATAAAGGTTGGAGAATAGATTACAATATGGTAAGTACTACTTTAGAAGAAAAAATGACGCGTGCTACAATTCTACCAGATGCAAAGCACTCGGATCATTGTCCTGTTTTATTAGAGTTAGACGTTTAAGATTATAGAAATGAAAAAAATTGTACTTTGTTGTTTTACCCTTTTCGCAATTACAAGTTGCGTACCTCAGAAACAACACCAAGAATTAGAAATTAATTACTACAAAGCTTTAGACGATCAGTCGAATACATCGAAAGAGTTGAAATTAGCAAATCTTAAAATAGAAACTCTTGAAAAAGATTTAGCTAAAACGAAGAGTGAGTTGCACATCAAAGATACCGCTTTATCGAATGCGCAATCTATGATTAGAATTGCTCAAAAAGAACACGATACGAATTTGCAAGAATTGTATTCAGCTTTAAATAGTACTGGAGAAAAATCTAAACTTTTCTATGCGCAATTAAACGAAAAAGAAAAGCAAGTTGCCGAATTAACGCAAAAAGTAAACGATTTAGATGCTAAGATTGATCAAAAAGATACAGAAATTTTCAATCTAAAAAGACAAATCTTGACACTGGAGATTAACCAAAAAGTTTCGGAAGCAACAGCAGCACCTCCAAAAACTAAAACACCGAATAAAAAGTAACTATAAAAGTCTTATCTGAATTGGTAAGACTTTTTTTATTCTCTAAATCGAATTAACTTTGCATCAACTAAAACGTTTTAATGAAAGTTATTTGCGAAACAAAAAGTTTGGTATTACGAGAGTTCTTCGAAATTGATGCGTTCGAATTATTTCAATTAAATTCGGACAAAGAATTGATGAAAATCGTTAATGAAAAACCTTATAAATCTGAAGAGGAAGCAAAGTTTTTTATAGAAAGCATGGAAAAACATTACCAAGAGCATGGTTTTGGTCTTTGGGGTGTGCATGAAAAAAAGAGCGGGCGATTTGTTGGATGGGGCGGTTTACGCCAAACTAAATATGGTCCTGTTATTAACATTCGTTTGAAACGTAAATTTCAGAACAAAGGTTATGGAACAGAAGTGCTAAATGCTATTGTAGATTACGCAAAAAATGAATTAAAATTGGATAAAATTGCTGCTAAAGCTAATGCGAATCAACCTGAAACATTGAAACTATTACAACAATCTAAACTTCAACAATCAGAGGAAAACGAATTGATTTTCAATTTATAAATAAAAAAATCTCTATTAATCACGAATTAGTATAAGTTAATCAGTTTTACATAAACATATAACGAAATTAAATAAATTATAGTATTTTTAAAATTAATTAAAAATCATAATGATTATGAAAAACACTTTATTAATTGGAGCTTTTCTACACCTTAGTTTTTTTATTAATGCTCAATATGTTGAACCCGAGAAATCTGTAAAGGATGCTCAATTAAAAAAGCAAACTGAGATTATTACTCAACCCAAAACAAAATTTGATTCTATAGCCACTAAAAATATGCTCGCAATTGGTAATGGAAAAATTACTGGAGTTGCATTTACAAGAGCACGATCTAATTCTCATTTTGGTCTTAAAACAGGAAATAAAATATATGCAAATAAAATCAAAGTAATCTTATTTCCTGTAACACCTTATTTTAATGATTACTATACCTTATGGAAAGATAAAGCTAAACATAATCCAAAAAAAAATAGATTTGTTTATATGGAACCTGCTGCTTACAGATATAGAATAGAGGCTATTACCAATAGTAGTGGAGAATTTACATTTCCGAATATGAAACCTGGTAAGTATTATTTATATGGAACTTTAAATTATACTACAACTTTTTCAGGAAATCAATATACTGGAAGTGCATATAACGGATATGGAGGTAGAACAGATTATTATAAACCTTATGAATATTATAAAAATAGTAGCGAATTTCTTGAGTTATTTGTAGAAGTTAAATCTGACGGAGAAGAAGTAAAAGTTAAGCTAAAATGATATTGATAATTCGATCCTTGAATTAAATCATTTAAAAGAAGAAGTCTCACAACTTAATGATGTTAGGTAAAAATCTTCTATTTAAAACTTTACTCAGATTGGAGTCTAAGAAAAAACACAAAAGAGACTGTTTTCTCAAATTGTGATACAGTCTCTTTATTTCTTTTTCGGTGGAAACTTTTGTAATAACTTATTAACCCCTTTATGTATATTTGCTGCACGCGTTTCTGGAGAAGCCTTTAAAGGCATTTGAATTTTAAGTGTTCCTTCCCATACCAATCGACCAGCATTAGTCATCGAAATCATAAAGTTTTGATTTAACTTTTGTGAGGTAATCGGAATCCCGACAGAAACTCCTCCACCAAAACCGTAACCACCTGTTCCCATACCGATACCTACATCAGAATTTTGTTGTGTCGAAACGAATTCTTCTGGTTTAATATCAACCATTAAATTCCCTTCATTGGTTTTCTGAAAACCTCTATACAACATTCCTTTTTCGATTGAAGAAAATAATCGAGCAGAATCTAAATCATTTAAACCTAAATCCACTGATTGAGAAAACGTATAGGTCTTGTTCTGTTCAAAGTTAAAATTTCGGTCATAATCAACCGCTACATTTTGCGTACTACATGAAACTATTGTTAGGAAAATAGCACTTAATAAAAGTATTTTTTTCATTGTTTATTTTTTTAAGATGTGAAGTTGAAATGTTATTTTTAAATGTTTCAATATCACATTATGTTAGTTATTTCAAAGAATTTATATACGTTTCAACTACTTTTCGTAATGAATCAAAACCGATATCATTTAAATTAATATCCTTAATAGCAATCCATTTTACAGCTGCAATTTCTTCTTTTTCAAGAATAATATCTTCGTCAGGAAAATCAGCAATAAAAGCTAAATCACACGTCTTATAAGGGATTCCCTTGTATTCGTAATCATTGGGTTGTGAAATAAAATAGTTGAATTTTTCGATTGGAATTGTAATTCCTAACTCCTCCTCTATCTCGCGCTGGCATGTTCTTTCTGCCGATTCATCAGGATCTGTAAACCCTCCTGCCAAATCTAACATTCCTTTCTTTGGCTCTTTATTACGAACGGTAAATAAAATCTTATCTTCTCTTATTAGAATAACTGCCACAGCCGCAGCTACGTTTTGATAATAAACTAAATCGCAGTTGTTGCATGTCATTTTTCTAAAATCAAAGTGATTGATTGCATGTCCACAGTTGGGACAAAATTTGAATGATTTTATCATCTTATTTAGGTTGATGGTTATTTATTTCTTGGATGAAATTTGATAATCGCATCTCGAATAAATTCTTGATCAACATGCGTATAAATTTCTGTCGTCGTAATACTTTCATGTCCTAACATCAGCTGAATTGCACGAAGATCTGCTCCATTTTTTAATAAATGAGTGGCAAAAGAATGACGAAATGTATGTGGACTAATTGTCTTTTTAACTCCAGCAATTATCGACAACTCTTTTACAATTGTAAAAATCATGACACGTGTTAGATTTTTCCCTCGTCTATTTAGGAATAAAAAATCTTCGTATCCAACTTGAATAGGAATATGAATACGAATACTATCCTTGTACAAGTTAATATATTTTATCGTATAATCGCTTATCGGAACAAGTCTTTGTTTGTTTCCTTTTCCTATGACACGAATAAAACCATCGTCAAAAAAAAGATCAGAAATTTTAAGATTAATCAATTCCGAAACACGTAAACCACAACCATATAGCACTTCTATAATAGCACGATTTCGCTGTCCTTCTGGTTTTGATAAATCAATTACTTCGATCATTTTATCAATTTCTTTTTCTGATAGTACATCAGGAAGTTTCATTCCTATTTTTGGTGTTTCGAGTAAAGAAGTTGGATTATCTTCTCTAAAATCTTCAAGTTGTAAGTAACCAAAGAAACTTTTCAGGCCAGATATTACACGTGCTTGCGAACGAACGCTATAATCGCTCGAGGCAAAATCGTGCACAAAATCCCTCAAATCATCTTGTGAATAATCTAATGGTTGTTTATCCGAATAATTAATTAATTTTTGAATATCGCGTAGATAACCTTCAATCGTATTGTCAGAAACTCTTTTTTCTAATTTCAGATACATTTGATAGTCATACAAAGCATCTTTCCACAGCATTTACTTCATTATTTTTTCAAGTTCAAAAATACGCTTTATCATTTCATCTTCGGGCATCCAAACTTGATAAAATGCACGCGAACCATATAAACTACCTGCGATTGTTGCTTTCATGTAGTTATCAACAGTTGTTGAAAACACAGGATTGAACTCATTAGAAGGAATTCCTAAAACACCTAAAAACTCATTTCTATACATTCCGGCACTAAAATATTTTAGAAAAATCGCCTCGTTATGAAACATAAAGAAATCGCGAATTGAATAGATTTTTTTAAATAAAAAATCATTAAAATAATTGGAGTCTTGGTTATAATACAGCCAATTTGATACAGAATTTGTATCTAAAGCAACAAATTCGTCAGGTATAATTCCACCGCCACCATACACTTTTTTACCAGATGGCGCTGTAAACTCTAACTCTTTATTGATTTTGATTGAATCTTTATTGTATAGCTCTCCTGACTTCAATCGTTTGTATAAGTCATCGCTGTATTTTGCTGTTTTCTTATCGAATGGTTTTTGGATAGATCGTCCCGAAGGTGTGTAATAATTAGCAACCGTTAACCGAACTTTTGTGTCATCACCTAAATTAATTTCGCGCTGCACCAAACCTTTACCAAAAGAGCGACGCCCCACAATAATTCCTCTTCCATAATCTTGTAAAGCTCCTGCAACAATCTCACTCGAAGAAGCCGAATTTTCATCCATTAAGACATAAATTTTACCTTCTTCAAAAAGACCTTTATTGGTTGCGTAAATGTATTTTTTTCGTTTTTGTTTGTCTTGTGTATAAACAATCAATTCATTTTTAGTCAGAAACTCATCCGCTATTTCTTCTGCAATATGCATCAAACCACCAGGATTACCTCGTAAATCGAATACCAAGGTTTGCATCCCTTGATCTAACAAATCATTTAAACCTTGATGAACTTCTTTAGCCGAATTTTCAGAAAAACGGGTTAATTTTAGATACCCAATTTCGTTTGTCAACATATGTTTTCCTGTAACAGTTGGCAACGGAACAATTGTCCGTTTTATCGAAATTGTAAGAGGTTTCTCCTCTCTAATCACAGAAAGTTTAACCTCAGTCCCTTTTTTACCTTTCAATAGATTTTCTATCGTTTTGTTATCTTTGCCAATTAACGACTGATTGTCTGCAGCTATTAATTGATCCCCAAATTGAAGTTTTCCAAAATTTGAAGTTCCAGGTAAAGTTCGTTCGATTACAATTGTATCATTCAACATTCGAAATTGCACACCAATCCCTACAAATTCACCTTTCAATTGTTCTTCAGCCTTTTGTACAGAAGCTTTGTCTATATATTTGCTGTGAGGATCTAATTTACCAACCATGTAGTTGATTGCATCATCCACTAAACTATCCGAATTAACATCGTTTACATATTCGTTGTCTATCAAAGAAACTAATCGACGAATTTTCTGTTCATTATCCGAATATTGCAAACCTACAATATCCTTGTTTTCATCGAACGCAAAGTCGTATTTTTTCCCAACCATAAATCCGATCAAGAAAATAATCAGTACGATTAATACGACATTAATAACTTTGAAAAAACTTCTCATTTACTTGTATAATTCTTCTTCTGTAATCTGTTGAATTGTTATTCCTGCTTTTTCTAAAAAATCTAACCCTGAAAGGTCTTTATATTGTTGAATGTAGACAATACGCTTTATACCTGCCTGTAAAATCAATTTGCTACAATCTGTACAAGGCGAAAGAGTAATGTACAAAGTTGCTCCTTCAGC
Source organism: Empedobacter stercoris (assembly GCF_020281205.1). Classification (GTDB taxonomy): domain Bacteria; phylum Bacteroidota; class Bacteroidia; order Flavobacteriales; family Weeksellaceae; genus Empedobacter; species Empedobacter stercoris. The sequence continues at coordinate 17,009 of NZ_JACXZC010000015.1, forward strand.
AGATTGAGTTGACGTTGCACATTTCAGAATTGCATTTGCTTCAGCATGCAGAACATGCCATTTGGTGTTTCCTGCTTCGTCTTCACATTTGTTCTCGAATCCACTTGGTGTACCATTATAACCATCAGAAATAATCATTCGATTTTTAACAATAATTGCACCAACTTTTTTACGTTCACAATAGGATAAATTTGCCCACTCAAAAGCCATTTTAAGATAAGCTTTATCGTATCGTAATTGTTTGTCTAAATTTGTTTCCATTTTCAACTTATGCTTCTTCTTTTCTTTTTGTCCAAAGAGGTGGAACAAAAAATGGTAAAGGATTACTGAAAAAAGCTTTTAATGTATGTGCTATCATCATAAAGATCTTATAAAAAGGTATGTTATTAGATCTCATGGCCATCAATAAAGATAAAATAAAACTGACTAAGAAATTACTCCAACCAACCATAAAGATTGCAATAAAACCAATAATCATAGGTCCAATATCAAAATGATATCCCATTCCTCCAATACCAATAGCAAAATTACCTGATACGAAAGTAATGTGTCGAATATCGAATGGTTGTCCAGTGAAATCACCTATCAAAAAAGCACATCCCATCATAAAACCAAAAGCTACATTTCCGACAACTCCACCCAAATTTTTCTCAAACCAATTCGAAATTCTTCTTCTTCTACGTTCTGAGAATGATTTTTTTAGAATAGGATGATTGTAAATACGTTCAGGAATATTATGAAAGCGTTGACTGTTAATCGTCATTCCTGAAATTAATCCAGAAAGGAACAAGAAAACACCTGCTATAGCTCCAAAATAGAAAATATGCCAATCCATTATCACTACTTCTTCCCAATAATGATAAGCCTTAGAATACTTAATTACCTCGAAGCCTAAAATTTGATTCAACAAATAAAAAATCCCCAATGAAACTACGAAACCTGCTACAACATTTCCTAAAAAAGCAATCATTTGGCTTCTTACCAATTGTGCAAATAAGGTTGTAAAATCTTTGACATTTAGCTCCGATCCTGATGTTGGCACGAGCGCACGAGCAAGTCGGGCAGCAGTCATAGAAGGTTGCTTTGTAGCCAGTGTCATATGAGTAAGGTAAATTGTACAAAAACCAACAGCGTAATTTATACTAAAGAAAAATGCTTTAAATAGCGGTGAAGTGTCAGGTATATTCCCTATTCCTGTTTTAATAAAACACAAAAAAGAAACGACTAAACCTCCACCACAAGCCGTCCAAAACATTTTATTGTATTCTTTGGCTGTTTGCGTGATATACTTCTCGCCTGTTTTTCCATTATGGTAAGTTACTAAAAACGTAATCAAATATACCGTAGAACTCAATTGATTGCTCATAAAATTCTTTGGCGCATAAAATTCAACCCATTTCTTAGTAGCAAAACTGTAAAAAGAAATCAAACCATGAAGCTTTAACTCATTGAAACTATTAAGTATTATTTGCAAACGTGCCAATTGTTGTTGCAAACGATTTATCTTCGAAGCTACTTTCAAGGAGATTCCTTTGTAATCTTTTTGAGTTAAAATGTCATTTAACAAATGTTTACATTTGGAAATACTTTCTTTAATTTCTAACATATCAAATCCAGCTTGTGGACTTTCAATAATGTTACTAATTTGCATTGAAAGTTTAGAGAATGGATTGTTCAAATAATTTACTTCATTACTATAACGCATCATTTCTTTGTCCGAAAACCCTCCCGTAATACGAACTGTAAGAATAGAAATAGCTTGTAAAAGTTGGTTTTGTACATTATTGGTATTCCCTTTAAAATTCTCTATTTCAACATCTTGATACAAGACTTCGAAAAGTTTTTTCCATCGATCACGAGGAATTATTCGAATTGCTTGTAGATTTTTTGAATTGTAAAAAATTTCGTTCACAACAGAAGTTAATTCATTGTTATCCTCGATATCTGGCAAAAGCGAATCCATAATTTTTTTACGAAAAATAGAAAATAAATTATCTTCTAAATGAATTCCACTGTCTACTAAATAGCTTACGATATTAATTTTTCCGAACGTTTTTTGAAGTTCCTCTCGAAAAATTAAACGATAATTTGAGTTATTTTGAAGTTTTGAGATTAAATCATCGATAAAAGAAATTGAATCTGGATAATCTTTTCTTGCTTTTTCTAATAACCTTAGTAAAAACCTCTTCTCGTATTTTCTATTTTGATCAAATATAGAATCTAAAGCCATATTTTAATTTCTTTTTAAGAGTACAAAAATAAAAAACTTATGTTACTAAGTTGTATAAATTAATCGAAATAAAAAAGTGATCCTTTGTTACGAATCACTTTTTTAGTTAGAATTTAAAATGTTTCTTATCAATGGCTGGATTAATTTTAATATCATTGAATTTTATGATATATTCTCCTCCTTCGGTAGGTTTTCCAACCACTTTTGTCGCAAAGGACAATTCATTGAATGTTTTAAAATTAGAGTAATAAAGGGTTTCTTCTTTATTCTTCTCCATTACAATTTCGTAAGAATTTTTATCAAAACAATAAATTGTTGAATTTGTATTTTTGGTTAATTCAACTTTATAACAGCTATTATTTTGATCATATTTATCTATACCTAAGTATTTTATCTTAAATCCTTTTTGTTTATACTTTAAAATATCCGAATCAAAAGAATCTGGTTTATAATTTTTTACAGCTACATTTTTCTTTGCAACTTCACTATAAGTCCACCCTATTTTGCCATCATAACCTTCATTTAATATTTCTTTTCCGTTCATCACAAACACCACTTTCTTGTTGTATGGCCGTTGGTGATAAACAATCATAGGATAAGAATCTCCTACATTAATGATGGCTTCTCCTTTTAGGATAATACTGTTCAAATTATTCCAAGCTGCTTCTCCTCCTGTTTTCTGAATATGATTTTCAATAATTTGTTCTGCTTCTTGTGCGTATGTTGCTACAGAAAATAACGAAATCATAAGCATACTAAATGTCAATTTCAACATAAGAACTTTTTTCATTTTTTTTTGAATCTGTTGAACAAGATATAAAAACTAATTTAAAGTTCTATTATGAGAGAATGATTTTTAGTCTTTTTTAACTTCTATATGTGACCAGTTTTCACCTCTTAAAATACGGTAAACTTGTCCTTGAGAAATATTAAATTGTTTGGCTAAAGTAGAAATTTTAGTCTTTCTATTAGGATCGAGTAATTTCTTTTTCAAACGAATTACTTGTGCTTCTGTTAATTTACTATTCGGAATGCTGTCTAAACGAGAACGTCCCTTCATCATTCTAAATAAATGTTTGTTATGCTCTTTCCATTCTTCCAACGTTGCCCATTGCAAATTATTCATTGCATTGTTTAATTTATTATGGTCTAAATGAACGACATATTCTTTATTTTCTTTATTAGGCAAAAAAGTTTCCGCTACCATTTTGTGGACATATTTTGCTGTACGTTTTCCGTCTGCTTTTGTTACCCAAATTGCGCGATAACCATTATTGATAGCTCCTTCTAAAATTTTATATTTATCTTGTCCTGTGTATAATTTTTTAACAAGACCATCTTTTGATACCAAGAAAGATCTTTTGTCAATTAATCCTTCTACTTCGTATTCTTTCCATGAATCACTCATAATCACTATTTTAACTTATTTCTTCATTTTACAACAACATTCATACCGAAATAATTATTTTAAAGTTAATTAACTTAATTATTTCATTTTCATCAATCAGAATAGTCGATTTGAGTGCAAATATAACGGATAATAACGAGTTAGATTATTTTTTAACAATAACGGATAAATATTCTTTTGCACGTTCTAAATCTTCAGGTGTATCAATTCCAACTCCAATTGATTCTGTTTCGATTACTTTGATTTTCATCCCATATTCTAAGTAACGCAATTGTTCCAATTTTTCTGCTTTTTCATTTTGACGCATTGCTAATTTAGAAAAATTCAATAAGGCATTCTTTCTAAACGCATATATTCCTAAATGACGAAAATAATTTGGTGTAAAATTGGATTCGCGAGCAAATGGAATCGCTGAACGAGAGAAATAAAGTGCAAAATCATTGATATCCGTTACCACTTTTACAAAGTTTGGATTATTGATTTCTTCTTCTTCCGAGATTGACTCTTTTAATGTCGCTACATCTACAGTTTTTCCTATTTCTCCATCAAAAGAAGAAAGAATATCAGCCAACGCTTTTTCATTAACAAATGGTTCGTCACCCTGAACATTCAAAATAATATCGCATTCTATATTTTCGATAGCTTCGGCAATTCGATCACTTCCAGTTTCGTGTTCTTTAATGCTCATAATTGCTTTCCCTTGATGGTTTACAATTTCATCAAAAATCAATTTAGAATCTGTCACCACAAAAACATCATCAAACAAATTGGTTGCCACAACATTTTCGTAAGTCATTCGAATGACAGTTTTATTACCCAATTGTTGCATCAATTTCCCAGGAAAACGAGAAGCTGCATATCGTGCTGGAATAACGGCTATTTTTTTCACTATTTTTTATTTCAAATTTCTGTAAATTTAAGTAGATTCGGCTGAAATGCATTTTTAATCAACAAAATAATTGTAGTATCTTTACAGAAATAAATTTTCTGTATGAAGATTGCTTTCAAAATTTTGTTATTTTTGATTTCATTAGGATTGATTTTCATCTTAATCAGCGAGTTAAAAATTCAAGGATAAAGAAAAATTTATGTCAAAACCAACTCAACGTTCGTTAGCGATTTTATTATCACACGATATGCTTAGTTATATTACCAAAACAACCGACGGAATATCGACTTCGTATTCGGATGTGTATGACTATTCGGTGGATTTTACAAATCTTAACAAAACGGAGATTGAAATTGAACATGAATTGCGTTCTAATTTGACTCTATTGCAAGAATACGACCATGTGCACATTTGTTTTTTATCGACTACAATCAATGTCGTTCCCTCACATCTTTCGCACAAGCCTTTCGAAGATTTGTTATCTCTTTCGGATTATAGTCCTATCAAATTAGCAATTGATTGTCCATTAGAAAATGTAGATGCTTCTATTGTATACAACATTCATTATCCGTTAAAAGATATTTTGCTTTCTTTACCCAATTTGCAAAATGCTCGCTTGTATCATTCGGGCAAATTCTTGATTGATTATGGGTTGATTAATTCGAAAAACAATGAAGTTTACATCAATTTGATGCACCAAAAATTAGAAGTTTGTGTGTTAAGCAATGGAGAATTTATTTTTTATAATCTATTTGAAACAAAAACGAAAGAAGACTTTTTGTTTTACATTTTGTACACATTAAATCAATTAAATATTAGTTCAAACGAAGTTTCATTATATGCTTTTGGAGACGTTTTAACTTCACCAAATTACTACGAAACCTTAAAAAAATATGTTCGTCATATTTCGTTTAACGAAGATGATAAACAACTTGGACAATATTTTACATTATATAAATTATTCGAATGCGAATCATTTCAGGAACATTAAAAGGAAAACGAATCACTGCACCAAACAATTTACCGGTGCGCCCTACAACAGACTTCGCAAAAGAAGCTTTATTTAATATATTAAACAACGAATGGTATTTTGATGAAATTACTGTGCTGGATTTATTTTCAGGAATTGGTGGTATTTCATTAGAGTTTGCTTCTCGTGGAGCTAAAAAAGTAACTTCTGTAGATAACTTCTATGGTTGTGTAAAATTCTTAGATGAAACGGCTAAACAATTAAAATTAGATGATATCATTACAACTGTAAAAGGTGATGTTTTGAAATATTTAGATAAACAACCTATCAAAAAGTTTGATATTATTTTTGCTGATCCACCCTACGATTTAGATGAAGAAGCTTACAAAAAAATTCCTGATTTGGTAATGAACAACCAATGGTTAGAAGAAGGAGGAAATTTTATATTAGAACATCCTTCTAATATTTCTTTTGTAGATCATCCAAATTTTATACAACACAAAAAATACGGAAACGTACACTTCTCTTTTTTCGAGTAAGACAAAAAAATCTTAAAATATTTAACAAAATCGACTAATAGATGACATCTATCAGTCGATTTCTTTTTTTTATTTAGATTAAGTCTAATTAAATTTGCGTAATTAATTTTATTTAGATTAAATATAGATAACGCATGAGAAAGAATATATATTTATTATCAACTCTTACACTACTTAGTTTATCAACTGCCTTTGCACAAGAAACTAAAAAAGAAAGAAAAGATTCTATCAACACTTTACAAGAAGTTGAAATTTTTGGAGATCGAAATAAGAATCAAAGAGGATTAGAAACAATCACGCGTTTCCCTGGTTCACCTCAAGATCAATTGCAATCAATTTCAATTATTTCAGAAAAATTAATTGAAGAACAAGGGGCTCTTACTATTACGGATGCTGCTCGTAATGTCCCAGGTGTTACATTATTTGGAAACTATGGTGGTTATAAAGAATCTATGTCTATTCGTGGATATAGAGGAACTCCAGTCTTAAAAAATGGTGTTCGTATGGACTCTGATTTCCGTACAGCTTCTGCAATAAGTGATATGCAAGGAGTGGAATCTATTCAAGTTATAAAAGGTGCAGCCTCTATTACACAAGGTATTGCTACAGGATTAGGTTCTGCTGGTGGTGTAATCAATATTGTCACAAAAACTCCTCGATTCAATAACGAAAAAGAAGTAGGTTTACGTTATGGAAGTTGGAACAATGTTAGAGCAACTTTTGATATGCAACAAGTATTAGATAATAATAAGAAATTTGCTTTTCGTTTGAATGGAGCATATCAATATGGTGAAAGCTATAGAGATGTAATTGAAACAAAAAGACATTATATAAACCCTTCTTTTGCATGGCGACCAGATGATAAAACAGAAGTTGTGGTACAAATGGACTATTTAAATTTAAATGGTGTTCCTGATCGTGGTACTGTTAATTTAGCAGCAAATGATACAGAAGCTCTATTTGATATGGGACATAAATTTCTAGGTACTCAATACGATAAAACCAAAATGGAAAATTTAACATATTCTGCTTGGATTAATCGTCAAATTACTGATAAAATTAACTTTCGCGTAGCTTATTTTGGTTCGTTCTTTACAAATGACAATACATCAACTGCATTAGTGAAAAATGATAAGAAGAATTTGAATCTTATTGATAGAACACTAGGTCGCTCATTTAATGATGATAGAAGTACAGCTATTCAAGCTGATTTAATGGGAAAAGATTTTAACTTTAGTGATTTCAAATGGTCATGGCAAGTTGGATATGATTATTCTTATGATAGAAGTACTTCAAGAAGTGCAAAAGGAATAGGAAGTTACAAAGAAAATGGGGTGACTAAATATTATTTACCTCAAGCAAATATCTTTGAAGATATTCAAAACAATGTAAGTCTATCTTCGGATTTACTTAAAAATTTAGAATTAGGATCTTTTGGAACCCCAACATATAACTATTATTATGGGTTCATGACTCAACAACATTTATCTTATAAAGATTTCATTAAAGTAATTGGATCTTTACGTTATTCGTATTCAATCAGTAACCATGATAATGCAGTTGATCCAATGATTGGATTAATGGTTTCCCCAACAAAAAGTGTAAATCTTTTTGCTTCATGGACTACTAGTACAAGTTTACGATCTGCAATGAACTTATTAGAAAATGGTGGACGTGTAGGTTCTTCTAAAACTGATCAATTCGAAACAGGTGTTAAAACATCTTGGTTCAATGACCGTTTACGTGCTAACCTTACTTATTTCAATATGAACAATAAAAATCTTTCTTATACTATTTATAATGAAGATGGAAGTAATGCAACAGATCCTGTTACAAAAGAAAACTTATATGGTTTAGCAGGTAATTTAAAACGTCAAGGAGTTGAGTTAGATATTTCTGGTCGTCCATTACCAAATGTTCAAGTTTTATTAGGTTACGCATATTTAGACGCACAATATGAGCACTCACCTGCTTACATGGATGGTTCAGCTCCAATGAATGCTCCAAAACATACTGCAAACGCATGGGTTCAATACAAATTCCAAAATACAAATACATTTGTTGACGGAATATCATTATCTGTTGGAGCATACTATGTCGGAGAAAGACCTGTAAATGAATACACGAAGAAAACAATTATTCATAACACTACTCCTGGTGTAAAACCATTTATGATGCCTGAATATACAACGCTTAATGCACAAATTGGATATTCTACTCGTAAATTTGACTTCCGTTTATTCTTCAATAATATTACAGACGAAATTGGATACAACTCATACTACAGAGGAGGTTACATCAACCAAATCGATCCATTTAACATGGCTGCACAAGTTGTATTTAAATTCTAATTTTCTCAGAGTTAAACATATTTTTAGCATTTTTAAAATAGGAAAACGACAGTTTTATTAACTGTCGTTTTTATTTTGAATAGAATTGATTAACTTCCGTCAAAATTTTTCTTAACAACATGAAAACAAAACTTACTGCTTTAGTCATATTCTTTTGTTCGATTTTTACATTCGCACAAACTGAAAATACATTAACAACTATTCCAGAATTTTCTTTTGTAAAAATGCAATCCGATGGAATTTTCGATTCAAAAGAAATCAAAAAAGGAAAACAAACTTTGATTGTTTTATACTCACCAACATGTATCCACTGTCAATTAGCGTTAAATCACTTTAACAACAATTACGAAGATCATTTCAAAAACACACAAATTATTTTAGTTTCCGAATACGAAGCAAAAGATGCTATTCCATTTTTAAATCAACATGCACCAAAATTTGTAAACAATAAAAATGTAGAATTATTATACGATTCTAATTATGAGTTTGGTCCTATTTTTCAACCAACTTCAATTCCTACATTCTATTTATTCGACAAGAATAAAAATCTTGTAACGATTAGAAAAGGCTCTGTTGAAGCCAATAAAATTTTTAATTATCTGAAATAAATTAAAATATAATGCATAAAAAAATCCCACTCGATGAGTGGGATTTTTAGTTTGTATGTAACCTATTGATTATTTACCTTGTTGAGCTTGCGCTTCGAATTGTTTTTGTAATTCTTTCATTTGCTCTTCTGATAAACCTTGTCCTTGCGCACCTGGTTGACCTTGTGGAGCTGTTTGACCTTCTTTAAAGTCTACTAATTCTACTTCGAATTCTAATGCTTGGTTTGGTCCAATTTGTCCTCCAGGGGCTCCCATTTCACCGTAACCTAAGTTAGCTGGAATATAGAATTTGTATTTAGATCCTTTAGACATTAATTGTAAACCTTCTGACCATCCTGGAATAACTTGGTTCAAAGGAAATTCTACACCTCCTTTAGCTTCAGGGTTTTTATCTGTACTATCAAAAGTCTTACCAGTAGCTAAAATTTTACCAGTATATTTTACTTTAACAATACTATTAATGTTTGGTTTAGCACCTGTTCCTTCTTTTTCTACAACATAAACTAATCCAGAAGCAGTTGTTTTAGCACCAGAAGCTTTTTTCTTCTCGTCTACTAATTTTTTAGACTCGTCTGCATTTTTCTTCACCAAGTTTTGTTGGTGATTTTTTGCATACGTATCTAAAATTCCCATTCCCGCTTCTTGTGTAATCAACAATTTTTTGTGACGTACAACATCCATAATCCCTTGAACAATAATATCCTTGTCCATTTGATCTAATTGTTGTTGGTTAATAACCGTCTCAATTTGCTGACCAACTTGCTGTCCAATCGCGTAAGATTCTCTACTCTCTTTTCCAGCTTTTAAATAATCTCTGATCCCTTTTTCCAATTGATCGTAGTTGATACTATCTGTCTCAACTAAACGTCCTCCAAGACCTTTGATTTGCTCACCAAGACCAGTACCGAAAGCATAAGAAGCTTTTTGATCTTCGCTTTCTAATTTGTCTACAGATTTTCCTTTGTTACAAGACACTAACGACGCAACAACAAAAATCCCTAAAAGAACTTTTTTCATTATTTATAAAAATTTATTGCAAGTTTAATAAGAAACTTTCATTAATCATACAAATCTAACCCAAATTCTTCTTTTAATTTTAACAAAACAGGGTTTTTGTCTGATAATAGTTTGAATTTCTCTTTATTCGATAAGATATGATTTGTAGCTTCCTTCTCCGAAAATTTGATTTGAATCGTGAAATAATGATTCTTTAGAAATGCTCTTAAACTATTTCTAATTCGATCACGGTATTCCTCAAATTCCTGTTCAGATGAATGTGAAGAAAACTCGAAAATAATTTCATCCCCTTCCAAACCAAGCTCTGTTGTCATCAATGCATTATAAGACGGAATGTTATGTTCGATTTTCAAACGATCCAAAAATCTTTTCCATCCTTCATTTACTTGTTCTAATGTAAATTTTTCTCGTGGCAAATCATCTCGTAGTATTTCTTCTTGATGTTCTTGTACTTTTGCTCCAGGTAAAGCCATTTTCAAACTAAATGATGAATTACCGCTGGTTTTAATTGGTTTTGAAGCACGTGTATATGCTTTGACCTCTTCCGAAATCACCGATTTTTTCACATTAAAATGTACCTGCGATTGAGACTCTTCATTTTGCTGTACCATGTTGTTTTGATGAACTGAAGGTACCGCAATTGTAGTCGTTTGTTGTTCTTTTGACAAATAAAAAGATGGAGGAACTATCCTATACTTTTTTTTTTTAAGACCGTTTTCTTCAGCAGTTAAAGAAGCTAATTGCATCAAAGCAATTTCAACTGTTAAACGTGGATTCTTACTCGATTTGTAATTTAAATCTGCTTCATTACAGATTTCTATCGCACCAAATAAAAATGAAGCCGAACATTTTTGAGCATGTTCTAAGTATTTCGCTTTGATACGTTCTCCGACTTCTAACAAACTAACGGTATTAGCTGTTTTAGCCATCAACAAATCGCGGAAATGTGCACCTAAGCCACAAATAAAAAGATGGGCATCAAATCCTTTATTTAAAATATCGTTCAGTTGCAACATTGCTTGTGGAATATCATTTTCCAAACACGCATCTGTCATCTTGAAATAATAATCGTAATCCAATACATTCAAGTTTTCTGCAACAGCGGAATACGTCAAATTTTTATTTGTAAAAGTTGCCATTCGATCAAAAATCGACAACGAATCACGCAAAGCTCCATCTGCTTTTTGCGCAATCAAATGCAGTGCATCATCTTCGAAAGTTACTTGTTCTTTATCTGCAACATTTTTCAGATGTCCTTTGATATCTTCAACTCCTATTCGTTTGAAATCATAAATCTGACATCTAGAAAGAATCGTAGGAATAATTTTATGTTTTTCTGTAGTTGCCAAAATAAAAATAGCATGCGCTGGTGGCTCTTCTAATGTTTTCAAAAAAGCATTAAAAGCTGCTGTTGATAACATATGAACCTCATCAATAATATACACACGATATTTTCCAATTTGAGGAACAATACGTACTTGATCTATTAGATTTCGTATATCATCCACCGAATTATTTGATGCTGCATCTAACTCGAAAATATTGAAAGCAAAATCTTGATCACCTTCTACTCCATTTTCTTCGTTAATTTTACGTGCTAAAATTCTGGCGCATGTTGTTTTCCCAACACCTCTTGGACCACAAAATAAAAGTGCTTGTGGCAATTGATTAGACTTTATCGCTTGTTCTAAAGTATTTGTAATAGACGATTGTCCAACTACATCTTCAAAATTTAGTGGGCGATATTTTCTGGCTGAAACAACAAAATTTTCCATACAAATGCAAATATAATAGTTTTAAGTTTCTTATAAAAATACTTTCTTTTTGATGCTTAATTTTAAAGCTAAATTTTAAATCTACTTTTTTCTAAAGACTAAAATAATAATACAACTCGCCGTAAAAACAGATAATAAATACCCAACCCAAGAAAGCATTGGCATGTCTAAAATCATAGGACGAACGGTTGTATTGGCTAACATACTTCCACCAATTCCAAAAGTTAATGTTAATAAAGCTAACACTATTTTATTGACACTGTCTTTTATGAGTTTCTGAATATTATCGATTTCATCAATCTTAAAATTAAGCGCTAATTTATCGTTGTTTATTTTTTCGATTAGCTTTAATGTATCTTCTGGTAAATCGTTGATTAAATCTTGAATATCCTTGAAATTATCAATCGTCTTTTTACTCAAATATTTAGGATGAAATTTCTGACGAGCTAATTTTATTGCATACGGACGCATCGAACGTTGTACATTAAGATCAGCATGCAATTGTTGACCAATCCCTTCTATAAGCGCAATTCCTCTTAATAAGATATAAACATATTCAGGTAATAACACATGATTACGCTGTAGAATATGATTAAATTTTTTGATGATGACCTGAACTTCAATGGTGTCAACTGTATTGTATTCTAAATAGTCAAAAATATCAGCAATATCACGTTCCAATTGTTTATCATTTTCGATATAATGTTTAATCGCCATTTTTTTGAGTGAACGAACAATACGTTTTGGATTTTTCAAACCAAAATCAATGACAACATTTTCTAATGCTTCTTTTTCGTTGATTGCTAAAATTCCCATCGAGCCAAAATCGATGAAAGCTATTCGACCGTCTTGCAAAATAAAAATATTACCTGGATGAGGATCGGCATGAAAAAAACCATCATCTAACAATTGTTTCAAATAAATATCAAACCCTTTTTGCACGATTTTTTTTGGGTCAAGTCCCAACGCTTCCAATTGCTCAACATCATTTACTTTAAAACCCTCGATTAATTCCATACAAAGAAAATTATTATTCGAATAGTCTTCGTATGTTTTAGGAACGTAAACATCTTTACTTTTCTCGAAATTTTTTCTAAAACGTTCGATATTTTGAAATTCGTTCGTTAGAGAAAGTTCTTTTAGAATCGAATTTTCGAATGATTTTTCAATTTCAGAAATGAATAACTTTTGTAACTTCTCGTATTTCTTTTCTAAAAAAAGAACGATATCACGAATCAAGGCCAAATCTGATTCGATGATATGTTGAATGTTTGATCGCTTCACTTTGAACACGACTTTTTCACCATTCAATAATGTAGCGCGGTAAACTTGTGAAATACTGGCTGCAGCAAAAGGTTGTTGTTCTATTGAAAGAAAATGTTCGTCTGGTTCTATTCCAAATTCATCTTTTATTCTTTGATAAATATCAATCTCTTCAGGCGGGACATTATCTTGTAATTTTTTCAACTCTTCGACCAATGATTCAGGAACCAAATCTTTTCGATTACTTAATAATTGACCAAATTTTATATAGGTTGGTCCGAGTTCTTCCAAAGCCATTCGAAACCTTTGATTGAAAGAACTATTGAAGAAATCAGTATTTTGGTCAGAATGAAACAAATCATTTCCACGAGAAAGGATTTCTTCAAAACCATATTTAGAAACGACTTTTACGATTTTCGAAAAGCGTTTTATTTTCTTTAAACTATCCATAAGATTTAGATTCGTTTACAAGTTACAAATAAACAAACGTGTATTGAGTTTATAAAAACTTAAATTTCTTTGAGTTGAAGCGAAAATTATTCCAAAAAATTAATTTTTATTGTTTATCTTTGCACTCGCTTAAATGAATTAGGAATCAAGCGATTAATTATTAAGTTAAACATCTCTCGGTCATTTATTTGCATTTTAAGATTCCAAAAATAAAATTGATTGAGATACAAATTTTTAGAATTATGTCTAAAGAAACAAAACAAGAGGAGGTAAAAGAAGTTGTATTAAACACTCCAGTATTAGATGCGTCTGCTAATGCAAACGTAGCGCCAGAATCATTTGATTGGGAATCTTTCGAATCAGGATTAAACGAAGAAGATCGTAAAGAAAAAGCTGAATTAGAGCAAATGTACGATACAACTTTAGAAGACTTACATGAGAATGAAGTATTCAAAGGACAAGTTGTACGTATTACAGATAAAGAAGCTATCGTTGACATCAACTTCAAATCAGAAGGTGTTATTTCATTAAACGAATTCCGTTACAACCAAGATTTAAAAGTTGGAGATATCGTTGAAGTAATGGTTGATCAACGTGAAGATAAAAATGGACAATTAATTTTATCTCACAAAAAAGCTCGTACATTAAATGCATGGGATGCTGTGAACAAAGCACACGATTCTCAAGAAATCGTTAACGGTTACATCAAAGCTCGTACTAAAGGAGGTATGATTGTTGACGTATTCGGAATTGAAGCTTTCTTACCAGGTTCTCAAATCGATGTTAAACCAATCCGTGATTACGAACAATTCGTAGGAAAAACTATGGAGTTCAAAGTTGTTAAAATCAACCCAGAATTCAAAAACGTAGTTGTTTCTCACAAAGCGTTAATCGAGGCTGATATCGAAGTTCAGAAAAAAGAAATCGTTGCTCAATTAGAGAAAGGACAAGTATTAGAAGGTGAAGTTAAAAACATCACATCTTACGGTGTATTCGTAGACTTAGGAGGTGTTGACGGTTTAATCCACATTACAGACTTATCTTGGTCTCGTATCAACCACCCATCTGAAATCTTAGAAGATGGACAAAAAATCAACGTTGTAATCTTAGATTTCGACGAAGATAAATCTCGTATCCAATTAGGTATTAAACAATTAGAAGCTCACCCATGGGATGCTTTAGATGCAGATATCAAAGTTGGTGATAAAGTTAAAGGAAAAGTAGTTGTTTTAGCTGACTACGGTGCATTCGTTGAGGTTGCTCCAGGTGTAGAAGGTTTAATCCACGTTTCTGAAATGTCATGGTCTACTCACTTACGTTCTGCTCAAGATTTCGTAAAAGTAGGTGATGAAGTTGAAGCAGTAGTTTTAACTTTAGATAGAGAAGAAAGAAAAATGTCTTTAGGTATCAAACAGTTAACGCCAGATCCTTGGACAGATATTACAACTAAATACCCAGTAGGTTCTACTCACAAAGGTAAAGTTCGTAACTTCACAAACTTCGGTGTATTCGTAGAATTAGAAGAAGGTGTTGACGGATTAATCTACATCTCTGACTTATCTTGGACTAAGAAAATCAAACACCCATCAGAATTCTGTGCAGTTGATGATATCTTAGACGTAGTAGTTTTAGAATTAGACGTAGAAGCTCGTCGTTTATCTTTAGGTCACAAACAATTAACTGAAAACCCATGGGATCAGTACGAAGCTAAATATGCTGTAGGTACAACTCACACAGGTGTTGCAGTTGACGTATTTGACAAAGGTGCTACAGTTCAATTCGAAGATGCTGACGTTGAAGCTTTCGCTCCAGCTCGTACATTAGAGAAGGAAGACGGATCTCGTATCAAAAAAGGTGAAGAAACATCTTTCAAAGTAATCGAATTCAATAAAGAATTCCGTCGTGTAGTAGTTTCTCATACAGCAACTTTCCGTGAGGAAGAAGTTAAAGCTGAAAGAACTTCTAACAACAATAACAACAACAATTCATCTAACACAATTGAAACATCTACATTAGGAGATATCGATTCATTAGCTGCATTGAAAAAGAAAATGGAAGAAGGAGGAAACTAATTCTCTAACGGAAATTTTTAAATAACATAAGCTGTCCAATATTGGGCAGCTTTTTTTTATGAACAAAGGTTTAACACTTGGTAAAATACTGAATTTAATTTATGGTTTAAATTCATATCAAGAACAAAATACAATTATTAATATATTTTTTGAATATTATTCAAAAAACTTTAATTTTGCAGTCGAAATGGAAAAAATAGAATTCAATTTAGATGCTACCGATTTGAAAATCATGCGATTAATGCAAGAAAATGCGCGTATTAACAATGCCGATATTGCAAGAGAATTGGGAATGGCACCTTCTGGTATATTAGAACGAGTAAAGAAGCTTGAAAACAAACAAGTTATTTTAGCTTATCATGCAAAAATAAATCCAGTAGCAGTTGGTCAAAAATTACTTTCATACATGTTTATCAAAACGGTAGATATTATCGGAGATGAAACAGTAGGAAAACAGCTTGCTCAAATTCCAGAAGTTTTAGAAGTTCATGATATCGCTGGAGATGATGGTTATCTAATCAAAGTAAGAACTTCTGATAACGAAGGTTTAGTAGAATTAATGCGTAAACATCTTAGCAAAATTGGTGGAATCACTTCTACACGAACAACTATCGTATTACAAACAATAAAAGAAGAACAAAATATCGTTATACCAACGAATTAAAATTGAAGATTGAATGAAAGGGAATCAACCAAGCAAGTGGCTGATTATTGCAGCGTATTTCGTGGTTTATGTCGTTTGGGGGTCAACTTATTTTTTTATAGATAAGGCATTACATGGCTTTAGTCCATTTATTTTGGGCTCGTTTCGTTTTATTGGAGCGAGTACATTATTGATGGGGTATTGCAAATTAAAAGGCTATAAACTTTGGGATAAACAAATCGTAAAACAATGCATTTTTACGGGATTTATGTTACTTTTTATTGATATGGCCGGAATTATTTGGTCTGAGCAATTTTTACCAAGTGGAATTGTTGCGATTATGGCAGCTTCGGCAGCTATTTGGTTCATTGTATTAGATAAACCAAAATGGAAACAAAATTTTTCAAGTATTCCCACTGTATTAGGTGTACTGTTTGGTTTTATAGGTGTTTTGATGCTATTCTACGAACAAACGACTACTGTACACGCAGACGCAGATCAGCAATTCTTAAATATGATTGGATTGATTGTTTTAATCTTTTGTTCTATCGCTTGGACATTGGGTTCTTTGTATTCTAAATATGTGACGGACAAACAGAAAAAAGAAGTTACAAAACCAAAAGAAGAGTTGCATATCATGGTAAAAACAGCTTGGCAAATGATTACTGCTGGTGTATTATTCAATACTGTTGCCATATTCAATGGAGAGTATGCCAATTTCAATCTTGCGAATGTAACGACAGAAGATTGGTTAGCAATGGCTTATTTAACAACTTTTGGCTCTATTCTTGCATTTGGATCTTATGTTTGGCTGTTACAACATCGTCCAGCCGTAGAAGTTTCTACTTATGCTTACGTTAATCCAATTGTAGCAGTAGCGTTAAGTTATTTTTTCTCAGATGATGTCATAACTCATTTGCAGATCTATGGATTAGCAGTAATTTTATTCAGTGTTTTATTAATGAATTGGAATCTTTACAAAAATACAAAATCAGTTCAAAAAATTCTGCATCTTGTTTCTCGTAAACATTATGCGCATTAAATATTATGATGATTAATAAAAAAAGCTTCTCTTGTGAGAAGCTTTTTTTAGTTCTATATTATTTTCTTACAATTTTGTACATTTTACAATCTCTAAACCATATTGTGTAGTATGAGGCTCTTCGACTGTTCGTGTAATTAAATTCATTTTTTGGATACCTAAATCTTTGATAATTTGCGATCCAATTCCATGATCTTTTTCGTCTGCTGGTAAAATCCCCGATTTAGATTTTCCTTCAGAATAGCTTTTGAAAATTTCTAATTTCTGTTCAACTAATTCAGAATTCTGAATATTATTGATAAAAATAATAACTCCTTTTTCTTCTTCGTTGATAATGTTCATTGTTTTTTCTAACAATGGCGTTTCTCCATTTTGTAAAGCGCTAAATAAGTCATAATAACTGTTTGTCGATTTTACACGTACAGGAACAACATCATCTTTTGACCATTTTCCTTTTTTTAGTGCAAAGTGAATTTGGTTGTTTGTTGTTTGTTGATAAGCAACTAAATCATAATCTCCAAATTTAGTTTTTGCAGGAAATTCTTCAATACGTTTTACCAACGATTCGTTTTCTAATCTATATGCAATTAAATCTTCAATCGAAACGATTTTAAGATCAAAATTTTTCGCAATCTCCAATAATTCAGGAAGACGAGCCATCTCTCCATCTTCTTTCAATATTTCAACAATACATCCAGCAGGATAATGTCCTGCCATACGCGCCAAATCAACAGCTGCTTCTGTATGTCCCATGCGAACTAAAACCCCTCCATCTTTCGCTATTAAAGGAAAAATATGTCCTGGTTTACCTAAATCATCAGGATTTGTATTTTCATCAATTAAGGCTTGAATAGTTTTTGAACGATCCGAAGCCGAAATTCCTGTTGTACAACCATGTCCTTGTAAATCGACAGAAACGGTAAAATTCGTTTCATAAATCGCTGTATTGTGACCAACCATAAGATCTAAGCCTAAAGCTTTACATCTTTGTTGTGTAAGTGGTGTACAAACCAATCCGCGTCCATGCGTTACCATAAAGTTGATGACTTCTGGTGTAGCAAACTCGGCGATACATAGGAAATCTCCTTCATTTTCACGATCTTCATCGTCAACTACAATGATAACTTTTCCTTGTTTTAAATCTTCTAAAGCTTCTTCAATTGTGTTTAATTGAGATGATCTATTTTCCATTGTTTTATATTATTGATAACGAGAATGCTCCTCGTTTTTGTTTGTTTTCTTAAACTTATTAAAGTATTTTATAATCGGATCGATGTAAATACTTATGTCAAATAATCCTGAGTCTTGGTTGGCTTTATAACTAAATAAAATAGAGAATGGAAGTGCTATAATATTCGCTGCCCAAGCAGCAAAAGTTGAGTCTAATTTACCATTTTTCGCCATGTTTTCTGCGGAGAAATTTAGAATAAAATAGATAACGAATATGACAATAGAAATAACAACCGGCATTCCAATTCCTCCTTTTTTAACAATTGCTCCTAACGAAGATCCTATCAAAAAGAAAATAATACACGTTACTGCGTACGAAAAGTTTCGGTTGTAATGAATGTTTACTTTTGCATATAGTTTTTCTCGACCTATAATTTCTTGTTCAGAAAATAACATATTTTCTTGATCTCGATTTACCATTTGTATCGATTGATTGATAATTCTGTCTTGATCTTGAGCAGAATGTTCTTTTATATCGAAAATCATTTTGGTATTTACAGAATCAATCTCTTTCATTTTATGAAAGTAATAATAATTCTGATTGAACATATTTGTTTTTAAATCTGAATAATACTTTTTATAGTCTACATTTAACGAATCTATCAAATGTCTCAGACCTTTTCCATCCAAATATTTATACGAGTTTCCTGGATCTTCGTCTTTCCCTGAATTTAAAATATCCGAAATATCAATGTAATAATTAAGCGTATCAAACTTTGTATATTGATTTTCTTGACGTAATCGTTGATCTAAATTTTTATTCTTAATATTATCTGTATAAGCAATTCCATCAAAAAGTTCCATTTTCATGTAATGGTTATCGTTTTTATCAGGAGCAAGATTTCCTCTTTTGGCAATTATTGTCATTCCATCTTCTCCAAAAGCTGCATTTTGATGAACAAAAACATCTTCTAACTTTTCAGAATTTTCACCAGAAACTTTATTAATTTTCATCTGAAAACCAGGAACCGTTTCAATAAAAACACCTTCTTTCATATTTACAGTAGGTTTTGTCTGTAAAATACTATAGAGCATTGTTCTTGCTTTTCGTTGAGAATAAGGCATTACTTTGTCTCCAAAATAATACAACCCTATTGACATTAACATAATTAATCCAAAAAGTGGGGCAAGAATTCTTGTTAAAGAGATTCCAGACGCTTTCATTGCTGCCAACTCGTAACGCTCACCAAATCCTCCCATTGTCATAATCGACCCCAAAAGAATGGTAAGTGGCAGTACAAGTTGCACCACGTTAATACCAAAATAAAAAAGTAATTCCGCTACAGTGTACCATTCTAAACCTTTTCCAATAAATTTTTCCATTTCTTGCCATGCAAACTGCACAATAAAGATGAAAAATAGAACACTAAAAATGAAAAAAAATGGACCTAAAAAGGTCTTAATTAAATACCAGTCAAGCTTTTTTAACATTGATTATAATTGTGTAATAATATAGCCTTGCGACTTATATTTCTTTTGGTCAAAGTTAAAGTAACTTTTGTGAATAAGTAAATTTTGAACGTAATCTTTTACAACGATAGACATTGTATCTCCATTTTTACCATATTCTTTATAATCATGGATTTGATTATTTGCTGTATTAACTCCTAAAATCGAATATTTAATTGAAGATGTTTTAGTTGGCGTTAATTTTATATACTGAATCGATTTACCTCCTACTGTTTTTTTATCTGTTAACGCATAACTAAAATCTGTGCGATAGGTATTCAAAACTTTAGTTGGAGTTAAAAAATCATCTGTATTTGACGCATCAGAAACTGTTACTTCTTTGTCATCTTTTGCTATCGTATATAACTTTGTTCCTGTGTATATTTGATTGATGTCTCCTACATTCAAATTAAATTTTTGTTTCATCGAGAAAACTTCTCCTGTTTGATTCATCGATTTTCCATTAGTCGAATGACTAAAATCAAACTTAATATAATACGAGTTTGCGTTGGTATATTTTGCGTAAACTTTGTCTAAGATTTGTTTTGCTGATTGAGCGTTTAATGTTCCAACCCCTACTAATAAGAGTATGAAAGAATAAATTATCTTTTTCATACAATTTAAATTTCTATCTGTTTTTAATAAATTTTAGTTCAAATTATTCAACAACTGTTCCAAACTCATGTCATCTTGTATCAATACTTGACGTGCTTTACTTCCTTCAAAAGGTCCAACAATTCCAGCAGCTTCTAATTGATCAATTAATCGTCCTGCTCGGTTATATCCTAATTTTAATTTTCGTTGTAATAAAGATGCAGAACCTTGTTGATTCATTACAATCAATCGTGCAGCATCTTCAAATAACACATCACGATCAGATAAATCAATATCTAAATTAGAACCTCCATCTTCGCCAACATATTCTGGTAAATGTAAAGCATCTGGATAGCCTCGTTGTTCTCCAATAAACTCGGTGATTTTATCAACTTCTGGTGTATCCACAAAAGCACATTGTAGTCGCACTAAATCATTTCCAGTCGTAAATAGCATATCTCCTTTTCCAATTAATTGATCAGCTCCAGGAGAATCTAAAATTGTTCTCGAATCTATTTTAGATGTTACACGAAACGCTACACGCGCTGGAAAGTTAGCTTTAATTGTACCTGTAATAACATTTACAGAAGGTCGTTGTGTAGCAACAATCAAGTGAATTCCAACAGCACGAGCCAGCTGAGCTAAACGAGCAATAGGTAGTTCTACTTCTTTACCAGCTGTCATAATCAAATCTGCAAACTCATCTACGATTAAAACGATATATGGTAAAAATCGATGTCCAGCTTCTGGGTTTAATTTACGTTCTTTAAACTTCGCATTGTATTCTTTCAAATTACGAACGAAAGCATTCTTAAGTAATTCGTAGCGATCATCCATTTCTATACAAAGCGAATTCAGTGTATTGATTACTTTCGTATTATCTGTGATAATTGCTTCTTCTGCATCAGGTAATTTAGCTAAGTAATGACGTTCTATTTTCGAGTAAAGTGTCAACTCTACTTTCTTTGGATCGACCATTACAAATTTCAATTCTGATGGATGTTTTTTGTACAACAACGATGCAATAATTGCATTCAGTCCTACCGATTTTCCTTGTCCAGTTGCTCCCGCCATTAACAAGTGAGGCATTTTAGCTAAATCAGCAACAAACGTTTCATTCGTAATTGTTTTACCAAAAGCAATAGGTAATTCCATATCAGAATTCTGAAATTTTTGAGAAGCTATTACAGAATGCATCGAAACCATAGATGGATTAGAGTTCGGAACTTCGATACCAATGGTTCCTTTTCCTGGAATTGGTGCAATAATACGAATACCAAGTGCTGCTAAACTTAATGCTATATCATCTTCAAGATTCTTAATTTTAGAAATACGAACTCCTGCTTGCGGCACAATCTCGTAAAGTGTTACAGTTGGACCTATCGTTGCCGTAATTTGTGAAATACCGATTCCGTAGTTACCTAAAGTTTCGATAATTTTATTTTTATTGGATTCTAATTCTTTTTGATCGATTAATGTATTTCCTGAATCATATTTTTTCAATAATGAAATCGGTGGAAATTGAAAATTTGGTAAATCTAAACGTTGGTTATATTCGCCTTGTTCTTGAACCAATCGTGCAGAAGTAGCTTCAAATTCTTCTTCTTCGTCAATTTTTTGAACTTTCAATTCTAAATCATTAGAAGCTTCTTGTTTAGAACTTGTAACTGAATTTTCTGATATTGGTTCAATTTCACTATTTTCTTCTATCTCATCAACCACCAATTCGGTTATATTAACAGGACTTTCTTCAATTTGCTCTTCCTCCTGTAGTTGATTTATAGTAAACTCTTGCGAAAAAGATTCATTTGGACTAACTGTATGTGATTTGATTGCTTCTTTTTCAAAATTCTCGACCAATTTCAACTCTTCAATCGATTCATTTTCTTGTTGTTTTTCAACTTCTTGATTGAATTTATTAATTTTTTCTTGCTCTTCTTCTTCTTTACGTTTTCTTAATTCGAGTTGCTCCTTTTTAATTTTTTCTTGTTCTTTTTCAATGCGATCAAGTTCTTTTTGTTTCGCGCGTTCCTCCATTTTTTGTTGGATAAATTGATATGTCATTCTAAAATGAATCACACAATAAATCAATAAACTAACAAATAACAATAAAACAACACCCAACTTACCGATGAAACTATTTAAAAAATCATTGACTTCAAACCCCATTACACCTGAAAGCATATGTTGTTGTGGAAGAATACATCCGAAGAAGATCGGTAGCCAAATCATAAAAAATATACTTTGATAAAGTGTTTTAAATGGTTTAATTTTTTTCCAGTTCGTAGCCACTTTTATTCCTAACAACATAAAGAAAATTGGGATAAAAAAAGACACAATACCAATGCCTTGTAAGATGAAAGTTTCTCCCAATAAAGCGCCGAACTTACCAAAAATATTTTCAGCAGTTTCACTTTTATCCAATAAATCGGAGATTTGACTCTGGTCGATTAAACCATTAAAAAAATAAGATAAAAACGAAACAAACAACAATAATCCAAGTACTAAAAATATAATACCTACAATTGTTTTAATAATTTGTTTCTTAGAAGTTTTAGGTGTTTCTTGAGTATTTTTTATAGCCATTTTAAGGTTGAGTATAATTGAAGCAAAAGTAATAAATCTTTGAAAGACTAATCTAACGAAAAGTATTTTAATTTACTAAAAATCATTGCCAATTTTAAACATCAAGCTTATATTTTTTATATAAAATAATTTACTAATTCTGATAGAATATAAATAAAAAGCCACCTCAAATGAGGTGGCTTTCATTATTGTAAGCTTTTTAAAGAATTATTTTTTCTTTTTTGTAGCTGGTTTTACAACTTTAGTTTCAGTAACTGTAGCGTTTTTAGGTAAAACTTCAACGCGTCTGTTTCTTTGGTAACATTCTTCTGTTTCCTCAGTACATAATAATTGAGACTCTCCTAATCCACGAGCAGTTAAACGGTTAGCGTCAACTCCACCTCTTTCAGATAAAATCTTAACTAATGCTTTAGCACGTTTTAAAGATAAAGTTTTGTTGTAAGCCGCAGAACCTCTTTGGTCAGCATGTCCATCTAAGTAGAAGCTTTTAGTTTTTAAATCATCAGAGTTTAAAATTTGAGCAGCAACTTGTACATCATCATAAGAAGATGGAACGATTTTATCAGAGTTGTATTCGAATAAAATGTTAGATAAACGTTTAGCTACGTGAACTTCTGTCCAAGGACATCCGTTATTTTCTTTTGGTCCTTTTTCAGTTGGACAAGCGTCATCTTTATCTGGAATACCATCTCCGTCAGTATCAGGACAACCTTGGAACTCAGCTAAACCAGCCTCGTTTGGACAAGCATCGTCTTTATCTAAGATTCCGTCACCATCTGTATCAGGCCATGGACATCCGTTGTTTTCTACTGGACCAGCAACTTCTGGACAAGCATCATCTTTATCTGGAACACCATCACCATCTGTATCAGGACATCCGTTAAACTCAGCTAAACCAAATTCTTCTGGACAAGCATCATCTTTATCAAATACACCGTCACCATCTGTATCAGGACATCCGTTTGTTGCAGGATCACCTGTAGCAATACCCGGAGTATCTGGACATGCATCCTCATCATCTGGAATACCATCATTATCTCTATCTTGTTTTCCGAAACGGAAAGTAACTCCTACTGTATGTTGGAAGAAGTCAAAATAGTTGTTTCCTCCGTAAGCTGGTAACCAGTTATAATCTGTAGCTACATTTAAACCAAAGTTTTTAGTAAACCAAAAATTAATACCTGCACCTAATGAAGCTGCAAAATGATTTTTTTCTAAGTCTTCAGCTTCAGTAATTTGGTAAGTACCTCCATTCTCATTACCATAGTATGCAGTTAATGGGAATTGTAACCCTGTGTAATCATATCTGTGGTATCCAGCACCTACACGTAAATATGGATCAAACCAAGAATCTTCTTTTAAGATATAACCATTAGCTAATTTATAACGTAAACCTAAACCAGCGTTGATGAATAATTCATCTTTAACAGCTAATCTGTTGTTATCAATTTCACCTACAGAAGCAGTTAAATCAACATCGAAAGATCTGTTTAAGTTACGAATAATAGACAATTTAGACAAAGGAGGAACGATATCCCAGTTATCTGTTTTGAAATACTGGTTGAATGGTCCAGTTACCGAGTTGTGGTCAACTGCGTGAGCACCAACTGTAATAGCCCAAGGATTCTTAGAATTCTGAGCGTCTACAAAAGAATTACCCGCTACGAATAATGCTACTGCAGATAATAATAGATTAAACTTTTTCATTATCAAATATTTAGCGTTTTAAATATATTAAATTTTATATAAATTCTATACAATTATAAGACAAATTTAAGAATTCTTTATCATTCTATCCAAATCTCTTTTCAAATCTTTTCCTTTTATTGTATTTCTTTTATCAAAAAGTTTCTTCCCTTTTGCTAAATAAATCTTCAATTTTGCCAACCCTTTGTTGTTTATATACAGCGTTGTTGCTACAATTGTCAAACCTGTTTCTTTAGTTTTACGTTCTAATTTTCGCAATTCAGATTTTTGCAATAAAAGTTTTCTGTCTCTTCTTGTCTTATGATTAAAGTATGTTCCCCAATCATATTCATCTATAAACATGTTAATGATATAGAGTTCACCATCCTTCATTTGACAAAAACTTTCTGTAATAGAAGCTTTTCCCATTCGGATAGATTTTATTTCAGTCCCAAATAATTGGATGCCGGCATCGTATGAATCTAATAGTTCATATTC
The DNA here is from genome assembly GCF_020281205.1 of Empedobacter stercoris. GTDB lineage: Bacteria > Bacteroidota > Bacteroidia > Flavobacteriales > Weeksellaceae > Empedobacter > Empedobacter stercoris. The sequence continues at coordinate 42,309 of NZ_JACXZC010000015.1, forward strand.
AAACCTTGCACGTTTATTCTTTATCGTAACTTCTTTTTGCACTTTATTTTATTCCAATTAAAATTTGTAACTTTGCCGGAAGGTCAAACAAACATCATACCAAAAATTATGTTAAATGTTTCTAATTTATCGCTTCAATTCGGAAAGCGTGTTCTTTTCGACGAAGTTAATATAAAATTTACAAATGGCAACTGTTACGGGATAATTGGTGCCAATGGAGCAGGAAAATCAACTTTTTTAAAAATATTATCTGGTGAAATCGATCCTACTTCTGGACAAGTTAGTTTAGAAAAAGGGAAGCGTATGTCTGTCTTAGAGCAGAATCACTTTAAATACGACGAGTACACAGTATTGGATACTGTTTTACGTGGAAATAAAGTATTATACGATATTAAAGAACGTATGGATGCTTTATATGCAAAAGAAGATTTCTCTGAAGAAGATGGTATCAAAGCAGGAGAATTAGGCGTTGTCTATGAAGAAATGAATGGATGGAATGCTGAATCTGATGCAGCTACATTATTATCTAATGTAGGAATTGATTCTGATATGCATTATACTTTAATGGGAGATTTAGATAATAAAGCGAAAGTTCGTATTTTGATTGCGCAAGCTTTATTTGGAAATCCAGACGTGTTAATCTTAGATGAGCCTACCAACGAATTGGACGTTAATACAATTCAATGGTTAGAGGATTTCTTAGGTAATTTCGAGAATACAGTAATTGTAGTATCACACGACCGTCACTTCTTAGACGCGGTTTGTACACATATCTGTGATTTAGATTTCTCTAAATTAAATCTTTATTCTGGTAACTATACATTCTGGTACGAATCTTCTCAATTAGCGGCAAAACAACGTGCTCAACAAAACAAAAAAGCAGAGGAAAAGAAAAAGGAATTACAAGATTTCATTGCTCGTTTCTCTTCTAACGTTGCTAAAGCAAAACAAACAACTTCTCGTAAGAAAATGATCGAGAAATTAAATATTGAAGACATCAAACCATCTTCTCGTCGATACCCTGCAATTATTTGGGAACAATCACGCGAAGCTGGAGATCAAATCTTAGAAGTGAACGATTTATCTGCGTCTGTAGATGGAGAAGTTTTATTTAAAGATGCAAACATCAACCTGAAAAAAGGTGATAAAATTGGTGTTTTCTCTCGTAATTCGAAAGCTGTTTCTCAATTCTTCGAAATTCTATCAGGTAAAGTTCAACCAGATTCTGGTGATTTCTCTTGGGGTATTACAACAACACAAGCGTATTTACCATTAGATAATACAGATTTCTTCAAAGAAGATATCAACTTGGTTGATTGGTTACGTCAATATACTGATTCTGATGAAGAACGTCACGAAGAATTTATGCGTGGTTTCTTAGGTAAAATGTTATTCTCTGGAGACGAAGCATTGAAAAAATCTTCTGTTTTATCTGGAGGTGAAAAAATGCGTTGTATGTTCTCTCGCATGATGTTATTACGTGCAAACGTATTATTATTAGACGAACCAACAGGTCACTTAGACTTAGAATCGATTACAGCATTAAATAATTCTTTGGTTAATTTCAAAGGAACAATTTTAATGGGCTCTCATGACCACGAATTGATTCAAACAACATGTAATCGTATTATCGAGTTGACGCCAAACGGAATCATCGATCGTTATATGACATATGATGAATTCTTAGACGATCCTAAGGTAAAAGAATTAAAAGCAAAATATTACGCTTAAGATTTCTTACACAATATTTCTCAAATCCAGAAGGTTCTACTTTCTGGATTTTTTTATTCTTATTCAATTGATTTTACAATTTATAATTCAATAGAACAACCTTTTCAGTACCTATTATTTATTCATAGATAATATGAACTATACAATTCCTTGCTATACATTCATTAAATTTTCTAAATAAATTATTAACAAAAAAAATCCAGCCTTAAAAAAAGCTGGATTTATTTTTTGTATTATTTTAAAACTGATTAAACATCAATTTTTGCGTAGTGTGCATTTTTCTCGATAAACTCACGACGAGGTGGTACATCATCACCCATCAACATAGAGAATACACGATCTGCTTCTGTCGCATTATCAATTGTTACTTTACGTAACGTTCTATGTTCTGGATTAAGAGTCGTTTCCCATAATTGCTCGGCGTTCATTTCCCCAAGACCTTTGTATCGTTGAATCGTTACACCTTTTCCTGAACCATCTGTAGAGAATTCAGCCGTTAAACGTTCACGATCTTTTTCGTCCCAAGCATATTCTGCTTTAGCTCCTTTTTTAATTAAATATAAAGGTGGTGTTGCAATATAAATATGTCCGTTTTCAATTAATTCTTTCATGTAACGGAAGAAGAAAGTCAAAATTAATGTCGCGATGTGAGAACCGTCGACATCGGCATCGGTCATAATTACTACTTTATGGTAACGTAGTTTTGCAATATTAAGTGCTTTCGAATCTTCTTCAGTTCCGATTGTTACCCCTAAAGCTGTATAAATATTTTTGATTTCTTCGTTATCTAAAACTTTATGCGCCATCGCTTTTTCAACATTTAAGATCTTACCACGTAATGGTAAAATTGCTTGAAAATGACGATCACGTCCTTGTTTTGCCGTTCCTCCGGCAGAATCACCCTCGACTAAGAATAATTCCGATTCTTCTGGTTTACGAGAAGAACAGTCTGCTAACTTCCCTGGTAATCCGCTTCCTCCCATAGGATTCTTACGTTGTACCATTTCACGAGCTTTCTTAGCTGCTTGACGCGCTTTTGCTGCTAAAATTACTTTATCAACAATTATTTTCGCTTCAGCTGGATTTTCTTCTAAGAAATTTGTTAACATTTCTGCAACGATTTTATCAACCGCAGGAGAAACTTCAGAGTTTCCTAATTTCGTTTTAGTTTGACCTTCGAACTGAGGTTCCATAACTTTCACCGAAATTACAGCTGTTAATCCTTCACGGAAATCATCACCTACAATCTCAACTTTTTCTTTTGCAAGATTAAAGTTTTCTTCAGCGTATTTTTTCAGCGTACGCGTCAATGCACGGCGGAAACCAGACAAGTGCGTTCCTCCTTCGTGTGTATTAATATTATTTACATACGAATGTACATTTTCGTTATATGACGTATTGTATCGCATTGCAACCTCAACAGGAATTCCATCACGCTCACCTTCCATAAAGATGACTTTATCCATGATAGATTCTCTGTTTCCATCAACAAATTCAACAAATTCTTTTAATCCTTCTTCTGAATGAAAAGTTTCTGAGAAAGGATTTCCTTCTTCATCTTTTTGACGTTCGTCAACTAATACAATATTAATTCCTTTATTCAAGAAAGCTAACTCACGTAAACGATTTGCTAAAGTAGCATAGTTATACTCTCTAATCTCTTGGAAAATTGTATCATCTGGAGTAAAAGTAACAGTCGTACCGCTTTTATCAGTTGTTCCGACTTCTTTTACATCATACAAAGGCTTACCTTTCGAATATTCTTGAATATATTGTTTCCCGTTCTTAAAAACTTCTGCCGATAAATGGTTAGAAAGTGCATTAACACACGAAACTCCAACACCGTGCAAACCTCCAGAAACTTTATATGTATCTTTATCAAACTTACCTCCTGCACCAATCTTTGTCATTACAACTTCTAATGCAGATTTTCCTTCTTTTTTATGTAAGTCGACTGGAATACCACGTCCGTTATCTTCGACACGAATCGAGTTTCCCTCTAAAATTGTTACCTTGATTGTATCACAGTATCCTGCTAAAGCTTCATCAATAGAGTTATCAACAACCTCGTAAACTAAGTGGTGTAATCCTCTAACTCCGACGTCACCAATGTACATCGATGGACGAAGACGTACGTGCTCCATTCCTTCTAACGCTTGGATATTATCCGCCGTATATGTGTTATTACTCATAATATGTCTCTAACTTTTTAAAACAAACAAATATAGTGAATTTTGACGAAAAAACCTCTTAAAAAGAACTTAAAGTATTGGATAAAATAACGATTTTATGCACTTTTTTCTTAAAATCTAATAATTGAACTCATAAAAAAAACCGAAATCATTTTTAATCTGATTTCGGTTAATTATTTATTAAATACTTAAATTAAATATCTTTCTTTTCTAAGTAAACTACTTTTTTTGTTTCGAAAAACTCTTCTTCAAAAAAGTTTTGAATATCAAACAGTACAGCATTTGGAAAATCTGCTAATTCTTCTGTTAAATCGCCTCCTTTTAAATATAACAAGCCATTTGGAAAAGGATTAATCGCTTCTTTCTTGAATTTACCACGAATCCATTCTGCAAATCTTGGCATTGCTGTAACCGCACGTGAAACTACAAAATCGTACTTTTCTGTTAATTCTTCGGCGCGTTTTTGTTCTGCTTTTACATTCGTTAATCCTAAACCCTTTGCTACTCCTTGTACCACTTTGATTTTTTTACCAATCGAATCGACTAAATGAAAATTAACATTAGGAAATAATATAGCCAACGGAATCCCCGGTAAACCTCCTCCTGTTCCTACATCCAACACATCAGAACCATCTGCAAATTCCATCACTTTGGCAATTGCTAAAGAATGTAGAATATGATTGGTGTAAATTGCGTCGATATCCTTGCGAGAAACCACGTTTATTTGATCATTCCATTCTTTGTACAAATCTCCCACTTTTGAAAATTGCTCGATTTGCTTTTCTGTCAAATCTGGAAAATAGTTTAAAATAAGTTCTACCATCGATTAAATAATTTCTGAAACACGATTACAAACATAATCTAACAACTTGATATCTTCTTCCGTAAAAGGATCTATTGTATGCGAATCGATATCAATTTGCCCAATATTTACACCATTTTTGAAGATTGGGATTACTATTTCGGCTTTTGTTTCGATAGAACATGCCAAATAATTATCTTGTGCATATACATCTGGAACAACAAATGTTTGATTCGATTCAGCTACTTGACCACAAATTCCTTTTCCGTAAGGTATAATTGTATGATCCGTTGCTGCACCAACATAAGGCCCAAGTTTCAACTCGTTCTTATCTCCATTTCTGAAGTAAAACCCAACCCAATTGTAATAGTCTACTTCATCACTCAACAATTGACAAATCTTTTGTAACTTATCTTCTGTCGAAATTGCGCTATCAAAAATGACATCTACGCGTTTATGTAAATTTTGCATTTATTTAAAAATCTTGTGAAGCAAATTTATTGATTAATCATTACTTAATCAAAAGATGATGATTTTCATTTATATTTGTTTGAAATTATTTAACCTTAATGAAAGAATTTAAACCATTGTTGTTATTCCTTGCACGATTTTTAGGAACCTACATTATTCTAAGCATTGCGTACAAGTTATATTTGGATCAATATTTACCACACAATATACCAGATCCATTTACAAAATTCACTTCAGATATCACCGCTTTTTTCTTAAATAAGTTTGGTTTCTTTTCTTTCTCAAACATCGCAGAAAATCAACCTTGGATGCGCTTGATTGTTGATGGACAAGTCGCCTCAATTGTTAATGAAGGGTGCAATGCAATTTCAATTTTGATTATTTTCGTCTCATTTATCGTTGCTTTTTATACCAATTTAAAACAAACAATTTTATTTATTTTAGCTGGATTAGTCATATTATTTGTGATGAATATTTCGAGAATTATGTTACTCAACTATATATTTAGATACCACAACGAATACGGAAAAATGGCGCATGACTATTTATTTCCTGCTATAATTTATGGATCTATTGTTGTTCTTTGGATTGTTTGGATTAAATTTTTCGTTACAAAATACAATAAACAACATGCCAAATAAATACTTACGCTACGGAATTGCAGCTTTATTGGTTTTTGGATTAGTATTGGTCAGAAAATTTGAAGATACGTTGTTTTACGATCCTTTTATTCAATACTTTCATCTTGTTGGACATTCTAAGTTTCCTGATTTGGATATGGCTCAAATAAATGCAAGTCTTATGTTTCGTTACCTTATTAATACGTTATTAACAGTATTAATTGTTTGGTTTATTTTCTGGAAAAAGAATTATGTTAAATTCTCTATCATTATTATGATTATTGGATTAATCGTTCTTTTACCAATTTACAATTACCTTATTTCAACACAATTTTCTTCAGGTGAAATGGTTTTCTTTTACGTCAGACGATTTCTCATTCAACCCTTGTTTTTATTGATTTTGATTCCTTGTTTTTATTACCAAGAAATACAACATAAAAAAGCGGTCGAAAATTAATTTTCGACCGCTTTTTTATGTTGTAAATTAGAATTATAGTAATCCCGATTCTTCTTTTTCGCGTTGAGCATCCAATTTAGCTTGCTCTTTTGCCGCTTCTTCTTGCGCTTTTTGTTCTGCAACTTTACGTTTTTCTTCCTCTGCGATTTTAGCATTTGCTTTATTCACAGATTTATATTTGTACAACCATCCCAAAAAACCTCCAAGAATAAATCCAATTCCAGCACCTCCTGTTATTCCAACTAGAAATTCTTTGTCCGAAAATAATCTCGAAACATCCAAATTTGTAAAGTAGTACATTGCCGCACTCAATGCGATCAATAAAATTCCGATAAGTGTAGAATAGCTCATAAATTATATTTTTCGTTAAAATAAATCTTGTAACATTCTTTGACGAACAGCTTCGTATAAGATTGCACCAGCCGCAACAGAAACATTCAATGATGCTGTTTGTCCAGCCATAGGCAATTTAACAATTTTATCTGAAATTTTCAAAATAGAATCCGAGACTCCATCTTCTTCACTTCCCATTACAACTGCTGCTGGAACGGCAAAATCTGCATCATAAATGTATTCTGCGGATTTTTCTGAAGCACTAAAAATAGTTATTCCTGATGATTGTAAATACTTGATTATATTAACTAAATTTCCTTCTTTACAAACAGGAATATTATATAACGCTCCTGTCGAAGTTTTAACTGCATCTGCATTTACAGAAGCTGAACCTTTTGTTGGAATAATTATCGCATCTACACCAACACATTCCGCTGTACGAGCGATAGCTCCAAAATTACGAACATCAGAAACGCGGTCTAAAATTAAAATAAATGGTGTTTTTCCTTTTTCCCAAATTTGAGGCAATACATTTTCAATTGAATCGAATTCGATTGGAGAAACAAACGCATAAACGCCTTGATGGTTTTTTCCTGTAAAACGATTTAGTTTTTCTACAGGCACATAACTTACAGGAATTTCGTACTCAGTCACCAATTTTCTCAATTCTGAAAAAATCTCTCCTTGTAAACCTTTTTGAATAAAAATTTTATCGATTGTTTTACCTGCTTCAATCGCTTCTATTACTGGTCTTAAACCAAAAATTCCTGCTTCGTTTTTCATAACTGCAAAGATAAAAAAATTATACGTAACTATTTACCTATCCTTCTCCTCAATTGTTGTAAATAATTTGGAAAGCTCATATACAACATACATCCAATGATAACAAGTGAAATCATTGACATTAAATTTAGCTTGATGTGAATGATTTTTGATACAAAAACGACAACCAAAACAACGTTGAATAACGTTTGAAAATAAAAATGTTGCGCAATTTTTCGTCCAAAATCTGATTTGCTATACGAAGCAAAAAACATAAAAATCACTAAAATCGATAAGATCAAGCTAAACTTCATTCTAAAAAAAATTCTTAAATTTGAAAGGTTAAATATAATGAGAAATGCAACAGTATCAAGATTTATGTAAAAAGGTTTTAGCAGAAGGTTCTTTCAAAGAAGATAGAACAGGAACAGGAACGAAAAGTATTTTTGGTTACCAAATGCGCTTCGATTTATCGAAAGGATTTCCTTTGGTGACGACAAAAAAATTACATTTAAAATCGATTATCTACGAATTGTTGTGGTTCTTGAAAGGTGATACAAATATCAAATATTTAACAGATAATGGCGTAAGAATTTGGAACGAATGGGCAGACGAAAATGGAGATTTAGGTCCTGTTTATGGACATCAGTGGCGTTCTTGGGGAAAAGAAAACGGAGAAGTTGTCGATCAAATAAAAGTTGCGATTGATCAAATAAAAAACAATCCAGATTCGCGCCGAATTATAGTTTCTGCTTGGAATGTTGGTGAATTAGACCAAATGGCTTTGGCACCTTGTCATGCCTTTTTCCAGTTTTATGTAAATGACGATAAATTATCTTTGCAATTGTATCAGCGTAGTGCAGATATTTTCTTAGGTGTACCATTTAATATTGCATCTTATGCTTTATTACAGATGATGGTAGCGCAGGTTTGTGATTTAGAAGTAGGCGATTTTGTTCACACATTTGGAGATGCGCATATTTATAAAAATCATTTCGAACAAGTTGAATTACAATTAACTCGTGAACCTTATCCATTACCAACAATGAAAATAAATCCGAATGTAAAAAACATTTTTGATTTTGAATACGAAGATTTCGAATTAGAAAATTATCAAGCACACCCACATATCAAAGGGATTGTAGCTGTATAATCATAAAATATACTTAAAGTCTCCTATTTGGAGGCTTTTTTTGTAACTTTTTGAGAAATTTATCAACCAATAAAAATAAAATTTTACGATGAAAAAACGAATCCTTTGGCTTACATCAGCCTTTATTATATCAAGTCTTACTCATGCTCAAGTCATGACTCCACCACCGAGCTACAACGAAAAACAAACGAATCAAATCGATATTTACCGTGCAGAAGCAGAACGTATCAATAACCTTGTTCATACAAAATTAGATTTGAAATTTGATTATGCGAAAGAACACGTTTTGGGTGAAGCTTGGGTTACGTTAAAACCACATTTCTATTCAACTTCTAAGGTTACTTTGGATGCAAAAGCAATGTTGATTCACGAAGTTGCTTTGGTAAATGGTGCAACAAAGAAAAAATTAAATTACAAATACGACGATTTACAATTAGTCATCGATTTAGACAAAGAATACAAAAAAGATCAAGAATACACTCTTTACATCAACTATACAGCGCGACCAAATGAAGTAAAACAAGAAGGAAGTGCAGCTATAAATGATGCAAAAGGAGTTTATTTTATCAATGCTAAGGGAGATCGTGCAAACTATCCAACTCAGATTTGGACACAAGGCGAAACTGAATCTTCTTCTTGTTGGTTCCCAACAATTGACAAAACAAATCAAAAAACTTCGCAAGAAATTACCTTAACATATCCTGATAAATACGTTTCATTATCAAACGGAACGATGAAATCTTCGAAGAAAAATACAGACGGAACAAAAACTGATTATTGGAAATTTGATAAAAAACATGCGCCTTATTTATTCTTTTTCGGAATTGGAGATTATGCAGTAATCAACGATAAATGGAAAAATATCAATGTTGATTATTATGTAGAGCCTGAATATAAAGATGTTGCGAAGCAAATTTTTGGAAATACGCCAGAAATGATCCAGTTCTTTTCTGATAAACTAAACTATCCTTATCCTTGGGACAAATATGCACAAATGACCGCTCGCGAGTACGTTTCTGGAGCAATGGAAAATACAACTGCATCGTTGTTTCATGATGGTGTTCAACAAAAAGCGGGGCAATTAATCGACGAAAACACGGCTGAATATGTAATTGCCCACGAATTATTTCACCATTGGTTTGGTGATTTAGTAACGGCTGAAAGTTGGGGAAATCTAACTGTTAATGAATCGTTTGCAAACTATTCAGAATATTTGTGGTTTGAACATAAATACGGGAAAGAGAAAGCAGATGAACATCGCTACAACGAAATGTTTGGCTACAAACAAGGCGATGGACCAACAAAAAAATTGGTTCGAATTCACTACAATTCGCGCGAAGATATGTTTGATGGTGTTTCGTACAATAAAGGAGGGTTAATCTTACATATGTTACGAAATTTCTTAGGTGATGACGCTTTCTTCAATGGATTGAATAAATACCTAAAAGACAATGAATACGGAAAAGCAGAGGCTGTACAATTACGCTTAGCTTTAGAAGAAGTTTCAGGACGTGATTTGAATTGGTTTTTTAATCAATGGTATTTCGAAAATGGACATCCAAAATTGACGTTTGTATCAGATTATTCTTCAGTAAATAAAAAGGTAAAAGTGGTTGTTCGTCAAGATACTTCGAAATTGTTTGAATTTCCGTTCGCAATTGACATCGTTGAAAATGGAAAAACAACTCGTCAACAAGTTTGGGTTCCGAAAAAAGCCGAAACTGTGTTTGAATTTGATGTAAATCAAAAGCCTGAAGTTGTTATTCCAAATGCTGATCAAGTTTTATTAGCAGATATCGACGATAAAAAACCTGTTGAAGATTTTATTACGCAATACAAAGCTGGAAAAGGAAATTACACAACGCGTTTATTAGCGATTGAAGCAATGGCAAATGCACAAGCAACTAATCCAAAAGCGGCTGATGCGTTGATTAATGCATTAGACGATTCATTTGATGGGTTACGAATTTATGCCATTCAGAGATTAGATACAAAATCGAAAACAATCATAGATAAAGCCACTTCGAAATTAAAACAATTGGCTTCCAACGATCCAAAAACATTGGTACAATCTGCTGCGTTAAATGCGTTAAATGACGCATCGATATATGAAGCAGCACTTTTTGAAAAAGCTTCTAAAAGTCCATCGTTCAGTGTACAAGGTGCTGCATTAACAGGAATATTAAAAAATAATCCTTCAAAAATTAATGAAATAACAACAAATCTTGAAAACGAAGTGATCAAAAATTCACCTGATTTAGCAATGGCTTTAGTTCCGACTTGGATAAAAAATAATCAATTTGATAAAGCAGTTTTAATTTCAGAATCTGCTGCGATGTATGAATTCGTAAAATTCCAAGATATAGAAAAAGGAAAAGTTGCAGAACAAGCTTTTAATTGGATTATGAATAATGACACACCCGATGCAACTGCTGAAATTGCAAAAACGTATGCTCGTTACTATCCGTATTTGAAAGAGCAAAATCCACAAGCTGGACAAGCGATAAAGATGATGGCAGAAAAAGCACTTCAAATTAAAACGAACACTGCTAAAACAATGAAATCGGCATCTATTGTAAAACAAGTAGAACAATTACAAGAAGCAATAAATAAAATGAAATAATTCTTTAAAATTATTATATTTGTTAAGCTATCCTCGCAAAAGGATAGCTTTTTTTTACCTTAAAGCTTATGATAAACATTGTAGTAGCAAAAGCAAGTAACAACGTTATTGGCGCAAAAAATAATTTGATTTGGCATTTACCTAATGACTTGAAACATTTCAAAAATTTAACAACTGGACACCCTATCATTATGGGAAGAAAAACGTTTGAATCACTTGGACGTCCTTTACCTAATCGCACCAATATTGTCGTCACAAGAGATTTAAATTGGAATGCAGATGGAATTGTAAAAGTGAACTCTTTAACAAATGCCTTAGAAGAAGCTCGAAAGTTAAATGATGAGATTGATATAATTGGCGGTGGAAACATCTACAAACAAGCGATGGAATTTACAGATGTTTTATATGTAACAGAGGTTCATTATGAATTTGATGGTGACACTTATTTTCCAGAAATTGATTTGGATGAATGGGAAGAAGTAAAACGAGAAGATTTTAAGAAAGACGAAAAACACCCTTATGCTTATTCGTTTGTGACGTATAATAGAATTGAAAAATAATAAACTCTTATCCATAAAAAAAAGCAAGAATTAACATTCTTGCTTTTTTATTTTATTTCTTAAGTTACAACTTAGTGTTTAACTTCTTCTAATTCGTTTGGATTGTGTTTGTACTTGAACACAATTGCAAATAAAATTGTTACAACTAAAGCATATCCAGCAAAAATAAACCAAGAATGCCTCCATCCTTCTAATTGCAAATTCAGATCTGTTTGGCTGTATACATAATGATTGACAATATACTGTGCAATCAACATACCTATTGTTGCCCCAAATCCATTTGTCATCATCATAAAAACTCCTTGTGCCGAGGAACGAATCTCTTCATCTGTTTCCTTGTCAACATATAATGAACCTGAAACATTAAAGAAATCGAAAGCGATTCCATAAACAATCATAGATAGAATAAACATCCAAACACCTGGTCCTGGATCACCTAATCCAAATAATCCAAAACGTAACACCCAGCCTACCATTGCCATTAACATAACGATTTTAATTCCGAAACGTTTTAATACGAATGGAATTAACAGAATACACAACGTTTCAGAAACCTGAGACAAGGAAATTAATGCATTAGCATTACTTGCTCCCCATGTATTAGCATACTCTGGAATATCCTTAAAAGTTGTAATAAACGGATTTGCATATCCATTGGTAATTTGCAATGAAACCCCTAACAACATTGAAAAAATAAAGAAAATTGCCATCTTTCTATCTTTGAATAATGCAAAGGCCTTCAAGCCAAATGCATCTGAAAGTGATTGTTTTTCTGAACTTTTGTTTATAGGACAGTTTGGCAATAAAAAGCTAAATAGAAACAATACAACTCCTAAAACTCCTGAAACAAAGAATTGAAAATAATTGGATTGAAAACTAACGAATGTAGGATCATTTGAAAAATTAAACCCAAAAACACCGTCTTTAAATCCAGAAAAATTAACAAATAACATCGCTACAATAAACCCAATTGTACCAAACGTTCTGATTGGTGGAAAAGCTTTGATTGTGTCTAAATTATTTTGTTTTAAAATTGTATAAGCTGTAGAGTTAGAAAGGGCGATTGTTGGCATAAAAAACGCCACACTAACTGAATAAAGTGTAAATATCGTCGTAAAATCTACATTGTTTCCAGCTGTCATTCCATAATAACCTGCTGCAAACATAAAAATAGCAGCTAATAAATGATTTAATCCCAACAAACGTTGTACAGGAATCCACCTATCCGCTACAATACCCATAATGGCGGGCATAAAAATTGATACAATACCTTGCATCGCGTAAAAAAGACCAATTTTTGGACCTAAGCCAACTGATCCTAAGTAATTTCCCATCGAAGTAAGGTATGCTCCCCATACCGCAAACTCAAGGAAACTCATGATTGTAAGTCTAAGCTTTACAGACATAATTATTTGAAATAGTTATTAGTTTTCCATGTTATCTATCTGATCACGAAGGCGAGCTGCCAATTCGTAATCTTCATTTTTCACAGCTTTTTCCATCTCAGCTTCAAGCTCAGATTTTGTCCAACCTTCATATTCGTTGATATCAGACAAATCACTTTCCAAACCTGCTAAGATATCTAAATCATCTTCGAAGTTATTTGCTGCGCGACGTATATTTTCTTCTTCTTCAATAACGTCCAAATGAATTCCAGCTTTTTCTACAACATTTTCGTAGGCATAAATAGGTGCATTGAAGCGAACTGCTAATGCAATTGCATCAGATGTTCTCGAATCAATTTCAGCACGACCTCCCTCTTCATTCAAAAAAACAATATTCGAATAAAAAACGCCATCTTCTAATTTATAAATATAAATTGAATCAACATTCAAACGAAATTCTTTTCCTAACGAGACAAACAAATCGTGTGTTAATGGACGAGGTGGATTAATATCTTTCTCTAAAGCTAATGCGATCGACTGTGCCTCGAAGCTCCCAATAATAATCGGCAACTTTCTTCCTCCTACACTTTCCTCTAAAATCAAAGCATACGCTCCGGTTTGAGTTTGACTGTAAGAAATTCCCTTAATATTTAATCTAATTAAATTGTCCATTTGGGCGTAAATCTATGAAAAACTGACGAATATTTAATATTTTTTTAATAGATAAAAAAAATCCGAATCACCTAAATGATTCGGATTGAATTTATAATCTTTAAAATGATTAAGCTTGACCTTTGTATTTTTTTAACTCTTCTGTTAATTTAGGTACAATCTCAAAAGCGTCACCTACGATTCCGTAATCGGCAGCTTTAAAGAAAGGTGCTTCTGGATCATTGTTAATGACAACAATCGTTTTAGACCCGTTTACTCCAGCTAAGTGCTGAATTGCACCTGAAATACCAACTGCGATGTATAGATTTGGTGCAATTGCTTTACCTGTTTGTCCTACGTGTTCTTCGTGAGGTCTCCAGCCGATATCTGCAACTGGTTTAGAAGAAGCTGTAGCCGCTCCTAAAACTTTTGCTAAATCTTCGATCATTCCCCAGTTTTCTGGACCTTTCATTCCACGGCCAGCAGAAACTACGATATCCGCTTCTTTCAAATCAATTTTATCAGAAGAAGCCATTTCTGTTGAAACAACTTTTACTTTTACATCTGCATCAGAAACTGCAACTGTAGCTGACTCTTCTGAACCAGAAACTGCATTTTCTTTAGCTCCAAAAGCATTTTGCAAAACTGTTACAACTACTTTTCCTGAAACTGCAACTGTTTCGATTCCTTTACCAGAAAATGCTTTGCGTGCAACTGTAAAAGGAGAAACTGCAGTAGGTGCTTTTTCTACGTTAGTTACTAAGGACGCTCCTGTTTTGAATGCTAGAACTGGCGCTACCGTTGCTCCTTCATTTGTTGATGGTAATACCACAACATCTCCTTGAGCAACTTCAGCCAAAGCTTTTGCGTAAGAATTTGCATCAAATTTTGCTAAAGCTGCATTATCAACTTTAACTACTTTAGATGCTCCATATTGATATAATTCGTCAGCAGCAGCATTTCCGAAAACGATTGCTGTTACAGTATCTCCTGCAACGTCTGCAGTAGCTTTAGCATAAGAAACTGCTTCTAATCCTGCTTTTTTATATTTTCCGTCGTGTGACTCAGCGTATACAAAAATTGCCATTTTTTAATTTCTTTTTAGGTGAATAATTAGATTACTTTAGCTTCTTCGTGTAATAATCTTACCAATTCTGCTACGTTGTCTTTGTCAATTAATGTTACATTACCTCTTTCAGCAGGTTTTACATAACCAACAACCTCAACTTTTGTTTCTGTCGCTTCTGCAGCAACAACATTGATTTGTTTTGTACGAGCTTGCATAATTCCACGCATGTTAGGAATACGTAAAGCTGATTCTTCTACCAAACCTTTTTGCCCTGCGATTACAGCTGGTAAAGCAACTTCTACAGTTTCTTTTCCGCCGTCAATTTCACGAACTGCTTTTGCAGAAGAACCTTCTACATCAAGACCGATACATCCGTTTACAAAACCGTAATCTAACATTGCTGCAACTAATCCTGGTACAGAACCTCCGTTGTAATCAATTGATTCTTTTCCTGTCAATACCAAATCGAAACCACCGTCTTTAGCAGCTTTTGCAATTTGTGTAGCAACGAAGAAATCATCGCGTGCATCAGCATCAATTCGAATTCCATCATTCGCACCAATAGCTAAGGCTTTACGCATAACTGGATCTACTGTTGCATCACCTACCGTTAAAATTGTAACAGTAGCACCTTGTTTTTCTTGTAATTCTACTGCTTTATTTAAACTAAATTCATCATGCGGGTTAATAACGAACTGAACCCCATTTTTATCAAATGATTTTCCGTCAGCTGTGAAGTTGATTTTTGCTGTAGTATCTGGTACACTACTAATACAAACTAATATCTTCATAATTTTGTGTTTACTTTTTCTTTTATGTAAAAATAACTAATTTATTTTATTATGCAAGCATAACATTGTTAATTCTTTACTAAGTCGTTACTTTTTCCTTTCAATTGAGTTTTATAAACTGATTGTGAAATTATTATACTCAATTCGTACAATAACCAAAGTGGTATTGTAACTAAAACCATACTATATACATCATTTGGTGTAATTACTGCTGCAATCACTAATACCACGATAAAAGCATGTTTACGATACTCTTTTAAGAATGTTGGAGTTAAAATTCCAATACTCGTTAAGAAGTACACAAAAATTGGCATTAAAAACATGACTCCCATCGATAATAATAATTGAACAAATAAATCAATATAACTTGGCAAAGTCCACGTGTTTCCTACACCAAAAGGGTCATATGTAAATAAAAATTGTGTACATAAAGGCAATAATAAATAATAACTAAACAATACACCTAATACAAAGAAAAAAGAAACAGCAAAGATGGTAAATCCAGCATATTTGCGTTCTGATTCCTTTAAGGCTGGTTTTACAAATCGCCATATTTCGAAAATAATATAGGGAATAGCAATAATAATTCCGCAAACTATAATAGCAAAAAATTGAGAGGTAATTTGCCCTGAAGGGTTAAGATTGGTCAAATCTTTTGAGATATCGAATGACTCTGTATAGATTTTTCCAAAACCTGTTAATTCTCCAAATTGATTAAAAATGTCAAACGTCCGAAAATTTGATTTCAGCGGAGCCATAATTACATGCTCAACCAACTCGTCCCAATAAAGTGCAACAGCAATTGACGTGATAATAATCGATAATATTGAACGAACCAAATGTCCTCTTAACTCACCCACATGAGCCAAAAAAGACATATTCGATGTTGAATTATTTGCCATACGCTTATTCGATTCCTTCGTTTAAAATTGAGTGAATATCCAAAATGCCATAATAGTGATTTTCTTCATCCACTACGACCAATTGACCAATACTATTGTGACGAAGAATTGCTAAAGCCTCGCGTGCTTTTTCAGTTTTTTGAATTGTTTTCGGATGCATTGAAGCGATATCTTTCGCTTTTAAATGTGTAAATGACTCATTATTCAATAACATTCGGCGCAAATCTCCATCTGTAATAACTCCCACAATTTTATCTTCATCCAAAATCACAGTGATTCCATGACGCCCCGAAGTCAATGAATTGATCACTTCTGAAATTGAAGATTCTGGCCCTACAAAAGGTTTTCTTTCTGGATCAACAATATTTTCCACCGTCCACAAAAGTCGTTTTCCTAAGGCTCCTCCAGGATGATATTTTGCAAAATCATTTTGTGTAAATGCTCTCATTTTCATCAAAGCAACAGCCAAAGCATCTCCCATTAGTAATTGTGCTGTAGTAGAAGTTGTCGGCGCCAAATTAACTGGACAAGCCTCTTTTTTGATATTCACATCCAAAACAATGTCAGAATTTTTAGCTAATTCTGACTTCAAGTTTGAAGTCAATCCAATCAAAACAGCAGCATACTGTTTAAGTATCGGAGCTAAATACGTAATCTCTGGTGTATTTCCACTTTTCGAAATACAAATCACAACATCTTCTGGTCGTACAAGACCTAAATCGCCATGAATAGCTTCTGTCGCATGTAAAAATTGACTTGGAGTTCCAGTAGAATTTAGTGTTGCTACAATTTTATTTGCAATATGCGCACTCTTTCCCACTCCTACAACTACCAATTTTCCTTTCGTGTTATATATCGCATTTACCGCATCAACAAAAGACTCGCTAATACGAGAAGCTATCGCTTCTAACTCAAGAATTTCTTCTCTAAAAACTTCCTGAGCAATTTGTATTATTTCTGAATTTTTCACAATAAAATTTCTATTGTCTATTTTTAAAATTTGTCGTACTTTTACTCTCCTTTTTTATTTACACTCAATTATATATAAAACATATCAAAATTTTGTGTATATTTAAGAGTTATCAAATATAGGAACTATTTAATTTATAATATTAATTTTAGTCTTTTGTGTAGATGGAAGCCACTTCGAAAAACTTAACATCTTACCTAAAAAAATATTTTGGTTTCGACCAATTTAAAGGACAGCAGCACGAAATCATTACAAGCTTACTAAATAAAGAAGATGTATTTGTTTTGATGCCAACTGGCGGAGGTAAGTCTTTATGTTATCAACTACCGGCATTAATGTCAGATGGAGTCGCGATTATTGTTTCACCTTTAATCGCCTTAATGAAGAATCAAGTAGACGCAATACGAGGAATTTCTGAAAATGATGGAATTGCGCACGTATTAAACTCTTCTTTGAATAAGTCAGAAACAAAAACTGTGATGACGGATATCAAAAATGGAGTAACAAAAATGTTGTATGTTGCACCCGAATCTTTGACAAAAGAAGAATACATCGATTTCTTTAAATCGGTTCAAATTTCTTTTTTTGCTATTGATGAAGCGCACTGTATTTCTGAATGGGGACACGATTTTCGACCAGAATATCGTAACCTAAAATCAATTATCAATAGAATTGGTGATGCGCCAATTATTGCGTTGACTGCTACAGCAACACCTAAAGTACAAGAAGATATTCAGAAAACTTTGGGAATGCAAAGCGCAAAAGTATTTAAAGATTCTTTTAATCGTACGAATTTATTTTACGAGATCCGTCCAAAAGTTGATCAGGACAAACAAATTATCAAATTTATCAAACAAAACGATGGTAAATCTGGTGTCATTTATTGTTTAAGTCGTAAAAAGGTTGAAGAAATTACTCAACTTTTACAAGTAAACGGGATCAATGCAATTCCTTACCACGCTGGTTTGGATGCAAAAACACGTAGCAAACACCAAGATATGTTCTTGATGGAAGATGCAAGTGTTGTTGTTGCAACAATTGCATTTGGAATGGGAATCGATAAACCTGACGTACGTTTTGTGATGCATTATGATATGCCAAAATCGTTAGAAAGTTATTATCAAGAAACTGGTCGTGCTGGTCGCGATGGCGGTGAAGGTATATGTATTGCTTTCTACGATTATAAAGATATCGAAAAACTGGAGAAATTCTTAGCGAGCAAACCTGTTGCTGAACGAGAAGTTGGAATGCAGTTACTTTCTGAAGTGGTTGCCTATGCCGAAACTTCGATGTCTCGTCGTAAATTTTTGTTGCATTATTTTGGTGAAAATTTTGACGACAAAAATGGTGAAGGCGCAAATATGGACGACAACATGCGCAATCCGAAGAAAATGACAGAAGCAAAAGAAGATGCAATAATCGCATTAGATGTTGTTCAGAAAACGAATCAAAAGTTAAAACTTAATGATATCGTTAATGTTATTGTTGGAAAAGAAACTTCAATTACAAAATCGTATAATTTAAGTTCTGAAAAATTCTTCGGAATTGGAAAAGAAAAAGAAGATTATTATTGGAAATCTATCTTACGTCAATTAATTGTTCGTAATTTATTAGAGAAAGAAATCGAATCTTATGGTGTTTTAAAAATAACCAAAGACGGAAAAGATTTCATCAATAAGCCAACTTCGTTTGAAATTGCTGAGGATATTGATTTCAAAAAATTATTATCAGAAGGTAGCTTCGATAAAGAAGAAACGTCTACTGCTCCAATTGCCTTTGATGATGTTTTATTGAAACAATTAAAAGATTTACGTAAAAAAATCTCTAAAAAACATCAAATTCCTCCTTTTGCAGTATTTCAAGATTCGAGTTTAGATGACATGACGATGCAATATCCAACAACGGTTAAGGAATTAACAAATGTGTATGGAGTTGGAGAAGGAAAAGCTCAAAAATTCGGAAAAGATTTTGTTGATTTTATTGCACAATATGTAAAAGACAATGACATTATTCGTCCAGAAGACATGGTGATTAAACAAGTAGCTGACAAATCAAGCCACAAAGTTTACATTATACAGTCAACTGATAGAAAATTGAATTTGGAAGATGTTGCTGAAGCAAAAAACATGTCGATGAGCGATTTACTCTCTGAAATGGAAAGTATTGTTTATCAAGGAACAAAATTAAATATCAATTATTATATTGACGAAGTATTGGACGAAGACCAACAAGAAGAAATCTATGATTTCTTGATGGATGCAGATTCGGATTCAATGACTTCATTGTTAGATGAGTTTGGTGACGATTATGATGAAGAGGAATTACGTTTAATGCGTATCAAATTTATCAGTGAAGTTGCAAATTAATCCTCATTAAAAATAAACTTTTCAGCCCAATGATTGTTATCTTTGGGCTGAATTATTACAAAACAAATGAACAACAAAGCAATATTAATGATTTTAGACGGTTGGGGAATTGGACCAAACCCTGCTGTTTCTGCAATCGCTCAAGCGAATACACCTTTTATAGATAGCTGTTTCGAAAAATTTCCTCATTCTACTTTAGACACCTTTGGTTTAGCTGTTGGTTTACCAGAAGGTCAAATGGGAAATTCGGAAGTTGGACACATGAATTTAGGTGCTGGACGCGTCGTCTTTCAGAACTTAGTTCGTATCAATATGGCAGTTGAAAATGGTACATTACAAAATGAACCTATCTTAAAAGATGCTTTTCAATATGCTTTAGACCATAACAAGAAAGTTCATTTCATCGGATTAGTTTCTGATGGTGGTGTACATTCGCATATCAATCATTTGAAAGGCTTATTAGATGCAGCCAATCAATCTGGTTTAAATCAAAATGTATTTGTTCATGCTTTCACAGATGGTCGCGATACTGATCCTAAATCTGGCGAAGGATTTATCACAGAATTGATGAATCACATGACAAAATCAACAGGAGAAATCGCTTCAATTACAGGTCGATATTATGCGATGGACCGTGATAAACGTTGGGAACGTGTAAAATTAGCCTACGATGCAATGGTAAATGCGGTTGGTACACCAACAACAAATCCATTAGAAGCCATTCGTACATCATATACTAATGAGGTGACTGATGAATTCATCAAACCAATTATTATTACAGATGATACAGGACAACCAAAAGCTAAAATAGCAAATGATGATGTGGTGATCTGTTTTAATTTTAGAACTGATCGTGGTCGTGAAATCACAGAAGTTTTAACACAGCACGATTTTCCTGAATTTGAGATGCATAAATTAAATCTAAAATACATTACACTAACTGAATATGATGCAACATATAATGGAGTGGATGTTATTTTTGATGAAAAAAACATTGTAAACACCTTAGGTGAAGTAATTGCAAACGCTGGTCGTAAACAAATTCGCATCGCTGAAACTGAAAAGTATCCACATGTTACATTTTTCTTTAATGGTGGACGAGAAGAACCTTTTGTAAGCGAATCTCGCATATTATGTGCTTCACCAAGAGATGTTGCAACTTACGATTTGAAACCAGAAATGGCGGCTTATGATATTACAAATGCAATTGTACCAGAAATAGAAAAAGAATCAGCAGATTTCATTTGTCTTAACTTCGCTAATACAGATATGGTTGGACATACAGGTGTTATGTCAGCTGCAATAAAAGCGGCTGAAGTGGTCGATACTTGTGCAGAAAAAATCATAAATACAGCGTTGCAACATGGTTATAATGTAGTTATTCTAGCAGATCATGGGAATTCAGATTTTATGATGAATGAAGATGGATCGCCAAATACACAACACACCACAAACCCAGTACCATTTATTTTAGCTCAAAATAATATCGAATGGAATGTTGAACATGGTAAATTGGGTGATATTGCACCTACTATTTTAACATTGATGGGAATTGAAATCCCAACAGAAATGACAGGACATATTATAATTCATAAAAAATAACCTACATAACTTTAAACTTACAAACATGATTAATAAAATTATTGCAGTTGACTTTGACGGAACTATTGTCGATGATAAATATCCAGAAATTGGTAAAGCAAAAATCTTTGCTTTCGAAACATTGAAACAATTACAAAACGATGGCTATAGACTTACCTTATGGACATATCGTAGTGGAAAAGCCTTAGACGAAGCAGTAGAGTTCTGTAAAAAAAATGGAATTGAGTTTTATGCAATTAACAATAGTTTTGACGGAGAAGATTTTGATAAAAATACACAAAGTAGAAAAATAAATGCCGATATCTTTATCGACGACAGAAATTTAGGTGGTTTCCCTGGTTGGAGTGACGTTTATCAAATCATTACAAAAAAGATTGAATTAAATGTTCATGCCAATGGACAAGAAGCGCCTAAGAAGAAAAAGAAAAAAGGATTTTTCGGATTATGATACATTTAAAAAGTAAAGAAGAATTAGAACTAATGTACCTAAGCGCTCAATTGGTTTCAAAAACCTTGGGTATGTTAGCCAAAGAAGTAGTGCCTGGTGTCACAACCAATCATTTAGATAAATTAGGAGGCGAATTTATTCGCGACAATGGCGGATATCCAGCATTTTTAGGAATGTACGATTTCCCTAAAAACCTTTGTATCTCACCTAATCAACAAGTTGTTCACGGAATTCCAAACGATAAACCTTTACACGAAGGTGATATTGTATCTGTAGATTGTGGAGTTTATATGAACGATTTTTACGGAGATCATGCTTATACATTTGCGGTTGGAGAAATTGATGCTGAAACAGAAAAATTACTTCGTGTTACAAAAGAATCTATGTTCAAAGGTATTGAACAAATGAAAAAAGGTAATCGCGTAGGTGATATTGGTTTTGCCATTCAACAACATTGTGAAAAAGAAGGTTACGGTGTCGTGCGTGAATTGGTAGGACATGGATTAGGTCGCAAAATGCACGAAGAACCTCAGGTTCCTAATTATGGACGTCGCGGATCAGGTAAAAAAATAGAAGAAGGTTTAGTATTAGCAATCGAACCAATGGTAAATATGGGAACTGAAAAAGTTTTCTTTCACCCAGATGGTTGGACAGTTACTACACGCGATGACAAATATTCGGCTCACTTTGAGCACGATGTCTGTGTAGTAGATGGCGAACCAAAATTATTGTCAACTTATCAGTTTATTTACGATGCTTTAGGTATCAAATCTGACGAAGAAAAACCATTTTTATTCAAACCTTAAGAAAACTTTTGTGAAAAAGCTTTTAAAAAAAATCATGAATATTCTACCTCGTCCTTTACTGATTCAAGGTAGTTATATTATTCGTCCAGTTTTGGTTTGGTTCATGAAAGGAAATCGTTTCGTAGACCCAATAGATGGACAAGGTTATTACAGTTTGTTGCCTTATGGTTACGAAAAACAACGCGATAACGTGCTTTCTCCAGGAACTTTTTCGTTAGAAAGACATCGTTTGATGTGGTTATACCTCAAAAATGAAACTTCTTTTTTTACAGAAAAAGCAAAAGTTTTGCACATCGCACCAGAACAATCTTTTATCAAGCGTTTTCGTTCAATGAAAAACCTTGAGTACATTACAAGTGATATCGAGTCGCCTTTAGCCGATGTAAAAGCTGATATTTGCGATTTACCTTTTGGAGATGATACATTCGATATTGTTTTTTGTAATCACGTATTAGAACATATTCCTGATGATCACAAAGCCATGAGTGAATTATTTCGTGTGATGAAACCTGGTGGTTGGGGAATTTTTCAAGTTCCTATTTCGTATCAACGCGATGTGACTTATGAAGATCCAACGGTAACATCGAAAGAAGAACGAAAAGAAAAATTTGGACAATATGACCACGTTCGTGTCTATGGTTTAGATTATTACAAACGCTTAGAAGATGTAGGGTTTATCGTCGAGAAAGTTGATTATACCAAACAAATTCCGTCAGAAGATGTTCAAAAATACTGTTTAGAAAAAGGAGAAATTTTACCAGTTGTTCGCAAACCAATGGTATAATTCAAAAAAATAGTCAAAACTAAAGCGTTACCTTTTATGGGTAACGCTTTTATTTTGGAAACTATTTTTCTACACCCTCATTTGATGATTTTCTTATCGAGTTTAAATCATCTTGCATTTCTTGAAAGGTTAAGATTTTACCTTTTGTTGGTAAAGTGATATCAAGTTTTTTAGTCAAAATTTCCAATTGATTAATTTTAAAAATCGTTTTGAAATATGGTGTAATAATTTCAGTTTGCAGAATCAAACCTGGCAAATTCGCAAAATTATACGGACCATCTTTGTACTTTATTTCTGGCGAATACCAAGCTATAAATGTATTTCCTTCCTTATCTTCTCCAATCGCTTTCACGACATTATAACCATTAATCACCGCTTTTTCTTTCGTTAATTGCCAATTAAAATCAGGTATATTTTCTTTAACCAAATACGTTTTGACGTTAATATCAAATTGTTTATAATATTCATTTTTTGAAAAATCTTTGTACAATGGATTTTTTTCAGAATCCAAAATCTCTTGCACAACCATATCCGATTCATCTTGTGCATTATTTATTTTCGTATCAGCTTTGAAAATAGATAACACATTGTTACTTTCTAAAATAAAATCTACAAAAATACCTCGGTCAATTGCAGACTTGAAAGCGGCTTGTAAATTTTTGGGAAACATATCTTTGGATTGTTCGTAATCAAAAATAAATTCGGCTTTATACGTCGCTCTAATACTTTCTTTTTCTGATTGAGCCAAAAGATTTACTCCTAAAAACAATGTAATTCCTACAATTATATTTTTCATTTTATTGTGATTTTTTTATTATTTAAAGCTTCTACGGATATCCATTTTTTCATTCACCGATTTATTGAATTCTGGAAATGGTTTTAAACTATAATCATTTACAATTATATTAAAACTCATGTCTAAATCTATTTTTATATCATCTTTTTCGTACGTAGTATTCCAAATTGCAGACGTTTCCTTTAATACCCAATTTCCGTTGTGTGGTCGATATCTATAAACAACTTTCGCTTCTCTTAAAAATTCATTACCTGAATATTTTGTTTCGGGAATATTTGTTTCCCAATAAAACTCTACAACAGCAAAGGATTCTTTATCGATCAGAAGAAATAAATCTCTTGACTTTGTTTTTATTGTAACTTCATAAATAAAACGATCTCCGTATTTTGTTAATGATAAATTAGCCTCTTCATATTTCTTCTCTTTTAATAAGCCTAAAAATTGCTTAATATATTTTTCTTTCAAATAAATACTTTCTAAATAATAAATCAAACGAATATTTGAATTTGGCTCTCTTCCGCTTTTTATTTCGTTATTTACATTTCCTTTCGATTTGATTTTCAAATCTCCACGCTTAAATTTAAATTGTAAATCTGCATCAATAAAATCTCTATCATTTTTATTGTACCATAAATCTTGTTGAAAGTTGACTAAAAAATAATATTCATCAACCTTAAAGTTCTTGTCATAATTATCGTAAACTTTTTGTAAAATATCCTCAGCTTTCAGATTTGTAACAAAAGCTTCTTTCAGCTCAACTTCGGAAACTTTTTCGAGTTTGATGATCATTTCTGGTTTCAATTCTGAAACCTTAATTATCGCATCTTGATAATCTTTTTTCGAAACGATTAATTCATCATTTTGCGTAACATTACTTAAATCAACAACAGCTTTTCCTTCTTGATCCGAAACAAAATTCTTTGTCGAGTTTTTGAAATATACATCTGCATCATCAAGCGGAAAATTACTCGAAAAGTCTGTAATTTTTATATTTACGATTTGAGCATTTACACATATCGCAAATAATGTAAAAAGTAGTATAAGTCTCTTCATATAGTATAAAATCAATAATGAATTAAAGATATATTTTAATCTCGTTAAGATTTTGTTAATCAGAATATTTTACAAATATTTTAACAAAAAAAGAAGCCGTCTCAATATTAAAATTTGAGGCGGTTTTTTTTATTTGAATTAATTTCCAATAAAATTTCATCAT
>NZ_JACXZC010000016.1 GCF_020281205.1 Empedobacter stercoris
ACGATATGGATTTCAAAGCTGGTAATGGGCTAAGACCTTATTCTCTTGAAGGAATTGAGCATAATAACGGTTGGATTAAGATTGAAAGTGAAGGGGATTTGCCGAAAGAAGTTATTGAATGTAGGACTTGTTTTTATAATGGAAAAAATTATATAGAAGGAGTTATAAAAAAAAGAAGTCCGCAAGAATTAAGTAGATTAAAATACATTAACGAAATTACCCACTACCAACCAATTGTTAAACCAAAACCACCAATTTATTAAGATATGACAAAAGACGAAATTATGAATACCTACGCTATTGAGCAAGGTTATGAGAGTTGGGAGGATTTATATACACAAAGAGATAGGATATTTACTCACTTTAATAATGTAACCGACTTAATTCAAGAGGAGTTACTTAAGAGAGTAACTGAAAATGCATTAATAAGACACGATTATAATTCATTAAATTGTCCAAACGATGGTGAAAGTCAAAAAATATTTAAAGGCATGGGTGCTGATTTTTATGAAGTAGACCGAAACTCAATCCTAAACACAGAAATACTATGATTTTAACAGGAATAGCAAAAGAAAAGTTTTTGGAGTGGAACGAAAACAGAGAAGGTAAAACGTTAACACTAAAAGAATTAGAACTTATGTCAGAATCAGTTATTTTAAACGCCTTAATAATTGAGTTTTTTGATGAATACGGCATTCATATTAATATTTTCTATAAATACACATGGAGAGTAGAAATAAGAGATTCTCAAAGCAGTCTTTTAAGTACTTTAAATTATGCCGTTTTCGACACACGCCAAGAAGCAACCATTCAAGCAATCAAAAAAGCAAACGATATTTATAATGAAAGAAATGAACTATAAAGAAATTGCAAAGAACACTGATTTAAAAATAAATCATGTCAAACAAATACTAAAAGGTAAAAGAAAAGGGAAATTACAAGATGTTATAAAAATCAAATTATTTTTAAATGAAAAGCTTACTTGAATAACAAATCTACTCACTTGTATATAAAGTTATACGCTTGAATACAAAAACAGAAATTTCACTCAAAAATCACGTTTTTTTGTTGTTTATTCTTTTTTAATACAGGCACTTACTTCATATTTGAATCAATATTCAACGAAAGGGGTTTTGTGGCTAATATTCTTGGAAAATTTATTTTAAACCTCTTATGAAAATAGGAGGTTTTTTTATGATTTTAATTGGTATTGATCCAGATGTTGATAAAAATGGTTTTGCTTTAATTCATGGTGAAAATTACGAATTAGCAAACTTAACGTTCTTTGAGCTTTATGATAAGTTACAATCATTGAAAAGTGATTTTGGAACTGATAAAATAAAAGTTTTTGTCGAATGTGGATTTTTAAATAAATCTAATTGGCATAAAATCAGAAAAGGTTCTGCGTCGATTAATGCAAATATAGGAAATCGAACAGGACGAAATCATGAAGTAGCTTATAAGATTCTTGAAATGTGTGAATATCTGAACTTAACTCATTTTAAAGTTAAACCAACCGCTAAAAAAAGAGATAACAAAGATTTTTCACTCATTACAGGAATTAAGAAAAGGACAAACCAAGAGCAACGAGACGCGATGCTTTTAATATTTGGAAGGTGAATTTTTACATATATTTTTTTGTGTTTTTGTTGGTTGGAAAAGTAGCTCAGTTGGTAGAGCGTTGGACTGAAGCTCCAAATGTCAAAGGTTCGAGCCCTTTCTTTTCCACAGTTCCCCGTTTTCTGATTGATTTTATCAATTCAAATCTTTCTGTTAAGGGACTATTTCGGGTATTATAAGGCTGATGAAGTTCAGTAATCAGCCTTTTCTTTAATTGAATTTTTAAATTTTATAACATAGGCGCTAATAATTAGGCAGTAAGTAGCAGAGCGCTATTAACTGCCTTTTTTAATTTTATTCATGAATCAAAAGGTAAATAGATTTAATTCAAAGAATGTTCAAACATCTTTAATCCCGGACCTTTCAAAAAGGATTGAGATTTTAGAAGATGAGCAGTATCTATTTCTTCCAAATGATTGGATAAATGACGATGAACTTATAGTTTTAAAATTTAGAGCCGAACAAAAGAATTATAAAATTGAATACGCTGATTCAGCTCCGAAAACTTCAACTCAATTAATCTTTGAAGAAATTGAAAAAGCAATCAATGTTGCAACAGGATTAAACCTTAATGATTATGCTTTAAATGACAGGCGAACTCATTTATTCTATGCGAGAGTAATTTATGTTACTATTTGCTTTTCATATAAAATCGAAAAGAAACTTATTTCAAAAAGAATTAATAAATCAATTAAAACAATTGAACAAATCATTGAAAAACACGATGATTTTTTTAAATATACACCAGAGTATCGCAGAAACTATAATGACGTGATGCAAATAATAACAAATAATCAAGTAATAGACAAAATATGAAAGTAAAAATCAAAAAACTACATAAAGACGCAGTAATTCCAACTTATGCAAAAGACGGAGATGCTGGAATGGATTTAACAGCGACATCAAAGAGCTATGATGAACATGGTAACGTTGTTTATGGAACAGGATTAGCGTTTGAAATACCAAAAGGTTTTGTCGGATTGTTATTTCCACGTTCAAGCAATGCTGAAAAAGATTTATTATTAAGTAATTCAGTAGGTGTTTTAGATAGTGGTTGTAGAGGAGAAGTTATGTTTAAGTTTAAGAAACAAATAAACAATGAAAAATCTGTTTTAAATACAATTATAGCAGTTCAAAACATGGCTGAAATTAAAGACGATTTCAAGCAATTAGGTTTATTAAATGAAGATGATATTGAGAATTTTACTGAGTATCAATTAGGAGAACGTATAGGTCAAATTATTATTTTACCTTATCCACAAATTGAATTCGAAGAAGTAGAAGAATTATCTGATTCTGAAAGAGGGAAAGGAGGTTACGGATCAACAGGAAAGTAAATACAAAACCAATGGCAAAACAAAGCAAATCACAAATCGTAAAAGAGTGGAAATCATCTGATATAAAAATCAAGAAGGATTCCAAAGGTTTACTTTGGGTTGTTCTTGGGAAAGACAAAGTTAGGTTGCCTAAAGGAACTATAGCTCAAACATTAAAACTTCAAGAAGCTGAGCAGTTGTTGAGTAAAACTCAAAGTAAGTCTAAAAATATAAAAGCTTATACTGAAGAAGAAAAAGAACTAATCTTAAATGACATATTCCTTCAAATTAGATTAAAAGGTTTTTCAGTGCGTAGGATATTTAGAAATGACAACCCTAATAAACCTGTTATTAATCAAGATACGTTTTATGAATGGCTTAAAAATGATGTAGAAACATCCGAGCGATACGCGCGCGCATGTGAAGTTAGAGCAGACAATATTTTTGATGAAATATTAGAGATTGCAGACTGTGAAGATGAAGATATTATAGGTCCTGATGATGGAGAACCGAGAGTTAATCATGACGTTATCCAGCGTGACAGGTTAAGAGTAGACGCTCGTAAATGGATTTTAGCAAAAATGAATCCTAAAAAATACGGAGATAAAATTGACTATACATCCAACGGAGAAACAATCACAACTCCAGCTCGTATTCTAACAAAGAAAGAAGCGCAAGAACTTTACAATAGTTTAGAAAATGACTATTAAGAATTCTGACATACGAGATATTGATGTTTTAAAAACTTGGGTACTTTCGAGTACCTTAAATTTTACACGCTATTTTTTCAAACATAATCAAAATCGAAAGTTTGTTGTTGGATCTCATCATGAAAAAATATCTGATGCTTTAAATCGAGTATTAAAAGGAGAGATTAAGCGACTTATCATCAATGTAGCTCCACGTTATGGTAAAACAGAGTTAGCGGTAAAAAACTTTATTGCAATGGGGTTAGGATTAAATCCCAAAGCAAAGTTTATTCATTTGTCGTATTCAGATGATTTAGCTTTAGATAATTCAGATGGCGTTCGCGATATTATTGAGCTTCCAGAGTATCAGCAATTATTCGAAACAAGATTATCAAATAGAGGTAAAAAGAAATGGTACACAACCGAAGGAGGAGGACTTTACGCAACCTCATCAAGCGGACAAGTAACAGGGTTTGGAGCTGGTTTAGTTGATAAAGAAATTGAAGAGGAATTAAATAATTTAAACGAATTTCTTCCTGCTGTTGACGGAACTGAATTTGGCGGTGCGATTATTATCGATGATCCAATTAAACCCGATGATGCTACTTCTGCAACTATTCGTAACAAAGTAAACAACAAATTCGACACGACAATTAAAAACCGTGTCAATTCAAGAAATACACCAATTATCATTATTATGCAGCGATTGCACGTTGATGATTTATGTGGTAAATTAATTCGTGAAGAAGGTGAGGATTGGGAGGTTTTAGAACTTCCTTGTATTTATACAAACGAAGAAGGTGAAGAAGTTGCGCTTTGGGAATTTAAACACACTTTAGCTGAATTAAGAAAGGAAAAAGAAAAGAATTCATTTGTTTTCGAAACCCAATACATGCAGAATCCTAAGCCATTGGAAGGACTAATGTATGATCGTGAATTCAGAACATACGAAGTTATTCCTTATTCCAAATCTGCAATCCGTAAGGCTTATATTGATACAGCTGATGAAGGAAAAGATTATTTATGTGCAATTTCTTATGAAGAACAACCGCATGGAAATTACATTTTAGATGTTTTATACACTCAAAAACCAATGGAATACACTGAGCCGAAAACTGCTGAATCTTTAACTATGCACGCTGTTGAAGAAGCGGTAATTGAATCAAATAACGGAGGTCGTGGGTTCGCTCGTAATGTTGAAAAACAGATGCGAGAAATGGGAAACAACGAAACTTATGTTGATGATTTTCATCAAAGTTTAAATAAGAATGTACGAATATTTACTCGATCAAATGAAGTTATGAATTTAACTTTCTTTCCTGTTGGTTGGGATAAATTATGGCCTACTTTTCATACTCATATTACAACTTATATGAAGGTTGGTAAAAACGAATTTGACGACGCTCCAGATGCTTTGACAGGAACGGTTGAAAGGAGAGGAGAAAGCAGTATCGAAGAAACCGAAGATATACTATCAAGATTGAACTTTTAAAAAATAAATGAACGAACTATGTAAACTTTTAAATATACCCGAAAACTCAACAATTCAAAAAATTATCGAAACCTTAAAGCAAGGAAAAGATAAAACAAAAATCATCGAGGAAGCAAGAAAACAACTTGATCCAAAGCAGCATGATATTATGAACCCTCACCTTAGAAGAAGAAAAAATAAAGAGGATTCAAAAAAGGATGATAAAAAAATGAATATGATTGCTGTTGCTTATCAGAAGATTATTGTTAAGAAAGAAAAAGCAATGATTTTTGGAAATCAACCGATTTTAAATTCTAATCCTGATGGAGATGTTGCAAAATTAATAGTAAAAGCAATTGAAAGAATTTTACACGATATAAAAGAATCATCTTTCAATAGAAAACTTGCCGAATCTGTTGGTTCTTATACCGAAGGAGGAGAGCTTTGGTATTTAAAAGAAGACGAAGAAGAGCATGAAACTTATGGCTTTAAAACTAAAATGAAAATTAAAGCAATGCTTCTTTCTTTAAAAAATGGAAGTCAATTATATCCAACTAAGGATGACTTTGATGATATGATTGCGTTTTCACGTAATTACATCAAAAAGATAGAAGGTAAAGATGTTGAGTTTTTCGAAGTTTACACACAAAAGTTTACTTACTTATTTTCAAACTTTAAAGAATGGGAAATCGTTGAAGGTTATCCTCGAAAACAGCAATTAGAAAAAATACCTGCTGTTTTTGCTGAACAAGATTTTACATCTTGGTACGATGTTCAATGGATGATCGAACGATTAGAAACTTTATTATCAGACCATGCAGAAGTAAATGACAGAAACGCTTATCCTGTTTTACTGATTGAAGGAGATTTGCAAGGTTCATTGGAAAAAGGGCCAGGGGGAGGATTAAAACTTAAAAATGGTTCAAAAGCTTCTTATTTATCATGGAGTCAAGCAACTGATTCGATAAAATTAGAAATTGAAAACCTTATTTCAAATATCCAAATGATTACTCAAACCCCAAATATCTCATTTGATGAAGTCAAGAATTTAGGCGCTCTTTCTGGAACAGCTTTAAAAATGTTATTCCTTGACGCTCACTTGAAAGTAATGGAGAAAAGAGAAATCTATGACGAGTATTTGCAACGACGAATCAATATTATTAAAAGAATCCTTGCGACTTTGAAACCTGAATGGAAGACTACGATTGATAATCTTGTTATCGAGCCTGAAATCGTTCCTTTCATGGTTGAAAACGAAAAAGAACAAGTTGAAATCGCTCTACTTAAAAACGGAAACAAACCTTTAGAATCTCACGAGAAGTCAGTTAAGAATTGGCAAGGTCAAGATACTGAGGACTACGAGGAGATTAAAAAAGAGGAAAAAGAAGCAAGTAATTTGGATTATTTTAATCCAGCGAGCGAATAAGAAATAAAAACCTTGCAATTCTGCTTATTTGTGCAAAAAGTGCATAAATAAGCAGGTTGTAAAAGGTTTATTTGTCAAATAACCATCAAATGAAAATAAGTAGAAGGAAATTAAACAAAGAATCTCAAACTATTAAAATAGAATTTAATTTAGATAGTTTAGGTTTTGTCCCGTTACGAGAGGTAAGTTTGGAGGTTAAAAAAGAATTAAGAAATCGCTACAATAATCTTTCAATGAAGTATAAATATTATAAATCCTTTAAATGAAAACACTTCTAAAGAATAGAATATACGTTCCAATTTACGACCATTATTTTCATTTGTTTATCGTAGATGAAATCCCAAAAGAAGATGGTCAAGCTTATGTATGCACGACAGAAGGAAAAGCAATCTATGTAACGTTTCAAGAAACGAATTTACATCCTGCATTAATTGTACATGAAGTAGTACATATTGTCAATCGTATATTCGAGTTCAAAGGAGTGAACTTAGATACGTGTAATGATGAAACACAAGCTTATTTGACTGAGTATATTTTTAATGAAATTTGGAAAAGAATCAATAAGTTTCTATCAACATTATCAAGTTAAATAAATCGATAAAACTTAACACGTTTTGTTGATAGGTTAAAAAAATAAAGAAATTGTAACATGAGAAAGGTGTCTTTTGATTTTGACGGAACTTTAACAGAAAAAATAGTACAAGATTATGCGAAATACTTAATCAATAAAGGTTTCCATATTTATGTTTGCACGTTTAGAACTAAAGAATATAATGATAAGTTATTTAAGATAGTAGATAAATCTACACCTGCTAACAACGATTTATATAAGATTACAGATTTATTAAAAATACCTCGTGAAAATATAATCTTTACAGAAATGGATTTAAAGTCTAAATTTTTAGATGAAAGTTTTATTTGTCATTTAGATGATGATTGGACTGTTATAAAAGACTTAGAAAAGAATAGTAAAGTAAATCCAATAGACGTAATGCAACCTAAATGGAAAATCCAATGTAATGAAATATTGAATTTATGTCAATTGAAGAATTTATAATCCAAGACGAAAAACTTGCAAGAATTGCAGCAGGTAAAAATTTAAAACAAATCGAAAAGTTATTTCAAAAATACATTTCGAAAGTAATTTCTTTCTATCAATTAAACGAAAATATTGATTTAGATACTTTAACTCCGCAATTAAAAAAGGAAATTGAAAAGCTAACGAAACAACTTTCAATCGATTTAGAAAAAAAAATCAATTCTGCAACAAAAGAACAATGGTTACTTGCTCAAAATACAGCAACAAGATTCGTTGAAACTTATTTTGATATTAATAAACTAAACAAAGCTACTCAAGATATTTTCCGAAATAACAATCTTGAAAACTATATGCAAGCACGCAAATCAAGATTAAATCAATTCAAGTTATCAGATAGAGTTTGGAAGTATTCTAAAAACTTTGAAACGAATATCATTGATTCGTTAGAAATAGCTTTGAAAAATGGAGATTCTGCTCAAGTTTTAGCACGAGATATTAAACAATACCTTAACGAACCTGAAAAGCTTTTTAGACGTGTTCGAGATGTTAAAGGACAATTACATTTAAGTAAAAATGCTGCAGCTTATAATCCGGGACAAGGTGTTTATCGTTCAGCTCATAAAAATGCTTTAAGACTTGCAAGTTCAGAAATCAATACTTATTACAAAGAATCAGAAAATCAACGTTGGCAGTCAATGGACTTTGTTGTTGGTTTTGAAATTAAACGATCTAATAATGTTTTTGATTGTGGTATTTGCAGTCCGTTAGCAGGAAAATATCCTAAGACGTTTAAATTCATTGGATTTCACGTTAATTGTCGCTGTTACCAAATCCCAATCCTTAAACCAATTGAAATGTTTACTGATGAATTGAAAGGAGCTGTAAAGCAAGATTATTCGCATTTAGGTAATTTTCAAAAAACTGAGATAAAAGAAATGCCTGCTAACTTCAAAGAACACTTGAAAGAAAAGGCAGACATTTACAAGGGGTATAAGACGGTTCCTTATTGGGTTAAGGGTTTTTAAATATTTATCAATTCTTGAAAAATATTAATAAAATCAGCGCCTTTATCAGTTAAATCATATTTACTTCCTATTACAGATTGATCATTGACTTTCATATCTTGCTTTACAAAACCGTTTTTATCTAAAAGAGTTAAATACTTGGTTTCAACATTAAAATCAATTCCAGCTTGGTCTACTGTATAAGATCTCTTTTGCAATAACTTTTGATTGATAGTTTTCTTAATTTCTAAATTCATAATATAAAGTTTAATAATATTTTTACTCTTTAATACAGTTTTTAATTCTTCAATTGTGTAAACTTTTTTAACAAAAACATCTTTGTAATAAACATCGTAACCATCTTTATTTTTATTATCTCTAACTTCAAAATTCACATTATATTGACTGTAAAACACTCCTAAATTGTTGTAGTTAAAATGATAATGGAAAAGTACGTTTTCATTTATTTTCAATTCTTTATCCATAGTTTATTAGTTAATAATATTGATTAGCAACCCATCCAAGCCAAAAGTAATCAGTTTCATTTGCTTTCTTATCTTTTTTAATTGGAATTTTAAAGATAACTAATGAAAATAGATTTGTTTTACGTGAAACCGTAATAATTCAATTTTCTTTCCCGTAACTCGCTCTTATCTCGTTAAAAAATACACTACTTAAGCGAAAATCGTTCAATATTTTTGTTTTAATCGATTTGAAATTAAAATCTCATTATAATGAAACAAAAATTACTGGAGTTACTTACTGCTAAATTTTTAGGGAAAGGCACTACTCGTAAAGACGTATTGGCTCGATTAGCATCTGCTTTTGCGACACAATGCGCAACAGAAGAAGAAGCTCAGGCGCTTATCAACAAGGTTACAGTTGAACAAGTTACTGACTTTGAAAAAGAACACCGTTCGGAAGTAGATTCTGAAATTGCTAAAGCTACTAAAACAGCTTTAGAAAATGCTGGAAAAGGTAAAGGTGGTGAAGGGGCAGGAGAAGGAAGCTCAGAACCTGGAAAAGGTGAAGAAGGGAACGGAGGAGAAGAGTCTGAAATTGCTAAAGCATTAAAACAGATTGCTGAAACTCAGAAAACACTTGCTGACGAAATCAACTCTATCAAAGCTGGCAAAACTATAGAAACAAGGCTTTCTCGTATGGAAGAAGTTTTAAAAGATGTCAATCCTGAATTAAAAGCTAAAACGCTTAAAGATTTCGGAAGAATGTCTTTTGAAAATGATGAATCTTTTGAGGAATACTTGACAGAAACTACAACGGATATTCAAACAATCAATCAAACAATCGTAAATCAAGGTTTAGCAGGTCATCGACCAGGTAATGGCGGAGCTGGAAGTGGTGATACTTTTACAGAAGCTGATTACGATGCAATGGTTTAACATTTTAAAAAGAATTACATGGCATTTGTAGACTTAACAAAACAAAGATCTAATCCAACAAATGGTAAAGATCAAGTAGTTATTAGAAAACGTCTTTCATTTATTGACAGCGGGCGTTCATTAGATGTTACAGGAGTAACGGAAGAAGCTTTATATGCAGGACATATTATTGTTCAAGACTCAGTAACAAAAGAATATAAACCTTTAAAAGTTAGCGGAACTGATTTCGCAGAACCTTTAGAAGGAGAAGAAATTGTTGGTGTTTTATCGAGTTCAATTTATACCGATACTGCTTTTGCTTCAATTTTGACAGCAGGTGTAGTCGGAGAAGGTGCGATGCCTTATAAATTAACTCCTGCGGTAAAAACTGCATTTAAAACTGCATTACCAGCATTACAATTACATTAATTAAAAAATAAATCAAATAACAAATGGTAAAATCATTTTTTTTAGATCAAGAAGGTAGACTAAAAGCATTCAGAGGAATTGTACTTGCGGTTGTAAAAAAATACGGTTCAGGAAAAAAAGATGTTGATACAGATGAAACATTTTTGTACCAAACGCATTTAGAGCCTAAATATTCAGTAGACGGAAGATGGACTACAATTCGTGGAACATTCAAACGTTTAGTTGCTGATTATGTCGCTATCGGTTCGCCTGCAACTTTAAAAACAAGAGGTTCAAAAGGTTCAGCAGAGGGAAAAATCCCAAAAGTTTCTAATAAATATTCTATGGACGAGCAACAGTTCAAAGATTTAGAAACTATGATTCGTAATAATGAAGATGAAAAAGAAATCATCAAAGAAATTACGGACGATGCTAAAAATGCAATCCTTAACATTTACCGATTAAATGAATATACTTTTTTAAGCGGGTTACAAAACGGAGTTGCAGCAGTTGGGAGAAATGTTTCAAGAGGTACAGAAGTTCGTGCTGATTATGGTTATACAGACGATCAAAAATTGAACGTTGCAGTTGCTGGTACGGTTGAAGTTTCAGATGTTCAAAAGGTAATTGATAACGCAAGAAAAAAACCAACAACATTATTTATTGATGCTGTTTCATTGAGTAGAATCAAAAACTCTTTATCATTTAGAGCGGCTGTTGCTAATAGTGCAAATGTAGTGTTAGAAGATGCTACAAAATATCCTGCTTTAAATACTGCTCAGGTTGAGAATTATTTTGCTACTGAATGGAAAATAAAGTTAGTTTACGATGTAGATAAAACTTTTGAAATTGAAAACGAAAAAGCAGAAACTGAAATTGTAAAAGCTTGGACAGATGGAGCGATGGTTTTCGCAAGTTCACCTAAAGTTGGGAATTTAGTAAATTCTAAAACTGTTGAACATACGCGCAGATCTAAGCTTGCAGATTATGCAGAAGCTGACTACATCTTAATTTCAAAATTTGGTGAGTTAGATCCATTAGTTGAATTTACAAAAGCAGAAGCGGAAGTATTGCCTGTGATTAATGCAGACGGTATTTATGTTTTAAATACTAATTCAACAACTGATGATCTTCCAACAGGCTAAAATCAAATATCATGGCTAAAGTAACAATCACTAAAACATTGGTAAAAGAAAACTCTCAGTTAGCGGAATTGCTAACTGAGAGAAATATCGAAGTAGGTTCTAAAATTGAGCAATCGGAATTAGATGAGTTGTACAAGGTTTTAGAAACAACTGAATTGATTGAATTAACTCAAGAAGATTTGGACAAAGAACCAGGATTAATTTCTAAAGGTTTTGAAGTTGGTCAAGTTATCCGAGTTAAAAAGAAAGTTGAGGTTCAAGATTTAGATACGTCTAAAGAAGGAGAGAGTTCTCAAAATTTAGACGAGAATTTAGACGAAACACCTAAATCTTACAAAGTGATTTCTCGTTTCCGTGATAAAGAGAACGAATCGAAGATTTACGAAGTGAACGAAGTTGTTCCTGCTGATTTTGAAGAATCTCGAATTGCTTCTTTATTAGAACGTAAACTAATCTCAGAAGCTTAATCATGACAAATAAAGAATACATACAAAGCGTAATGTCGAGAGTTGGAGCTAATGCAAATGATGTCACTATTTTATTTGCTGAAAATCCAACTTTAAACCCAGACGGACAATTGATTTTGGAAGATTGCGAGAAGGCTTTGTATGATTCTTTTTGTTCTTGGATTCCGATGTATGAAAGTATTTCCGAAGGAGATATGACGGTTAAATGGAATTGGAATGCAATTCGAATGATGTTAGGTCGATTAGCTGCAAAGTTAGATTTACCTAATCCTTTAGATGAAAACGAACCAACTGTAACAGCGATTAATCCATGGGGACAATAGGGCACGATCATTATTTATTTATTGAAGATAATTCTTTGATTTACGATGAAGAAACAGGCGAAATGATTCCGAATGAAAACGGAATAAAGTTTATTTCTATATGTCGCGAACAGGTTAACTCAAGTGGAAAAGTGATTGCTGGTACTGATGGAATTACAATTGCTTTTAATTCAGTGATTCATTTAGATAAATCTGTTTTACCGATTGAATTAGGAAAAACTATCATTGTTTCAAATGATTCAGAAGGTAAGGACGTAAGGATTAAAGGTAGTGTTCTAAGGTTTACGCAAGGATTATTACACAATCGATTATGGGTATAAGACCGAATTTTTCGAGTAAAGATTTAGATAAGTATCACAAGAAGATTGAGAAACAAGTTTTCGAAAAAGCTATAAGAGGTTATTTATATCTCGGAGAAGCGTTTGTAACTCATGCTAAAAATAACGTAGAATTTATGGATCAAACAGGAAACTTGAGATCATCTATTGGTTATGTCCTTTTTGTAAATGGTCAAGTTTACAAAGAAGCATATACTCTTCATAAAAAAGGAAATGAAGGTATTAAAGAAGGTCCAGAAACAGCAAAGAGAATAGCTTCAACTTTACGAAATAATAAAATTGTACTTGTCTTAACCGCTGGAATGAATTACGCTTTATACGTAGAATCTAAAGGTTACAATGTCTTGACAGCAACAGAACATGAAGCAAAACTACATGCTTTGAATATGTTTAGAAACTTTATGCGAGATCCAAAAATGTAAATATAATGATGTACGATACTTTTGATGCAAACGAATTACTTTTTAAAGCTCTAAATATTGATGAAATTAAATCTGCTATAAAAGGTAAGTTGTATAATGATAGTCGTCCAATAAATTCACTGAACGAAGACATTGTCGTGAATACTATTACAATAACAACCGTTTTTAAACCTCAATTAGCAACTTCTAATATCAACATTTATGTTCCTGATTTAGAATTAGGAATCAAAAATTCAAGACGTTTAAAAGAGATTTCAAGAATCGTTCGTAAGGTATTTGAAAATCATCAATTCATAGGGAAGTCAGTTTATATTTCAGACTTAGGAATCATCCAAGAACAAAACGAAAAAGAACATTACGTAAATCTTCGCATTCAATGGAGAATTTACGATCAAAAAACAAACTAATTATTAATTTTTAAAAAAACGATATTATGGCAACATACACATTTGGTTTAGCCGAGATTTTAGTAGCAGCATCTTTAGCAACAGGTTTAATGCCTGAAGCTTCTGCAATGACTAAAATTGGAGAAGTTTTAGAAGGAACTGCAAACATGGCTCAAGAAGAAGGCGATAAGACAGAATTTAAGGAAGAAGGGAATCCAATTCCAAAAGTAACAATTTCTAAAGCTGGATCTTGGTCATGGAATTTTAACGTTATGAATGCAGATCCTGAAATGCTTAGCGAATACATTGGAGGAAGCTACAATGATGTAACAAAAGAATGGGAGTTTGACGGGAAAACAAAATCAATTGAAAAAGCTTTGTTTATCAAACCTAAACAAGGATTGTATTGGAAATTACCTAAAGCTTCAATTTCTGCTGTTGTAACAGGCGATTTAAACGAAGATGGATTATTAACTTTAAATTTTACAGTTAGTCCATTGTCTCCTGCAGATGGTAAACCTTCAATTTTATCAGGTAAAGTAACAGATTTACCAACGGGTTAAGCAATTGATTTAATATTTTATAACTAAAAAACCACTCTTTATAGGAGTGGTTTTTTTATTTCCTTCCCTTAACTCACTCTTATCTCGCCAGATTTTACAATACTAAATCCTTATTCATTCGCCATTTTTGTATAAATCGAAATCCATGGATCAAAAAGATATACAAAGAGAAGAAATCAAAACTTTGATTGAAGCGCCTTACGAGTTTGAAGTAGAATTCAATAAAAAAGTGACCGTTCAAGAAAAATACTTTTTTGGTTTAATTCCTTGTAAAAAAAAGGTAGTTAAAAAGGTCAAAGAAAAGTTCAAAATCAAACCTTGTACATTATCGACTTTGGACCGACTTTGCCAATATCAAATCGAATTATTTTTTGATGAAGGTAAATTGAATAACGAGCTTGAAATTTTTAATCAAACAAAACTTATTGCATATAAAAACGCTAAAATAATGGCGGATATAGTTGCAGTTGCAGTCGTTGGAGTTGATTACTCTAAATCAGAATTTAAACGAGTTTCAAACATTCTTTACAATTCACTTACGCCAGCTAAACTATTTGAGATTATAAATGAGATTCTTAAATCACAAGATCTTGCAAATTTTATGCACTCTACTCGATTAGCATCGATAAAGACGACGATAAGTCCGAACGAAGTAGAGTAAAAGGAATGAAAAGTACCTATGGAACAAGAGCTTCTATTTGTGCGCATTTCGGATGGACACTTGATTATTTAGAAAACCAAATCCCTTGGTCAAAAGTAATTCGTTTGATGGCAGATTTACCTTCTTACGATTACGATGATGACGAAAATATAAATACCCAAACAAAAAAAGCAGTAAAAATAACAGAACAGAATGCAGACGACATTCTTAAAATGTTTCAAAGCTAATGGATATAAATAACGGAAGATTAGGATTTACCCAAGACTTAGATAATCAAAAATTTTTAAATGCACTTCGACAATCGAATAAAGGTGTAGAAGATTTTAATACACACGTTCAAAATCAATTCAAACAATCTACAGGGGTAGTTAATACACTTGCAAAAGGAGTAGCAGCTTTTTTAACAGTTGATTATGCAACTCAATTTGTTTCTCAAATGGTTAAAGTTAGAGGGGAATTTGAGCAATTAGAAATTGCCTTCACAACTATGTTAGGTAGTAAGGAGAAAGCAGATTCTTTAATGCAAGAAATTGTAACATTTGCAGCAACAACTCCTTTCGGTTTACAATCTACTTCGGAAGCTACTAAAATGTTATTAGCTTATGGAGAAAGTGCTGAAACCGCTTTGGATACAATGCGAAAACTTGGAGATATAGCTTCAGGGGTTGGT
The DNA here is from genome assembly GCF_020281205.1 of Empedobacter stercoris. Taxonomy (GTDB): domain Bacteria; phylum Bacteroidota; class Bacteroidia; order Flavobacteriales; family Weeksellaceae; genus Empedobacter; species Empedobacter stercoris. Next base: position 15,328 of record NZ_JACXZC010000016.1, read on the forward strand.
ATTCCTTTGAAAGATATTGCTTATTTGTACGGAACAACAATGACGCAAGGTCGATTATACACTCAAGACTTAAACCAATTCTTAGGTCGTGGTATTCCAATGATGGACGAACTTGCAAAAATTTTAGGAGTTTCTAAAAACGAGGTAAAAGGATTAGTTGAAGCTGGTAAAGTAGGTTTTCCAGAAGTTCAAAAAGTTATTGATAATCTTACTGCAAGCGGTTCGATGTTCGGTGGGTTAATGGAAGCTCAATCAAAATCTGTTGCAGGACAAATCGAACAGTTAAAGGATGCAGTTGATGTTATGTTTAACGAAATCGGTAAAGATTCGCAAGGGTTTGTAACATCTGTTATTGGAGGTGCTTCGAGTGTCGTTGAGAATTATGAAGCAATTGGAAAAACAATAGCTGTGTTAGTCGCTACTTACGGAACTTATAAAGCGGCTTTAATTGTTTTAAATGTTATTGAAAAAGCAAGATTAACTACAACTTTAGCAATTGGAGCTGCAGAAGGTAGAGTAACAGCTATGCAAGCGTTAAGATATGTTTCAACTCTTAAACTTACCGCAGCTCAAACAGCATTAAATGCCGCTGTGATGGCAAATCCGTATGCAATTGTCATAGCCGCTGTTGTAGCATTAGGTTCTGCTTATTATTTTTTAGCAGATCATACATCTGCTGCTGAAAAAGCGCAAGAATCGTATAATAAAACACAGGAAGAAGTTAAATCTAAACTTGACGAAACTAAACAAAAAGCTGAGGAATATATAAGTATTTTAAAAGATGAAACAGCAACCGTTTATCAGCAAATTGAAGCATATAAAGCGTTACAATTACTGAAATTAAAAGGATTTGAAAATCTTAGTCAAGAGCAAGTTCAAGCAATGGATGTTAATGAGTTAAAAAAACTTATTAATGAAGCTAATGATGTAAAAGGGCTTGATTTGCAAAAACAAAAGTTAGTTGAAATTGAAAATCAGATTGATTCTGTAAAAAATCAGATTCAACAAATGAACAAAGCGCAAGGACATACGGGGCTTGCTCTTTCTGATGCTTATAACAAATTAGAAGTACTTAATAAGCAGTACGATATACAATTAAGTAAAGTAAATCAAATCGATCGAGATATGAAATTTGCTAATATGACTTTGGAACAAAAAAAGGCATATTGGGAAAGTATTATTTCCACAACTGAAAAACAGATATTTACTTTATCGAATGTTAATACTAATCAAGAACAAGGATTAAATCTTGCGCAGCAGGTTTCGAATGCATTCCAATCTTGGGACGTTTCTCGTTTAAATTATCAATTAAATGAAGCGCAGAATCAATTGATTGCTATTAATGGACAGATTAATTCTGCTGTTCCTGAAATAAAAAATAAATCATATTGGGATACTAAAAAATCCGATGCAACAAGCAAAAGAGATAAACTCGATCCAAAAGACCCAAGAAATAAAGAAGAATGGAACAAGCTAACAAATGAAATTAACGAAGCTGATAACGCTTTAAAAGCATGGAGCGTTACATCTGCAAAGGTTGCTAAACCAAAATCCATTAAGCCAACTAAAAAATCTGATGATCCTGTAGAAATTTACAAAAAACAAGTTTCTGAAATTGAAAAGCAACACGAACGATATTTAAAAATTTTAGATTCAAACGATATTTCATTTGTTACTGAGAAAGCAATTTTACAATCTCAATTATCAAGTAAAGAAAAGACTTATGAAGAGTATTTGCGTACTCAACAAAAAGAACTCTCAAAAACAGCAGAAACATCAGAGATTACAAGAAAAAAACTTTCATTCGTAAATGATGAGTTATTAAAATTAATTAATCATAGTGAAGTTGAAATTTTTAAGGATAATCTTGACAAACAGCTTGATAATGTTGATTCAGTTGTTGAGAAATTAAAAATCATTGATGATGTTAAAAATGAATTAAGTTCAAATACGAATGAACTTACAGCTCCTAAGATTGAATTTATTGATAAAACTCAATTAGAACTGCTTGAGCAATTAGACAAAGCAGGCAAAGATTTAGTCGCTTCTTTAGGTGGTGGTTACTCTCAACTGCAAAAACTTACAAATGAATATAATAATGATATTCTAATCTTAACAGAATCGCTTAAAAATGCAAAAACGGAAGCTGAAAAAACAGTTATAAATGATTCAATTTGGAAGCGAGGTGTAAAATTCGCAGAAGATTCAAAAGATCTCCCTACCAATGATGATAATTACAATAAGTTATTATTAGAATTTAAGTCATTCGAACAAAAAAAAGCTGATATAACTCTTGATTTTGATAATAAAATTGCAGTTGCTAAACTAAATAACGATAAGAAATTAGAAGAACAACTTCTTCAAGAAAAGAAAAAAGCTTTATCAAAAATCGCATTTGAACAACTTAAGAGTTCCCAGTATTATATTAAATTATTAGGAAGTCTTGATAAAATGTCGGTTAAGTCTTTAGATAAATTATTAACTGAAATTAAAGAGAAAACTAAAGATAACTCAGTTTTAGGTATTGAATTAGATGAAGAAGATTTAAAAATATTATTAGATCAAATAGAGAAATTAAAAGGTGAAATTTCTAAAAAGAATCCTTTTAAAGGAATGGCTGACGCGTGGAAAGATTTCATAAAAGCTTCTACAGATGATGATAATATTGATGCTATTAAAAATTTCTTAAACGCTTCTAATTCTGCATTTGAAGCTACTAAAGAAATCATGGATATGACTACTGATGCTGTGGAAGCATTTGGGGGTAAGTTAGATGATTCTGCAAAACAAACTATACAATCTGTTCAAAATATTGTTAACGGTATCGGAAATGCTATTCAAGGTTATTTCTCAGGTGACTGGGCGCAAATGGTAGCAGGTATTGTTCAGGTAGTTGTTGAGGTTGCGAAACTTATCGGAGGTTCAAAAGACAAAAGGTTAGAAAAACGTATTAAAAAACAACAACAAGCTGTTAATGATTTAAAACGTGCGTACGATGATTTGAGTTTTGCAATTGATAGAGCTTTAGGCGGCAAAAATTACTCACTTCAACAAGATCAGATTAAAAATCTCCAAGAACAAAAAATTCTAATGGAGCAAATGATTAAAAATGAAGAAGCTAAAAAGAAAACTGATAAAAATAAAGTAAACGAATGGAAGAACGCAATTGCTGATATTGATAGACAAATTCAAGAAATTCAAGAAAATATTGCAAGCGATATTTTGCAAACTACTGCAAAAGAATTAGCAAACACTTTAGGTGACGCACTTGCGGAAGCCTTTGGGAAAGGTGAAGATGCGGCGAAATCATTTGAAAAAGTTGCGAATGACGTTCTTAAAAACGCTGTATTAAATCAACTTAAGAAAAGATTTATTGAAGATCAACTTCAAAAAGCCTTAGATCAACTTCAAAAAGATATGGGAGTTGATGATAAAGGTTGGAGCGGATTAACTCCAGAGGAACAGCAAGCATTTCGAGATAAAATCAAAGAAATTGCAGAAGGTTTCCAAGGCGCGCTTGAAGGTTATTCGGAATTATTTAGCGACTTAGTAGATCCTAACGAATCTTCATTAGCTGGAGCAATTAAAGGAGTTTCAGAAGAAACAGCGTCTTTAATAGCTGGACAAGTTAACGCGATGAGATTGCTAATTGTGGAAGCAAATAAAACAAGGATTGAAACGAATAGAATTTTACTTCAAAGCTTAGACAGATTAGCGAATATCGATTTTAATACAAAGAATGCAAATGTGATTTTAGATAAAATGTATGCATTTATGCAAAGTAACAAGGATAACAACAGATCATATGGATTTTAATAATATAAAAATAGAAGTTCTAAAAAGAGCTAAACAAAACGAGATATGCGAAGAATGGGCGGTTAAAATGGAAAACGCCCAAACTTTGGATGAGCTACTTGATATGTATATCAAAGGAATTGATTTTTCTTTTTCATCTGAATTTATTTCAAATGATTTTATACGAAGAAATCTAAAAGGAAAAATGGAACATAAAGGAATTTTCCTTGATGACTCGATTGACTTGCATAATAACAGAGAGATAGTTTGTCTTGGTGATTCAAGATTAAACTATTTAGCTGATGAATTTTCTGTTACTCAGCTGTATTTGCGAGACAATGTGAAAGCTCGGTTAGTCGTAAGAGATAGTGCGTTTGTTATGATTGATATTTTTGACAATGTTAAGTTAGAAATAGAAGCAAGCGACAAAGCTAACGTTCGAGTGAATTGCTATAAAGGTGCTAAAGTTACTTATAAAAGTAACGATGATAGTTATGTAAAAATTTCAAATAAAGATTTTAAAACGTATAGATGATTCCTGTAGTTTATTTACTTGACAATATACCCTTTAAAAATTACAATGTTTATGTTTCAGATTCTTCAAATCTTTTTGATAAAGCTTCTGTAAAAGAAAATCAAAAGAAAGATTGGAGCGATGAACACGGTTATGATATTGATTTGCAATCACGATATCATAATTCTAAAACGATTACAATTGATTGCTTTATTCATGCTAAAACTTTGAAAGAATGTATTGAAAAGTACAATGATTTCTATAATGCTTTAGATAAAAAAGGATCTCGCAGATTATCAGTTATTGCTGGTGATTTAAGAATGGAATATCAAGTTTTCAGACAAGATACAGCTGAAAATAAATTGAATTATGACGATTCTAATGCAGTAGGTACTTTTAAATTAAAATTGATTGAAAATATGCCTGTTAAAAGGATTTTGAAGTCAATTCAAAAAACAACCAATATTATTTTAAAATCTAAAAAGGTTTTAGTAATTAATTGGGGAGATGGGTCCGAGCAATACACTTCTCCAAATGCTGAGATTTATTCTCATACTTATCAAGCTACAGGTGTATTTTACCCAATGGTTTTAGGTGATTTGGATTCAATCACAACGTTTAACTCAAATGCAGATGTTTTATGGAGCAGATTTTAGTTAAACGAGCTGATAATACTGGATATCTGTTAGAAGATAAAAACAAAGGAGTATTTATTTCATCAATTATACAATCAACTGAATTAAGGAGTAATGACGTTATCAATGTTGAGCTTATCAGTCGAGAATTTATCAATTTTACAATTGGTGATTCTTTTCATTATTTAGGTCAAAAATATACGTTAAATCAAATCCCACGATACTTCAAAAATAGCTCAAATGATTTTCAATTCTCAATGACATTTGAAGGTGTAATGTTCGATTTACGTCGAGCTTCTTATGATGTAAATATTGATACAACAGGATCTGCAATTTATGGCGAAACACTAACAGCGGATTTAGAATTATTCGCTAAAATTCTAATTGAAAACATAAATCGTGTTTTCCCTGATAAATGGGTTTTAGGTGAATTGCCATCTGAAACAGAAACAAAAACAATTACTTTTTCAGAAGAAGAGAATTGTTTGGCTGCTTTGCAAATGCTTTGCGATGAATATGATACTGATTTTGTAATTAAGACTAATAACAACGGAGTTAATATTCTAAACTTTAAGCAAGTAGGAACTGAAATTCCTTTAGAGTTTAAAGTCGGTTTTCAAAAAGGACTTTATACGTTAACTCGTGAAAAAGTTGATGCAAGCGATATTGTTACTCGCTTAAAAGTTTATGGTTCAGATAAGAATTTAGGTACTGATTATCGAGCTAATCGATTAGTTTTAAAAGATAAAAACAAACCTAATTCCTATATTGAAAATACTCAAGCAGTTGCTAAATATGGGATTTACGAATCAACTAAAATCTTTGATGATATTTATCCAAGACGCAAAGGGAAAGTAACCTCTATTAATTCAGAATCACCTTACAAGTTTTCTGATATATCAATGGATTTTGATTTAAAAGAAAAAGATGAAAACGGAACCAAATATCTATTAGATGGAGTAAGCGCTAAAATTCATTTTAATACAGGCGATTTAGCAGGTTATGAATTTGAAGTTCACGATTACAACCATACGACAAAGGAATTTCATATTATCAAATTTGCTGATGAAAATAGTTATGAATTTCCTTCAAAAGATAATGATGCATTTAGAATTGGTATTGGTGATGAGTATGTAATTTTAGACATTCAAATGCCACAAGTTTACATTGATAACGCAGAGGCTGAACTTTTTGAAAAAGCTGATGAATATTTATCGGATAAACTTGAACCGAACATTCAGTATTTACTTGATGTTGATACATTACATCTTCAAAGAATTTTAAATGATACTGTTACGCAATTCCTTTCAATTGGTGATTTTATCAAAGTTATTGATGAAGATTTTGACATTAATCGTTACATCAGAATCAAATCTATTGAAAGAGATTTAAGGAATCCTTTTGATTATAAATTAACGCTGTCAGATTCGAAAGTTACAAACTTTTTAAACGGAACTATTCCAGGAGAAATAAACACGATTAAAAATATCATTAAGCTTAACAATCTTAATGATCCTGCAAGAGCAAGAAGATCTTGGAGGGATGCGCAAGAGGTTTTGAATATGGTTTTTGATGTTGAAGGTGATTATTACACTGAGAAGATTAAACCAAATTCAATCGAAACAACTCACCTGCAAGTCGGTGCTAAGTCAATGCAATTTAACCTTATCGATTCATTTTTCGAACCTAATTTTGAAGGTAATCCTAATAAGATAAGATGGTCTAATTGTAAACTTGTTCATTTTACTATTTCTGATAAGATAATTGATTGGCAAATACAAGGAGGTCAGAAGGATTTAGAGTCGAACAAACCTTATTATTTGTATGCAAAATGTAACAAATCAAATAATATTGGTGTAATTGAAATTACGGAAACACAGTACACGGTAGATCAAGGGAATTTTTATTATTTCTTAATCGGAATAGTAAACACTTATTCAGAAGATGTAAAAGCACGTGAAATCTCATTGATGTATGGTTTTACAACCGTTTCAGGAAGATTTATAAAAACAGGGCGAATTGAATCGAGTGGCGGCGGTAATACTTATTTTGATTTAGATACAGGAGAAATAAGTGGAAGGATTATGTTTTTAGATGGTTCAGAAGCTTATGAGCAAATTTATGGCGGAATTGTTATCGGTGGTGAAAATCTATTAAGCAGTTCAAGTACTCAGCAATTAGGTTACGATTTAGAAGAAGACAAAAAGCTTCGTTATGCAGGTCAAGTAAAAGAATTTTGCATATCTGTTGATGTGACTTTACCGACTAATATAGATGTTTGTTTTTATGTCATTGGAAGGAAAAACGATAATACTGCAGAGGCTTTAGGCTATAAAGTTTTTGAAGGAATTAAAGGGAATAAACGAAGTCGAGTACACGCATCTTTTGAATGCGATATTTCTACTTATAAAAAGTTTTTCCTTGTCCTTAAAAATGAAGCAAACGATCAAGATATTGAAGTTGAATTTTTACAGCCAAAACTTGAGCTTGGAAAATTTCCAACTGATTACTCGGAAAGTGGTAACGATATAAAAGTTTACAATGAAAATCGTATTAAAGAAATTGAAGAAAAAGCAAGTTTTTTAAGCACAACTATTTCGGGAAATATTGTCGCTACAGGCATGCTGATGGTTGGAAATCTAAAAGGCGCAAATGCTGGAATAAGTGGTTTTTCAGAAAACGGTAAACAATCAGTTCGTTTTTGGGCAGGAGCTAAAGCTTCAGGTCGAGCAAATGCTATTTTTAGAGTACTTGATGATGGTTCTGTGTTTGCCGAAAACGCTTATATCAAAGGCGAAGTGCATGCAACAAGCGGAACTTTTACAGGACGAATAGAAGCGAATTCAGGCTACATTGGTGGTTTAACTTTACAAGATAAGCTACTAACAACAACTGATATTAATTCAGGTATTTGGTTTACTTATGAAAATGAAGATTACAAGTCATCGATTCGATTAGGAAATAATATTGGAACGGGAATTTTACCTGATCAGAATTATTATCCTTTTTTAATGATTCATAATCAGGCTAAAAAAGTTATTACACCATGGGAGTCTTACAAAGCAGGTATTCATTTAGATATGAAATCTTACAATGATAATCTTTTAAGTTATCCAGCTATTGAGGTTAAAAATGGACACTTCTCTGGTTTAGCATTTGAAGTGGAGAGCATCTTATCAACCAACACTATCAGGGTAGATTCTGATCTATGTTATGTTACTCCTCGCACTGGCTATCCAAATGAAATTTATTTACCTGATAATCCGAGAATAGGTAAAATGCTTACGATAATAAACCCTTTACCTGAAATAGGAAGTGTAACTGTAAAAAGCCGTAATCATTCAATCGCTTCAAAATGGTTGCATCAAGATAAACAGCTTTCATTTAGTAACACAATGATGCTTGTGTTTATAGGAAATTCATGGATAACAATAGTAAGAAGTTAAAATTAAAAATATTAAAATGGCTATAGATAGAAATATTACAATCAATATTAATGACGTATCACCTTTAGCTAATACAGCTTATGTTGATGCAGGAAAAGAAAATAAAGTTTACAACAAAGCGCAAGTAAATGAGCTCGTAGAAGATTTAAGAGAAGGTACTTTAGGAAGTATTTCTCCTTCGCAAACTTTACAACAATTAAATGCATTACCTGATGGTAATTATTATGCATCAGAAGCTGGAACTTATGCTTTTGGTACAAATGTTCCTGTTGGTTGGCAGTATCGTTTTAATAAAACAGGAACGACTTGGAAGGTTTTAACGAAGGTTCAAATACCAATGCAAGATTTAACGCCTTTAGAAAATCGAATTACAGAGAATGAAAATAAAGTTGATGAGTTTATCGAAAATTTTGCGGTTGATGTCGACCAAGAATTTATACCGACCTCTGAGAATGCAACGAGTTCTAAGGCAGTGAATGATTGGTTATTTGGAGTTGAAGAAGAAGTTGTCGGAGATTTAAAAATATTAGGAATAAACACTTTTGATTCTGAAATTGAAGGTGCTGCGGATAGAGGGTATTTTGCATTTTCTGATAAAATAAGTGATGAAGTTGCAAAAGGTAAAAAATTAAAAATACGATGCGCTACAGCTGGGCAAATATATATAAAAATATACAGTGTAAATGGTACTACCTTAGTGTATAAATCAACAAAAATAAATGCTGTTAATATTGGAATGAACGAAATCGATATGACAGATGTTTATTTTGAAAAAAATGATATTTTATATTTTGGAGGTGTTACTATTTATACAGTTCCTACTCCAGGTAAAATAATTTACGGTTCAACTTACACGCGAGTACCTTTAAATAACACTAATAATATTAATTTGTCGTCAATTGCTAAAGCAGATGGTCACTTATTAGAATATGCTTTAGAATATAATGTTGTCAATTCAATTCCAGTTAATGGTAAAGTAGTAGATAAAATCGATTTTTCATCTTCAAAATCGATTCCAAATGTTAAAGCTGTAATGGATTATGTAGTTGAAAATCAAAAAAATAATCTAACTGATATAATACTTATACCGAGTTATGGTCAGTCATTATCTATCGGTACAAACGGAGGTGCGTCAACTTTCACTTCTCCAATAGACATAGCGTATAATGTCAACGGAGTTAATTCTAACGTACAAGATATGAATGGAGGTTATATAGAAATGTTTAAAGACATGGCAAAACATTATAATTACAAATTACCTTCTGATTTTAAAATAATGACGTGTTTAGGTGGAGCAGGCGGTATATCGATTAGCAACTTATCTAAAGGTACTACGTATTATAATAACATACTTAATAATGTTAGAACCGCTAAAGCTACTGCTGATAGTTTAGGGAAAACCTTTAGTGTACCTGCTTTTTGTTGGACTCAAGGAGAAGAAGATTACAGATCGGGAGGTAATTCAGCTAACTATGGAGTCGCTCCTTACGAGCCATTAAAATACGCTGAAAAATTAATAAAATTAGTAGATGATTTAAACGCAGATATTAAAGAAATTACAAAACAAACTATTGATGTCAAATGTGTAATGTATCAGTTAGCTTGTCATAATACTTATGGTCGTTATCCAAGAATAGCCTTAGAGCAATTAAAAGCGAGTTTGAAAGATAATAGAATTGTACTTGCAAAAACAATGTATGATGTAGACTATAATACGGCTGATTATGTTCATGCACCAAATAAAACTTATAGAAATATGGGTAATTATTATGGTATTGGATTATTCGAGGCAATTGTAAATAAAAAACATTATTTACCGATTTATCCGATAAAGCATTTTATAAGAGAAAATGAAATCTTTATTCAGTTTCATGTACCTAAACCACCATTAAAATTTGATGAAATTTTAGTAAATCCGTTAACTGATGGAAATAAAGGTTTTAATATTTATAATGTTACAAATGAGATTAGTACAACAGCAACTATTTCTCAATCAAGTATAACAATCTATTCAGTTGAAATCTATTCAGAGGATACAATTAAAATAACTTTATCTGGAAATCCATTAGTAGGTAGTAGGCTTACTTATGGTGTTAACGGACAAGGATATGATTCAATAGATGGTGTAAGACCAGCAAATGCTCGAAGTGGAAAAGTTTTAGGTGCAAGAGGTAATTTAAGAGATTCTCAAACCTATTTTAATCAAGTTGTAGATTACTTTAATTTATATAATTGGTGTCCTATTTTTGAGATTATTTTTTAACTTTCTGCCAGTACTTAAAGTCAGACATGCCAGACACGGCTCCTTCGTTTATTAATTCTTGTTTAATAGCGCAGTTATTGCAACGTCTTTCTGTTTTCGACGAATAAATCCATTTGTGGAAATTTAGTTTACATAGTAATTTCATATGTTATTATTTGAAAAAATATTAAATATTAACGCAAATGTAATAAAATTAAACCACCTCAAAAAAAGGTGGTTTTTTTATGTCCTTTCCGAACTATCTCGCTCTTATCTTCTTAAAAGTAACTATCATAATGCGACTTCGTTGATTTAGTTTTACAAAACATTGTTAGCGCCTTATTTAACAATGTATTAATGAATCAAATTTTCATTTATCCTGATTGGATATTGTTTATTGCCTTAACTTTTTTAATGGCAATTGATTTTGTAACTGGCTTTATGAAGGCTAAATTTCTTAAAGTAAATCGAAGTTCCGAAGCTTTTCGGAAAACAGTCAAGAAAATCATTCAGTACTGCTCAGCTATTATAGTTGTGGTTATGCTGCTCAATCTAATGCGTTTCGACCAATCAAATCAATTCTTCAAAGATTATTCTAATTGGTTGCAAAACGGAGTAATTGTATTAATGGTTTACATTGAATTTATTTCAATTTTAGAAAACGCTATTGCTATCGATAAGACTTCAACATTCGCCAAAGTGTTTATTATACCATTTCACAGATTACTCACGCTACAGCTCAAAAATAACCCGATGTACAGCCTAAGCATGGAAGAACAACGAAAAGTCGAAGAAAAAAAATTAAAACGTCAAAAAGAAATATTGTAGTTATGTTTTACGATCAAATTAGTTTAGATAGAATAGAAACTTTTCATCCATTATTGCGTGATAAGTTGAAAGAATGGTATTTAGAAGCGAATAATAAGCTACTTCCAAAAGGTTACCGATTGAGAATTACACACGTTTACCGTTCAATCCAGGAACAGAATGATTTGTATGCGCAAGGAAGAACTAAGAAAGGTTCGGTAGTTACAAATGCGAAAGGAGGGCAGTCTATCCATAATTACGGACTTGCATTCGACTTTGTGATTTTAAGAGATTTAGATAACAATGGCACTTTTGAAACAGCTGATTTTACAGTTAATGAATATTGGAAGAGAGTTGCGAACTATTTCAAATCAAAAGGATTTACTTGGGGTGGTGATTTTAAATCTTTTAAAGACGCTCCGCATTTAGAATATTCTAAAGGTTTAAGCTGGTCTTATTTCAAAGGTTTAAAAACCCAATTATATAACGGATTATCGTATCCAATTTTACCATCTAATTTTTAGTCTATGAAAACATTTATAGGTAATTTACTCTGCTTTTTAGCTCTTTTTCTTGTTGTAATTTCTTACGGTTGCAGGACTTCAAAAAGCGTTACTGAAAAATCAAAAGAGAGTTTTAAGAAATCTGAACTTAAAATCAACAGAATTGATTCTGTTTCGAAAGTTATCAAAACAAACAAAATCACAAATTTTGATTCTATTGGGTGGAATAATTATTTCAAACAATATGATATTTCATACAACGGAACAACTTTAGAAGATTTTGGAAAGATTGAAAAAACTGATAAAGGCTGGAAATTTTCGGGAAAACTGAATGTTAATTTAAAGGAAGATTCTAATTCAGGCGATTTCGCCACAATTAAAATTCAATCTGAAAATATCAACGAAAATACAGACATTAAATCCGATTCAAAAAACCAAAATAAAGTTAAGGAATCAAAATCGAAAGTTGATAAGAATAAGGAAAATAAAAGCTTCGGACCTTCATTTAATTCAACGATAATTATCACAATTGCAGTTGTTGTAACTTTAATCCTCCTATGGAAATTTGGATTACCGAAATTGTAATTTGTAAAAAGATGTTTTTTTCTGTACTAATGTGCGCATCTCCAAATAATAATTAAAATAATGACTATTTAAAGTCATATAAAAAATACCTGTTTTTCATATTTAATCAAAAAAAGTGGTCAAATACGACCACTTTTTTATTTATTCTTAGAATCTAACCATTCATCTTGTGATGGAAATGTATGGTTGTAACCCAAGTAACTACCAACAATTTCCTCTGAAGTATAAAATGGAGCTTCTTTAAATAAAGCTTTTCTATAATTTTTATCTATAGAATATTTTCCAAAAATCAATACATCTTTAGGTGGTACACAATCTAAAGCTTCCTCTTTTTCAAAATTATGTGCTGGCTTTCCACATGTCTGACATTTTTTATTACTCATTTTTTTTAGTTTTTGTAAAAGTAATAAATTGAAATTGTATTACAATTCGGATATTAATAAAGAATATAATATTGAAATCAATATCCCAACGGAGCTAATTTTTGTAATTATTTTGATAATTCTATTAACTACGATTGTGTAATAACATACACAAGTGTGTAATATGGAATTATTCTAAATAATATGAAAATACACTATTTTAGTGTCATATAGGCTGTAGATAGGTTAATTATCATAAAAAATTATACTTACCATAGAATTATGAATAGGTTACATTTGTTTACTTGTACTAAACAAATGTATATTTACCTAAAATTTTAATAATAGTTGAGTAATTACAATAACAAATCTAGTAATAATTTATCCGTTGCTTCAGATTTACATACTAGCAATCATTTTTGCCAAAGTGTGCATTGTTCTTATTATGCAACTTTACAAATGATGGATCATATTCTACTTACTAAAACCAATGGTATTGGAACTTTAGGTATTCAGAATAATCAGAAAAACGGACAATCTTCTCATAAGGATAAATTTAATTTATTTGTATTATCATTTAAGAGCAAAATGAAGAAAGGAGATTTCATTTATGTTAATACAGAGTTTTTAAAAATTAAAAGTTTAAGAAAAAAAGGAGATTATTCAGATAAGTTAGTAACTCAAAAAGAGTCAAAAAATAGTTTAGATTCTTCAAATAAAATTTGTAATATTTTAAATACTATCAAATGAAAATTAAAGAACAATTAATAAAAGAACTTAAAAATTTAAAAAACAATAATCTTAAATTTAGATTTTCTTATGATAATTTAGGAGAATGTTATGTTGTAAAAGTTAGTGATAATAGTTTTTTAAATTCAGATAAATTCATTGATATTCAATTCGATATAATTAATAACTTTATTGAAAACTATAATACAAATATTGTTTTTATTAGTTCTGATGATGATTTTTATAATGATTTAAAATTTGAATCCTTAGTAATTTCTAGAGAACAATCATATTTAGAATTAATTCGTAAAAATAAACTTTTTAATAATAACGGGGGAGTAGAATTAAACAACTATGAACATGTACCTACTAACAATAAAATAGCTGGAGTTGAATATGCTCTAGCGGCATAAATTATGGAAAAAACAATCTCAAAATTTAGATTCACAGACTTCAAAGTAACTCGATCTATTTTTAATTTTATTAAAGATTTCGATATAGATAATTCTGACATTGCTTTTGATGTAAAAGGAACAATAGATAGAGAAAATAACATTTTTTATTTATTCTTAGGTTTTGTTTTGAAAAACAATGAAAATGAAGAAGAGCTTAATGAAGAGAATGTTCATTTTATAGTTGAGTCTATTGGAGAATTTGAATTTGACTCTGATATAAGTACAGAAGATTTAAGTAAATATTTTTTAACGAATTCAACTGCAATTATGTTTCCTTATATCAGATCATATATCACGACATTAACATCAAATTCAGGCTTTGGTAAACCTATTATTTTACCAACAATGAATTTAACATCTTTAAAAGAGAAACTTGAAGCTAATATTTCAGAAATATAAAAAACCGCTTAATTAAGCGGTTTTTTATATTACACAAACGCTTTCTCAAATCGGATAAGATTAATTTGATTTGCATAAATTTCAGTAGTCTTAGATTTTGAATGTCCGAAAATAGTTTGAATAGTTTCGAGATCAACTCCATCGAACATCATATCATTTGCCACCTGAAATTGAAAGATTTAATAAGCGAAACATCGATTATTGTCCAATTGGAATTACAGAAGTTCAAGAAACTATCGATTTTGTCAAATATGAAGTAAACAAGCTTATTTTACATCTTTAGGTTCCCAAATTAAAATCCATTTATCTCCTTTAATTTTAAGAGTAAAATCAAGATGCAAAAGTTCTTTTCTTTTTTTATAAATTTTCTTAAAATTAGCCTCTTTCAAGTTGAAAACTTGACAGAAGATCATTTTAATTTTTCCTAATTTTTCAATCTTATAAACAAAATTTGACATGATATCTCGTTCTTTCATCCAAGTTTGAGCACTTTCACTTGATCGTGGTTCAATCCATTTTAACAACGAAAAGACTTTATCTAAATCAGAATTCGAAATCATACATTAAATATCTTAAAAATTTAATTAATAAATCAAAAATAAGCGTACTTTTGTTAAGCGTTCAGAACGACAATTCTGAACGTTTTGTGTTTATTGTAAAACGGGTAGAATTGCAAAATCATTGCAAAAATTTTTATGATAGATTTAAAATCAATGTATATTACAGATATACAGTTGATTAATAATTGCATTCAATTACATTTTAGGAAACTAAGATTAAATTTTCAACAAATAAAAAAGCCACTTCTATTGAAGTGGCTTTATATATTCATTGATTTTTATTAACTAATTCTTATAGGATATCCTGATATTCCTTCAATTACAATTTTTGGATTTTGTTTTAACAAAACGATTAATTGTCTTAATTTTTCTGCATTTGTATCAGAATTAAACATATCATCGTGCATCAAAATTACCAAATGATTTTTTTCAAATGTTTTATTTTGATCCAAACGGTTTACAATACCATTGTAGATATTTTCGGGAGAAGTTAAGCCCTCTTTGTTGCGGTTCCATTCATAATCCCAACCATAAATATAATATTGATTTTTGGCGATTAAATCAGCAGTTGGAATTGCATTTTTCATAGGGTCGTCTCTTTTACGTTTATTCAAACGCCACGTATTGCGTGCAGGCAAACGAACCCAGCGCGAATGTATGTCCAAAACCACTTCATTTTTGCGAATATCTTCATAAACTTGTTCCGGTATGCTGTAAAAAGTTTTGTATTTGTTTCGTGCATGAGAAAAAGTATGGTTAGCAATTTCCACATTAGGATTTGCTTTATAATCTTCTACATTTTGTTTCAAGTCTTTTGTAAATGCATTAAAACCGACTAAGAAAACAGTTCCTTTTACATTTTCTTCTGTTAATATTTTATTGATATTTTTACTTCCTTTGTAAGGACCATCATCAAATGTTAAATAAACATATTGTTTTGTCGAATCAACTTTTTGCAGTTTTTCAGCTTTAACAATTGTGTCTAATTGTAACAAAGAAGAGTCAATTTTTACGGTATAAATAGAATCGACTTCATCTTGTAAAATTTCTTTCGGTTCAGAAATTGAAGTTTGATTTTGAACGGAATGATTTTCGTTTTTACACGAAAAAATGACAAGTAAAAAGGCGATTACGAAAACATTTTTTAGATGTTTATTTATTTTGAACATTGGTTATTTAGGTTTTTTTCGAAATTAATAATTTAATGTGATTTGAATGTTAAATAATTGATGTTATTTATAAGATTATTAAATATTTATGGTTTTTGATTGTTGTAAATATTGTTTAATTATTTGGATTACACCATCTTCATCATTTGAAGGAGCAATATAATTTGCAATTGCCTTAATAGAAGGGTGTGCATTTTCCATAGCAAAACTATATTTTGCCAAATTTAGCATTTCGTAATCATTCATAAAATCGCCAAAAACAATGATTTCTTCAGACGAAATATGTAATTTATTCATCAATGCTCGTAGTGCGACACCTTTATTTGATTTTTTGTTCATAACATCTAACCAAACATCACCTGAAACAACTACTTTAAGGCCATGTTTTTCAAAATTGATTAATCTTGGAAAAACATGATGTTCTGTTCCTCCTTGATGATTTACCGCTATTTTAATGAATTGTTCGTTCTCGATTTGTGTTAAATCTTCAACCCAAACATTTTTGTCGTAAAAATTTTTAAAATATTCTAAAAACGTTTCATCTTTCGATTCTACATAAGCGGCATTTTTTCCTGCTAAAACAAGGTGAGCACCATCAATTTTGCGAACTTCTTCAATGATTTCTATTATTACAGATTTATCCAATTCATCAACAAAAACTTCTTGGCCTTTATACGTTACATAAGTTCCGTTTTCGGCAATAATCGCTAATTCATCTTTTATATGCTCAAAATAGTTGATTATGCTATAATATTGGCGTCCACTTGCAGGCACAAATAGGATGTTATTTTGTTTTAATTCTTCATAGATTGTATAGAATTCAGGATTTAATGAATGATCTGAACGTAATAAAGTTCCGTCCATATCAGTTACTATTAATTTTATATTTTGCATTGATTTTATTGAATAAAAAAGGCCTCTTAGTTGAGGCCTTAAAGATAGTTATAAATTCTTGTTTTGTTCTTCTGCATCGCCAACCATATTTCGAATAACACCAGGATTTGAATGTTTTTTCTTCATTCTCAAATTTAAGAATTCAACTAAAACTGAGAATCCCATTGCGAAATAAATGTATCCTTTCGAAATGTGTTGATCAAATCCTTCTGCTAATAGCGAAACACCGATTAACAATAAGAATGATAATGCTAACATCTTAACTGTTGGATGATCATTTACAAATTTAGAAACAGCGCTTGCCGACAACATCATTACAGCTATTGCGATGACAACTGCAGCAATCATTACTTCGATATGTTCTGCCATACCAACTGCTGTAATCACCGAGTCTAAAGAGAAGACAATGTCTAAAATTAAGATTTGAATAATTGTACGAGCAAAAGAATGTACTTTTACTTTTCCTTCGTTTTCTTCTACGCCTTCTATTTTGTGATGAATTTCAACGGTTGATTTATAAATTAAGAATAGACCTCCAATTAATAGGATCAAATCACGCCCAGAAATTGCTAATTTCTCTACCCATTCAATTGATGTTATTCCAATCCAATCGCCAATATTAAATAACGGTGTCGTAAGACTCATCACCCAACTTAGCGAAAACAATAAGATAACACGTGTAAACATGGCTAAGAATAAACCAAGTTGTTGTGCTTTTTTCTGTTGATGTGCAGGTAATTTTCCTGATAAAATAGAGATAAAAACAATATTATCGATTCCTAAAACAATCTCTAACATCGTTAATGTAAACAATGCAATTAATGCATCGGGTTGTAAAAAAATACTAAAATCCATTGATAATTTTTAAAAAAAACGAAAATACAACGAGATTGATATTTAATTTTATGTAAATAATTATTTAATGTTAATTTAATATTGACTTCATAATAGAGTTTTATTAGTAAATAATTCATTCAAAAAGCTATTTACAATCAAGAATTTAATTCTACTTTTGCCAAAAAGCTAAAGATGATTTCAAACGTGCAGTTCCGATTACAATTTCTTGTCTTATTGTGGGGATTTACAGGTGTTTTCGGTAAACTTGTTACCATGAATGCTTTGCCTATGGTTTGGTATCGTGTTTTAATTGCCGCAATTGCAGTTTTTGTTTACATGAAATTTAAGAAATCTGATTTTCAAGTTTCTAAAAAAGAGTTGTTAACACTATTGGGAATTGGAGGTATTGTAGGTATACATTGGTTTACGTTTTATTTATCTATTAAGCTTTCAAATATTTCTATTGCATTGAGCACACTATCAATGGGCGCACTTTTTAGTGCAGTATTAGAACCTATTTTTTTTAGAAGACGAATTAATCTCCTCGAAATTATCTTAGCAATTATTGTTTCAGCCTGTGTTGCTGTTATTTTTAATGCGTCACCAGATGATTATAAATTGGGAATAATTATTGGTATTTTATGTAGTTTTTTATCCGCATTATTTGCTGTTCTTAATTCGAGATTACCAAAAAGCATAAAACCTACAAAAGTTACATTTTTCGAAATGGTTGGAGGGCTTATCACACTTTCATTGATTATGGTATTGTTTCAACCAGATGCAATTACGGAAGTTGTAAATGTAAGTTGGTCAAACTTAGGATGGTTAATATTACTTGGAGTTATTTTTACAGCATTTGCACAAATTGAATCTGTCGCTTTATTGAAACATGTAAGTGCTTTTACCATGATGTTAAACGTAAATTTGGAACCTGTTTACGGCATCTTTTTAGCAAGTCTTATTTTTGGGGATTCAGAACTTATGACACCTGTCTTTTATATTGCTACAGGAGTAATGGTACTTTCTATCGTTATGAATGGAATCTTAAAAGCAAAGTTTTTTAAATAATTTGTTGTCATAAAGACGTAATTGTTTTAAGAAATGGTTATCATTTAATACATTTGTTTTAATTGAAAAGTAAACCATAAAAAATGATAAACTCTATTATAACAGGTGTCGGACACTATGTGCCAGAACGTGTAGTTACAAACTTTGATTTAGCTGAGGTAATGGACACCAATGATGAATGGATTCAGGAACGTACAGGTATAGTTGAAAGAAGACATATCGAACCTGGCTCTAAAATTTCATCTACAGATTTAGGTGTAATTGCGGCTAAAAATGCATTAGAAGATGCAGGAATCACAGCACAAGATATCGACTTTATTTTATTTGCAACTTTATCGCCAGATTATTACTTCCCAGGAAATGGAGTGTTGGTTCAGAAAGAATTAGGATGTCGAACAATTGGTGCGATGGATATTCGTAACCAATGTTCTGGTTTTGTGTATGCCTTGTCTACAGCAAATGCTTTTATAAAAGCAGGTATTTATAAAAATATTTTAGTAATTGGAGCAGAAGTTCATTCATTTGGTTTAGATTATTCTGATGAAGGACGAGGAGTTTCTGTTATTTTTGGCGATGGAGCAGGAGCGGTAGTTGTTTCGGCTTCAGAAGAAGAAGGTCGTGGAATTTTATCAACAAACTTACATTCAGAAGGAGAATTTGCGGAAGAATTAGCCGTTACTTTCCCAGGAACTAAAACAGGTTGGTCAGACGAATTATTGAAAGATAATCACGGATTAACAAAAAAAGAGATTTACCCGTACATGAACGGAAATTACGTTTTCAAACATGCAGTAACTCGTTTTCCAGAATCAATTGTAGAAGCATTAACTGCTGCAAATAAAAAGCCAGAAGATTTAGATTTATTTATTCCACATCAAGCCAATTTGCGTATTTCTCAGTTTGTTCAAAAACAATTAGGATTACCTGACGAAAAAGTCTACAACAACATTATGCGCTACGGGAATACAACAGCAGCGTCTATTCCGATTGCATTAAGTGAAGCGAAAAAAGAAGGTAAGATCAAGAAAGGAGACTTGGTGATGATGACTGCTTTTGGAGCAGGATTTACATGGGGATCTGTGTTAATAAACTGGTAATTATTCAATAGAAGTTAAAATTAATTTAGATGATATACAAAACCCTTCATTGAAAAGTGAAGGGTTTTGTACTTCTGTAAGATTATTATCAATTCTTTAAAAAATAGGATACATATTGTTTTAAAAACTTTTATATTATTTATAATAGACTAAATTGATAAAATTCATTACAATTTTATAACGCAAATATATTCGGGATTAGTTATATTTGTGGAGTTTAAAAAATTATAATAACAAAATCAAAATAAAACTATATGAGTTCTTATGATGTAGCCGTAATTGGTGCTGGACCTGGAGGATATGTTGCTGCAATTCGTTGCGCGCAATTAGGATTTAAAACAGCAATTATCGAGAAAGAAAGTTTAGGTGGTACTTGTCTTAATGTTGGATGTATCCCATCAAAGGCTTTATTAGATTCTTCTCATCACTATTACGATGCTGTAAATCACTTTAAAGAGCACGGAATCGAAATTGATGCTCCAAAAGTAAACTTCACTCAAATGATTGCTCGCAAAGCAGGTGTTGTAGATACTAACGTAGCTGGTATCAAATACTTGATGAGTAAAAATAACATTGATGTGTTAGAAGGTACAGGTGCTTTTAAAGATGCAACTCATATTGTTGTAACTGCTAAAGACGGTTCTACTCAAGAAATCGAAGCAAAAAATACAATTATCGCAACAGGATCAGTTTCATCTGAATTACCATTTGCGCCAACAGATAAGACTCGTATCATTACTTCTACAGAAGCGTTGGCTTTAACAGAAGTTCCTAAACACTTAATCGTAATTGGTGGTGGTGTTATCGGATTAGAGTTAGGATCAGTTTATTTACGTTTAGGTTCTAAAGTAACAGTTGTAGAATATGCAGACCGTGTTATTCCAGGTATGGACGGAGCTTTGTCTAAAGAATTGACAAAAGTATTGAAAAAACAAGGAATGAAATTCCACACTTCTACAGGTGTAACTTCAGTTGTAAATAATGGAAACGATGTAACATTAAAAGCGACTTCTAAAAAAGGAGAAGAAATTGAAATTAACGGAGATTATGCTTTAGTTGCAGTTGGTCGTCGTGCTTTCACAGGTTCTTTAGGTTTAGAAAATGTAGGAATCGAAGTAGATGAAAGAGGACGTATCAAAACAAACGATCATTTACAAACAAACGTTTCTAACGTTTACGCAATTGGAGACGTTGTTGCCGGTGCAATGTTAGCACACAAAGCAGAAGAAGAAGGTGTATTGGTTGCTGAGCAATTGGCAGGTCAAAGACCTCATATCAACTATAACTTAATTCCTGGTGTTGTGTATACATGGCCAGAAGTTGCTGGAGTTGGAAAAACAGAGGAGCAATTAAAAGAAGAAGGAGTAGAGTACAAAGTTGGTTCTTTCCCATTCAAAGCTTTAGGTCGTGCACGTGCTTCTATGGATACGGATGGTTTTGCTAAAATTTTAGCAGACAAAAATACAGACGAAATCTTAGGAATGCATATTATTGGTGCTCGTGCTGCTGATTTAATTGCAGAAGGAGTTACAGCAATGGAATTCCGTGCTTCAGCAGAAGACTTAACAAGAATGTCTCATGCACACCCAACATTTGCAGAAGCGATTAAAGAAGCTGCTTTAGCTGCTACAGACAATCGTGCAATTCACGCTTAATCAATAGATTTAAGATAAATTCAAAAAGCTGTTCGTAAGAACAGCTTTTTTTGTTATTTTTAAAATTAAATACAAATCAAAATGGATCATATAAGTACACTATTCAAAGAACATTGGGACACCATTTTAATTACGGTTTTATCAATTGTGATTTTTCTTCTTGTTTTAAACAATAAACGCAAGAATCCAAGAAGATAGGTTAAAAATAAAGTGGATTTGGAAATATAAATTGGTAATTCAATTCGTTGATAATTTTATCCGACGAGATGATTTTACCTTTTTTTATTTCTGAATTTATTATTTTTTGATGTTGTTGATAATTCAAAATTTCTTCTTTTGTAGGATGTTTTGGTGCAACAATATTATAAATAGATGAAGTTTTATTTTGTTGAATTAATTGTGCTATAATTCGACAAACATCTTCAAAATGAACATGATTAACAACTTGATTCAAATGAGGACGTTCAAAAGTTAAATAGTTTGATAAACGGCGATTATCGCCCATCAAACCTCCTAATCTTAGGATATTAAGCTGCGGAAATTGCATTTGCAATTTGTTTTCAATAAATAAATAAGGTTGATTTAGCTTATCTTTTTCTAACGTATTTTCGCTGATAATTTTTTCTACATCTGGATAAATTCCAGTACTACTTATCAAAAAAAGTGGTCGACTATATGTTCCGATAAACTGAATAATTTGATTAAATCTAATTCTCAACTCATCTGTGGTATTGCGTTTTCCAAAAGGAATGGTAATAATAATAAACTCGAATATACTGGTATCGATACGTTGTAATGATGTTTGATCGAAATTGATCGAAAGGCAATTTGGAGCATCAGACTGTCGTTTGGTTGAAGTAATTTGATAGTGTTTTGCAAGATGTTCTTCTAAGCGACTTCCCAACCAACCTTTTCCAATAATTAATCCTTTCTTCATATTTTCAAAACATTCGATAAATATAAATATAATAAATACTATTTACAATGATTAATTATGTTATAAATTAAATTTATTTATGATATTTTTAACAAAACTTAAATTATGTCGAACAAAACAATTTTAAAAATTGCATTTGTACCCATTTGGTTACTGTTTATATTGTTTGCTATTCAATATATATTTGGATTAATTAGCGAACCAAATACACTGCATGTTGTTATAGGCGTCGTATTGTTAAGTATTTTAATTTTTACAACTTTAATTATTTTCAAAAAAATCTATTTTACGAATGAATAAAAATTTAATCAAATTAATTGCAGGAGGAACACTTTCATTATTTTTATTAGTTGTTGCAATAGCTTGTACAGAACGCATTGATGCTGGTCACGAAGGTTTACTTGTCAAAATGTACGGATCAGACAAAGGTGTGCAAGATGTTGCTTTAGTAACGGGTCGAGTTTGGTATAATCCTTTGACAGAACAAGTGTTCGAAATTCCAACTTATGTGCAGACTATTAATTATGAAGCATTCACAGTTAATGCAAAAGATGGTTCTGTTTTTACGGTTGACCCTACAATTTCGCTTAAAGTTATAGATGGAGAATCGCCAAAAATTTTCAAAAAATATCGTCGTAATATTAACGAAGTTTTACAGAATACTTTAGTTAATCATATCAAAGATGTTTACCGTATCGAGTTTAATAAATTTACTACAGATCAAATCATTAGCAGCCGCGAAGCTTTTGAAAATGGAGTTCAGCAAAAAATGAATGCATTTTTGAAACAAGAAGGATTTATTTTAGAACAATTGACAAGTGGAATTCAATATCCTGAAGCAATTACAAAAGCCATTAATGCTAAGAATGCCGCGATACAAGAAGCACAACGTGTAGAAAACGAATTAAAAGTTGCGGAAGCAAATGCTAAAAAATTAATTGTACAAGCCGAAGCTGAAGCAAGAGCAAATGAATTGAGAAAAGTTTCTTTAAATCAATTATTGATTCAACAACAATTTATAGAAAAGTGGGATGGAAAAACAGCTATTTATGGAAACGCTCCTTCGTTTTTCAAAGCAGTTAATTAACATTATCTACATAATTATTATTCAAAAAGAGATTTATTAAACCAAATCTCTTTTTATTTTTGCTCAATGTTAGAAATTCTTTACCAAGACGACTATATTATTGCCATTAATAAGCCAAGTGGTTTATTGGTTCATAAATCTTTTTATGCGCGAGATGCTTCTGTTTTTGCAGTTCAAGAGTTGCGCAACCAAATAGGAGGGCAACACGTTTATCCCGTTCATCGTTTAGATCGCAAAACATCTGGCGTACTTTTATTTGCTTTAGATAAAGAAAGTCTAAAAATTATGAATGACCGTTTTGCCACACGTGCGGTCGAAAAAAAATATTTGGTGATATTACGTGGTTGGGCACCAGAAGAGCTAACAATAGATTATGATTTAACCAATGATGATGGTGTAAAACAAAACGCAATTACTTACTTTCATCGCTTGCAAACAGCTGAAATTGAATTGGCTTTCAATAATCATCCAACTTCTCGTTATTGTTTGGTTGAAGCAATTCCAGAAACTGGTCGAATGCATCAATTGCGAAAACATTTTCGGCACATTTTTCATCCTATTTTAGGAAGTCGTCCACATGGCTGTAATAAACAGAATAAATTGTGGTTAGAGAATTTTGGATTGAAAGGAATGATGCTTCATGCCCATGAGTTAGTGTTTAATCATCCTGTTTCAAATAAAAAAATCACGCTTCATGCGAAAGTTAATGAGGAATTTACTAAAGTTGGAGAAATATTGAAATTGGATTTGAAAAAATACCTATAATTAGGGAGTGTTAAATTATTGAAATTGAGTGTTATATTTTGTAAATTAGGTAATTAAAATCTACAAGCTTATGAAACATTACATTTACTCACTTTTTACATTTTTATTCTTCTTTAATTGCACCGAGAACAAGTCAGAAGTTAAACAGCTTACAACGTTAGAACTTTCTGAAACATCAGAATTTAAAGATGCTTCTGAGGATAAAAAACAATTGTTTTATGAAATTAAAGCATTTCAAAAAGATTTACAAAGTAAAGAATCAATTAAATTTCCAGACTATTTAGATTGTCCAAAACGTGTTGAAGAATTAGACTTGAGCACAAAAAATACGACGATTAGAACAGATGTAGAATCAAATTCTTTTCGTTTGTCAACAAATTTGGTAAAGGATAATTTTGAATTAATTTACAATGAATTGGATTTAAATATTATTAATGAAGTGATAAAAGCAATTCCTGAAACAGAAATATTAGCGAATGACTTTGTTTCGACAAATGTAAAAATTGAAGATTGTGATTACCACACTTCAATTTCGATGAAGGGAAAAGAAGTCGCATTTGATATTAAATCAACGACTGAAAAAAATGAATGCAAAAAAGATCAAAAATGGAAATTTGTCTCAAACGGAGAAATTTTAGTTTTAGATCATCGAAAAATGTTATAATAAAAAAAAAGAAGTTCAAATTTTGAACTTCTTTTTTTTTATTTTAGTGCGAATGTACATGCATAGAAACGGTTAAATAAGCCAATAAAAATCCAATTATAATTGAGCCAAATTTTTGTAGATTAAATTTGTGTCCTTCGTTACTTTCGAATAAAATGACCGTTGAAATGTGTAAGAATATTCCAGAAACAATTGCGCTCATTTCTAATGAATAGTTCGAAATAATGGTGTGTTTTCCTAAGAAATAACCTATTGGAGCGGCTAATGCAAACAAAGACATAAAGAGAAAACGTTTTGCATTAGATTCTGTATGTTGACATAATGCGCTAAATAAAATCATCGAAACAGGAATATTATGTACAAAAATTGCCCACATAAAATCATGTGAAGCTGCATTTGCAACGGGAATTCCTTCGATAATAGAGTGAAGAAATAATCCTCCAAAAATTCCGAATGGAAACTGCTCTTTTTTATGCAAATGTATATGTCCGTGCTCGACACCTTTGCTCACTGTTTCTAAAATATATTGCACAACAACCCCTAACAAAACAAACAAACCAATCGAATGATGACTATGATGATCTGAGGGATGTCCGTAAACTTGAGGCAATATTTCTAAAACGGTCATCGCTAAGAAATAAGCACCACTAAAGGTGAGCAGTAATTTTGAGTTGTGTTTGTTTTTGAGTAAAATTCGAGAGAATATCACACCAATTAAAACACTTGAAATTAAGATTAAACTTTCTTTCATTTGTTTAATACTAAAATTAATCGGTCGGATGTTTGTTCATCAAAATCATCCAAATTGTAATTCCCAAAAGCTTTATCTAATACAAAACCTTCAGTTTCATATATTTTTTTGAAATCATTGAAATAAATCAATCGAACATATTCTTCGAAATGAAAAGTTTCGCCTTTATCTTCAAAATCAATTTCTTTTTTAATAAATCCATTTTCAATTGACTTTGTGATTTTAAATAAAATTCCGTCAATTACTTTTTCCTCATAGGGAATCATGTGTGAAACAACTTTTTCTGCATTCAGATAATCCAACACAAAAATTCCATGCGATTTAATTTGTTGTTTTACGGCTTCAAAAACGCTAAAATTATCTTCATATTTCTCGAAGTAACCAAAACTTGTAAATAAATTGAAAACAGCATCAAACTCGTTTGGATGATACACTTCGCGCATATCGTGTACTTCAAATTTTAAGTGTTCATTTTCATATTGTTTTGCAAAAGAAATACTTGCTTCGGCTAAATCTATTCCCAAAACATCAAATCCTAATTTATTCAACGTAATCGAATGTCGGCCTTTTCCACAAGCTAAATCCAACAGTTTTGCATGTTGCGGAAGTTGTAAGTAATGGGTGATTTTTTTGATAAAATCTTCTGCTTCTGTTAAGCTTCTGTTTTTGTATAAAATATGATAATATGGCGAGTTAAACCATTTTACAAACCATTGTAAATCCATTGTTGTTATTTTTGGCAATTTGGACAAGTTCCTGTAATGACACAATTACAATCTTGCATTGAGAAACCTTCGGGTAAATTAATTTTTATTTCTTCTTTCAAACAAATTAATTGATTGCAAGTTGTACAGCGAAAATGAAAATGATCGTGATGATGTTGGGTGTGTTCACAACTTGTTTTGCACATCGCAAAATAGTTTACACCATCATCGCCAACAACTTTATGCATCATTCCATCATCGCAAAAATTATTTAGAATACGATAAATTGTCGCTCTATCCATTTTTCCTTGCAATTGTGTCTCAATTTGTTCTTGATTCAATGCAGTAGAACACGAATTGAACAAATCAATAACCGCTTGTTTGGTTGGTGTATTTCGTCGTTTCATCTCTTAATGCAAATATGTTGCAATAATACAAAAAAAGTTAGAAAACAAAAAATCCTATTCATGCCGAATAGGATTTTATTTTGAATAATTCCGAAACGAATTCAGTTAACTATTTATGTCAACGATTTATATCGCTTTACATTTCTCTTTCAACCAAGTTGTTTCTTTCTCATCTAAGAATGGAGAAATTTTTTCGAATACAAATTGGTGATAGTTATTTAACCACTCAATTTCTTGAGTAGTCATCAAATTGTTATCAATTAATTTTGTATCAATCGGAGAAACAGTAAGAATTTCAAACTTCAAGAAATCCCCAAACTGAGTTGACATCGCTGGTTGAACAACCATTAAGTTTTCGATACGAATTCCGTATTCACCATCGCGGTACAAACCAGGTTCGTTCGAAAGAACCATTCCTACTTTTAGAGGAGTTAAATTCTCTTCTAATCGAATACTTTGCGGCCCCTCGTGTACACATAAGAAATGTCCAACGCCATGACCTGTTCCATGTCCGTAATTAAAACCATTTTCCCAAAGCGCTTTACGTGATAAAACATCTAACAAAGAACCACGAGAATTAACAGGAAAAACAGCTTCTGATAAAGCTATATTTCCTTTTAAAACCAATGTATAATCAATTTTTTGTTGAGCAGTTGGCTCACCTAACATCAATGTACGTGTGATATCTGTTGTTCCTTCTAAAAATTGTGCGCCCGAATCAATCAATAACATTTCCTCTTTTCCTAATGTATAAGCAGATTCTGGAGTTGCAGAATAATGATTCATCGCACCGTGATCAGCGTAACCACAAATCGTTCCGAAACTTGCACCTTTAAAGTTTTCTTGTTGAGCTCTTAATTCGATTAATTTATCTGCAACCGTAACTTCATTGATATTTTGTTCGATATTTTCTTCTAACCACATAAAAAATTTCGTCAATGCAACACCATCTTTTACCATTGCTTGGCGGAAACCATCTAATTCAACTTCGTTTTTTTGTGATTTTAGATGTGTTACAATTGATGAAGCTAATTTGATCGTTGATGATGAAGGTATAGCTTCGTAAAGCGATTGGTTGATACGATTTCCATCCACCAAAACGTGCGATTTTTCATTTAAGTTTTGTAGATAATCATATATTTCCAAATATGATTTAATCGTAACGCCTTCAGCTGCTAAAGCAGATTTTGTAAGGGGAGTTACTTTCGCTTCATCTATGAATAAATAAGCATTTTCTGTATCTACTGCCGCATATGAAATTGTCAAAGGATTAAAATTAACATCATTTCCACGAATATTAAATAACCATGCGATTTCGTCTAACGAGTTCATGAAATAAACGTTTGTATTTGCTTTTTTCATTTCATTTCGTACCTCCGAAATTTTATCTGCAGCTGATTTTCCAGCAAATTTAACATCATAAATGTAGAATTGATTTTGAGGTAATTCATCACGGTTTTTATTCGTCAAGTCAATTAAATCAATTGATTTAACAGCAAGTTGATTGAATGTAAATTCGTTCGCTGTTTCAGTAAATGCATGATGTGCAAACATCTGTGGATTAAGACCTACAGTTTCACCTGCTTTTAATTGAGAAATAATCCATTCATTAATTGAAGGAGTTTCAGGCATTTTCATTTTCATCAATTCGAAAGTGGTATCTTTCAATTGATCTTCTGCTTGAATAAAATATCTTGAATCTGTCCAAACAGCAGCTTTTTCTAACGTGACAACTGCCGTACCAGCCGAACCATTGAAACCTGAAATCCATTCACGTTCTTTCCAACGATTTGGTAAATATTCGCTTCCGTGAGGATCTGTACCTGGAATAATAGTTGCACTTACACCATTTTGTTTCATAACTTCTCTCAAGGCTGAAAGACGATCAGTGATTTTTTCCATTTTATATCGTTCTAAAATTTGACTTTTTTACGGGCGAAAGGTACGAAGAATGAAAAATAAAATCTCGATTGTTTTAAATTCTTAAAGCAAGAAAGTTTAGAAAATTGAAAATCGATTATTCCTTTCTCAATTTCCTTTATTTCCCGTACTTTTGTAAAAATTTTATTTCCTTGGAAAATTTCAGAATGATTGCGAAAACCTTTTTTGGTTTCGAAGAAATATTGGCGCAAGAATTAAGAGCGTTGGGTGCAGCAGATGTAAAAGTTCAAAACCGAATGGTTGAATTTAATGGCGATTTAGGTTTTATGTATAAAGCCAATTATAGCCTGCGTACAGCATTACGTATACAAAAACCAATTCTTACATTTTCTGCGAAAAATGATCATCAATTGTACGAGAAATTCAAGAAATTCCATTGGGAAAATTATTTGAATGTCGATCAAACTTTTATGATTGATCCTACTGTTTTTTCAGATTATTTTACACATTCGCATTATGCAGCGTTAAAAGTAAAAGATGCTATTGTAGATCGTTTTAAAGAAAAGGATGGTCGTCGTCCGAGTATCGATAAAGACTTTCCTGATGTACGTTTCAACTTACATATTTCGCACGACAAAATTACATTGTCTTTAGATTCTTCGGGAGATTCTCTGCACAAACGTGGTTATCGTGAAGAAACTGGACCAGCACCAATTAATGAAGTTTTAGCAGCAGGTTTGTTGTTAAAAGCGGGTTATGATGGAAAAGGAAATTACCTTGATCCGATGTGTGGTTCGGGAACTTTGTTAATCGAAGCAGCGATGATTGCAAATCATATTCCACCACAAATTCATCGTAAGCATTTTGCTTTTCAGAATTGGCCAGATTATGACGAAACATTGTTTACGCAAATTCGTAACACACGTTTAAATCGAATCAAAGAATCAGAATATAAAATCGTTGGTTATGAAATTTCGCCAATGATGGTGAAAATTGCACAAGCAAACATAAAATCTGCAGATTTAGAAGAATTTATTGAAGTTAGAAATCAAGATTTTTTTACATCTAAAAAAGAATTATTCCCAGTTTTACTGGTTTTTAATCCGCCTTATGATGAGCGTATCGAAAATAATAACCAAGAATTTTACAAACAAATTGGAGATACATTAAAATCGAGTTATCCAAATACTTTGGCGTGGTTTATTACATCAGATTTACAAGCCAAAAAATATGTCGGTTTACGTCCTTCGAGAAAAGTAAAAGTATTTAATGGTAAATTAGAATGCGACTTTTTACAATATGAAATGTACGAAGGAAGTAAAAAAGCTAAAAATCAAAATTAAGAAAAGTGAGTCAATTTATTAAAGAAATCTGTCAAGATCAAAAAGTATATATTTTAACTTCAGAAGAAGGTTTTGCTGTTTCGTACTCAGAGGAATTTGAGTATGAAGATGGTTCTAATTTAGAGGTGATTTGCTTTTGGTCGAATACAGATTTAGCTAAAAATGCGAAACATAATCAATGGGAAAATCATAAAATTGATTCAATCGATTTGAATACTTTTTTAGAAGAATGGTTGTTCGGAATGATTGAAGAAGTTTCTTTGGTTGGAATTAATTTTGACGAAACTTCAAAAGGAGAGGAGCAAAGTCCTTTGGATACCATTTTGGCAATTGTTCACGAATTAAATCAAACGAAATCTACTTTCAAACTGAATCATTTTAAGAATTTGAACGAAATTCAGCAAGTAACGTTGGAATTGAAAGAATCATTCAATCAATAATTTATTTTGGAAAAAGAAGATTTACAACTTTCGATAATTATTGCCGTTTACGAACGTCAAGATGAATTGACAGAATTATTGTCAAGTTTAACAAAACAAACGGATAAGTTATTCGAAATTATCATTGTAGACGATGGTTCTACAAATAAATTGGATGTGGTTTGTGCTAAATTTGATTCTCAATTAGATCTTCATTATTATTACAAAACAAATTCAGGACCAGGAAAATCGAGAAACTATGGTATGGAAAAAGCGAATGGAAATTATTTCATTTTCTTAGATTCTGATACCATTATTCCATCAACTTATATCGAATCTGTAAAAAAGGAGTTGATAACTAATTTTGTTGATGCTTTTGGTGGACCAGATGATGCAGATGAATCGTTTACAGATTTGCAAAAAGCCATTACGTTTTCGATGACTTCTTTTCTGACAACAGGTGGAATTCGTGGAGGTAAAAAACAAATAGGTAAATTTCAACCACGTAGTTTTAACATGGGGATTTCTCGTGTAGCCTATGAAAAAACGGGAGGATTTGCAGATTTACGTGTTGGAGAAGATCCAGATTTATCGATGCGTTTATGGGAAAATGGTTTTGACACTCGTTTGTTTCAAAATTCGAAAGTGATTCATAAACGTAGAACTTCTTTGAAAAAATTTGCTAAACAAGTCTATCAATTTGGGGTTGCTCGACCAATTCTTAATCGACGTCATCCAAAATACATCAAACCAACTTTTTGGTTTCCGAGCTTATTTTTTGTCGGAACAATAGCTGCTTTTCTTTTGTTAGTATTGAGTTTTATCGTTCCAGCGTATAAATTTATCCTGCAACTTCCTTTTGTTTTGTGGTTAATTTATATGTTTTTAATCTTTATATTTTCAACCATACGATTCAAATCTGCGATTGTTGGTTTACTATCTATTCAAACGACTTTAATTCAATTTTTTAATTACGGATATGGATTTTTAGAAAGTCAATTCAAATTAAATCTACTTAAGCAAAATCCTAAAAAGGCATTTCCAAGTCATTTTCATATTGATTAATTTTTGACTTATTATTCTGGGTATAAATTATGTTTATTCAGATAAAATGATGAGTTGAAAACCTTCTATCATGAATTTGTTTCATAGAATAGTTTTTATTTTAGGCATTTATATCACTTCCAATTAATCTTTACGGGTAGTCTCTTAAAAATTTTGTAATTTTGCACACTTAAATTATAGTAATGCGTACGAAATCGACTGGGAAAAAGAAAATAAATGTAATTACGTTAGGGTGTTCTAAAAACGTATATGATTCTGAAGTATTAATGGGGCAATTGAAAGCAAATGGAAAAGAAGTAGTTCATGAGCAGTCAGGAGAAATTGTTGTGATTAATACATGTGGTTTTATTGATAATGCGAAAGAAGAAAGTATCGATACCATTTTAGACTATGTACAACGTAAAGAAGACGGTTTAGTAGAAAAAGTTTTTGTGACAGGATGCTTATCTGAGCGTTATAAACCAGATTTATTAGAGCAAATACCAGATGTTGATCAATATTTTGGAACACGTGAGTTACCATTGTTATTAAAAGCTTTAGGTGCAGATTATAAACACGAATTAGTAGGGGAGCGTTTAACGACTACACCTCGCCATTATGCGTATTTAAAAATTGCCGAAGGTTGCGATCGTCCATGTTCATTTTGTGCAATTCCTTTGATGCGTGGTGGAAACGTTTCTCGTCCAATCGAAGATTTAGTTACGGAGGCAACTAAATTAGCGAAAAATGGAACAAAAGAATTGATTTTAATCGCACAAGATTTAACTTACTACGGATTAGATATCTATAAAAAACGCGAATTAGCAAGTCTTTTAAAAGAATTGGTAAAAGTAGAAGGGATCGAGTGGATTCGTTTACATTATGCTTTTCCAGCTGGATTCCCAGAAGATGTTTTAGATGTAATTCGTGAAGAACCTAAAGTATGTAATTATTTAGATATTCCTTTGCAACACATATCGACAAACATTTTGAAATCGATGCGTCGTGGAACAACAAAAGAAAAAACGAATGCTTTATTAGAAGCTTTCCGTTCTAAAGTTCCAGGAATGACCATTCGTACGACGTTAATTTGTGGTTATCCAGGAGAAACGGAAGAAGATTTCCAAGAAATGAAAGAGTGGGTTCAAGCTCAAAAGTTCGATCGTTTAGGATGTTTTACTTATTCTCATGAAGAAAATACACATGCCTATAATTTAGTGGACGATGTACCAGAGGAAGTAAAACAACAACGTGTGGAAGAAATTATGGAGATTCAATCTCAAATTTCTTACGATTTGAACCAAGAAAAAATCGGTCAAACATTTAGAGTGTTGATAGATCGAAAAGAAGGTGATAATTTTATTGGTCGTTCTGAACATGATTCGCCAGATGTTGACAACGAAATTTTAATTTCTGCAGTAGATACTTATTTACCAATTGGTGATTTTGTTAATGTAGAAATTATCGAAGCGTATGAATTCGATTTAATAGGTAAAGTAATTGATTAACTCAAATTATATAACAATAAGAAAACCACTCGATTGAGTGGTTTTTTTATGTTTAGTATAAAACAATTTAATAATTGATTTTATAAAATCATTTCAGGGATTTCTCCTTCAATAATTAATTTTCCTTCAGTTGCATTTTTAATTTCTTCTACCGAAACACCTGGTGCGCGTTCTAATAATTTGAATCCACCTTCTGGTAAAATTTCTAACACAGCTAATTCTGTCACAATTTTTTTAACACAATTAATTCCTGTTAAAGGTAACGTACAACTTGGTAGTAATTTAGATTCTCCTGCTTTGTTTACATGTTGCATGGCAACAATAATATTATCTGCAGAAGCGACTAAATCCATTGCGCCTCCCATTCCTTTAACCATTTTTCCTGGAATCTTCCAATTTGCAATGTCTCCATTTTCAGAAACTTCCATTGCGCCTAAAATAGTTAAGTTAATTTTTCGAGCTCTAATCATTCCAAAACTCATTGCCGAATCAAAAAAGGCTGAACCAGGTAAAGTGGTGATTGTTTGTTTACCAGCATTGATAAAATCAGGATCTTCTTCACCTTCTGTAGGGAAAGGTCCCATTCCCAATAATCCATTTTCTGATTGCAAAACAACATTTACATTTTCAGGAATATAATTGGCAACCAATGTTGGAATTCCGATGCCTAAATTCACATAATATCCATCTTTAACTTCTTTCGCAATACGTTTTGCAATTCCATTTTTATCTAACATTGCCTTTATGGTTTAGGTTGAACAGTTCTATTTTCAATTCGCTTTTCGTATTTTTCTCCTTGTAAAATACGATTCACATAAACACCTGGTGTATGAATTTGATTTGGATCAAGTTCACCGACTTCCACCAATTCTTCCACTTCAGCAATGGTAATTTTTCCACACATCGCAGCTGGATGATTAAAATTGGCAGTTGCACCACGGAAAACTAAATTTCCTGCTGTATCACCTTTCCAAGCTTTAACTAATGCAAAATCTGGTTCGAAAGCATATTCTAACAAATATTCTTTTTCGATTCCATGAAACGTGAATTTTCTAATTTCTTTTCCTTCAGCGACTTCAGTTCCAACTCCTGCAGGCGTAAAAATTGCAGGCATTCCATAACCGGCAGCCATCAATCGTGTAGCTAAAGTTCCTTGCGGAATTAATTCTACTTCTAATTCACCAGAAAGCATTTGACGTTCGAATTCTGCATTTTCACCAACATAAGAAGAAATCATTTTTTTGATTTGTTTTCCTTGCAATAATAATCCTAAACCAAAATCATCAACACCAGCATTGTTACTAATACAAGTAAGGTTGTTGATTTTTTTGTTGACTAATCCCTGAATCAAATTTTCAGGAATTCCAGAAAGTCCAAAGCCTCCAACAGCAAGCGTCATTCCGCTTTCTACACCTTGTAGTGCTTCTTCGATGCTGTTTACTTTTTTGTTTATCATTTTTGTTGTGTTTGATTGAGTATATTTCTATATGCTAAAGATAAATAAAAACCTCTCATATTTCAATTATCCGTTATAATAAATCTTGTGAAAAGATAAAATTTAGCCACTTTATTAGGTCTTTTTCTGTCATTCGTACAAATGAAAAAATTTAAAACTATAACTATTTTACATAATCAGATAAACCCAAATCCTCTTAATTGATTAGATAGAATTTAGAATTCTTTTTACACGAAATATTTTGCTGTAATTTTTTAAAACTTTACTTTAATCATCAGTTTTTAATCTATTATTGAATACAAAAAATAAAATCCATTTAGAATAAAATTATATATTTGGATTAAATAAAATTTCCTGCTGTTTGACTTATGGAAATTCGATACTTGATTTATTCAACGATTAAAAAAACGAAAAAATGGAACAAAAAGTACAAAATCGAGTAATCGAAAACATCTTTTTTTCTAATTTTTTTTTAATTCTACTTTCAATAGCTCTG
Source organism: Empedobacter stercoris (assembly GCF_020281205.1). Taxonomy (GTDB): domain Bacteria; phylum Bacteroidota; class Bacteroidia; order Flavobacteriales; family Weeksellaceae; genus Empedobacter; species Empedobacter stercoris. Next base: position 50,542 of record NZ_JACXZC010000016.1, read on the forward strand.
AATATTGAAACGAATATTAAAATTGGTTTACCACTTAATTCGATAGCGTATTATTCTTTTATTAGTTCCATCACGGTTTTATTTTATTTGTACGCTTATCGTGTTCCAAAACAAGTAAAAGCATCTCAAAATCCTCGTATTCAATTCTATATTGATCAACGAAAAAACATTCGATATTTTACTTATTTTTTACTTGTTATCGCTTTTTGTTCAGGCTCAATTTTGGCAATCAGATGTTTACCAAATTATGATATTTTATCTTGGAAATGGTTTTTTGTTTTATTCTTTACAGCATTGTTGTCTTTCGGTTATTATGATTTGAAATTGGGAATTTCGTTGAGAAAAACGATGTTATTGAAACCTTTTTTAATTGGTTGGACATGGGCAATTACGACTGTTTTTTTACCTGTTTTATTCTTGATGTTAAAAAATAAAACACATTATATGATTGATGAAAAATTCTATTTTCTATTTTCTCAGACTTTTATGTATTGTGTTGTAAATGCAATTTTGTTTGATTTGAAAGATTATGAAGACGATAACAATCGAAATTTGAAAACATTTGTAGTGAAATATGGCTATCATTTTACATTAAATCGTATCATTTTACCTTTGATCTTTTTAGGTTTTTTAAGTTTTGTCCTTTTTGGTATTTGGTATGATTTGCCATTGCATCGAATTTTATTTATGTTAATCCCGATAATTTGTTTGGCAATTTTTGCAGTGAGACTTCATCGTCCAAAACCTATTTTGTATTATTTAATTGCGATTGATGGAATGATTTTTTTCAAAGCAATTTGTGGAATTTTAAGCGTAATTTTATTTGAATAATGAATTACGATTTTATTGCACCATATTATCATTCGTTGAGTCAGTTGTTTTTTTTTAATAGGCAACATCAAGCTCATTTTTTGATTTTAAAACATTTAAAAGATGGTGACAAAATTCTGTGGATAGGAGGAGGAGCTGGAGAGTTTATTTCAGCGTTAGAACAACTCAACTTGAAATTAGAAATAGATTATATTGATTTTTCTTATAAAATGATTGATTTAGCAAAAAAAGTAAACACAAGTAATTTGAAAATCAATTTTATTGTTTCAGACATTTTTGAATTTAAAACGTCAAAAAAATATGACGTAGTGATGACCACTTTTTTATTTGATCATTTTTCTCAGGAAAGAGCAGAAAAATTAGTTGATCAATTGAATGATAATTTGAAGGCCAAAGGAATTTGGTTTTATGTAGATTTCACTCAAGATCAAAAGGGTTGGCAGAAAATAATAACAAACTTTATGTTGAGATTTTTTAGAATTGCTATAGGTTTAGATATAACTCAATTACCCAAAATGCAACAAGTTTTCGCTAAAAGATATGAGAATATTGATAGTCAATTTTTTTTCAAGAAGTACATCGAAAGTAACGTTTATCAAAAGAAATAAAAAAAGCGATTCTGGATTGAATCGCTTTTTTTATTTTACATATAATCGGTGTCTAATTTTCCTTTTTTGAACTGAATAATATTTAGTTTATTCATTGCCCAGATACATGGATACATCGGATCGAATTCCCATTTTTTAACGGCGAAATTAGGACGTCCACCAAATTTATGGTGATTGTTGTGCAAACATTCTCCCCACATTAGCCAGTCTATCGGCATTAAATTTGTAGAAGTGTCTCCAACATCGTAATTACGGTAACCTAATTTGTGTGAAAACCAATTGATGATTACACCATGTAATGGACTCATCAAAGCTTGTAGTGGAATAAATACAAAATACGTCCATAACGGTGCATCGACTGCTATATAGATTAAAATGTAAATAATTACCCAAGCTAATCTCACCGCATTATTTCCTGCGAAAGCATCCCAAGATCTCCAAGCTGGAACCCCTTTTTTGAACTTTTCTAAAACTTGTGCTTTATCATGATCAATTTCGTTATAAACAAGTCGAGTTCTCCACATCATTGCAAAGAAGTTAGGATCATATTGTGGTGAATGAGGATCTTTTTCTGTGTCGGCATACGCGTGGTGATGTCTATGCATAACACCGTAAGTATATGGACTTAGATAAGATGAACCTTGAAATATCCAAGCTAAAACATGAAATATTTTTTCCCATGTTTTAGACATCGTAAACATTGCGTGAGAAGCATATCTGTGATGAAAAAAAGTTTGGAAAAATAAAGAAGCATACCAATGTATGATGAAGATAATGATTACTGCTGTCATTACTAATTTTAAAATTTCTACAAATATAGGGTTTTGTATTGTGTTTTGGACTAATCAATATCATAGATGTTAAATAATATTGGATTATTTATAATGAAAAAAAACATGAAATACTCTTCATCTAAAAAATTTACCTATTTAATTTTAAACGATTAGATTCTTAGTAGAAAAATATATGATTTGAATAAAAATAATAAAGACTATAATTTTGTTTTTAAACTAATAATTTTCAGAATAGTTATAGACACACAATGGTTTAGCTAATCGTTAGGTTTTAATTACCATAAAAAGTAAGGCTGTTTTTTCAAGAAATTTGAATAAGCTTTATATTTAATGATTAAAAACTAATGAAATTATTGTGTAATATTTTTATTTATAAGTTAAAATTATTAAGGAATGACTTAAATCATGTTAATATTTTGAATTTTATTAATTAAGGATATATCAGTTTTTTATCCGTTTATTAAATGGATAAAATATTGAAAAGTATTGCTATGTAATTCATGTTGCAAATTAGGGTTATTCTATTTTATACCTATGCATTGGTTTAGTTAATAATAAATTTATGAAAAAAGTTTTACTTGCAATAGCATTTGCTCTACCTACGGCTTATGTTATGGCTCAAGTTGGAATTGGAACAAGTGATCCTAAAACAACATTAGATGTTACAGCTGTTAATCCTACTGGGAATCTGGAAACAGTGGAGGGAATTTTAATACCACGTGTAGATAGAGAAAGAGCGCAATCTATGAGAAATATAGAAAAATCTACCATGATTTTTGTAAATAATATTTCTACAGGAACACAAGAAAATACAGCTAAAAATATTAATGCTGAAGGCTTTTATTACTTTGATGGTACTGTTTGGGTAAAACTATCTTCGGGAAATGCTAATCCAGGCTTCTTTTATATGCCATCTATTGTATTGCCAACATTACCAACTGATAGTAGAATAGTGGATACGTCAAATTCTTCATATACATTTGATGCGACAACTTCTGTATATACAGTTAAATTACACGATTTATACAAAAAACAATTTACAGAACCTGTGACAAATAGTACCACAACAACTGGTTTAAAGGATATTGTATTAAAAGCAGATAATTACGAATATTTTATAACACATGCAGATAAAACTGTTTTTACAGATATAAAAGTCGATGATGCTGGGACGTTAACATATAAAGTAACGCCAAATTCTATCATTAGAAATGGTACATTTATGAATATTGTATTAAAGGTTAAGTAATTAACGCTTGTTAATCATTTATAAATCTTTTAAAAAAATACAATATGAAATTAAAATTAAAAAATTATATCCTTGGTGTACTAGGATTAGTAACCCTACAACAAGCTGATGCCCAAGTAATTTTTAAAGATGATTTTGGAAAATCTGAAATTAGATTACCTTCTCAGTTTGTACCTGAAACTGGACGAGACTCTAGTTTAGAAGGTGTATTTACTCATCAATCAAAGTTCTATAAATATGCTGCAATTGCACCTAATTATGATGGAGAAAATGTAAATCAGAATACAATAAATAATGGTTATTATGCTATAGTTGCACCAAAGTTTATTTACAATAATTTGCCAACAGGTAAGCCTAATTGGGCTAATTGGTGGACACCAATTCAGAATAATACTGATCAATCAGATAATGGAGCTGTTTTAGTTGTAAATGGAGATGAAGTTCTTAATCAATATTATAGAAGAGCAGTCTCTTTAGAAAAAGGAAAGACTTATAGGATTTCTGTCTACCTATATGGTGTAGGAAAAAATAATGTTGGAGTAAAATTTGAAGCTCAAAATATTCTATCTGAAAAAGTCTTAGATGAGTCATCTGATTTTTTGTTGTCTGAAGCGAATAAATGGGAACAAAAATCTTGGACATTTAAAATTCCTGAAAATGATAATTGTAGTAATATAGCAATATCATTAAGAAATACTATAAAAACAAATGATGGGAATGATTTTTATGTGGACGATATAGTACTGGAAGAATATTATGATCCAACTGCTCCTGTTATACCTTGTGCAAACGAACAAGTTAACTTTGATGATATTATTAAAGCTACAAATGACCGATTTACTTTCAATTCAAGAGGTGGTAAATTTGATGTTTTATCAAATGATGCACTAAATAAAGGGAATGATCAATTTATTTTGTCTGGAGATAAAAAAAATGCAACAATTGGTAAAATAGGTATTTGGCCAGAAGGGTTCAGTTTTGATTCCAATGGTCAATTGGTTATTGCACCAAATGCACCAAATCCTGGTTTACCTTTAGTTTATCAAGTTTGTAACTTATTAGGTGTTTGTACAACAGCTGAGATTGTTTTAGAAATTCCATTCGCAGGAAATGATGATCCATTTTATTGGGGAAACACAACTTATAATGTGATAGCTAATGATATCTACAACGACCATAAACCAGGTGAAGGATTTATTTTTTCTGGATCAGATCAAAATATGACAATTTCTGTAAAAGAGAATTGGCCTTCAGGGATTACGATGGATGCAAATGGTGTAATTACGATAGCACCTAATACACCAAAGCCTACAACAGCTATTTTTTACACTTTATGTAATATGACAGGTTTGTGCGAGGATGTACAAGTTACATTTTTGGGTAGTGAATCTCCTTATTCTGATTGGGACCCAGGAAGTATTAGAGTAGAAAATCCTGATTTATGTTACAATTCTTCGGTAAAAATTGTAGAAGAAAATGCAGGTGGAGGAGATATTACAGTATACTCTTCAGTTGGTAGAAGATACAGTTGGGAGATTAGTTTTGATAATGGGGCATCTTGGAAGAATTCTGATGAGATGTTAGGGACTCCTCCTCCCACTGATAATGACAAGGAAGATGGAACTATTGGATCTATAGGTAGTATCATTGTTGATGGAAAAAAATCAATTACAATAAATAACGCAACAAAACCTTTTTATGTAAGAAGAAAAGCAAGTATTTATAGACTTTCTTTACCCGCAAAAAGATTTGAAAGTTATACAACACCAGTTTTAGTTACTCCATCAGAAGAAAATAGAATTGAATTACCTAATGATGTCAATGCATTTGCTGTAGAACAAGGAAAGGAATTTATTTTCCCAACGGTGTCAACAAAATTCTCGTCTACTATTACTATCTATGATTCAGAAGGAAATGAAGTAGGAAATAAAATATCTGATCTAAAGAAAGGTGAATATACGTACACAATCCAAGCGACAACTACTACTGATGCGCCAGTAGAAGGTTGTGTTACTTCTGTTACTATTCAATTAATTGTATACGATCTAAAAGATTGTGACATTGTGAAGAAAAAGATTTTCGCTACCGATGTTAGAGATTGGACTTCTGGAGCGAGTGGAGTTTCGGAGAAAGAAAAAGCAGTCAATGGAAACCGTGCAGATTATGCAACGATTACTGGTGGTGTCGTTATTTTAGGAATTGGTACAGTAGGTGTCGATTTGTACTTTACGAAATTATCTGATCCAAACGATCCTGATTCTAAACGCGTTTTATATACAGCAGAAGAGCTTAGAGGTAAAAAAGTAACTATAAAATTAGGGGAACAATATTCAGGACTAAAGTTAGCTGGAGGATTAACTGTTGTCGGTCGACATACAACAGCGACTAATCCTGAAGACATTGGAATAGGAATAGGAAATTCAAATGTAGGTACATCATTTGGTGTAAAAGGAGGAGTATTAGATTTGTTAAAAGGAGATAACGTATTCCAGTTTTCTTTTATTCCAGCAGAAACTAATGGAAAGCATGTAGGCTATAACGGAGTTCGTATACAATTAGGTTCTTTGTTATCAGTAGCAGATTTGGCAACTGTTTTCTATGCGTATATTGAGGAAGAGGAAGAAATTACATCACCTGATTATAAACCATTAGGAGATATCATTGTAAATCCACCAAAATCTTTGGTTTATCCAACAGAACAAAATGATGTAGATGGAACAAAGTTAACAGGAATTAAAAATACAGATATCAAGTTAAATGAATTTACGAATGATGTCACTTGGGGAAATAGATCAGAAGTTTTAAATGTTGCAAGTGGTTTATCATCTGTTGTGCATCCTTATTATGCTGTAGATGACAACTATGATAGTTATACTCTATTTAATGCTACTGCGGGAGTGTTAAATCAACAGTTTTTACGTACACATTTACGTCAACCAGCTCGACCTGGAGATCAAGTGCAGATTACGTTAGCTTACCCAAATATCAATGTGTTAAATTTAAGTTTGTTGCAATTAGGAAACTTCAAAATTGTTTATTATTTAGGAGATACAAAAGTTGGGGAAGAGAATATGGAAAAATTTAGAGTTTTAGATATTGGATTATTTAACTTTAAAAACAAACGTAGAGCTGTAATTTCAAAACCAATTACAATACCATTTGATTCTTTCGAAATTCAACAATTTAGTACAGTAAGTGTAAATTTAGGGGACGGAATGCATGTACATGATATACGTATTGCTCCAATGATGTTATTCGAAGGACAAGAGGATCCAAAAGAAGTGACAAAAATTTGTGCAGCTGACTTTTTAGCAATTCAAAGTCCAGACTTTTGTACAGAATATGAGATTTCGATTGCAAAAGTTGTTAAATTCGGAGGGACATACACAATTCCTGACAATGACGAAGATCCTACTAATGATTTGCCATTGTTAGACAAAGATGGTAATGCAATTAAGGAGATTTTAGAAATCGAAGATATTCCAAATTCACAATTAACGTACAGTCATACTGGTGCAAAAGTGATGTATTATTCAATTGACCGATTATACACAGAGTATGAAAATGAAGGAATTATTTTAGTGAAAGTTCAAACTAAACGTCAAGGACAAAACTATGGTAATCCACAATATTTAAGAGTTAAACTCGAAAATTGTAACGAAGCTTTAGTTAATCCAGTTATTAGATTATCTCACTAAATATTCGTTTTATTCTATTATAAAAAAATCCAAGTTCATTTTATGACTTGGATTTTTTCTTTGTATCAACTTTTAAGTTAAAACTCAACAATTTGCTGAGCAACAAGCTTTAATTTAGGTTTTTTCGAACTTGTTCTTTGTTTCACTCGATCTTCATACAACTCGATTTTGATTTCCTTAATTCCTTTTGGAATAGTATAGGTTTCTTCTTTCGAATAGTTGTAGCCTCTTACATTAGCCCCTTCTTTTCCTGCGACATAAACGATTTCTACATAATATTTTAATAGGATACTATGTTCAAGTGACTTCTCTTTTTCGAAACGAATTTTTCTTACTTTATGTATAGAATGTCCACCAGAATTAATATTTCCTTGCAGTGAAAACCTTAATTTTTTTTCATTCTTTTCGTGCATTACAATCGCAGGTTCCAAACGTTGTGTAATCGTTACAAAATTGGTTTTTTGATACTTTCTACCTGTTTCAGGATCTTGTGCAGTCACTATTTTTGGTGTAGCTAAGATGGTTTCAACCTTTAATTTGGTTTGAGCAGAGCAACCGACAAAGGCGAATAAAATAATGATATAATGCCATTTCATTTTTGTTTTAAAAATACTGCATAAAAACTATTTAATTCATCACTGCTTTTAGCTATATTGAATAAAAAATCGCTTGATTAAAGAAATGAAGCGATTTTTTAAAATTGTAGTTTTAGTTAATAAGAATCAGTTAGTAATCTTATTGCGAATGTAAATGGTGATGAAATTTCCGTTTTATAACGACAAAGTTGAGAAATTTTGGCACCATATAATATCCCTATTTATAGTTATTTTTTAAGGTTTTGAAATCAATCCATATTCTATTGCAGTGGTAATTGCCGAACTTAGGTTAGAAGTCTTGAACTTTTCGATCAAGTTTTTTCTATGACTATCAACTGTATGCGTACTGATAAATAATTTTTCTGCAATTTGTTGAGTCGTTAATCCTTGCGCTGCTTCAATCATAATTTCTTTTTCGCGTCGTGTAAGTTTTGGAATGGTATTCAACCCATCTTTTTCCTTTTTACTCAATACATTTTTTGTTTGTGAACAAAGAAATTTCTTTCCATCAAAAATTGAGTTGATTCCTTCTAAAATTTCATCAACAGAAGCATTTTTCTGAATATATCCCGAAGCACCTTCTTCCAAACAACTATTTATCACCGCATATTCGTTATGTACACTTAACATGATGATGTGCATTGCGGGGTATTTTTTCTTTATAGGTTTTATCAATTCAATACTATTGGTATCCGAAAGATTGATGTCTAATAAAAGAATATCAATTTCAGTTGATTTTAACGCTTCTTGTAATTGTTGAGCAGAAGTGTAACAATCCACAACTTGTAAATTAGATTGATGACTTAAAATATTTCGTAATCCTTCTGATAATAAAGGGTGATCGTCTGTAATTGCTATATTAATCATAAATTATTGTTTAGGAAATTGGAACTCTATAGTGGTTCCTAAATCGATTTCTGAGTGTATATTTAAATGTCCTTTTAAAAACTGAATACGGGATTGAATGTTATGCAAACCTGCTGATTGTGTGAGTTTAGTATTGTTTACATCAAAGCCTTTTCCATCATCTTCAACCGTTACAGTATAATTGGTATCATCTTCGACAAATTGTATAATTATTTGTTCGGCGTGAGCGTGTTTTATGGCATTGTTCACCAACTCTTGAATAATTCGGTACACCAATAATTGATTTTCTTTGTTTAATGAATTGGTAAATCTCAAAAATTGAACATCAATATCCAATTGTTCGTTTGCCATACGAATGGCATATTCTTTTAAAGCTTCTTCCAATCCATATTTCAGTAACAAATCGGGCATTAAATTATGTGCAACGCGGCGCAATTCATCGACAGCTCCATCCAATTGATGAATAGATTTTTCCATGTCTATTTTTGAGTTTTCGTCAATTTTTTCATTCAAATGAGTTAACTGAATTTTAGTTCCCGAAAGTAAACCACCCAAACTGTCATGTAAATCACGAGCAAGACGAGTACGTTCTTGTTCTTGACCATCGAGAAGTGCTGTTAAAGTCGAAATCTTAGAATTTTGTCGTTCTTGTTCAATCTCCAAATTATGCAATTCTTCTCGTTGTTTTAAATGCTTATTTCGCTGTTTTAGTGCATAAAGTAATAAAGCAAGTAGGACGATAAAAACAACAATCGAAAAGATGTAATAGTTATTTAATTTATTTTTGAAATTAAGTTCTGCGATATAATTCACCAATTCGTCTTTACGATTTTTATTCTCTAAGTTAGATAGTTTTAGATTTTGTTGAGAAATGGTTAATTCTTGTGACCTTTTGTCCGCTTCTAAACGTGATAATTTTAATTGTTTTCGTTGGAAATTCTCGCTTAGCTTGGTGTTTTCTAACTCTTGTTTTTGCTGAATACCTAACGAATGCATCAATTGAATTTGTTGCTCTTTTTTCTCTGTTTCCAATTGCATGCGAATCATTTGTTGTTGCTGACGCTCTTTATCAAATTGAGCTTCTAAACGTTTACTGATTTGCGCTTGCTCGTTGTCATAGATTTCTTTGTACATCGTTGTGTACAGCTTATGGAACCGTAGTGCTTCTTTAAAATTTCCTTCTTTAACTTCGATTTCGGATAAGCTTAGGTACAACGATTGTAAGATATTTTTGTCGGGAATAGCATTTTCATTGACTTTTATGACAGACTGCAATAGATAGTTTTTAGCAGTTTGAATGTCATTTTTTTGTAAAGCTAAATCAGCTAAAATTCCGTTTGCAGCAGCAACATGATTTGCTTGATCTGTTTCAATTCCTATTTCTTTTGCTAATTCTGCATAGGTTACAACTTTATTTTGATAGGTTTTTGGATAAAAATTAAGGTAAAGATTCGCTAAATTGATTGCTACAAAAGACAAATCTGTAGGCGTTATCATCTCTTTTTTATTCTTGTAATAGGTATCAATCGCTTTGCTGTAATATTTTTCTGCTAAATCTCGGGTATAGATATTTTTGTTATTTTGCATAAACTTTTGCTCGTACATATAACCAATAGACATGTACGCAGCAAAAATGAGATTTGGATTATCTTGTTTTTTCGCTACTTGTAAAGCAAGTTTGCTGTATTTTTCTTGTAATTCATAATCATCCCAACGTGAATAAATACCCGTCAATTGATTATAAACCGATGTCATTCTTGTTAATACAACTGGTGTTTCTGGCGATTTATCAAAGAATTTTAATGCCTCAATAAAATTCTTAACCGCTTTTGCATCTTCATTATTTCGTAAATTTAGCCAACCTTCACAATATTTTACATAACCTTTTGTTGAATAGTCATTAGTGCGTCCACTATAGTAAATTGCTTTTTGTAAATCATGTTTAGAAGTCGTACTATTATTTTCAATTCGATTATTCATTGCAGAAATACAATACAAATAAGCGGCATGTTTACCATCTTTTAGCTTTTCTGAAGCAAGAATATTTTCTTTGAGAATAGCAAATGCTTTTTCTTTCTGATGATTAAAGAATAACGCTTGCGCATATTTTCCTGTAATTTCGTAACGTTCAGAAGAGTTTAGCTTTGTGTTATTATATTGATTTTCATAATTTGTCAATACCTCTTGTGCATTTATTATTCCACTTACAAGAAAAAAGAAGAGTAGAATACGTTTTTTTAGAAGATTTTTCAAAGCACGTGTACTTTTAGACATGATAGAAAATTATATTTTGTATAGCGAATATAAAGCCTTTTCGTAAAATGAAATAATTAGAATAAAATCTATAAAGCCTTATAGGAACTGGTTTGAAGCTTATATCTATTATTTCTCGAACATAATTTGAAGTGTAAAAAACTCGCCTTTCTGAAGAATTCCATCTAAGTTTCGGTCAATAATTAATGTAATATACACTTGATTGTTATCGTAGATATTCCAATCCATTTCAGCATCATATTGAAAAACACCTTTTAAAGTCCATTTGTGAATATCCCATTGTCCAGAAGTTCCTGATTTTTCAACCCGTTTGTCTTTATTCGGAACGTAATACAAATACTGGTGTCCATCAAGCGATAAGAAAGGGTAGTGTAGCAACTGATTTTCTTCCGCAGCAAAGCCTGTACCAGCCTCAAAATAAGGGATACTTTCTATTTCAGTTCCTTCATGTAAATTGATGTCAACCGTATGATCCGTTACCAATGCGTGCGCCGCATAAAATAAATTCTTTTTCTCTTGATAAGGCTTATTCAGATACTCGATACTAAATTCAGTAGGATTTAAAGTGATTGTTTGTTTTGTATCATAAATAGAGAAAACTTGATTGCCTTGCTTGATCACAATATTATCGGTGGTGTATTCTTGTGCATGTATAAAACAAGTAAGCAAACAGAAAACCGTAAGGAACATTGTATTTTTCATAGTCGTTGTAATTGATAGGCTAAAATTATCGTCTATCCTTGATAAAAAACTCACTATAATTATTGATTTACAGACTTTTTAAAACAATAAAAGCCAACCGATCGGTTGGCTTTTATTGTTTACTTATTTCGATTCATTTCTTTTATTCTGGCTTTGTTTCTATCGTCTAAAAGAGAGGCAACAGCCCAGATTGCAGCTGGTAACCATCCGAATAAGGAGATTTGTAAAACTAAGCAAATCACACCATGAATTATTTTTCCTCTTAGTATAAAGGATAACCATGGTAAGAGTACAGCTAATATGATCATTAAATTTTATTTTTAGAATTCATAATTTCGTTATAATACAATACAGAAACTTTTTCTGAAGTTGCGTGCACATCATTTTCGAGCAATGATTGCGCCACTTTTTCTGCTTCAATCGATTTGTATTTGGAGAGATTTCCAACCAAAAAAGGATTAAACAAAGGTAATATCTTAGCGCTGATATTTTCAGCCAAACGATATTCGACTCGATTGCCAATCAACAAAGAAGGGTGGTATAGAAACAGCTGTTTCACATTTTCATGTAGCAAAGCTTTTTCTGCTTCCCCTTTCATTTTTAGATAAAAGTTAGAGGTTGTAGCATTTGCACCAACCGAAGAAATATAATGAAATTTCGTCAACCCTTTTTTATTTCCTAATTGTGCAAATTGTACTGGAATATCTATTTCAATTTTTCGGTACGCATTTAAATCAGGCGTTTTCTTACGTGTTGTTCCTAAGCAAGAAAAGATAGAATCAATCGTTTCAATATCATCTAAATTTATTTGAGAATTAAAATCAGTTACAATCTCCATTATCTTCGGATGATTAATTTGCTGAGGTTTTCGAACAACCATAATAACTTTTGAATAATTAGAATGCTTTAATAATTTATCCAACAATAAAGAACCGATCAAACCTGTACTTCCTAAAATCAATGCCGTTTTATTCATGAACTAAATATTCATCAACAACCAATACCATGCACCATTTACGTCACCTTGTTCCAAAAGTTTTGCAGCTACTTGATGACGTACCTCAACCGACTTAAATTTCTCGATGTCTAAACGTTCCGTTAATTGTTCTTTGAAATGAAAAATCATTTCTTCTGTCGGTAATTTTTCTACATTTCCTAATTGACCTAAATTATTACCTGTTAAGTATTTAGAGTGCTTCACTTCATCTGGTAGTTGATCTATTCCTAAACCAACAGTACGGGTTGGTTTTTCAACTTCAAAGATTGATTCTGGAATGATACGGCAATAATAATCTCCACCCATACGCGCAACTAAATCCAAATCATAAGGGGAAACTTTATCATTTTCATCCAACAAGTTTTTGTGAATATGCAATCGCACTACTTCCGCAATAACTAAATTTGCTGCACCGGGTTGATCTGTAATCGAAATTACTTCGCGTACCTTACATTCTAATTGCACAGGCGATTCTGCAACGCGAGGAGGTTTTACCAATTCGGAAGGAAGTTCTGTAAAACCAGCTTTTACAAATTCGTTTACTCCTTTTGGGTATTCGACACTCGCCAAGGATTGTTGTTGTACAATATCATAATTTACGATATTAATCACACATTCTGGATGTTCCCATATATTTTCTAATGTATGTTTTGTTGTTCCATCTCTCATTTTTCTTAACGGTGAAAAAACACAAATAGGTGGATTTTGTCCCATCATATTGAAAAAAGAAAATGGACTCAAATTTACATTTCCATCTTTATCCATTGTACTTGCAAAGCAAATAGGACGTGGAGAAATAGCATGTTTGAAAATATCATCGAACTGACTTGTGTTAGGTTCAAAGGATTTTGTGTGTTGCATAAATTGAGATTATTGGTTATAAAGATGAACAGAATTTACTAATTTTCCTAATCCTGTGACAGACATTTCGATATGATCATTTGGTTGTAACCATTGTTCTTTGTAGTTAGGATTTTGGCGTTTTCCAGTTCCATTTAGTTCAAGAAAGCAACCTGTTCCAACTGTTCCAGAACCGATGATATCACCAGGATAAAGCTTCACGCCATAGGAAATTCGTTCGATGATTTCAGCAAATGTCCAATGCATATCTTTGAAATTACCTTGAGAAACTTCAACATCATTCACAGCACAGGTCATCGCTAAATCATAACAATTTCCGATATGACCATCTTTAGGTGCTACTTTGTAGCTTTCGATTTCATCTGGTGTTACCAAATAGGGACCAAACATTGACGCAAAATCTTTTCCTTTTGCAGGACCAAGGTTTAGTTTCATTTCATCCATTTGCAAAGCCCGGGCACTCAAATCATTCAAGATCATAAATCCACCGATGTATTCATCAGCATTTTCAGCTTTTATATTTATCCCTTCTTTTTTAATGACGATGGCAACTTCGAGCTCAAAATCCATTCGGTCGAAATGCTTCTCCATGGCAACTACTTTTCCAGGACCTTGAATCGCCTGATGATTAGAAAAATAGAAGACTGGGAATTGATCAAATTCAGGAATCATGTCTAAACCTCTGTTTAAGCGAGAAGTTTCGACATGTTGGCGAAAAGCATAGGCATCTCTAAAACTCGTGGGATGAGGTATAGGTGCTAAGATGTGAGGATTTGCTACAATAGCGTATTTGTGTTCATCACGTGAGATTTCCTTTGTAAGCTGTTGGCAGATTAAAAGTGAAAAATCATCATCAGCTAAAATATCAATTAGGGTAGTGGGTAAATTAGAATTAATTTTGGTCAAGTCATACACCGTATCTTGCCAAACAAGACCTACTTTTTCTTGTTGATTGTCTAAGAAAGTAACGAATTTCATTATTTGTTGTTTGAAAGGTGAAGATACAAAGATGATTTTTAATCTGAAAATACTTTCTTTTAAACCTGATTCATAACATGTTTAGTTGTTTAACAATACGGTTATTGAATAATTGATTTGGTTAAAATATAAGCTTGTTTAAACTTTCAGATAATGTATTTTAATTGTTTATCTAATTTTCCTTTTTTAAGGAAAAAAAAAATGAAAATAATACGAGATTAAATAATTATATTTTCTGTTTCATCGTATACAAAACGTCTAATCACTAGTATATTTATTTTGTATCTGGTAATTTTTATCAAGAATTATAATTTCATAGGTAGTCTTCTTTAAAAAAATAGAAGGAATATCAGTATCAGTTAATACTTCATATACAGCTGTGGGAACACCATTTTGTTCAGCTTCACCTTTTCTGTAGAGCAATATCATTGCAGGATATGTTTTAATAAGATTCTTAGGAAGTATAATTTTTTTATATGCCTTAGATTTTTGAAGCAGAAGGGTAGTTCCTAGAAAGGAATTTGCAGGTTGAATGATAGAGATATCAGTTTCATAACTAGATGGATTACCTCTGAAAATGATTCCCTTATCATTTATCAAAACAGTTGGAGTGGTTGTCGTGATTAATTTAGAAAGAGGTTGATTGTAACGACTTTCTCCTTTATCTGAATACTTATTTTGATCAATAGTAAAAGGATTAGTACCAGTTAACTCTGCTAAAATACCTGCCATAGACATGCCTCTACCGTTATTATCTCCTTCAAAAGCATGTCCTGCACCACAATAAATAAAATATTTACCATTGGTATTATCTTTCATAAAAGTATGGATATTCTTAGCTTGTGCAATCTCGCGATTTTTCCAGGGATCTTTGTCCCAATTATCTTTATCCGAAGCTTCATAACCAAATACTGTAAAACCTAAATCAAGCGCTTCTTTTATAAAGTTTCCAAAATTAGGCTCGGAAGTATAGAATCCACTTTCTACTGTTGCAAACTGTCTTTCATTTATCAATAAATCATCTAATGCTTCAAGACCTAAATAACGATATCCATTTGCGTAAAGATCCTTTAACAACGAAGTTGCAAACCATCTATGACTGTATGTTGTCAAAATAAATGAGACACCTCTTTCTAAAAATTAAGAGAGTGTTTGGTTTATAAATTTATTATTTTTTCTTGATAATACAATTGCCTTCTTTTTGCAATTGTTTGTTGTTTAATAATTGCTCTTTGTTCTAAAATTTTATCTGCTCTACCAAAATAAACATCCGAAGGAGTAAGGTTGTTCAAAGCCTCATGATACCTAGAATTGTTATAATTTTCTACAAACTTATTTAGAGC
>NZ_JACXZC010000017.1 GCF_020281205.1 Empedobacter stercoris
AGCAACAAGATTTAATACCAAAATCGTACAAAAAGAAAAACAGTACAAATACGAATATATGTACTGTTTAAAATAAAGTTTTATTAGTCTAATCCTGTATCATTTTTTCAGGACGTTACATTTCATACGTTAATTATTTTAAAATTACTTTTCTAGATTCAGTTGTACCATTTGTATTCTCTACAACAACTACAACAACTTGAGGATTTACATTTAGGTTAAGAACATAAGATTTTGCATTAACGTTCTGAACGTTTTGTAACTGTCTTCCTGAGATATCAACTAATTTGATTGATTTTATTGATTCTTTAGATGAAATTGTAATCTGTTTATTTTGAGCATAAACTACCAATCCTTTTTTAGACAAATCATTTGTTGATAATGTTTTATTTTGATAATTTATTGAGAAACGATCATTAATTTCTCCTGCTTCTGTATCAAAAGAATAAGATTTTAATTCGCTTAAATTAAATACTTTATCTAATTTTCTGTCTACCAAATAGATATTTTGATTTTCGAAAACACCTTCAAACTTTTCTAAATTGATTTGGTAAGTTCCTGCTTTTTTAACATTGAAAGTTAAATCAAATGAATCTTCTTTGTCGAAATCTCCACGTCCTTGAATTACAAATAAATCATTTTTCAAAACAGAATATAATCCTTCATTATTGTTATCAAATGGTTTTGCATCAAAATTTTGATCATATTCAGTTGTTGATTCACTTACATATCCAATTAATGAAGAGCTAAAACTATTTTCATTATTTGATAAAGTTAACCAATATCTATTTTTTTGTCCTTTGAAATAAACAGGATTATTAGCTGCAACACGCATTGAGTTGTTAAGAACTAAGTTACCTGTATTGGCTACTTGTGCTATAAACCCTTGTGCTATATCAAGATTTGAAGAAGTTACTGCTGCATCATTCCAACCTATACCATTATAAATTGCCCAGTTAGAACCTCCTTGATATACTCCGTCTACAATATGTTTTGAATGTGTCCAAACATATACTGCATTTACTCCTACTGTTGTGTTCGCAGCAATTAATGCGTCTAAATTAATCGGAGATGCGTATGGATTACCAATTGCATTATTTCCTTCTGTTGTTTTCACAACTGGAATTGTTACTTCACCATTGTAAATTTGTCCTGTAAATGAGCTTTCAAATACTTTTGCTTCACCTTGACCATAATTGTTGTAATTATTAGGTGCTCTGAAACCAATCATTTCCCCTGCTTCAAAAACATCAGATGCAGTTACATTTGCTACCCAAGTATTTGTTGCTTCATCAAATCTTGTAAAACGATTTGTTAACGTATTTGGAGAAATTTCAAATATATTTTGACCAACAACCGGCGATGACCATGTCATGTTTTCTAAACGATAAATAGGTGTTGACTTTCTATTAAAAATAGCAGTACCTACATTCGTTGCATTGTCATTGTTTTGAGTTAAGTAAGCTCCATGCTCAAAACGTAAAGTTGCATTATTAACAACTTCATTTTCTACTGTAATTGTAATTCCTGCAGGAATTGTTATCTCATTTTCTACTGTTAATTTTTTCGCACAAAAACCTGCAGTTGGAACAGCTTTTAAAACAGCTTCTTTTGTTAAATCTGGTTCTCCGTTCGACCAAGCCCCATTTTCCCAAGTTGTAGAACTATTTGTAGATGAACATTGGATTTTAACATTATCAATAAATGCTCTTTTTGCAGATGTTTCTAATTTCAAGGTAGATCCTGCTGCAACATTGTCAAAACTTACAGTTACATTTTCAAAGGCGTTAGCTATTGTTGCAATGTATGTTACATTTTTAGTTTCTGTACCTAATGTAACATTCATGCTACCTTCTACCGAAGTCCATCCTTTTACATCAAAACTTACAGTAACATTACCTGAAATTTCATCAAGTGTTTTAGAAGTGATAGCTCCCGTCTTACTACTAGTTCCTAATCTTACAGCCTCTCCTGCTTGATAAGCACTAGATGTTGTTGGAAAATTGCTATTTCCATTCCAAGCCGTATTAGATCCATTTCCACTTGTATTATTACCTTTTAAACCATCAAATGTTTCCTCAAAACAATACGTTGCATTTGGATCATTAGCTCTTACATCAAAAGTTGTTGTATATTCATTAAAGTTATCTGTACTTAATGCTGTTGCAGTAATAGTTGTAGAACCAATCCCTTCAAATGATAAGATATTTCCGTTTGTAGAAACAATAGAGTTATCTGCAGATGTATATACAATATTTATCCCTTGTTCTGTTTGGGTTGGTAACCCAGCAAAAGTAGTTCCCTGGTCTTGAGTTAAATTCTCAAATGTATAATTTACGGTTTGATCTGCTTTAGCTATTTCAAATGTTACTGCAGCTGCTGTAGATGTACCTATTTCATTTGTAGCTGTAACTTGTGCAGTAAAAGTACCTGCTTGTGTTGGTGTACCAAAGAACAAACCTTCATTTATATTAAATTCTATTCCTGATGGTAATAACCCTGTTTTTGTCCAAGATGTAGGGTTATTCGTAGCTGTGATTTGTCCATCAGTTAATAACACTCCATACGTACCTGTGATGGTTTTAGGAGAAACTGTAGGAGCTTCTGTAATTTCAGGTGCTTTGGTCCATGAAACATTGTCTAAAGTAAGCTGAGGTCCCGCATTTCTAAATGTAATTAATGTAGCGTCAGTCTTATTTATTTCCACTTCATAAGATTTAATAGTTGTATCGGTTTGAGCTCCCCCAAATGTTGGTGAAGTATAAACAACAATTCCATCTACAAGAACTTCAATTTTTCTATTATTCATACCTCCTGTATACGCTTTTCTTACGTCAAAAGATAATTTTCCAATACCATTATAAATTGTAGTTTCTAACGTATTACCAGATTTTTGAAATAAAATTCCCTTATTTGTGATGGGGTATGCTCCTTCATTTCTTGCACCTGTATAATTCCATTCTATACCAATTGTTTCTCCGTCAAATGAACCTGATTGATACGAATCACTTAAGGCTGTTTGGGTTTCAAAAGTTTCAGAACCTTGCCCAAAAGCAAATCCTGATAACAATAATGTTAATAAGGATGATTTAAAGTAAATTTTCTTCATAAATAAAATATTTGTTTAGTTAAACAGAAGTAATGTTAATTTTTATATTTAGCATTAATATAACATTAACAAAAATAATACATAAAATTTACTTAAGTGTTTTTAAATGAATATCCTACAAAAAAAATCCGCTAACAAATAAATGTTAACGGATTAATTTTAAATAAAGGGAAAAAATACTATTAATAGTATGTATATCTTCTAACACCTGCAATGTGTTTTGCTAAACGCATTACTTGGTGACTGTATCCATATTCGTTATCGTACCAAACGTACATCACAACGTTTTTCCCATCGGCAGAAACAATTGTCGCATTACTATCGAAAATCGACGGAGCAGAAGTTCCTACGATATCAGAAGAAACCAATTCATTATTCAACGAATATTTAATTTGTTCTACTAATTCTCCGTTCAACGCAGCGTCTTTCATCAAGTTGTTTACAGCTTCTACAGAAGTATCTTTACTAACTTCTAAATTCAATACGACCAAAGATCCATTTGGAACTGGAACTCGAATAGCATTTGAAGTTAATTTACCTGCTAAACTTGGTAATGCTTTAGCTACAGCGCTTCCTGCACCAGTTTCTGTAATAACCATGTTTAAAGCAGCTGCACGTCCACGACGGTATTTTTTATGCATATTATCAACCAAATTTTGGTCGTTTGTATAAGCATGAATTGTTTCTAAATGCCCTTTTACAACTCCTAAGTTATCTTCAACAACTTTTAAAATTGGTGTAATCGCATTTGTTGTACAAGAAGCCGCAGAGAAAATGTTTACATTTTCTGGATTATGTTCTTCATGGTTTACACCATAAACAATATTAGGAACACCTTTACCAGGTGCTGTTAATAAAACTTTGTCTGCACCAACAGATTTCAAATGACGAGATAAAGCCTCTTCATCTTTAAAAACACCTGTGTTATCGATAATTAAAGCTTCATTAATTCCATAAGCTGTATAATCGATATCTTCTGGTTGAGCTGCAGAAATCATGTGCACAGTAACACCATTCACAATCAATGCATTGTTTTCGTGGTCTGCTACTACATTTCCATCAAAATCACCATGAACAGAATCATGACGCAATAAAGATGCTCTTTTTTCTAATAAAACCGGATCGTGCTTATCGCGTGTCACAACAGCACGTAATCTCAACTGTTGACCTTTTCCCATTTGAGAAGCCAATTCACGCGCTAATAAACGTCCAATTCTACCAAAACCATAAAGCACAACATCTTTTGGCTCTACACTTTTTACATTTCTACTATCACCTAATTTTTCTTCAACAAAAGCTTCTGCTGAAGTATAATTTCCTGAAGTATATTCTTTTGCTAATTTTCCAACATCAAGTCGAGAAGCTGGTAAATTTGCTTGAAAAATTGCTTTTGCAATCGCTAAAGTATCATCAATAGCAATTTTGTTTTCAACAAATTCTTCTGCATATTGGTGTAAATTTACGATATCACTAACGTTTTTATCAACTAATTGATTACGGAAGATTACCAATTCAACAGATTGATCGTACCATAAATCTGAAACAATTTTAATGAATTCTACAACCTTTTTGCTCATTTCATTGAAAGATGCAAGTTGCTGATCATAAGAAGAGTGGTTCATTTTAGAAAATGTTTAAATGTGTTTATTTACTTAATTCTTCGCAAAAGTAATCAATTATAACGATTTCGTATATTTTTTTTACAAAAACTAATGATTGTCATTAAAAACAGATCATTTCCAGCAAAATTTTAATGAAGAATAAATTTTTACACTAAAAAATAACATTCTCAAAATAGGATTAAAAGCATATTAATAAACAAGTTAAAGCAATAGCTATATTTCACGAAAACGTTTTCGTGAAATTAAAGTTTGAAATTTTAATTTGGTAATTCGAAAAAGCATTCTATATTTGCACTCGCAATACGCAATAAACAGCGTTTTTGGAGAGTTGGCAGAGTGGTCGAATGCGGCAGTCTTGAAAACTGTTGAGGGTCACACCTCCGGGGGTTCGAATCCCTCACTCTCCGCTGATAAAGCCCAATAGAGTAATCTGTTGGGCTTTTTGTTTTCATCAACTCCTAAAAACAAAAAATTATAGTTGCGAAGCATGTAAGTTTTTCTTAGAATCTATTTTCCTTTTCTTAGGAATATGAAACACCTTCACTCTCGCACATCGAGTTAAAATCACAAATTGCAAATCTGCGACATCGGGCTATAATATACTGGTTGTAATTCTTGTGGTTACAAATAGTGTTGTAGTTTTAGAAGTAAATAATAATAAAATATGAATGTTTAGTTTATTATTTCAAAGAAACTTAAATGATGAATGAAAATGAACATTAAAATTTCTTAAAGAATCTTTCTGTCACTTTTTTATTCATTGAATATATATAATACCCGTTGTGCATTATGAATTAAAAAGATAAAAGTTGTTCATTTGATTGAAAATCAGTAACTTAAATTAATTGTAAAACATTTACAATGAACAACTTGAATGCAAATTACGAAAGAATTTTGGAAGTTTTGCGAAAATATCAAATGAAAACCTATTGGCCTATCAAAGGCGACCTCCAAAATTGAAGGATTTGGAATTGATAAGTCTTGCATTAACTGCTAAATTTATGGGTATTGACAGCGAAAATCATCTTTTTCGACAAATTCCTCAAGCGATAAAATGCAAAATAGAACGTAGTGTTTATAATCTTCGCAAACGTAGATTGGGCAGTAAAATAAATGATCTACGAATGAAAATTGCCCGAAGTTTTAATGAGTTTGAGAAGTTTTTCATTATTGACAGTATGCCCGTAGAAGTATGTAAACTCTCGAGGAGCAATACTTCAAAAATCTGTAAAGATGACGACTATTGCTATCCAAACAGAGGCTTTTGTGCTTCTCAGAAAATGCATTTTTATGGCTACAAACTTCATGCAGTTTGTTCGATAAATGGAGTTTTTCAAAGTGTGGATTTAAGTCCTGCTTCCGTTCACACATCCATTATTTAAAAGATATCAGAGAACAATTATTCGATTGTACCTTGCTTAAAGACAAAGGCTACTTGTCGTCTGAGATTCAGATTGATTTATTTAAATATGCCAATATAGAACTCGAAACTCCGAAAAGAGTTAATCAAAAGGACTACAAGCCACAGTTTTATTTATTCAAAAAACAGCGAAAAAGGATTGAAACACTTTTCTCACAACTCTGTGACCAGTTTATGATTAGACGCAATTATGCAAAAACTTTTGAAGGCTTCTAAACAAGATTATTGGCTAAAATAACTACTTTAACCGTTGTACAGTTCATTAACAAAGAATATTTTAACCGAAATATCAATAACCTAAAAGTCAGTATTGTTTAAAATGCACAACGGGTTAAATTAATTCGTTCTAAATCATTAAGATTTTTATTTTTTGTAAGGATATTACAAAGATCGTTAATTAGCAAATCTCTCTTATCATCTATATTTTGAGAAAAAGAAATTGAACAAATTATAAATAGAATATAAGTTAGGTAATATTTCATCTTTGGTTTTTATAAAATTAATAAAAAATATGATATAGTAATTTTTTAAAATTAGATGACTTTAACAGAAAATTAAAAGTAAAGAATTTTATATTCAATCAAAATCTGTTATTTTAGTGGAAATATTAATATTATAAGTAAACTACATAAAATTAAAAGATGAAAAAGGGTGTATTTTTGATGTCAGTTTTGGGTGTTCTTTTCTTTGTTCAATCATGTGAAACGAAGAAGGAAAATGCTGACACAACAAAAGAAGAAGTTATACAAAATGATACAATTCAAGTAAAAGAAACTGTTGGTAATCCTACAGATGTAAAAGCTGACCCAGGGACATTTCAAATAAAACCTTTGAAATACGGTTACGATGAGTTAAAAGAATACATTGATGCAAAAACAATGGAAGTTCATTACTCTAAACATTATTTAGGATACATCAACAAGATGAACACTGCATTAAAAGAAGCCAATATCAAATCAAATGATATCGTAGATATTTTGAAAAAAATGGATATGAATAATGGTGCTTTACGCAATAATGCTGGTGGATATTACAATCACATGCTATATTTCGATATTATGTCTCCAACGCCTCAAAAAGAGCCTAAAGGAGATCTTAAAGCAAAGATTGATGCAACATTTGGTTCTACAGAAGAATTGTTAAAACAATTGGATGAAGCGGGTGCAAAACGTTTTGGTTCTGGTTGGGCTTGGTTAGTTGTAAAAGAAGATGGTTCTTTAGCAGTTACAAGTACAGCAAATCAAGACAATCCGTTGATGCCTGGTGCAGAAGTTGCAGGAACACCAATTTTAGGAATTGATGTTTGGGAACATGCATATTACTTGAAATACCAAAACAAACGCGATGAATATTTGAAAGCGTTCAATAATGTTTTGGATTGGAAACAAGTTGAAGATAATTACAAGAAGGCGAAATAAACTTCTTAAAACACAATGCTCCAATTAGTAATATATTTCTTTGGAGCATTTTTTATAAAAGAATGTAAAATGAAAACTTAACCATTCATTCTAATTTTACAAAATCAATATTTCTTTTTAATCCATCAAACTTAGTTCGTTTGACAGGTGATTTTTTAAAAATTACTCGGAAAACGTCTTCGGTAATTTCTTCCCAGTCTTTTTTCGAAAATTGATTGATACTTTCGTGCCTTATAAAACGTGTTTCCTTTGTAGGAAGCGAAAAACGATTCCAAGGACAAACTTCTTGACATACATCACAACCAAAAATCCAATCATCAAACTTTCCTTTCATTTCAGCAGGAATCTGATCTTTCAATTCGATTGTAAAATACGAAATACATTGACTTCCGTTCACCGTTTTATTTGGTAAAATAGCATCTGTTGGACAAGCATCAATACAACGCGTACAATTTCCACAATGATCTGTTGCAATTGGAGAATCATAAGCCAACTCCAAATCAATAATTAATTCAGATAAAAAGAAGAACGATCCTTTTTGTTTGGATAACGTCAACGAATTTTTTCCAACCCACCCAATTCCTGCTTTTTTTGCCCAAGCATGTTCTAATATTGGTGCAGAATCTGTAAAAGCTCGACCACTCACCTCTCCTATTTCTTCTTGAATAAAATCTAACAATTCGCGCACTTTTTCCTTCACGACAAAATGATAATCTTCACCTTGTGCATACATGGCAACTTTGTACGAATTAGGATTTCGATCTAAATCTTGGTAATAATTATACGCCAACGAAATCACAGATTTTGCTCCTTCGACTAACAAACGAGGATCCAATCGCATATCAAAATGATTTTCTATATATTGCATTTCTCCATGAAAATCATTTTTTAACCAAGCTTCTAAATGAAGTGCTTCGTCTTCTAAAAAGTCAGCCTTTGCTATTCCACAAGAAATAAATCCTAACAATTCAGCTTTTTCTTTGATTCGTTGGGACCATTTTATTTTAATATGTTCTTCTGTTTGAAGGAGCATTTTAATTATGAATAATTAAATTTGAATTGATCTTAAATGTAAAACTTCAATAAAATCAGTATGAAACGATTCGTCTATTCAAGTGTTTAAATTATTCCTTAGATTAATTTAAATCTATCGAGAACTTAAACAAAATATTATCTAAAGATTCTTCGACAAGCTTAGAATAAAAGCGAACTTAGAACAAATTTACAAATCAAATAAATCGGTTTGAGGAGAATTTTCACCTCTATATTTCACACCAATATGTTTATAGGCTTTTTCTGTTGCTACACGACCACGCGCCGTACGCATCAAATAACCTTCTTGAATGAGATAAGGTTCATAAACTTCTTCCAATGTCCCGCCATTTTCACCAACTGCTGTAGCTAAAGTTGTAATTCCGACAGGTCCTCCTTTAAATTTTTCGATAATGGTTGATAAAATACGATTATCCATTTCGTCTAAACCATTGTCATCAACTTTAAGAGCTTTTAAAGAAAATTCTGCGATTGATAAATCAATCTTTCCGTTTCCTTTTATCTGTGCAAAATCTCGCGTTCTACGTAACAAAGCATTTGCAATACGAGGTGTTCCACGACTACGACCAGCGATTTCTATCGCAGCTCTTTCGTCAATTGGTGTATCTAAAATACGAGAAGAACGCTCTACAATCGAACTTAAAAGTTCTACATTGTAATATTCGAATCTAAAATTAATTCCGAAACGAGCGCGTAAAGGAGCAGTTAATAAACCAGAACGTGTTGTTGCGCCTATTAAGGTAAAAGGATTCAAGCCTATTTGCACTGAACGTGCATTAGGTCCTGACTCAATCATAATATCGATCTTAAAATCCTCCATTGCCGAATATAAATATTCTTCGATAACAGGTGACATTCGGTGGATTTCATCAATAAAAAGCACATCATTTTCTTCTAAATTTGTCAATAAACCTGCTAAATCACTCGGTTTATCGAGAACTGGTCCAGAAGTAATTTTTATTCCAACGCCTAATTCATTCGCAATAATATTTGCCAATGTCGTTTTTCCTAAACCTGGAGGTCCGTGTAATAAAACATGATCCAAGGCTTCTCCACGAAGTTTAGACGCTTTTACGAATACTTCTAAATTTTCGAGAATATGAGCTTGTCCTGCAAAATCATCAAAACTTTGCGGACGCACGGTATTTTCGTGATTAAGATCGTCGTCTGGATAAAATTCTTTATCAGGATTTAATAAATCTGACATAAAATGATGATATAAATTATAATGATAATATTACGAAGAACAATTTAAATTATCCGCCGTACTTTTACACCTACAAAGAACGCAATATTTTTTTAGATAAAAAGAATTATGAGCAAAGGAATATTATTAGTGAATTTAGGATCGCCCGATTCTACCGAAGTTGAAGATGTAAGAACATATTTACGTGAATTTTTAATGGATGGGAAAGTGATTGACTCACCTTGGTTGATTCGTAAAATGATCGTAGAACTTTTTATTTTACCTAAAAGACCGATACAATCAGCTGAAGCGTATAAAAAGATTTGGACAAAGGATGGTTCTCCATTAATTATTTATTCAAAAATTTTACAACAAAAAGTTCAAGAGCAATTAGATTTTCCAGTGGGATTAGCTATGCGTTATAAAAATCCTTCGATTGAAGTTGGACTACAAGAGCTTTATAATAAAGGCGTTCGCGATATATTAGTTGTTCCACTTTATCCTCAGTATACGATGTCAACAACAGAAACTGTTGCAGATAAGGTATTAGAAGTTCAGAAGAAAAAATTCAAAGATGTGAAAGTAAATTTCTTAAAAGCTTTTTACAAGCATCCTGATTATATTAAAGTTTTAGGAGATTCTATCAAAGAGAATTTACCCGAGAATTACGATAAATTATTATTTTCTTATCATGGAATTCCAGAACGTCACGATAAAAAAGCACTAAGAGCAGCAAAAGTTAGCAAATTACCAATTGAAACGTATCGCAATCAATGTTTAGAGACAACAGAGTTAGTGGCAGATTACTTGCAATTACCAAAAGATAAATACTACACATCCTTTCAATCTCGTTTAGGAAAAGATCCTTGGGTCAAACCTTATACAGACGAAACGTTAGAACATTTTCCAGAAGAAGGTGTGAAGAATTTGGCTGTTTGTACTCCTGCTTTTGTAGCTGATTGTTTAGAAACCTTAGAAGAAATTTCGATGGAGGGTAAAGAAGAGTTTTTAAAAGCTGGTGGTGAACAATTTACATACATACCATGTTTAAATGATCGTCAAGATTGGATTGATACTTTAGTTAAATGGTTTCAAGGTTGGGAAAATAATTAAAAAGCATTTTAACCTTACAAAATAAATTAGATATCTTTGTTTAGAATTTTCAATTTTAAACAAAGATATTTTTTTTAGTACATGAGACTATTTATCTCAATCCTATTTTTAGTCCTATCCGTTTTTAGCTCTGCTCAGTTTTTAGATACAAGTGGAAATCTAATTATTGATGGGCGAAAATATCTAAAGTCTAAAGTAGACACAACAGGTCGTGCATCAGGTTGGGAAATTTATGGATCAAATACGTTAACCGTCAATCAAAATACATTTTCTAATTGGATGGCCGGAGGAGAAAATTCGGTTTCTCTCAATGCAAAAGCTGATTATGAATTCAATTTCCGAAAAAAGAAACATTTTTGGGACAATCGTTTTATTTTAGAATATGGATTCTTAGATAATAAAACCAATGGAACACGTAAAACTGCAGATAACATCAATCTTACAACTTCGTATGGATATTTGATTAAAGAAAAATGGTATCTAACTACATCGCTTAATATTCGTTCTCAGTTTTCTGCTGGTTATGATTATGGAGCAACTCCCAAAAAGAAACTATCAAATTTATTTGCTCCTGCGTATATTACAATAGGGGTCGGTGCAAATTATACACCTAATTCTAATTTTTCTGTAACATTTCAACCATTAACTTCTCGTACCACAATTGTTGCAGATAAGGATTTACAGACAAAAGGAACTTATGGTTTGCGCAACGATGGAGATGCTTTACTTTTCGAAGTTGGAGCCTATTTAGGTGGTCGTTATAAAGTAAAAATTTTTGAAAATGTAATCTACGATAACAATATTGGTATATTCTCTAATTATTCGAATAAGTTTTACAATTTAGATATTGTTTACGCAGGATTATTAGACATGAAAATCAATCACTTTATGTCTACTCAATTGGCTTTAAATCTAATTTATGATGAAGACCAAGTGAAAGAAACACAATTTAAGCAAACCTTAGGTATTGGGTTAACTTACAAAATAGACAGTACGAAAAAGAAACCGAAAAAGAAATCAAGAAAAAAAGAGATTCTTCCCTACTTCGATACAACTGGCATTGCTCCTATTCATCTGCCAAAAGTCAAATTGGATAAACGTAATTATGATCAAGTATTCGAAAAAAATACCATTGATGAAAAAGCTACTTATATCAAATCTGAATCAATATTTTGGGAATAATTAAACGAAAACAACTTTAACTATTTATGAAAAAACATTTAGTCACTTTAGCCTTATTTGCTTCTATGATGTCTTTTGCTCAAACTATAAAAGATGGGATAGTTGCAACTGATAGTAAACGCTATTTAAAAGATCAAAAATTTGACGGTCGCCAACATGGTTGGTTTGTATCAGGTAACAATTCACTTTTATTCTCTCAAAGTGCTTTTTCCAATTGGGTTGCAGGAGGTGTAAATTCATTTGCTTTAAATGCGAATGTTGATTACGAATTCAATTTAACCCGTGAAAAACATATTTGGGACAATCGTATCGTTTTAGGTTATGGAATTCAAACCAATAAAGGAGAAAGTTCTCGAAAAACAAATGATGTGATCGATTTAACTTCATCTTACGGTTATAACATCGGAAATAATTGGTATTTGGCTGCAGCGATGAATTTCCGAACGCAATTTACAGAAGGATATGATTATTCGTTAGATCCAAAAGAAAAAATTTCAAATCTAATGGCGCCAGGTTATTTAAGTTTAGGATTGGGTGTTGATTATAAACCGAACGAGAATTTTCAAGTAAACATTCATCCTTTTACACCAAGAGTTACATTTGTTTTGGATAAAGATTTACAACAAAAAGGAAATTTTGGACTTAAGAATGATGGTGACAATACCTTATTTGAATTTGGTGCTTATTTAGGCGCGCGATACAAATTACAAATAATGGATGGTATTAGCTATGACAGCCGTTTAGGAATCTATGCTGATTACTTAAAAAAATTCGGAAATATGGATGTTGCCTATCAAGGAATTTTAGACCTTAAAGTCAATAAATTTGTTTCGGCTCAAGTTGCTGTCAACTTATTGTATGACGAAGATCAAATTAAAAAAACTCAAGTAAAACAAACGCTTGGAATCGGGTTTAATTATAAATTTGATAACACGCCTCCAAAAGTTGAAGAGGCATCAACAACAGCCTTCATACAAGAAGCACCAATCTTCGAAGAAAAAGAAAACACCATAGAAGTCGCAACTAATATTCTGAAGAATGAACCAATTCTTAATGAAACAAAATTAGTCACTCAATAATATTTTCAACCTGCTTTTGATAAGCAGGTTTTTTATTTTTTTTATCTTTACAATTCAATAGAAGAATAAAATGACAAAAAATATTTTTGGTGCGCTTTTACCACAAGTTTTAATTATAATTTGGGCTGCTTACGAGCTTAACATAGGGTTAGTTAATGATCAAAATAGTCGTGTTATCGTAAATAGTATTGTTATTTTAATTTTTGTTTTCATCTCTATCGTAACGTTGGTTAAAGTAATCAAATACCCTAACGACCCTACTTATTTGAAGAAAAAATAAACTTCGAAGTTCGTTAAACGAGTTTCAAAATTCGAATACAATCTCCGTTAAATTTCGTAAACTTGTGTTATAAAACAACAAAATGAAGTTAATCGGTCCTTTCAGACAAATTATAACACTTGCCAATTTACCTTTAAAAGGCGCAATTCACGAAAATCAAGTCGATATTCTTGAAAATGGCGGGATTATTACTGACAATGAAACAATTGTAGAAATTGGTCATTTCGAAACGATTTCTCAACAACATCCAAACATCGAAATTGAACGAATTGAAACAGAACAGGTTTTACTTCCTGGATTTGTCGATTCGCATACACACGTTTGTTTTGGAGGAAATCGCGCCAAAGATTTTGCAATGCGTTTGGACGGAAAAACCTATTTAGAAATTGCAGAAAGTGGTGGTGGAATTTGGTCTACCGTGACAGAAACACGTAAAAAAACGGTTGATGAACTGAAAGATATTACACTAAAACATATTGCGCAATTAGCCAAACAAGGAATTACAACGGCTGAAGTAAAATCGGGTTATGCACTTTCTGTTGAAGGTGAAATCAAGATGTTGGAAGCTATAAATATGGCGAATCAAGAAAGTGAAATTGATTTGATTCCGACTTTTTTAGGCGCGCATATGAAACCAAAAGATTTTGAAGGTTCGAACAAAGAATATTTAGAATTATTGGTAAAAGAAGTTTTTCCTAAATTAAAATCTGAAGAATTAGCAAACCGCATAGATATTTTTGTGGAACAATCTGCTTTTTCTGTTGAAGAAGGTGATTATTTCTTGAACGAAGCCAAAAAACAAGGATTTGACATTACCATTCACGCCGATCAATTTACGGCTGGAGGAAGTTATTTAGCCACTAAACACCATGCATTGAGCGCAGATCATTTGGAATTTTCTGGAAAAGAAGAAGTGAAAAATCTAGCCAATTCTGATGTTGTAGCAACAGTTTTACCTGGTGCTTCTATTGGTTTGGGAATGCAATATGCGCCTGCCCGAAAATTGTTAGATGCTGGTTGTTGTGTTTCGATTGCTTCAGATTGGAATCCTGGTTCAGCTCCAATGGGAAGTCTATTGACACAAGCTTCTGTATTAGCTACTTTTGAGAAATTATCAATGGCTGAAGTTTTAGCTGCAATTACTTTTCGTGCTGCAAAGGCTTTGAATTTAACTGATCGTGGAACAATAGAAAAAGATAAAAAAGCCGATTTTATCAGCTTCTCTACCTTCGATTATCGTAATATTATTTATTATCAAGGACAATTACAACCAACAAATGTTTGGAAAAATGGTTCTTTGATTAATCAATAGTATAAATATTATCAGGAGTGATGGTGTTTGCGTATATATAAATTTCAACTAAATGTAAAACTTTAAAGTCATTAAAAGCGATATTAAGTTCACATTACGTTAATTTATTGTAATTTTGCTCGCATAATTTTACAATTATGATAGCATCTATGACAGGTTACGGTAAAGCCGTATTGGAATTACCTGAAAAAAAAGTAACGATAGAAATCCGTTCTTTGAACAGTAAAACATTGGATTTGAACACAAGAATCCCTTCTTTTTACCGCGAGAAAGAATTAGAAATCAGAAATCTTATTTCAGAAAAAGTTCAACGTGGGAAAATTGATTTTTCGATGTTGGTTGAATTAAATCCAGCTGCAAGAAATCAATCTATAAATGCTGAATTAATCAAAAGTTATATGGAAGAATTCAAGTCGATCACTCCAAATGTGACTGACGGCGAATTGTTACCAGTTATCATGCGTTTGCCTGATGTTATTTCGTATACGCAAGATGATTTGAACGAAGAAGAATGGAATCAAATTCGTGCAACAATCATCGAAGCAATCAATGCTTTGAATCAATTTAGATTAGATGAAGGAAAAGTATTAGAAAAATATTTAACATTAAACTTAAATAATATTCTTGAACTTTTAACTCAAGTTATACCATTTGAACAAGAACGTATTGAAACAATTAAAGAACGTTTCAACAAACGTTTAGAAGAATTAAAAGTTGATGTTGATCAAAATCGTTTTGAGCAAGAAATGATTTTCTATTTGGAAAAATTAGACATCACAGAAGAAAAAGTTCGTTTGAAAAATCATTGCGAATATTTCTTAAAAGAATTAGCGGGAATAGCATCTAATGGTAAAAAATTAGGTTTTATTTCTCAAGAAATTGGACGAGAAATCAATACTTTAGGCTCAAAATCTAATCATTCTGAAATGCAAAAAATTGTCGTTCAAATGAAAGATGAATTGGAAAAAATTAAAGAACAATCGTTAAACATTTTATAATGAAAAAAGGAAAGTTAATTGTCTTTTCAGCACCATCAGGCGCAGGAAAAACAACTTTGGTTCGCTATGCTTTAGAACAATTAGATCACATCAAATTTTCTATTTCTTGTACAACAAGAGATAAACGCGAAGGTGAAGTTCACGGAAAAGACTATTATTTCTTAACTCCAGAAGAATTTAAAACAAAAATTGCAAACGACGAATTCGTAGAACACGAAGAAGTGTATCGTAATAATTTTTATGGAACATTAAAATCGGAAGTTGATCGTATTACTTCTGAAGGTAATTCTGTTATTTTTGATATTGATGTAATTGGTGCATTGAATATCAAAAAATTATACGGAGAAGAATGTTTAACCGTATTTGTTAATCCACCTTCATTAGATATTTTAAAAGAACGATTGATTTCACGTAATACCGAAAGCGAGGATAAGTTGAAACAGCGTATTGATAAAGCGGGAATCGAAATGGAAAAAGCAAAAGAGTTTGATACTATTCTTTTGAATGATGATTTAGAAACTGCAAAAGCAAAAACGTTAGATATTATTACTGATTTTATCAACTAATAATTTATCCTAATCCTATACAAATGCCTCGATTTTATTTATTCGAGGCATTTTTGTTATCTTTAATTCTGAAAATCACAATAAAAAATGGAAATCCAAACTTGTTTAGAAATCAACGATGCTAAAATTCATTACATTCACCACGAAATTAATCCAGAAAGACCTACACTAATATTCTTACACGATTCCTTAGGGTGTACACAACTTTGGAGGGATTTCCCAAAAGAAGTTGCCGAAAAAAGTAATTGTAATCTGTTTATTTATGATCGAAAAGGTTATGGAAAATCATCTCCATTTACAATAAATCGTCGCGAGTTAACTTATATGCACGATGAAGCGGACTTTTTAAATCAACTTGTCAACCATTTCAACTTTAAAGAAATTATTCTTTTTGGACATAGTGATGGTGGTACAATTGCATTACTGTATGCAGCTAAGTACCACAAAAATCTAAAAGGAATTGTAGTTGTTGGTTCTCATGTCATCGTAGAAGAAGTAACCCTGAATGGAATTAGAGCTGCTAAAATTGCTTACGCAGAAACAAACCTAAAAGAACGTTTAAGAAAATATCACGGAGATAATACGCAAAAAGTATTTGAAATGTGGACCGAAACATGGCTAAGAACCGATTTTGTAAACTTTGATATTCGCGAAGAATTAAAAAATATAAAATGTCCTACTTTGGTTATTCAAGGAATTGATGACGAATTTGGAACAATGGAACAAGTGATTGGAATTATCGACAATGTAAATGGACGAAAAGAAAATTATATCGTTCCTGACGCTAAACATACGCCTTTTAAAGAAAATAAAGTACCTACTTTTGAAAAAACAATCGAGTTTATTGATACATTATAATCTCAATAAACTCGATGATTATTCATTAAATCATTTTTATTTTTTACGTTTTATCCATTTATAAATTTCGAACCATAAAACCGAAACTACAGCAACTATCATTGCTAAACTTAGCTCATTTACATTTAATGATGTTACTTTAAAAAACTTCGAAATTGGTTGTATATATAAAATCGAAAACAAAATACACAAGGTTAAAATAATCACAGCCAACATTAGGTAGTTTTTATTTTTAAAACTTGACCATAAACTATCATAAAATGAACGATTCGTTAAACTCAACCAAATATTCGAAAAAATAAGTGTTGTAAAGACCATTGCACGTGTTTTATCTTCATCTCCACCAGATTGATAGGTAAATTGATAAATAAAAAGCAAACCTAATGTAATGGCTAATCCTTGAATAATACTTGTCGAAAGCTCTTTCCAATTCAGAAAAGTTTCCGTCATAGGACGAGGTTTTTCGTTCATAGAATTCTTTTCCAAAGGTTCGTTTTCATAGACAATCGAACATGTAGGTCCCATAACCAACTCTAAGAAAATAACATGAACAGGTGTGAAAATTTGAGGAAATGCCCAACCCAAAAATAATGGCAAGGAAACGATTAATATAATCGGAATATGAATTGAAATTATGTATTGAACTGCTTTTTTTAGGTTGGTATAAATTCTTCTTCCAGCTTCAATTCCAATCACTAATTTACCAAAATCATCATTTGTTAAAATCAATTGTGCAGCTTGCTTCGCAATCTCTGTTCCTTTCTCTCCCATTGCAACCCCAATATGTGCTGCTTTTAAAGCTGGTCCGTCGTTTACACCATCGCCTAACATGGCAACAATTTCTCCGTTATCTTTTAATGCATTTACAACTGCTAGTTTCGCTTCAGGAAACATACGTGCGAACAAAACTTTTTCATCTGCAGTTTTTGCCAATTCTTCTTTCGAAAGATGAGCAATTTCAGCTCCAGTTATATGATCTTCGGCATGAATAATTCCTGCTTGATTAGCTATACTCATTGTTGTTTCGGCATTATCACCTGTGATTACTTTAACTTTTATTCCAGCATCATATATTTTTTGAAACACTTCATTTATACCTTTCTTTGGTGGATCATAAAACACCACAAAACCTAACAATTCAAAGGGCAATTCTTGTTGTTGTTTTGGAAAATCAGTCGAACCAAAAGTCGCTTTTGCAACACCCAAAAGTCGATATCCTTGTGTTCCTAAATCGCGAATCACCTTTCGCAACTGGGTTATTTGTTCTTCAGAAAGATGAGCAACTTGTAAAATAGCTTCAGGAGCTCCTTTTGCAGCTATAATATGATGATCTTCAGCATTTCGAAAACAATGCGTCATCATTGGAGGTTTTCCTGATAATGGATATTCGTAAAACATCTGATAGTTTGCTCTAACATCTTTTTGTGTCGCCTCGTAAACACGATGCAATGTTTTTTCCATCGGATCAAAAGGAACAGGTTCACTACTCCACATTGCATACTCAATTAACTCCGCAATTGCTTTATTCTGAAACTTATCTTCTTCATAAATTGCATTGGTTTTAAAGTCATAAACAGCTTTTAATTGCATCGAGTTTTCGGTAATTGTTCCTGTTTTGTCGCTACAAATTACTGTTGTACTCCCTAAGGTTTCTACAACGCTACTTTTTTTAACAATAATTCCTTGACGTAGTAACTTCCACGATCCTAAAGCCATAAAAGTAGTAAAAGCAACAGGAATTTCTTCTGGTAAAATAGACATTGCTAATGTTAATCCACTCAATAAACTATTGATAAAATCTTTCGTTTGAATATAATTTACAACGCAAACTAATAAGAAAACTATGATTCCGATAATCGCCATTCCTTTTACAAACTTTTCAATTTGTATCTGCAAAGGTGATTTTTCGTCTTTAATTGATAAAAGTGAAGTTCCTATTTTTCCTAATTTTGTTTCAGCACCAATACTTGTTACTTCAAAAAAAGCTAATCCCGAAACGGTTAAGGTTCCACTATAAATTTCTGGATGTTCGGTATCTTTAAAAACTGACATACTCTCACCTGTCAGTGCCGATTCGTTTACAGAAAAATCATTGCTATGAACAATTTTACCATCTGCATTAATCATTTTTCCTTCTTCTGTAACACATAAATCTCCAACCGTAATTTCGTGTGTAGGGATTTCGATTAATTCGCCGTTACGAACAACCGAGCTCAACGGTTCGTTCAATTTTTCGAGTTCTTCTAACGCTTTTTGATTACGACTATCTTGATAAAAAGAAATCCCTGTTAAAGCAAGAATCGCAACAAACATAAACGCTGCTTCGCCTAAATCACCTACAAGTAAATAAATAACTGAAACCACAATTAAAATAATTGTCATGGGCTCTTTCAAGATATCAAACAACATACTGTACCATGTACTTTTATGTTCATCCTTTATAGCATTATAGCCATATTTTTGTTGTGATTCTTTTACTTCGGTGGTAGATAATCCTTTTAAATGACTCGGAATTTTGATACTCATTGAACTGATTTATATAAGCTTAAAAATACAATTAATTCAAATGAAAAAACGAGTTTGTACATCGTCTAATTAATATTTAGATTCAAACCAAAAAAGACTATTGAAATTCAATAGTCTTTTTTGGTTTATATAAGTTTGCGAATGCATCTTAATTTATGCGAATATTTTTGGGAGTCGGTATTAAAAATACCATTGGTATCAATAGGATCAATACGAACTTTACCATGTGCATGTAAAACTTTTCCCTTACCACACATAATTCCTACATGTATTATACGACCTTCTGCATTATCAAAAAATGCTAAATCACCAGGTTCTGCTTCTTCTACAAAACTTAACACTTCTCCCATTTCTGCTTGTTGATAAGCATCTCGTGGTATTTTATATCCCCCAATTTTGTACACTTGTTGTGTTAATCCAGAACAATCTATTCCAAAAGATGATTTACCACCCCACAAATAAGGTACATTTAAGTAAGCTTTTGCTATTTCAACCAACTGATCTTTTGATTTTTTACCAGAAGTATATACGCCAAAATATTCGAAACATTTTGTTCCAATTCGAATCTTACTTTCGTTCAAAGATCGAACTTCAGCTCCAATAGTCAACGTCATAGGCAATCCATTTTCCATCGCATGATTGTACGGATTGATTGCAAATTTCTCCATGAAATCTTTGTTGTATTCTTCTTCAGAAATAGTAATAATTTGTTTCGGATCTAACCAACCTTCGTATCCATCAAAAGTCAGCTGAACTTTTGTCCATTTTTCTAATTCTTCTAAAATAATTAACTTTTCTCCAAACAAAACTTGACTCACCATTTCTGATGAATCTCTTGCTTCGGAGCGCAAGGGCGCAACACTTACTTGACAAATAGCGTATTTCATTATTTTTTTCGGATTAATGTAATTCCGTCACGAATTGGTAAAATTATCGACTCTACTCGTTTGTCTTTCGTTACCATTTCATTAAATTCTTTCAAAATTTTTGTCGAAGGATCTTTTTTATCTTCCTCTTCCATCATTACTTTTCCGTACCACAAAACATTGTCAACTAACATGGTTCCTCCTGGACGTAAAAGTTCTAAAACTTTTTCAAAATAATAAGGATAACTCTCTTTATCAGCATCAATAAAAGCTAAATCTACAGAATTTTTCTCGATTGTTTCTAATTCTTCGCGTGCATCATTGATTCTAAAATCAATTTTTGAAGCAAATTCAGATTCATCAAAATATTTTCTGCACAAATATTCCAATTCATCATTTTTATCCATCGTAATGATTTTTCCATCAGATGTCAAACCTTCTGCCAAACACAATGTTGCGTAACCTGTAAAAGTTCCTAATTCAACAATAGTTTTTGGTGCTAAAATTTTTGACAAAACACTTAACAAGCGACCTTGGTATTCGCCCGAAATCATGTGCGGTTGTGTTGTACATTGATAGGTTTCAACACGTAAACGACTCAAGATTTCTGGTTCTTGGTCTGTGTGATGATCTAAATACGATTCTAAAATTGGTGAAATTTTTATCATGCCATTAAAAAGTGTACAAAAATACAAAAAAGTGGTAAACTTTGGCTATATAAAAGGCGTTTCGATGAGAAAATTATTCCGAAAAACAACTAATATTTATCTTCTAAATACTTCATAACCTCTTCATCTGTTATATTCATTGGTGGTTTTTCCCATCCATTCATAGGTTCTTTTATAGAATCGTCAATAAAATAAGGTAATATTGTTCCATTTTTATAATCTGGATTATAAACAACTAATACCCTATCTCCTATTTTATATTTATTAATACTTATAGAACTCTCTCTTTCATAAGAATGTCCATTATAAGAATAAATATATTTTACAAATTTTGTAGATTTTGTTCTCGAAAATCCAGAAATAATTCCAACAGTATATAATCTTTTGTCTTTTATTTGTCCTAAAAAATTTTGATTTCTAAAATGAATAAATAGATATACAATTATGATAAACAATATTAACCCAAACCATTGTATAATATTTTCTTTTCTATCTTCTTTAGTTTTCAATTTCAAAGAGGGTAAAAATTTATTCATACTTAACTAATCTATTTTAATCACTAAACTACAAAATAATAAAACCAAAAAAGCATTACTTTTTGGGTAATGCTTTTTGTTTTGAAAATTATTTTGTTAAACTTAGTCTTAACCTCAACCTGAGTTTAAATTTTTCCTTTTTGAATTATTGTAACAATATCTGGATCTAACAACGTTGAAGTGTCTCCAAAATCAGTTTCATCACTGGCGATTTTTCTCAAAATACGACGCATAATTTTTCCGCTTCGTGTTTTTGGTAAACCTGATACAAACTGAATTTTATCTGGTTTTGCAATTGGTCCAATGAGATGTGCTACTTCATTTTTAATTTCTGCTTCTAATTCTTTCGAAACTTCTACACCATCTTGTAAAATCACAAATGCATACAACGCATTTCCTTTGATATCATGTGGAAAACCTACAACTGCACTCTCTGCAACTGCTTCATTTTGGTTGATTGCATTTTCAACAGGTGCTGTACCAAGATTATGTCCAGAAACAATCACGACATCATCTACTCTACCTGTAATTCTATAATTGTCCATCGCATCTCGGTAAGCGCCATCGCCTGTAAAATAATATCCCGGAAAAGTAGAAAAATAGGTTTCGACGTAACGTTTATGATCTCCATAAATAGTTCTTGCCATAGAAGGCCAAGGAAACTTAATCGCCAAACGACCTTCTGCTTTTTCGTTGATTGTTTCTACTTCATGTCCATTATCATCCATTAAAACGGGCTGAATTCCTGGTAATGGCAACGTTGCAAATGTAGGTCGTAATGGTGTAATTCCTGCCAAAGGCGAAATCATAATTGATCCTGTTTCGGTTTGCCACCATGTATCGACAATCGGACAATTTCCTTTCCCTACATAATCATTTAACCAATGCCATGCTTCTTCGTTGATTGGTTCTCCAACTGACCCTAAAACTTTTAGACTTGATAAATCATATTTTTCTACATAGTCTAATGATTCACGAGCTAATGAACGAACTGCTGTTGGAGCAGTATAAAAATGGGTAACTTTTAATTTTTCGACAATTTCCCAAAAACGTCCAAAATCAGGAAAACTTGGAATTCCTTCGAACATAACCGAGGTTGCTCCACAAGCCAATGGACCATAAATAATGTAACTGTGTCCTGTAATCCAACCGATATCCGCTGTACACCAATAAATATCGTTTTTATCCATTTGAAAAATATTGTCAAATGAATAAGCCGTTTCAACCATATACCCTCCACATGTATGCACCATTCCTTTTGGTTTTCCAGTAGAACCCGAAGTATATAAAATAAACAATGGATCTTCTGCATCCATTATTTCTACTGGACAACTATTATTTACTTTATACATTTCATCAACCCAAAATTTATCACGCCCACCGACCATAGAAGTTGGTTCTATTGCACGACGATAAACGATACAAGTTTGAATAGAAGGACAGACTTTTAACGCTTCATCACAAATTGCTTTTAAATTGATTGATTTTGTACCACGAAAAACTTCATTGGCAGTAACCAAAACTTTACATTGTGCATCATTGATACGAGATGCGATTGCAGCAGAAGAAAAACCTGCAAAAACAATAGAATGCACCGCTCCAATTCTTGCACAAGCTAACATCGCAATCGCTAATTCTGGAATCATTGGCATATAAATACACACACGATCACCTTTTTGTACGCCATTGTTTTTTAACACATTTGCAAATTGACAAACTTTTGAATGCAATTGACGATACGTAATAATTCGAGTTTCTTCTAATGGATTATTCGGTTCCCAAATTAAGGCTGTTTTATTTCCATTTTTTTCTAAATGACGATCTAAAATATTTTCCGTAATATTTAACTTACCTCCTTGAAACCATTTGAAATCCGCTGTTTCAAAATTATATTCCAAAGTTTTGTCCCATCTTTTGTGCCAAACGAAGTTTTCGGCTATTTTGTCCCAAAATTTCTCGGGATTTTTAGTACTTTTTCTGTACGCTTTCTTGTATTCAGAAAACGAATTAATTCTAAAATCATTTATCATTTTAATTGTGGTTTTGAAATTAAATATAAAAAAAGCGAGTCAATTTATCAAATTAACTCGCTTATATTTTTAAAATGAATAAAAACTATTCTATTTTCCTTTATACGGACTTGCGTTGTAATAAGCAATTGCTGTTGGTAATGATTCTTTAATTTTCGAAATACGTGTTGCATCAGAAGGGTGAGTACTCAAAAATTCTGAAACTTCAGCGTTTCCACTTTTTGCTGCCATACGTTCCCAAAAAGGAATTGCTTGGGAAGGATCATAACCAGCCATAGCCATTAAATATAACCCTGTAACATCAGCATCTAACTCCATCTTACGAGAATAATTTAACAACCCAACTTGTGCACCTACAGGATATAATTGTTCAAAAACTTTTGCATATTCTGCGTTTCCAATGGATCCTCCAACTATTTGTCCTAAACCTTGTGCTGCCATTTGCTGAGAAGCTTGCTCCGCACTATGTCCAGCCAAAGCGTGACCAATTTCGTGACCTAACACAACCGCTAAACCTGTTGCATCCTTCGTTACAGGTAAAATTCCCGAATAAACTGCAACTTTACCTCCAGGCATACACCAAGCATTTACTTCATTCGCTTGTAATAATGTAAATTGCCACTGATAACCTTGCAATTGAGACGAAATTCCTTTCTGTTGATAATATTTTTCTGCTGCATATTTTAAACGGTCTCCAACGGTTTGAACCATTTTTGCATCAGTTGTACCTGTGATTACTTTTCCTTCTTTTAATACTTTATCATATTGTGTAAAAGCAGTTGGCATTAATTCTGCATTTGAGACTAATGATAATGATTTTCTTCCTGTGACAGGATTTGTAGCACATGAAGCTAATACTAAAGCTCCTGCTACAGTTAAAATTATTTTTTTCATATTTTTAAGTTTATTTACCGAGTTTCTTTTTAATTTCATTCAGTTTCATCAATGCTTCAACAGGTGTTAAAGTATTAATATCTGTGTTCATAATCTCTTCACGAATCGATTCTAAAATTGGATCATCCAACTGAAAGAAACTTAACTGCATATTATCTTGCGTTATTTTCTCCGTTTTATTGGGAATTCCTTCATCTGTTTTGGTCGCTTCCAAAACTTTCAACACATCATTGGCTCTATCCACCACTCGTTTTGGCATCCCCGCCATTTTAGCAACATGTATACCAAAACTATGCTCGCTTCCCCCAGGAACTAATTTTCTCAAAAATAAAATCGTATCTTTTGTTTCTTTAATACTAACATTAAAATTCTTGATACGTTCCATTGATTTCGACATTTCATTTAATTCATGGTAATGCGTTGCAAATAATGTTTTTGGTTTCAACGCACTTTGATGTAAAAATTCTGCAATTGCCCATGCAATCGAAATTCCATCGTACGTTGAAGTTCCTCGACCAATTTCATCCAACAAAATCAAACTTCGTTCCGAAATGTTATTTAAGATACTTGCTGTTTCATTCATTTCGACCATAAACGTAGATTCGCCTGAAGAAATATTATCTGAAGCTCCAACTCGCGTAAAAACTTTATCTATTATACCTAATTTAGCAGCTTGTGCTGGAACAAAACTTCCCATTTGCGCCATCAAGACTATCAACGCTGTTTGACGTAAAAGTGCCGATTTACCAGACATATTGGGTCCAGTAATCATAATAATTTGTTGATTCTCTGAATTTAACTCAACATTATTCGATACATATTGTTCTCCAATTGGTAATTGTTGTTCAATAACTGCATGGCGACCTTCTTTTATATTTAATTCAAAACCATCATTAAGAGAAGGTTTGGAATACGAATTCTTTTCCGCAATTTCTGCAAAAGTGGATAGAACATCTAAAAATGCAATGGCTTTTGCTATTTGTTGAATAGGTAAAAGTTTGGTAATAATTTCTTGTAGAAGATCAATAAACAACTGATTTTCGATGGCTAAA
The DNA here is from genome assembly GCF_020281205.1 of Empedobacter stercoris. Classification (GTDB taxonomy): domain Bacteria; phylum Bacteroidota; class Bacteroidia; order Flavobacteriales; family Weeksellaceae; genus Empedobacter; species Empedobacter stercoris. Next base: position 25,769 of record NZ_JACXZC010000017.1, read on the forward strand.
ATTTTCTCTTCTGCACCTAAAATCTGTGTTTCATATTCTTTTAATTCTTCCGTGATATAGCGTTCTGCATTGACCAATGTTTGCTTTCGAATCCATTCTTCCGGTACCTTATCTTTGTGTGTATTTCGAACTTCGATATAATATCCAAATACATTATTAAACGCAATTTTCAACGATGAAATTCCAGTTCGTTCTGTTTCACGTTGACACATCTGATCTAAAAAATCTTTTCCAGAAAATTGAATTTTACGTAAGCGATCCAATTCTTCCGAAACACCTTCTCGAATTACATTTCCTTTGACAATCTGATGAGGGGGTTCGTCTGTAAGCGAATCGAAAATCTTTTGAGTCAATTTTTCAATTGGTTCGATTCGTCTAAATAAATCTGATACTTCTTTGATATTCGATTGTTCAGCAACCTCTTTTATATCTTCCGAAATTTTCAAACTTTGCGCCAATTGCAATAATTGTCGTGGCGTAATTTTACCAGTTGAAACTTTTCCAGCTAATCGTTCTAAATCTGTTAATTGAGCCAATTTTTCACGCAAATCATAACGTAAATCACCAAATTTATAGAAATATTCGACAATATTTTGACGACGTTGAATCGATTTTAAATCTTTCAAAACCATCACCATCCAACGATTTAGCAAACGTGCACCCATTGGTGTTTTGGTATCATCTAAAATATTCAGTAACGTAACTCCTTTTGGATGTGGTGAATAAACCAACTCAAGATTGCGAATGGTAAAGGGATCCATCCACACAAAATTCTCTTGATTAAGGCGTTGGATTGAAGTAATATGTTGAATTTCGAAATGATGCGTATCATCTAAATAAGCTAAAATCGCACCTGCTGAAATGATTCCTTCTTTTAGATCTTCGATTCCAAAACCTTTCAAATTCTTTGTTTTGAATAAACTTGTTAGTTTATCAATCGCAAAATCATATTGAAAAGCCCAATCATCTAATAAAAATTTACTTTTGACATCAGAAAAATTATATTTGACCCGTTTTTGATAAATGACTTCACTTGGACGAAACGATTGAATAATTTTCGCAACCTGATCTTCTTGACCTTCTGAAACCAAAAATTCTCCTGTCGAAACATCTAATAAAGCAATTCCAAACGATTTTGAACCTTCGTGTACAGCCATCAAAAAGTTATTCGATTTTGAAGACAGCACCTCATCTTGCAACGCCACACCAGGCGTGATTAATTCGGTTACACCACGTTTTACAATTCCCTTTACCGTTTTAGGATCTTCGAGCTGATCACAGATTGCTACACGTAATCCCGCTTTTACCAATTTTGGTAAATAGGTATTTAAACTATGATGCGGAAAACCAGCTAATTCACTATTATCAGAACCGTTAGCACGTTTTGTTAGCACAATATCTAAAATACGCGAAGCACGCACTGCATCTTCTCCAAATGTTTCGTAAAAATCTCCAACTCTGAATAATAACATCGCATCAGGATATTTCGCCTTGATTTGATTATACTGCTTCATAAGTGGAGTTTCCTTATTCTTTACTACTTTTGTCAAATTATTATAACTTTTGAACAGCTAAGTTAGTCAAAAACGAAGTGATGAGAAAACTAAAATTAGATGAATTAGGTCGAGTTTCGACCGAAGAATATAAAGAAATAGAAAAAAATCCGATTGTTGTTGTTTTGGATAATGTAAGGAGTATGCACAATGTTGGGGCAGTTTTTAGAACATCAGATGCTTTTTTGATTGATAAAATTTATTTGTGTGGAATTACGGCAACACCTCCACATAAAGAAATTCATAAAACAGCAATTGGTGCAGAAAACTCAGTAGATTGGGAATATGTAAAAGATTCGAATGAATTGGTTGCCAAACTAAAAGAAGAAGGTTATCAAATTGTAACAATTGAACAAACAGAAGGTTCAGTTTTATTGAATGAATTTGAAATTGATCAATCTCAGAAATATGCAATTATCATGGGGAATGAAGTGGATGGTGTACAACAATCTATCATTGACCAATGTGATACATGTATTGAAATTCCGCAATCTGGTACAAAACATTCGTTAAATGTTTCGGTTTGTACTGGAATTATTTTATGGAAATGGTATGAAGGATTTATGAGATAGTTGAGATTAAGCGTTAAGCAAAAATAAAAACTCCAAATTTCATAAAATTTGGAGTTTTTTATTATTTTAAAAATTAACTGAGACATTAATCCATTCTGGATCAAAATCAGCGTTGTATTTTTTGTAGAAATTAATGGCTGGTTCGTTCCAATCTAACACTTGCCAAACCATTCCATGATAATTATTCGCTTTTCCGTAAACAATTAACTCATCCAATAATAATTTACCAATTCCAGATCCACGCATTTTTTCGGTCACAATTAAATCTTCCAAATACAATCTACGTCCTTTCCATGTTGAATAACGATCATAGTGTAACGCGATTCCTTCCACTTTACCATCTACTTCTGCTACCAAAGATCCCCAAACTGGTTTTTCTCCGAAGCCACATTCTTCCATTTCTTCTAAAGTTACTGTAACTTCTTCAGGTGCTTTTTCATATAAAGCCAATTCGTGAATTAATTCTAAAATTCGAGGACAATCTTCTTTTCTTGCCTCTCGTATTGTTACATTTATCATTGTTGTGTATTATTTATTTGTATCTTTTTTTGATTCTTCGAGAAGATCAGAATTAAAAACTTCTAACTTAGTACTTATATCGTCATTCCTATTTCTATTCCTTTTATGCGACGATATAACTCTGTTGCATAATTATCCGTCATTCCTGAAACATAATCTAAGATTCCCATCACTTTTTGATATTTAGTTCCTTTTTCATACAAAAATTGAGTAGGAACCAAACGTAAAGCTTTTTTCTCGAATGTCTTTCGTTCTTTTTCGTCTTTTAAGATTGGAGGAATAAATTGAGAAAGTAATTCTGACATGACATTATAACCTGCATTCTCAATCTCTAAAACTGAACGATGATTGTAAATATTTTCGATTGAAAAACGTTGAATTTCGTCCAAAACTCTTTTAGTTACTTGTTCTGTTTCATTTTTGATCACATCTAACAAAGCCGTTTTAAATTCACCTTTTACAATTTGATCAAAATTATTTTGATAGACCTCAACCGATTTTTGTGTCAATAGGTTAATTGATTTTGCACGTAAATAAGCTATTCGATCATTTTTATCTGAAATCGATTTCAATGTATTTTTCGTTTTATCAATTTGGGATGGATCTAATGATTCAACCAAATTCAAGAATAATTTTCGACATTTATCGTGATCAATAATGCCTAAACGTTGCGAATCTTCAACATCAATTATCGAATAACAAATATCATCTGCTGCTTCCACCAACCACACAAACGGATGTCGTTTGTAAATAATGGGTGAATCTTGCTCCATAATCATATTTGTTTTTTCAGCAATTGTTCTGAACGCTTCTTTTTGCGCCTGAAAAAAACCAAACTTTTTACGATGCAATTGACTTTTATCTTTCGCTACAGATTCGCAAGGATATTTTGCAATCGCCGCCAAAGTAGAATAGGTTAAACGTAAACCGCCTTCCGACTTTCCGTTCTGTTGTTGTGTCAAGATTCGGATTGCATTTGCGTTACCTTCAAAATTAATTAAATCAGCCCATTCAGCTTCGGTAAAATATTGCTTCAAATCAGCTTCGTGACGATCAAAATACGACGCAATCGCATCTTCTCCTGAATGCCCAAAAGCGGGGTTTCCAATATCATGACACAAACAAGCAGCCGAAATCACATCGTGAATACTATAATTGTAAAATTCTTGCGATTCATTCGTTAAATCATAATTTTCTGAAACAAATTTCCCAACCAAATTTCCCATCGAACGACCAACAGACGAAACCTCTAACGAATGCGTCAATCTATTGTGTACAAAAACACTTCCCGGCAAAGGAAAAACTTGTGTTTTATTTTGCAAACGTCGAAACGCAGACGAAAAAATAATGCGGTCATAATCGCGCTGATAGGCTGATCGTGCATCCGAAGTATCGTTTGTATTGCTACGCTGATTGGTGTAAATATGATTTAGAAGTTCCATAAACTGATTTAGAAAACGAATTTAACGAATAATGTTCAGTCACAAAAAAATCCGAACGGTTTCGTTCGGATTTTGAATATTTATTTGATATAATCATATAATACTTCAGAATCAAAAATACTTTTTTTAAGTCTTATATTTTTAATTTCATCATTAGGTATTTCGATATCTCCTAGAGTTGTTTTTTGAAAATAGTAATAAATCTTACCATTATTAGTTTCTAATTTTACTATCGGATCATTGTGATCATAAAATTTATCAACATTCTTAATTGGATAATTTATTGCCAAAGCTTTATCTACATTAACATAAAAATCCTTAAAGAAAATAATTGATACAACGTAAATAAAACAAAAACATAATATAAGAATTAACATCCTAAAAACAATAGGCATTTTTTTATATACAAATGCTAAAATAATACTTATCAATAAAGAAAAAAATACAACTATATTAGAACTAAAATTACTATTACCATATAGAGAATACTTCTTAATAAAAAAGAACTCACCTACGTAAAACAATATGTTTAAGAAGCCAATTAGTACGACTAAAACAATTAGTATTTTTTTATTCATATTTAAAAACATTACCAACTACCAGATGCTCCACCGCCTCCGAAGCTTCCTCCTCCGAAACCTCCAAAGCCTCCGCCAGAAGAGCCGCCCCAAGAACCTCCTCCTGAACCAAAACCTCCACTACCGAAAACAGAACTTCCAGTGTTCATAATAATAATGTCATCTAACAGACTTCGTCTGCCACCATTTCCTCCATTTCCATTATTATTTCCTCCTTTACCTTTTGACATCATAATAAAGATAAAGATGAAAAATCCAATAACAAAAATAAGAACAAACCAATCCATTTCGGGTTCATTAGATTTTGGTTTATCTTGTTTATATTGTCCTGCAAATGCTTTAAAAATAGAATTAACTCCAGCATTTATTCCACCAGCGTAATCACCTTTTTTGAAATAAGGAATAATCACTTGATCGATTATGGATTTATTGACACTTGGAGGTAAATAAATTTGAGCTGAATATCCCGTTCTGATAGTAATCTTACGATCTTTTTCACTCAATACAATAACAACTCCGTTGTCTTTACCTTTTGTTCCAACACCCCAATTTTCTCCAATTTCATTTGCAAACGTCTCCAAGGGATAACCATCCAAAGACTCTACTGTTAAGACCAAAATTTGAGTTGAAGTAGAGTCGTTATACGCTACCAATTTTCGTTCTAAATCATTCAATTGCATTGCATCAAAAACGTGTGCATAATCCTGCACTAACTTTTTTGGTGGATTTTTCATCTTAACCAATTCATCTGGTGTCTGCCCAAAAACGGTTAAAATTGAAAAGAAAAATGTTAGAAAAAAATATTTAATTGTAGCTAATTTCATCTGAAAGTTCATTTGTATCATCCTTTTGATAAGGAAAATATTTTTTAAGTGCTTTGCCTGTTTTTTTAATTCCTTCACAAAGGCCTTTTGTATAATTTTCTTTTTTGAAATGTTTGATAACTTCTTCTTTTATATCATCCCAAAAATCATCAGGTGTTACTTTATCAATTCCCTCATCGCCGATAATTGTAAAATTATGATCGGTTGGAGAAACATGGAATAAAACACCATTTCTGTTTTTTGTTTTATACATTTCTAATCTTTCGAAAACCTCTAAAGCTTTATCAAAATGATTTGGAGAAGATTCGAATTCAATATGAATTCGAATCTCACCACTTGTATTTTTCTCGGCTTTTTGAATGGCTTCGATTATTTTTTTTTCATCTTTTGAAGAAAGAAATTGATGTTTCTTTTTTCCCATAGTGATGATTTTTTATTATTTAGAAAAATCTATTGTAGGAGCATTTTCAGTTCCTGCCGCAGCTTCGAAATATCCTTTCTCTGTAAAACCAACAATTCCAGCCATCATATTAGTTGGGAATGTTTTAATTTTAGTATTATACACTTTTGCTGCTTCGTTGTATTTTTTTCTTTCGAATAAAACTTCTTGTTCCATACTTTCAATAGAAGCTTGTAAATTAGTAAATCCTGTTACAGCTTTTAACTCTGGGTATCTTTCTACAGATACCAATAAACGGCTTAATGTAGATCCTAATTGATCTTGCGCAGCTTGGAATTTAGAAATATTTTCTTGTGTTAATTGATTTGGATCATCAATTTTTATTTGATTTGATGTTGCTTTTGCACGTGCATCTATAACAGCAGTTAATGTTTCTTTTTCGTAATTCGCAGCACCTTTTACAGTTCCAACTAACTGATTGACTAAGTCTGAACGTTTTTGGTATGTATTTTCTACGTTCGACCATTGCGATTTTACATTTTCTTGCATAGGTACTAATCCGTTATAAACAGACATTAACCATAGTCCAATAATTACAATTATTCCAACTAAAGCTCCACCTCCAATAAGACATCCTTTGTTTTTCATAGTTATTTTTTATTTATTAATATGTAAAAATAGTATTTTTTCAACAATCTTTTATCAAAAATAAAGCCGAGCTTTTAAGCAAACTCGGCGAAGATATTTTCTACTATTTTAAGGCTTAATTTAGTAATGTTTTAGCCCAACTTTGTTCGATAGGTAATAACCAATTTTGTTTAAAATCGTGTAAAGAAGAAACACCATTATTGAAAACGTTTACATTTTTAATAGCACCTTCTTTTACTTTTTGTTTAAAATTCGGTAATTTTTCGATGAAGATTTCTTCCTCATTTTCGTAAGAAACTAACATACGGTTTAATAAATCAAACGAATAAGCAGCATCTATTTCGCGTACTAATTTCGTCAACTTATCAATTGAGCATCCACTTGCGGTTTCTTGATTTTCGTCTACTGCAACTACAATAAATTGATCATACGGTAAAACAAAATCAGCTAAAAGTTCAGCTCCATGTGCATTCCAATCTGCAATAAAAGTATTTAATTTTGTTGTAATAACTTCTTTTTCTATTGCCGAGAATTTACGATTGGCTTGAAAAATCCAAATTCTTGATTCGTCTGCTAAATTCATTTTCTCTTCATTTAAAATTTGTATTCAAAGTTACGAAATTATTTTAGCTAATGAGCAAAAAGCAAAAAAGGAGATTGTTTCCAATCCCCTTCTTTTAATAAAAACTATGAATAAAATTATATTCTTTTTACATTTACTGCCATAAGTCCTTTTTTACCTTTTTCTAGGTCAAAAGTTACTCTGTCATTTTCATTAACTCTATCTACTAATCCTGATACGTGTACGAAAATATCTTCACCTCCATTAGCACTTGAAATAAAACCAAAACCTTTTGATTCGTTAAAGAATTTTACTGTTCCTTCTTGCATTTATATATTATTTAATAATTAATTTTTTGAAATTTGAGTCGCTCTGTAGCCTTTTTCGCTTATTGCTTTTTTAAACTCTACTGCATCTCCTACTTTTAATAATTCTTTCGATTCTTTGAAATGGAAAAAAACTTTCTCTGTAGAATTTGTTATTTTGATAAATCCAAAACCTTTCTGATCGTTGTAATTATCAACTACACCTGTTATAAAAACATCTTTATCTTCTGATCTAGAGTTATTCAATAAATCCTTTTCTTTGTCTTGAAGGTGAGGAGGAATATCTGTAAAGTTTCCTAAAACATCAACATAAACAATCATTTCTTCTAATGATTTTCCTTTGTTATTATTTTCTTTACGATTTTCTCTTTTATTTTTTTTCTCTATTTTTTTTAATGCTCTTTTTTTATTTTTTTCCTTTTTAGATGTGGAATCTGCCATAGATATTTTTTATCAAATTTTATTGTTACTTATATAAAAGAGAGATAAAAAAATAAATACCCAACTAAATGAATATCAATTCTAGAGTAATAATTTCGAAGTACAAAAATTAATAAAATGAGTTGACTGAAGTCAAAAAATATAATTAAAAAAGTAAATTAAAGCTTAAAATCTTGTCTCTAATACTTTGCAAATGTACATCTAATATTTTAAGTATTCGTCATTCTATCCAATTCATTTTTTTTTAAATAAAAAAACCGCCTAAAAAGAGGCGGTTTTACAACGGTTATATTTTTTGAAATTAACTATAAATCTTTCGCTTCCATAATTAATTCAGCTAAATCTTTTACTAATACAGTAGATTCTTTCTCAAAATGTTTTACCCCATCAGTCATCATTGTATTACAAAATGGGCAACCAGTCGCAATAATATGCGGTTCTTTTTCTAACGCTTCTTCTGTACGCTCGACATTAATGTCTTTGTTACCTTTTTCTGGTTCTTTGAACATTTGAGCACCGCCTGCACCACAACATAGTCCACGTGTTTTACAACGTTTCATTTCAACTAATTCGGCGTCTAATTTTTCAATTAATTCACGAGGCGCTTCATACACATCATTTCCTCGACCCAAATAACATGGATCATGGAACGTGATTCGTCTACCTTTGAATGTTTCAGAACCTTCTAGTTTTAATTTACCTTCGTTGATTAATTGTTGAAGATATTGCGAATGGTGTAACACTTCGTAATCTCCTCCTAAACTTGGGTATTCATTTTTCAGGGTATTGAAACAATGCGGACAAGTTGTAACAATTTTTTTTACCTCGTAAGCATTCAAAACTTCAATATTCATCATTGCTTGCATTTGGAAAACAAATTCGTTTCCTGCTCTTTTTGCGGGGTCCCCCGTACAAGATTCTTCTGTCCCTAAAACTGCAAATTCGACTCCGATGCTATTTAAAATTTTAACAAATGCTCTTGTTATTTTTTTAGCTCTATCATCAAAACTTCCGGCACAACCAACCCAGAACAAAACTTCTGGTTGTTTACCTTCGGCCATATACTGAGCCATTGTTTTAACTGTAATACTTGACATATTTTTTTGTGTTATTTGATTGGATTTGGTTTAATGTTTACCATCATCAAATACCTGAATGGAAACATTTTTTTCAACCAAATCTGTAAATTTACCATTGTATCGTGTTGCTTTTACTAAATGGTTGTCTACCCAATGGTAATTACCTCCACGAGGTTTCCCCATTAGAAGTCCATGATATTTAAAACCATGTTTTTTCAACCAAATTTCTGTGTATTCACGATGTTCTTCTATACGCGATGTGAAAAATGTAATAATATGCCCTTCGTCATACCATTTATTCAACGTTTCTAAAGCATCTGGATAAACAGCTGCAGTTAACATACGTTCTGGTTCTTCGTTAGGAATATCATCGCAAATTGTTCCATCAATATCAATTAAATAATTTTTGATATTCTCTGGTAAAATAGGACTTACTCTTTCTCCGTTTTCAATTTTTTCCTCTAAGAAATTTTCCATGTGTGTGTTGTTTTTGTATTATTTTTAAATTAATAGTTCTTCGAGAATGAGTAATTGTATTTTACAATTTAATCATTTGCCCAGTTCAATCTATCTGCATTATTAAATTGCCAAGGAGCTCCATTGTTTTCGACATTTGTCATCATCATATTTAACTCTTGTGGCGCAGCAGATTGTTCCATGACTAAATAACGACGCAAATCAACGATGATTGATAATGGATCGATATTTACTGGACAAGCTTGTGCACAGGCATTACAAGATGTACACGCCCATAATTCCTCTGGTGTAATGTAATCATTGACAAGCATTTTTCCATCATCAACAAACTTCCCATTTGTGTCGATATTTTTACTTACTTCTTCTAAACGATCACGTGTATCCATCATAATTTTACGAGGAGATAGTTTTTTACCTGTTAAATTTGCTGGACATTCGGCTGTACAACGACCACATTCTGTACATGTATAGGCATTAAGTAATTGCACTCTATTTAAATCAAAAATATCTTTTGCACCAAATGTTTCAGGTTCGCCTTGTGGTTCAGCGGGTGCTGCATATGGATCTGCATTAGGATCCATCATCATTTTTACCTCATCTGTTACAGCTTGTAAGTTGTTGAATTCTCCTTTTGGTTCCAATTTAGAAAACCAAGTATTTGGAAAAGCCAAAACGATGTGAAGATGTTTTGAATAATATAAATAATTTAAGAAAAAGAAAATCCCAATGATGTGAAACCACCAAGCTGCTCTTTCTATAAGTGTAATAAATGTAACATCATCAAACTGACTAATTATTGGGGCTGTTAGCCAAGATGAGATAGGAAAAGATCCTACTTTTGCATAATGTTCTGCTCCCATTACTTGCAATACTTGATCTGCTCCATTCATTGTAAATAAGGCTAACATAAATGCAATTTCCATAATAAGAATATAATTTGCATCGTCTTTTGCCCAACCTTTCATTTCTGGTTTCCAGAAACGTCCAACTTTTACGACATTTCTTCTGAAAAGGAAAATGATACATGAAATCATAACCAAAAAGGCTAAAATTTCGAAAAATGCAATCATTCCGTTATAGAAACTTCCTAAGAAACTAAGCACACGGTGCGTTCCAAACACACCATCGATAATAATTTCTAAAACTTCGATGTTGATTAAAACGAAACCTACATATACAAAAATATGCAAGATTCCTGCTAACGGACGTACTGTCATTTTACCTTGTCCTAACGCGACACGTGCCATCGTTTTCCATCTTTCAGCTGGATGGTCTAAACGATCAATTTCTTTTCCTAATTTGATATTACGTATCAGTTTCTTTACATTTTTTGCAAAGAACCAAATACTCCCAATCATAATTAAGAGAAAAATTACATTTGGAATGTACTTCATCATTTTTTATTAGTCTTTTTTGTGAGTTTTGAGTTTTAATATTTTTTTTAATCCATGTTATGGTTGTACTGGTTGTTTTTTACCAAAAACAGAGATATTAACATAGCGACTTGGATTTTTCTTTAAATCTTCAACCAGCGCATTCATATTTTTAATAGCAGCTTCCAATTCATTGGCAAGCGTTTCATCTTTTGCTAATTTTCCTAAAGATCCTTTTCCATTGTTCATATCTTCTAACAAGATATTCAAATTATTGGATGCTTTTTCAAAATTTTTGATTATTTGATCCAACTCTAATGCATTCAATTTATCTGCAGTTTCACCAAATTTATCGACTGTAGCTTTTGCAGAAGCCATTGTTGCGTTTGCATTGTTAAGTGTCGAATTTAATGTTTTTTCATTCGTTTCAATCAAACGATTTGCACTATTTGATGTTGCTGTTAATGATTTTGCAGTTTTATCAAACGAATCAATTGTGTGGTTTAAATTTCTCAACATGGCTTTAATATCTTGCTGAGTTGATGGATCTAATACATTGTTTACACTTCCTAATGTTTGATTAAAGCTTAATAAAACACTGTCCAATTTTGCTTGCGTTGGTGTTAATTGCTTTGACAAACCGTCTAACATTCCTCCTGCAATTCGTCCTTGTAAAAAATCTCCGTCTTTTGCAATATCTGGTCCGTAATCCAACAATAGCCGAACCTCTGGGCCAGACATAATTCCTGGTTCATAAATTTCCGCTACTGTTTTCTTCGAAAACTCGATGTCTTTTTCTACAGAAATCACCACTTCAAAATAAATTGGTTTGGCTGTATCTATAATTTTGATTTCTTTCACCTGACCTACTCTCAAACCGTTTACAGAAACAGGTTTTGAAGGTGCTAATCCATTTACATTTTCGTATTTCACTGTAAATAAACGTCCTGATGAAAAGATATTTTGTCCTTTCAAAAAATTGAACAACATAAAGAAACCTACTAAGGTTAACAAGGTTATGATTCCAATTTTGAATTCTTTAGATAATTTCACTTGATATGATTTTATGCAAAAATAAAATTTAATTTGTAAAGAAACACTTTATATTACGCTTACATTGGTTCTTCACCATTAAATGTAACGATAAACGCATTTCTAAAACCTTTATCTTGAACTTGTTTCAATGTTTTTTGAGCTGCTTCCATTGTTTTATCTGCACCAAAATAATATTTTTGGAGTCCACCTTCTTTCACCCTCAATACATTTGTAAGTCCATTGAATTTATCGTCTTTATCTCTATATTTTTTATTAGATGTCATGAATTGTACTCGGTAGTTTTTACCACCTTCTAATTTTTTATTTGTTTCAAATTCAACAATTTTAGCACCTGAAAAACCTTTACGTTTTACTGTTTGCAACAAATCATCTGCTCGGGATTGTAAATCTGTTTCACCATAATAGTACACATATTTATCTCCTTCTTGAATAACGTCTAAATCTGTTAAACCCCTCAACTGTGGCGACGTGGCAGAAAATTTCATCTTAGATTCCATTACCTTGATCTTCAATTTTTTTCCTTCTACAGGTTTTTCAACTTTTTTTACAGTTTTAGGTTTTTCTTCCTCATATTCTATTCCACTTCTTCGATCGTATTCTTTCTTGAATTGTTTGAACGCTTCATAAATTGTTTGAGAAGACTGCTCTTTTCCTTCGTTAGAGGCTAAATAGTTTCCTTCATCATAATTCGAAATAAATCCTAACTCTACCAAAACAGAAGGTGAAGCATTTCCTCTTAAGACGTGAAAATTAGCTTGTTTCACTCCTCTACTTTTTCTGAAATCTCGGTTTACAAAACCTTTTTCGACTAAATCTGCAAAACGAATCGATTGCTCTTTATAAGCTGCATTCATAATTTCGAAAGCAATAACAGCCTCAGGATCATTTGGATTAAATTTTTCGTAACGTTCTTGATCTTTTTCTAAAAACACAACTGAGTTCTCGCGTTTCGATACTTCGTCTGTTTCGTTTGATCTTTTCAATCCCATCACAAATGTTTCTGTACCCGTCGCACTTTTATTATCAGCCGAATTACAATGAATGGAAACAAATAAATTTGCATGATTATCATTCGAAATTTTTGTACGTTCCCACAATTCTAAAAAAACATCTGTATCGCGTGTTAAAATAACTTTAACATCTTTGTGATTTTTCTTTATTAATTCTGCTAATCTTTTCGAAACATCTAACGTGATATTCTTTTCATAATCAGCGACTCCCCTTGCTCCAACATCTTTACCACCATGACCAGCATCTATAACAATTACAAAATTTTGTTTTTTTTGAGCAAATGAAAGTGTAGAAAATACCAACATCATCGCAAAAAATAAATACTTTTGTATGTTAATCATTTTTAAACTCATACTATAGGTTTGTTTTTTTGATTAATTTTGACGCAATTTATAAAAAATAAGTTTTTCAATTTGTTTACAAAGGCAATTAAATCGATTTTATTTTTTAGTCCAGTTATGGTTTGCACCATTTCTTTTGGGCAAGTTAAGCAAAATAATAACGATAAAGATCACTCTAAAATTGTTTCTGATTCTGTGAAATTAGATACGATTATCCCTGTAAAAGAGAAATTAGAGTTTGTAGTAGAGCACAGTTCTGAAGATGAAATTCATAACCGTAAAAAACGTATGACTTACCTTTTGCGTAAGGCACATGTTGTTTATGGTGACATGACTATTGATGCCGATTACATAGAATTAAACTGGGATACGGGTGATGTATATGCCGAAGGTAAACGTGATTCTATTGGTAACATTATTGAAAAAACGAAGTTTACACAAGGTCAACAAGAAATTTTGCAAGATGCTTTCAAAGTAAATTTCAAAACGAAAGTCGGAATTGCGTATAACATTCGCATGACACAAGAAGAAGGAATTATTATTGCTGATAAAGCCAAGCGCGTCAACGATTCGGTTATGTTATTGAAACGTGCTGATTTTACAACGGATACTTATTTTAAAGAAGGAAAAGATACACGTCCAGATTATTTTCTTCGTGCCAAAGAAGGAAAAATGATTGATAAAAATGGTAAGAAAACCTTGATTACCGGACCTATTAATATGTGGATTTATGATGTTCCTACCCCTTTAGCATTACCATTTGGGTATATTCCAGCAATGGGCGCAAAACGTGCAGCTGGAATCTTAATGCCACGTCCAGGTGAACGTACAAATCTTGGTTTCTTTATCGAAGATTTAGGTTTTTATGTTCCATTTGGTGATAATTTCGATTTAAAACTTTCTGGAGATATTTACACAAAAGGTAGTTGGGCAGCGAGAGCTGAATCGAATTATAAAAAACGTTATAAATACAATGGTAGACTATCGGCAAATGTAGAAAATCGATTAACTGGAATTAAAGGAATTACAGATGGAGCAAATGCATTCTCTAAACAAAATCTGTTTGGTGTAATGTGGTCGCATAGTCAAGATCCTAAAGCAAATCCGTATTGGTTATTCAACGCAAATGTCAACTTTTCGAGTTCAAAATACTACCGAGAATCTGTACGAAATCAGTACATTAATACAGGAGATGTTTTCACAAATAATGTCAACTCATCTATTAACTTGACGAAGAACTTTGAGAACGCACCCTTAACAGCTCAATTGAGTATGTCGCATTCTCAGAACTACAATACGGGTGATATTAACATTGCATTTCCTCGTCTTAACTTAACCATGTCTCGTATTTTTCCATTTGCAAAGAAAAATATGCCAAAAGAAGGTTTATTACAAAACCTTGGACTAACGTATAGTATGCAAGCTGGAAACGAAGTGAACACAAATGATAACGATATTTTCACAGATAAAATGTGGAAAGAACAAATGCGTATGGGTGCAAATCACAAAATTGGTTTACAGACAGGAATAACACTTGCTAATTATTTTCCATTAACCTTATCATCAGATTACAATGAAGTTTGGGGTGATAATCGTTTAATTAAACGTTACAATTCAGTGAATGGAAAAATTGAAGACACAACTTTAAAAGAATTTAATTCGTATCGAACATTTAATTTCAATGCTTCTGTTTCAACGAATATTTATGGCTTATACCTTAATCCTAACAAAGATGCTAAAATCTTAGGTATTCAACATGTGATTACGCCTTCAATTGGCTATAGTTACACACCAGATTTTCAAGGTGAGTCTTGGGGATATTACAAAGCTTACAAAGATCAAAATCAAGAAGAAATATGGTACAATCAATACCAAGACATGTTGTATGGTGTAGGAATTCCAGGATTGACTAATTCCTTAAATTTTGGACTTTCGAACAATTTAGAGATGAAAGTAAAAAATGATAATGATCCGAAAGGTTTCAAAAAAGTAAAGATTTTTGAATACTTACGTTTAAGTTCATCCTATAATTTTTCTGCAGAAGAATTCAAACTTTCTCCTATAAATATTAATGGAATGACTTCTTTATTTGACCGAAAAGTTAATGTTCAATTTTCATCAACCGTAAATCCATACAAAATTAGACGCTACATCAATGCTTCTGGTAATGAAGTTGCAGAATATGTTGACAAAATGGGATTAGGAGATCTTCGTATTTCGAATATGACATTAGGAACTGGATATACATTTGACAACAGTACATTTGGTGGAAAAGGTTTCGATGCCAAGAACTATAAAAAAAGAGGAACCGTACGTGACGAAAATTTCTATTACGACAGCGATAATTACGCACAATTCGCTATTCCATGGAGTTTAACGGCTAACATCAGCTATAACTACACAAAAGGAACACAGCGAAAAGGAGATAGCACAGGTTCTATTGCATTGAATGGTAAAATCTCTCCAACACCTTATTGGGCAATTTCAGCTAACGCTACATACGATTTTATTACGAATGAGATCACCTATGTTCGTTTCGGATTTGAACGAGATTTACGTAGTTTTACTTTATCGTTTAACTGGACTCCAATGGGAACTTACAAAAGTTATGATTTCTTCATCGGAATCAAAGCTTCGATCCTACAAGATTTGAAGTATAACGACAGATCAAGACTTAATTACTAAAAATATCAAAACATGAAAAAACAAATTATTCATACGAACAAAGCGCCACAAGCTATCGGACCATATTCGCAAGGAGTAAAATACAATGGTTTTCTTTACACTTCAGGACAAATTCCTTTTAATGTAGAGAAAAACGAATTAGTAACATCAAGCATTCAAGACGAAGTACACCAAGTCATGAAAAACGTTATCGCTATTCTTGAAGAAGGCGGCACAACAATAGATAATGTTGTAAAAACAACAATTTTCGTAAAAGATTTAAACGATTTTAATGCCGTAAATGAAGTGTATGCTTCTTATTTCAATGATACAAATTACCCTGCGCGAGAATGTGTAGAAGTTGCTCGTTTACCCCGCGATGTAAATGTAGAAATATCTGTAATTGCGATTGCAGACTAATAAATAATTATGCTTAAAGACAAAACTGTATTAAGAAACACTATTGCTGTAATTGTAGGATTAATTGTCATCTATGCAATTCTTCAATTTGGACTTATATACAATGCGAACAGATTACATTGGGATGATAAAATTTTCCCTGAATGGCGACATGTCATCAAATACTTTTCGCACGGAGAAGGAAAAAATTTTAAAGTTCAATTCTTTGGATCAATGTTAGCAATTAGCGGAATTGCTGCTTTAGTTGGAGGTGTCATCACCGCATTACTTGTAAAAAGAGCAAAACAAGCCTACACCATGTTTGTCGGTTTTATTGTTTTAATCGTAGCATTAGGTGATGTATTATTCACACCATATCACCCAACTTGGTACGAAATTGCTATTTGTCCTGTTTTATTCTTTTCATCATGGATTGGAGGTTTAATTGTAGATTTGATTTACAAAAAGTTTTTCAAAAAACACAAACCATCAAGCCAATCTTATTAAAATTAAATTATGTCTGAAAAAGATAGAAAACCAAGAGTTGCCATTTCGATTGGCGATTATAATGGAGTTGGAATAGAAGTTATTCTAAAAACTCTACAAGAAAAAGAAATGACAGAGTTTTTTACTCCTGTTATTTTTGGCTCAACAAAACTCTTATCTTACCAAAAAGATAAATTAAAATTTGACCGAATCAATTTTCAAGGCATTCAAGATGCAAGTCAAATTGTTGACGGTAAAATAAACGTTGTTAATCTTTGGAAAGATCAAATCGATGTTCATTTTGGTAAAATAACCAAAGAAGCTGGCGAACATGCTTATCAATCTCTAAAAGCTGCAACACAATCTGTAACAGATGGCTTTACTGATGTTTTAGTAACCGCTCCTATAAACAAAGACAATATTCAGTCCGAAGATTTTAATTTTCCTGGACATACAGAATTTTTGGGTGCAGTTTGGGGAGGAAAACCCTTAATGTTTCTGGTTTCAGAAAAACTAAAAGTCGGTTTGGTTACACAACACATTCCAATAGGTGAAGTAGCAAAAAACATTCATACAAAATCTGTTTACGCTAAAATTCAACAAATTCATAAAAGTTTAGTAGAAGATTATGCAATTTCAAAACCAAAAATTGCAGTTCTTGGACTTAACCCTCACGCTGGTGATAATGGTTTGTTGGGTTCTGAAGAAAAAGAAATTATTTCTCCTGTTATCGAACGATGTATCAACGAAAATCAATTGGTCTTCGGCCCTTATTCAGCTGACAGCTTTTTTAGTCCCCATAATTTAGATGCATTTGATGCTGTTTTAGCAATGTATCACGATCAAGGTTTGGTAGCCTTCAAAACCATTAGTTTTGATGAAGGTGTAAATTATACAGCTGGATTAAAATTTGTTCGTACCTCTCCTGATCATGGAACAGCTTACGATATTGCAGGAAAAGGAATTGCAAACGAAGAATCTTTTAAAGAAGCTATTTTTACAGCAATTGAATTGTTCAAAAACCGAAACGAATATCAAGAGTTAACTAAAAATGTATTGCAACATATTCCTCTAAAACTAGAGAAAGGCGATAATAAAGAATAAAAAATTAAAATAAGTTGTAAAGAGCTATTAATTTTAAATAAATTAGATTATCTTTGCACACCTTTTTGTGGTATGGACAAGTTGAAAAATTATAATATTATATTTACAAGCTTGCCTTTTGGTAAGAGTAATTTTACGTTCGAATTATCACAATCGTTCTTTGATTTATTTGAAATTGAGCAAGATTTTGAAAATCCTACGATGATTGCATCAATCATTTTAGATAAAAAATCAACAATGCTCGAGTTAGAAATTAGCTTAAAAGGAAACATTACTGTTCCTTGCGATTTAACTGGAGAATTGTTTCAGCAAGAAATTTCGAATAATGCAGAATTAATTGTTAAATTTGGCGACGAGTTTGACGATACTGATTTTGAAATTTGGGTTATTCCTCGTGAAGAATACCAAATCAACCTTGCACAAATTCTTTATGAATTAGCAATGTTATCAGTACCAACAAAACGAATTCATCCTGATGTTTTAAATGGAGAAAGTAATTCTGAAATGATAGACTTACTTGATCAGTATAGCATTTACGAATTAGACGAAGATGCAGAAAACGATGAGGATGAGGATGACAACGATAATGGTGATGTCGACGATAATGACGACATTGATCCACGTTGGG
The DNA here is from genome assembly GCF_020281205.1 of Empedobacter stercoris. Classification (GTDB taxonomy): domain Bacteria; phylum Bacteroidota; class Bacteroidia; order Flavobacteriales; family Weeksellaceae; genus Empedobacter; species Empedobacter stercoris. Next base: position 44,252 of record NZ_JACXZC010000017.1, read on the forward strand.
CAAAATTGAAAGATTTGAAACCTTAATTGGTTTTTATTATTAAAATAAATTATAGAAATAAAGAAAAAAAGTAGTTAGATATGGCACATCCTAAGAGAAGACAGTCGTCAACAAGAAGAGATAAACGTAGAACACACTACAAAATCGAAGCTCCTCAATTAGCAATCGATAAAACAACTGGTGAAGCACATTTATACCACAGAGCTCATTGGTCTGACGGGAAATTATACTACAAAGGAAAAGTAGTATTAGAAAAAGTACAAGAAGTTACTGAATAATATAATCTTATAAAGATTTTGAAGCTGTTTCTATAAAAGAAACAGCTTTTTTTATTTTTTTTTCAATACCTTTGAAATCGTTTTATTAAAACAAACATAAAGGTCAAATAAAAAAACCGCATTATATGGACATTAAAGACATTCAAAATTTAATTAGATTCGTATCAAAAGCAGAAGTTGCTGAAGTAAGCATCAAACAAGATGACATCGAGATTAAAATCAAAACTTTAGCAAGCGTACCTGCGCAAGTTGCGTCTCAACAATTTTATGTACCTCAAGCTCCTGTAGCACAAGCTGCAGCGCCACAAGCGCCAGCTGCTGCACCAGCAAACAACTCTACGACTCCATCAGAAGAAGAAAACAGCAATTTAATCACAGTAAAATCTCCTATGATTGGAACATTTTACCGTTCAGCTGGCCCAGGAAAAGAACCTTTCGTAGGTGTAGGTGACTCTATCGCTCCAGGTAAAGTATTATGTATTGTTGAAGCAATGAAATTATTCAACGAAATTGAATCTGAAGTTTCTGGTAAAATTGTTAAAATCTTAGTGGACGATGCAAGTCCAGTTGAGTACGATCAACCATTATTCTTAGTTGATCCAGCTTAATCAATTACATCTAAAAATTATGTTTAAGAAGATATTAATCGCTAATAGAGGTGAAATTGCAATGCGTATTATACGTACTGCAAAAGAAATGGGAATCAAAACGGTTGCTGTTTACTCTAAAGCGGACGAAACATCTTTACACGTACGTTTCGCAGACGAAGCGGTGTGTATTGGTCCTGCTCCAAGTAAAGATTCATACCTAAAAATGGCTAACATCATCGCGGCTGCAGAAATTACAGACGCGGATGCTATTCACCCAGGTTATGGATTCTTATCTGAAAACTCTACTTTTTCTAAAATCTGTGCATCTAACGGAATAAAATTCATTGGAGCGCCTGCTGATAATATCGACCGTATGGGAGATAAGGCAAATGCTAAAGCTACAATGAAAGAAGCAGGAGTACCTGTTGTTCCTGGCTCTGACGGTTTGTTAGAAAGCTATGAACAAGCTTTAGAGGTTGCGCGCGAAATAAAATACCCTGTAATGATGAAAGCTACTGCTGGTGGTGGTGGTAAAGGGATGCGTGCAATTTGGAAAGAAGAAGATTTGTTACACGCATGGGAATCTGCTCGTACAGAAGCTGCAGCAGCTTTTGGTAACGACGGTATGTACATGGAAAAATTGATTGAAGAACCTCGTCATATCGAAATTCAAGTTGCAAGTGACCAAAACGGTAAAGCTTGTCACTTATCTGAGCGTGACTGTTCTATTCAACGTCGTAACCAAAAATTAGCAGAAGAAACTCCTTCTCCTATTATGACAGACGATTTACGTAAACGTATGGGTGAAGCAGCAGTTAAAGCTTGTGAATATATCGGTTATGAAGGTGTTGGTACAATTGAGTTTTTAGTTGATAAACACGGAGACTTCTACTTTATGGAGATGAATACTCGTATCCAAGTAGAACACCCAATTACAGAACAAGTAACAGGATTCGACTTAGTTCGCGAACAAATTATGTTAGCAGCTGGTGAACCTATTTCTGGTAAAAACTATTACCCTCAAGGACATTCAATCGAATGTCGTATCAATGCAGAAGATCCATACAATGACTTCCGCCCTTCTCCAGGAAAAATCACAAATATTAACATTCCTGGTGGTAATGGTGTCCGTGTAGATACACACGTATACGCTGGATATACAATTCCACCTAACTACGATTCGATGATTGCAAAATTAATCGTAACAGCACAAACACGTGAAGAAGCAATTCAGAAAATGAAACGTGCATTAGGTGAGTTTTATATTGAAGGTATCAAAACAACAATTCCTTTCCATTTACAATTAATGGATCATCCAGATTTTGTAGCAGGAAACTATACAACGAAATTTATGGAAGATTTTCAGTTTGATGAATCTTACGCAAATTACGGAGAACTATAAAATTATAGCATCTAAATATAAAAGTCCAGTAGAATCATCTACTGGACTTTTTTTATGTCAATCTGACAGATGTTTTCTATTGGCTTAATTATTGAAAATATCAATCAGAATTTGTGAATGATAAATTATAATCAAGACAACTAAAAATCTAAATCTAAACAATTTGATAAGATTCAATCTCAATTGTTAATTTATAGAGAATGAATTGCTTGGATTTTCATTTTCTTCTATTAAAAATGATTAAAATTTTATACATTTGCACTCCAAATTTAAGGTAGATGAATATTACTAAAAATACAACAGACAAATTAAACGCAGTATTAACTGTAACTGTTGACAAGGCAGATTATCAAGAGAAAGTAGTTGATGTATTGAACCAATACAGAAAAACAGCTAACATCAAAGGATTCCGTAAAGGGCAAGTTCCAATGAGTTTTGTAAAAAAACAATACGAGCAAGCTGTTATTTTTGATACAGTTAACGAAATCTTACAAAAAAGTGTTTCTGACTACATCAACACAGAAAAATTATCAATCTTAGGAAATCCAGTTCCTGTAATGAAAGAAGTTGATTGGAATGCTGATCAATTATCATTTGATTTCGAATTAGGATTAGCTCCTGAATTTGAGGTTGACTTATCTAAAGTTGAAGTTGAAAGCTACAAAGTAAAAGTTGCTGAAGACGAAATCCAAAAATATGTTGACAACTTCGCTGCTCGTTTTGGATCATTAAAATCATTAGCTGAAGCTGAAGCTGAAGCAGTATTAAAAGTAGAAGCTGCTGTAGAAGGTCAAGAAGCTAAACCAACATTTATCCGTTTAGAAGAATTAAAAGATGCTTCTGCATTTATTGGTAAAAAAGTTGGTGATGTTGTAGAAGTAAATTCTAACGATATTTTTGACACTGCTGAAGAAGCTGCTCAACAATTGAACACAGAAGTTACTGAAGAAGGAACTAAAGTAACTTATACAATCAAAGAAATTAACAAAGCTGAAAAAGCAGAAGTTAACCAAGAATTATTTGATAAAGTTTATGGAGAAGGAGCTGTAGATTCAGAAGAAGCTTTCCGTAACAAAATCAAAGAAGAGTCAGAAAACATGTACAACAAAGAATCTGACAAACAAATTATCAACGATGTTGTCGCTAAATTACTAGAGACAGTTCAGTTTGATTTACCAACAGAATTTTTAACTAAATGGTTAATTTCTTCTAACGAAAATGTAACTTCTGAAGAACAAGCGAAAGAAGAATTGGCTAAAATGGACAAAGGTTTACGTTACCAATTAATCGAAGCTAAAATTGCTGAATTGAACAATGTTGAAGTAAATGCTGAAGAAGTAAAAGAAGCTGCTTTTGCTGCGATCAAAGATCAATTAAAAATGTACGGTCAAAATTCTATTCCAGAAGATACATTACAACAAATTGCAATGTCTGCTTTACAAAATCAGGAAGAATACAACCGTTTATCATACCAAGTGTTTACAGACAAAATGTTAGATATCTTTAAAAACAATGTAAAATTGAACGAAAAAGAAGTAACATTTGACGAGTTTGTAGACATCATTACTGAAAAAAATAAAGAATTAGCAGAAGCTTAATCACTTCTAAAAAATTCTTTATACCTTTCATTTAAAATCTAAATTGAATAATGAAAAACGTAGGAGAAGAATTTAAAAAATATGCGCTGTTAGACAAAGGAATTAGCTCTTTACATATGGAGAGTTATATCCAAAACACAACGCCTTACATTGTTGAAGAAAGAAAATTGAACGTTGCACAAATGGACGTTTTCTCTCGATTGATGATGGATAGAATTATCTTTTTAGGAACTGCGATTGATGATCAAATTGCAAACATCATTCAAGCGCAATTATTGTTCTTAGAGAGTGTAGATGCCACAAAAGACATTCAAATTTATGTTAACTCACCAGGTGGTGGTGTTTATGCTGGATTAGGGATTTACGACACGATGCAGTTGGTAAAACCTGATGTTGCGACAATTTGTACAGGTATGGCCGCTTCTATGGGAGCAGTTCTATTATGTGCAGGAGCAGCAGGAAAACGTTCGGCTCTAAAACACTCTCGCGTAATGATTCACCAACCATTAGGTGGTGCTCAAGGTCAAGCAACTGATATGGAAATCACATTGAAAGAAATCTTGAAATTGAAAAAAGAATTATACGACATTCTTGCAACCCATTCTGGTCAAACTTTCGAGCAAATCGAAAAAGATGGTGAACGTGATTACTGGATGACTTCTATAGAAGCAAAAGAATATGGAATGATTGACGAAGTTTTATTACCTCGAAAATAATTTCTAATTCAAAAATTATAACAAAAAAGGATTCTAATTATTTAGAATCCTTTTTTGTTTTCTACAAGTAAAAACGTAGTAAATCAATAAAAATGAGTAAAAAACAACAGTTATAAAAAGCAGATTATAAAGCCCTATATAAAAATACTTAAAAACATCTACAAATTAACAAAGAAATATTTTCTATCTAAAACAAAATAAGTACCTTTGCAGCTTAATTAAGTATAAAAAATTGGAAGAAAATAAGTGCTCTTTTTGCGGAAAAAGCAGAAACGAAGTAAATATTTTAGTGTCTGGAATTGACGGTAATATTTGTGATAATTGTATTGAGCAAGCGCATGGTATAGTTTTAGAAGAATCGAAATTTAATGCAAATAACGATTTGATAAAACCTCTAACTTTAAAATCACCTAAAGAAATTAAGGAGTTTTTAGATGATTATGTGATTGGTCAAGATCAGGCAAAAAAAATATTGTCTGTTGCAGTTTACAATCACTATAAAAGAATATTACTAGACAAAGATAATGATGTTGAGATTGACAAATCGAACGTTATTTTAGTTGGAGAAACTGGAAGTGGAAAAACATTATTAGCAAAAACAATTGCTAAATTATTAAATGTACCATTTGCAATTGTTGACGCAACTGTATTGACAGAAGCAGGATATGTAGGAGAAGATGTAGAAAGTATTTTAACTCGACTTTTACAAGCTGCAGATTACAATTTAGAACTTGCTGAAAAAGGGATCGTTTTTATCGACGAAGTAGATAAAATAGCACGAAAAAGCGATAATCCTTCTATTACTAGAGACGTTTCTGGAGAAGGCGTTCAACAAGCTTTACTTAAAATTCTGGAAGGAACTGTGGTTAATGTTCCACCAAAAGGAGGACGTAAACACCCTGACCAAAAATTTATAGAAGTTAATACAAAAGATATTTTATTTATAGCTGGAGGTGCTTTTTCTGGAATTGAAAAACACATTGCAGATCGTTTGAAAAAACATGTAATTGGTTTTAAAAACGACGATCAAAAAGAAGTCGAAAATCTTTTGGACGAAGTAAACGCACAAGATTTGAAAAACTTTGGTATTATTCCAGAATTAATTGGACGTTTGCCTATTATAACTTATCTTAAAGCGTTAGATAAAGAAGCGATGAGAGCTATTTTGACAGAACCAAAAAACTCGCTTATCAAACAATATACAAAGCTATTTGCCTTAGATGATAAAGAGCTTGTAGTGACGGACGAAACCCTTAATAAAATTGTAGACCGTGCCAATGAACTAGGGTTGGGAGCTCGCGGATTGAGAGCAGTTACGGAAGAAATCTTTACTGATCTAATGTATGATATCAAAGATTTACCAGAAAAAGTAATTATATAATTATTTGCATAATAACTTTTTAATAAAAGTTTTGTTTATATTTGTATTGATTTTAATAAAATTTAAAGGATGCCTAACCAAAAATAATATAATATATGAAAAAGAATCTACTTGCTTTAGTCGCACTTAGTGCGATGTATAGTGCTTCTGCACAAGACACATATATAAAAGATGCAGTTATCGTTAAAGTAAATCCAAGTACTTTATTCTATAATGGAGGAAATGTAAATGTTAAGACTGATGCTACATCAGGAACTACAGAAAAAATAATTAACGAAGGAAATATTCAAATACAAGGTGGTTTTACGAATGAAAATACTATTGGAAAAAACTTCGTAAATAAGTACAGTACTAGTACGGAATATGGTCAATTAATAATTGATCAAGCATCTTCTGTTTCTGGACAATTAGCAATCGAAAGATCTAATATCAATCCATCTCTAAATGATTATTACCCATTTGGTTTACCTTATCAAGATGATAAAATTGAAAATATAATTAATAATATTACTTCTAACTCTTCTGCATTTAGAGGAGAGTGTGCTGTAAATTCGAACTGTGGAACTAACAGATATAACCAAACGATACTTGCTTGGGATGTTAAAGAAACAGAATATGATAATGTTCCTAAAGGAACAGGTGTAGTTGCTGGTGCTAACTACACTATTAATACAATGAATGGTGCCTTTAAAAGTTTTCTTGAAGGAATATCAGCTTCAAATAAATTCGCTACTTACGGTAAGCCAAATAACAAAGCTGTAACATTAAACAATGTCGAAAGTGGAATTGTAAATAAAACTAAAGAACAGTTTTCTGAATTAACTTGGGGTAATTGGAAAAATCTTAGAAATAATTATAACGAGGAGTTCGTATCATACTTAGGAAATAATGCTCCTGATACAAATTCTCGCTATGGAAAGAATTTACATCGTTTTTCAAATCCATTTACATCAAATTTGGATTTAAGTGATGTATCTATTGCTAATTCTTGGATAAAATTTGTTGTTAATGGAGCGATTAAAGGTCCTACTGAAACTTTTGAACCTACTACAATTAAATTCAGAATACATAAATTAGCTAATAATTACTTTGTTAACTGGGATGATCAAACAGGTGGAAGTAATACTAACACGACTAGAATTACTGCTTATTTACAAAAATCTGAAACTGGAGCTAATCCATATTTTTGGGCAGGAAATCCTGACGCTTTAATAGTTAAACCATTTGAGTACTTCGAAATTGATTACTATACAATGCTTAAAGCTAATAATGGTGGTAGTAATATCGTTACAGCAAATTTTAATATAGCGGATAGACAAAAAACTTTTATTTATGACTTTACAAATGGAAGCACTTCAGGCCTTTATGCTAGATCGAGTAACGACACAAGTAGTTATAATTTACTAGAAGATACAAGCTTACAAAGTAAAGGTTTAATTGCAGGTAATGATTTTACTCAGTTAGAATTATTTTTATTGGAAGATAATTCAATACTTGGAGATGCTGCTTATTTAGTGAACTCAAATTTTTATACTACAGGGAATTCAGTAAATGAATCTATTTCAAAAAATCCAATATTCATTTTTGAAGAAAAAAATGATGGAACTATTGTAACTAACTCACAAACTTTATTGAACCAATTTAACTCGCTAGATTATATAGGAAAACCAATCGGTATTGGATTTAATAATTTAATTGAAGGGCATAACTATACGATCAATTTAAGATTATTTGAACAATCAATTTTAAATAGAGTGGATAACTTTTCTGTCGGTAAATACTATTTATTAGATAAATCTAAAAATAATGTTGTTGAAGTAGATGCTAATACTCAGATAAAATTTGTTGCAAATCCTAACATAAATGATCAATTTGAGCTTTATTGGAATGAAGCTCCTCTAGTTTTGGGAACTGATGATTTAAATAAAAATAATGCAACTTATATTTATAAAGATAAGACGAACAAATACGTTCGTTTTGAGGATAAAAATACAAATGCCAAGATTGAAATTTATGATATAACAGGAAGATTAATTTCTCGTAATGTAGATATTTCTACTAACTCAGATTACAAATTAAATCTTACTACAGGAGTACATGTAGTAGTTATTACATATAAAGATGGAAAAGTTGTATCTCAAAAAACAATTAATTAATAAACCGCTAACCTTATGAAAAATTTTAGATTACTACTAACCTTATTTATATTTAATGTATTTGCTCTAACAACATATGCTCAAGGGTGCGATCCTCTAGATCCAGATTGTGGTCCACCACCTCCAGATACAAATACTCCTGGAAATCCAGCAACTCCAATCGATGAGTATACAATTTATTTAATTGGATTTGCAATTGCAGTAGCTGTTGTATATTTCGCTATGAACAAATACAAAAAATCTTTGATTTAATTAATAATAATCATACTTTTAAACCTCAATCAAATGATTGAGGTTTTTTTATATCACAAAAAATTATGAAAAATAAATTTTTAATTCCTCTTATTGTTTTAGGAAGCTCTGTTTTTGGACAGTTTACAATTTCTGGTCAATTAGAAAATTACGCCAATAAACCAGTTTTAGTAAAGGTTTACGAAAATGCTGAATTGAAATTAATCAACAATTCCAAAACTGACAACAATGGTAATTTCACTGCAAAAGTACCATCAAAATACAATGGTTTTGTACGTATCGATTTACCAACAGGAGAAAATTTATCGTTACTGACAGATAACAAAGATTTGAAATTTAAAACAGTTACAGGTCAAGAAATAAATTCTAAACTTCAAGTTATTGAAGGTAGTGCACAAAATGAATATAATAAAGTTTTGGCGTTACAACCATTAAACGAAATTCAAAATCAAGTTTTTCCATATTTAATGCAAATGTATAAACCAACTGATGAGTTTTATACGGCAATGGTAAAAGAAGATAAACGAATCAATGATTTAAAAAGAAGTGAAAAATTTTCTGATTTAGTCACTTATATAAATGTGTTAAATGATCTAAAGCAACAAGCACAAAATAATAGAGATACTTCGACTATAGAATCGATTCTGAATCATTTTTCAAATGACGATCTTCGTTTGGAGCAATCTGGAATGTTCAATGATTTGATTTTTGCTTATATCAACACCAAATTATCTACTGCTGGAAACCAAAATATCGAAGATAATTTGATTGCTGCGACAGATGAAATTTTAGGAAAAACAAATATTGAAACTACAAGAGGTCAAAATGTTTTGACGGCAATTCTAAAATTTGTTCCAAAAAAAGAATATGCTAATTTTCATCAAAAATATGGTGAAAAAATAAATGGACTAAAAGGAAAAGTTACAGATCAATTAAAGAAGATAGCTGGTGTTAGTTTAATACAGGTTGGACAACAGGTTCCAAATATCACATTTGATAAAGCTGTAAAGGGAAAGAAATCATTGTATGATATTAAAGCCAATCAAAAACTAATTGTATTTTGGGCATCTTGGTGTCCTGCTTGTCAACAAGAGGTTCCTCATATTAAAGAGTTTTACAAAGACTTTAAAGCAAAAGGTGGTGAAATAGTTGCAATCTCTTTAGACTATGATCAAAATGCTTTTGAGAGTGCTACAAAAGATTTATCGTGGTACAATTATTCTGATCTCTTGAGATGGGATTCACCAATTGCTACTGAATTTGGAATTGAATCTACTCCTACTTTATTATTAATCGATAAAGACAATAAATTAATCAAAAAAGTAAGTCATATTTCTGAATTAGAAGTATCCAAATAATCACAAATAAAAAAGCTACATCCTTGGAATGTAGCTTTTTTAATCTATATGTTTTTATATAAATCCTTGACTGTTCTTATAATGAATAATTAAGAAGATTCCTATCAAAATAGTGAATCCCCATAAGGAACTTCCCCCATAACTAAAGAATGGTAAGGGAATTCCAACTGTTGGGAAAAGTCCGATTACCATCGAAATATTGATAAAAAAGTGAAAGAATAAAATTGACGCAACGGAGTATCCATAAAATCGTGCAAACTTATTCTTTTGATTTTCGGCTAAGAAAAATAATCGTCCCACAAAAATGGCATAGACAATAACCAAAGCTGTACTTCCTATAAAGCCCCACTCCTCGCCTACTGCGGTAAAAATATAATCTGTTTGTTGTTCAGGCACAAATCTTCCTTTCTTAATCGTTCCTTGATTATATCCTTTTCCATATAATTCTCCCGAACCGATTGCTGTTTTTGCATACAATAAGTTATATCCAGAAGTATCACGGTATTTTGCTTCTCCTTCGTATAAAACCATTACACGCTCTTTTTGGTGTTTTGGTAATTTTTCGAAAATAATAGGTGAAATAAAACTAACCGTACTTGCAAATAGTAATAAAACAATCGAAACAATAATACTAAAACTCAACACGTTTGCAGACAACCCATTTTGAGTTTTGAAAGGTGAATTATTCATTTCCTTTTGTTCGGTTAACTTCAAAATTAACACAGGAATTATCGATATTGCAAAACCAATTAATCCAAAGAAAACAGTGTTAAAAAAGATTGGTTCCGAGAAAAATAAGGAACGCATAGGAAAAAGATGTCCAAAAGATTCTCTCGTTGATTCGGATAAATCTTCGACCAAATAACATATTCCTATCAATAATAGAAAGAAAATCGATAGTCCTATTAATATCCCATGCATCACATCAATTACATTTTGATTGTAATTGAAAGCCAAAATTAATAGTGCAATTGTAAGAATTATAAATCCTAAAATTAATAAAACATAAAAAGGAATTTGTACAATTGATATAAGGAAAATAACCAATAAAATGATTGGTGCGATAATAATCCACGGGTTTAATCCTTCTCGATACAACGCTATACTAAACGAACAGAAAATAATCACTGATCCTAAATCGGGTTGCAACAGAATCAGAGCCACTGGAATTGCAATAACAAGCAAGACTTTTCCTACAAAACTGATATCCTTCAAATTGGCATTGGAATGGTTAATAAAATTAGCAATCAGCAAAGCTGTACCAATTTTTGCAAACTCAGCGGGTTGCAAACTCAACGGACCAAAACGGTACCAAGCTTTTGCTCCATTAATCTCTTTACCAAAAATCAAAACCCCTACCAAGAGGATTAAGGAGACAATATAAAAAACGGGACTATAAATTTCGAAAAAATTACGATTGTTTCCACTCACAATGATCAAAATTAAAATCATGACCATCCCAAGTCCAAACCAAATTAGCTGTTTTTGACCTAAATCTGGATTGACACTGTAAACGTTCATAATTCCGAAGGTTACTATTAGAAACCCAAGGATCAAAACGGTCCAATCAATTCCTTTTAGTAATCTGTTTTGACTCATTTTTAAATTTTGTTGAATCTTTATTTGTTCTTAATTCACCTGCTTTCGTTCCTAAAGAATCTTTCTTCACTGGTTCTATATACAAACCTTTTCTCTTTAAATAATCTATCCACTGACGACGATATTCTCCTTGTAGATTACCATTTTTCATTCGTTCTAATAAAGGTGTACGTTTAATCGTATCTGTAAGATATAATTCTGCTACTAAACTCGTCATCGGACCTGCCCAAGTTGCTCCATAATGTCCATTTTCGACAATTGCAGCTACGGCTATTTTTGGTTTATCAGCAGGTGCAAAAAGAATAAACAAAGAGTGATCTTGTCCATGCGAGTTTTGTGCCGTTCCCGTTTTTCCATATTGAACAAAACTACTTGTTTCAAAGCCACGAGCTGTTCCTATTGTGAAAACATTTCGCATTCCTCTATGAATGATATCAAAATATTTCGGATCAACTAACGTATTTTTCTTTACTATGTAAGTAGAATCTTTCAGAGGTTTTCCATCAATTCTACGCACAATATGTGGGGTATAAAAATATCCTTTATTCGCAATTGCAGCTGTAAAATTTGCCATTTGCAAAGGCGTTGTATTGATATCTCCTTGTCCCATACCGTTAAAAATAATTCGATAAGGATTCCAAACCCCTTCTCCAAAGCGAGAGTCATAAAAATCTTCCGTTGGAATAAGACCTTTACTACCTACTGGTAAATCAGTTCCCATGAATTTACCAAGTCCAAAACTATTCATAATCGCTGCCCATTCATTCATTCCAACGCCATAATTATTGGGATCTTTCTTGACAATATCTCGATAAGCTTCAGAAAAATAATTGTTACAAGATTTTCCTATTGCCCGTTCTAAACCTTGTGGTTCATAATACATTCCACAGTGACAACCAATATGCATACGTCCGTATCGATAACCGTGCTTACAAACATAAGTCGTTTGCTCTGTCATGGTCCCCATTTGCATTCCTGCTAAAGCAGTCAAAACTTTAAACGTAGAACCTGGCGGATATGATCCTTGTAAAGCTCTATCATAGGTAGGACGAGAAATTGAGTCATTGATTAAAGCATTTCTTAATTTAGAATTCAAAAAATCATTTGGATTAATGGTAGGCGCTGAAGCTAAAGCTAAAATTTCTCCATTCGTAGGATCAATTGCAACCACAGCTCCTCGTTTATTTTTGAGCATTTGTTCTGCTAATTCTTGTAAGCGAAAATCGATAGTTAAGTTTACTGTTTTACCACTTTTTACTGCACGATCGTAATCTCCATTTTTATAAGGTCCAACAACATTCATTGTTCGATCTACAATCCAGTTTTTCACACCTTTTACACCACGCAAATCTTTTTCATACGATTTCTCAACACCTGCAATTCCTACTAAATCACCTGGTTGATAATAGGTAGAATCTGTTTTAATATATGCTTGATTCGCTTCGTTTATATAACCTAATATATTTCCTGCAGAATTTACCATGTATTTGCGTTCGGGACGTTTGATGATACTAAATGCTGGATACAAGTACAATTGTTCTTGCATTCGAGCAAAATTTTCGCGCGAAATATTTTTTAGAAAAGGATATGGAGATAATTTTTTATAATCTTTGGCTGAAGTAATTTTAGTTAAAATCGAATCGAATTGTTTGGTTGAAATACCAACCATTTTAGAGAATTTTGCTTTATCAAAATCATTTATAACTTCTCCATCTTTGTCCACAACTTTGGCTGGAATAACATCTAATTCGTACGAATAAGTATTACTCACCAATAATTTTCCGTTACGATCAAGGATATCACCACGATTAGGATATACAATTTCTTGCTTGATAGATGTATTAAACGCATTCAGCGTATATCGATCTGTAAACAATTGCAAATACGCTAAACGTCCTATAAATAGTACAACTATAAACAGGATTAACGCATAAACAACCATCAACTTTTTCATACTCCAACTTTATTTTTAAATAAAATTTTATAAATGAAAACAAACACAAAAGTTATTCCCGAATTAATTAAAGCTTTTAGCATCAAAGATCCGATTCCAGATGGTTTAAAGTTTTCTAAAAGTAATAAAACTACGTGATGAGCAAGTATCAAAATAACCAAATAAAACAACCATTGTGCAAAACTAAACGAACTGAAAGAGAAAAATTCCATCTCATAATCTTGTTTTCCTGCCAACAGCTTAATAATTGGATTACGTAAAAAAGCTATAAAAGTTAAAGCAAATGCATGTATTCCACCTGTATACTCGAAAGTATCTATCATTAATCCCAATAAGAAAGATAAGATCAATAATGCATATTTGTTTTTAGATGGTGGATAAAATAACACAAAAACAATATAGATATATGGTTGATAGCTTCCTAAAAAGTTGATGTGATTGAAGACAAAAACTTGCAGTAAAGCTAAAATTATAATCTTGATAATGTTGATTAAAAAATCTTTATTGAACATTCTGTGTGTTTGTTAAAGTATCTGATTTTTCGACTTGTTGAATTTCAACTTTATTCAGGTTAGTTACCACATAGGCTTGAGCTAAATTAGCGAAATCTTGTTTCAATCTTACTTGAACTTTCATTTCACCCGTTTCGTCAATTCCTTTGCTTACAACTTTTCCTATAATAATTCCTTCTGGGAAAACAGGCGATTTACCGTCTGTTTCGATTGTATCTCCTTTTTTGACTTCGATGTATTTTGGAATTTCATATAACTGAACAAAACGAGGATCTTTCCCATCCCATTTCACTGTCCCAAAATATTGATTGCCTTTGATACGGGCATTGATATTGATGTCTTTGTTTAATAAAGATATTGCACGAGAATAATTTTTCCCCGCATAGGTTACAATACCAATTACACCATTATTTGTAATAATACCATCCCCTTTTTCAATTCCATCATTTGTTCCTTTATCAATAGTCAAAAGGTTTTGTGTTTTGATGATAGAATTATTTACAATTTCTGTAGGTACAAAAGAATATGTTTGGTGATAACCTAAAGTATCTGATTTATAAAACTTTTTTGTTTTCGCATCTTTAATACCCAAATGCACTAATTGCTCGCGCAAGAACGCATTTTCATCCATCAAATCTTTATTTGTTTGTGGTAATTGAACGAAGTTTGTCACCTTCGCAATTTTATCATTTACATAACCTGTAAAAGATGTACTTGCAGAGGCGAGAATAGTTTCGTGATAAATATTTTTCTTAAAGACAAGAAACAATGCAATTAACTCTAAAAAGACAAAAATTAATAGCATTCCATTTCTTCTAATCGCATTCAGAATATATTGCATTGCTTTTTACTCTTCTATTTCATTAAGAAAGTGAATTTATCTATATTTTTAAGTGCAATACCTGTTCCACGAACAACAGCACGTAAAGGATCATCAGCCAAGAAAACTGGTAAGCCTGTTTTTTTAGAAATACGTTGATCTAAACCTCTCAACATAGCTCCACCACCAGCCATATAGATACCTGTATTGTAGATATCAGCAGCTAATTCTGGAGGAGTTTGAGACAATGTTTCCATCACACCATCTTCTATACGTAAAATTGATTTATCTAATGCACGTGCAATTTCGCGGTAATTTACAGTAATTTCTTTTGGTTTTCCTGTAATTAAGTCACGTCCTTGAACTGGCATATCATCTGGTGCATGCTCTAATTCTTCCACAGCAGCTCCAACTTCAATTTTAACACGCTCGGCAGTTCTTTCTCCGATATATAAATTATGATGGGTTCTTAAATAATAAGCAATATCGTTTGTAAAGACGTCACCTGCAATTTTTACAGATTTGTCACATACAATACCACCTAATGCAACAACGGCAATCTCTGTTGTACCACCACCTATATCGATAATCATGTTACCTTTAGGTTGCGTGATATCTATTCCAACTCCAATCGCAGCAGCCATTGGTTCGTAAATAAGACGCACGTCTTTTGCGTTGACACGTGCACAAGAATCTTTAACAGCACGTTTTTCAACTTCGGTAATTCCAGATGGAATACAAATCACCATACGCAATGAAGGTGAAAATAATTTACCTTGAATTCCAGGAATTTTCTTGATGAACTCTGTCAACATAAATTCTGAAGCTTCAAAATCTGCAATTACTCCGTCTTTCAAAGGACGAATTGTTTTTATATCGTCATGCGTTTTTCCTTGCATGTGTTTTGCTTGTTCTCCAACAGCAATAACTTTATTTGTTCTTCTATGTATAGCGACGATAGACGGACTATCTACTACAACCTTATTATTATGGATAATTAAAGTGTTAGCAGTCCCCAAGTCAATCGCAATTTCTTGCGTGAAAAAATCAAATAATCCCATCGTTGATTATGTCTCAGTATTATTAAAAATGAATGTACAAAAGTATAATAAATTTAGATGATTATAAAAGAGAATTTAATTTTTTAATCATCTAAATATTTTCACTAAAATAGGAAGTTTTTAGCAATAAAAAAGGGTTAATTTTTTTTTAACCCTTTTTTATGATTTTTATTGAATCTGAATATCATAAGGTAATCTTAATTGAACACCTTTTTGTTCATTCATTAACTTTATTTCTTTGTAAATTCTAATTCCATCCGAACCTAATTCTTTTGCAATTGCAGCTTCGGTATTTTTTCCTTGGAGATTATCCATAAATTCTTCGAAAGAATCTTTACGTTTTGGATAACTTTCTGTCGAATATTTTTCGATTTTAGCCAATTTAGCTGCTTCCTTAATCGCTGTTTCTAAACTTCCAAAATCGTCAATCAAACCAATTTGTTTTGCACGAGTTCCAGACCATACTCGCCCTTCCCCTATTTTATCCACTTGTTCGTAGGTTAATTTTCTGTTTGCTGCAACATGATTTACGAACTTACTGTAGATTAAAACAATTGATTTCTGCATCGTATTTTTAGCCGTTGGTGACAAGGGTGTTGTTAACGACTTCAATTGATCTGCATTTGCATTCGTTTTCACTTCATCAAAGTTTAAACCTATATTATTAAATAATTTTTGTGCGTTTGGTATCATTCCAAAAACACCAATAGATCCTGTTATTGTGTTAGGTTGCGCATAAATTTTATCCGAAGCTAAAGCTATATAATAACCTCCAGAGGCTGCTACATCACCAAACGAAACAACTATTGGCATCTTTGTTTTCAATTGCATCAACTCATATAAAATTTCTTCCGATGCATTAGCACTTCCTCCAGGCGAATTTACACGTAAAACCAATGCTTTGATTTTATTATTTTGCGAAATTTTACGGATTGCATCTACATAGGTTTTAGATTGAATTCCATCAAAACCATTTCCTTCCGTAATTGTTCCTGAAGCATATAACACAGCTACTTTAGCTTTTTCAGATTTTTCTGTAATAGTCTCAAAATAGTCTTCAACCTTAATTGTATGTTTTTCTAATACTTCAAAATCAGTTTTTGACTTTTCTTGTTTTAATCCAAGTTTTGTAAATAACATTTTCTGATAATCATTCTCTTGTGCGATGATATCATAAATTTTATTTTGCTTTCCAATTTCTGGAATAAAAGCGTATAAACTATCTGTTACCAGATTAAATTGTTCTGGAGAAATTTTTCGAGAAGTTGAGATTGAATTAGCTACATTTCCCCATACATCATTTAATAATTCAGACAATTGCATGCGATTTTCATCAGACATATTTGTTCTTATATATGGTTCAACAGCACTTTTGAATTGCCCATGACGTATTACTTGAAAATCGACTCCATATTTATCTCCCGCATTTTTGAAAAACATAATATTAGAACTTAATCCTTGTAAAAGTGTACCTCCCAAAGGATTTTGGTAAATTTTATCGGCTACACTACTAATATAATAAGACAACTGACTACCGGAATTTGAATACGAATAAACAAATTTTCCCGATTTTTTAAAATCTTCTAACGCATTACGAATATCTGTAGCTTGCGTTGCCCCACCAGAAAATTGATCAAGTTTTAAACTAATTCCTTTTATCTTATTATCATTCTTTGCCGCTTCTATCGAATGAATGATATCTTGCAAAAACACATTTGTATCCTCTGATAAATCAAATAAAGAAACTGATCGATCCATATCACTCTCCATAATTGGATTTTCGAGCGAAATCTCTAAAACTGATCCTTCTGTTACACTCTTTGAAGGTTTAGATAAAGCTGAAACAAAAATTAGCACGAAAAGTAGAATGATAAATACACTAACCGTTAATAGATTTCCTATAATTGTAGAGAATACTCTCCCGAAAAAGTTTTTCATTTTTAATTTATTATTACTTTTGCATATATGTCGCAAAATAAAGCCATTTTGTTACTAGGAACAAACTTAGGTGACAAAAAAAATAACATAGAAACAGCTAAATCTCTTATAAACAAAGAGGTTGGGGTAATAAAAAAAGAATCAAATCTTTTAGAAAATAGCGCTGAAGGTTTTACAACTAAAAATCTATTTCTCAATCAAAAAATTGAACTATTGACTAATTATCCTCCTTTTGAATTGTTACAAATAGTAAAAAAAATTGAACAAAAAATGGGAAGAGTATATGTCCAACCAAAAGAAAATGAACGTTACGTTGACCGATTAATTGATATTGATATATTATTCTACAACAGCCTATTAATAGATTCTAAACGGTTAAAAATACCACACCCTCAAAATTTTACAAGAGATTTTATCAAAAGTTTATATTTTTTTTAAGATATTAATTATTAATTCATTAGTTTTGTAAAATATATTTAGTAATGCTTTATATTAGTTATAATAATTTCTAACCTATGAAAAAAATTTTATCTTTATTAATCTTGGGAGCTGCTGCATGTGTATCTGCACAGACCAAGTACGATGATAAACCATTCAACAACAGTAAAAAAGAATTTAACGATTGGTCTGTTTCTGCTTTTGGAGGTTTAAACGCTTTGCAAAACTCTGATTTAGTTTCATGGATGGGCGGAGGATACTTTACTCCAGGCTATGATTTTCAATTCCAATTAAATAAACAAATCACCCATGCTTTTGGTTTAAGTTTACAATATGAATTTGGTAAAACTAGACAAAAAGGAAATATTGATGATTCTGCTTTAAGTGGATATCATGGGTATGCTTATGGTAAAACTAAATACCATGCAATTGGAGTTTTAGCTGATTTGAATGCCTCAAATTTATTAAGACGTATAGATAACAAAACTGAATTCAAATGGGCTATGCATTTATACGCTGGAGTAGGAATACATGGCTATAAAGCTTATAGAAACAATTATGCACCTCAAGGAGACCCTAATTTTACATTAATAACTGATCAAGATATCTCTGATAAATCTATTTATTCTCAAGTTGGTGCTGGTTTACGTTACAAATTGAATGACAAATTTGATTTAGAGTTACGTGGAATGTACTACATGTCTGGTGATGAAGAGTTTGATGGTTCCGGTAAACCAATGCCTTACCATAATTCAGGAGGTATAACTGCAGCAGACACAGAAGAAGGTCGTGATGATAATATGATTACTTTTTCATTAGGTTTACATTATAAAATTGGTAAACATAAAGATGCTTTACAATGGGTTTCACCTTTAGCTAAAACTTCAACTAATCAAAATCCTTTCGAATGTATTGATGAGGATCGCGATGGCGTTTGTGATCAATGGGATAAATGTTTAGATACACCTGAAGGAATTCGTGTAGATGGATCAGGATGTTCGTTAGATTCTGATGGTGATGGTGTTCCTGATAGCGAAGATAAATGTCCTACTATTCCAGGTCCACCAACAAATGGAGGTTGTCCTGAAAAAGTTGTAAGAATTTCTGGAGATGAAGTTGCAACAAAAATTAATGCTTTTTTAGAAGGAATTGAATTTGATTATAACTCAGATCGTATTAGAGAACAATCTTACGAAAAATTAAATCATGCTGCTGAAGTTTTATTAGCAAATCCTGATTTTAAATTCGTAGTTGAAGGTCATACTGATGCCGCTGGAGGAGTGGATTACAACCAAAAATTATCTGAAAGAAGAGCTGCTTCTGTTGTTCGTTTTTTAGCTAACAAAGGTGTAGACACTACAAAATTATCTCCTGTTGGAAAAGGAAAATCTGATTTAAAATGGGCTGAATGTAATCCTGTTACAAACTGTCCTGCTTGGAAAAACTTAGAAAACAGACGAGTAATCTTCAAAGAAATTAAATAATCTTAATTTCATATAAAACAAAAAGGTCAGTTTTTAGACTGCACCCAAAAGTTTGGACAGATTAAAAATTAATAATTATAAAAATGAGTTCGATATTGTATCGGGCTCATT